>JANRLP010000001.1:0-25751 GCA_033762425.1 Leptospiraceae bacterium
AGCGAAGCTATATCTTCAAGAAATCAAAATTCATCTTTTACTTAAAATTTCAAATAGTAATGAACAATATCAAGAAAATAATGCCTTCTCTATATTAAATAAATGAAAAATAAAATTAATACCCTTTATGCAACAGACTCATTTAGTAAACATTTGAATTCAAAAGAGTTATCATCTTACATTGGTATCGTACCATTGGTTTATGAGAGTGGTAAATCAATTCGACGAAAAAATACATCAAGTGGTGTTGGACCAGGAGTATTAAGAAAACTCATTTACCTCTCCTCAATGACTGCTCGTCGATATGATGAAAATATACAAAAGTATTTCTTACGTAAAGTAGCGGAAGGTAAGAGTAAACGTCTTGTCCTTAACAATATTTCAAATAAACTCATGAAACTTCTTGTAGCGTTAATTATCTCTAAGAAGCCTTACAATAAAAATTTTGTTTCAGTTAATCCAATTTTTTTAAAAAAGAATTGAAAAAAAATCAACATAGAGTTCGAACCATTGGTGGGTACAACTGGAAATCAACTTTGTCCATTGCTTCGCAAACAGACTTACCTTATTACCAGCTTTCCTGATAGTCAGTTGATAACACTCGGCTACCACTGACGATCTCTTCTGTATAGAGCAAGTATTTTTAACCCATAAAAATCCCTATCTTTTTCTATTATTCAATTACTTGATTGTAATAAAAATCTTTTCCTTTTTTGCGACAGCTTGCATTTTTTTGAAAAGCACACTAAATGCTTTTCTAGATTCAGTAATCATATCTTTTCCTTTGCCTAAACCAACTAAGATGCAACCTAAAGTATCTGCGTCTGTGTTGCCTGGATGAATGCGAACTCCTTCGTAATTCGGCACCTTGAGTAAGAGAGGTAAATATGTTTGAAATTTATTGCTAAATGTTATGGCAATCTCATATTTACCTTTTGGGATCGCTGTCATACCATAAATTTTCTTTTCTTTTGGATTTCTTTCTATGTCTTCGAGTGTGTAACACTCGAAGATCCCATTGATAGAAAGTTCTCCAATGGAACTTTTTTCAGTTTTCCATTTTCGCGAGACTGTAATTTCCATTTGTTCCTTCGCCTATGCCCCTTCCAATTCTTTGTTTCGAATTGGTTGATGATTCTCAAAACCTAATCTAAGCCCCATGACAATATAATCAAACTTTGCATTGCTAGTTCCATTATTTAGTTCTTTGACTTCTATTTTGTTTGGAGTAGCAGATACAATTCGTAATCCATTACATTCATCCCTAGGAGTTAAATTAACAGTAATTCCTGTTTCAGAAGTTACTAACTTAAAATGCTCTGGTAGTGTAATGGATACAACTCCATTGACTAGTTGTCCTGTTCCACGCCAATAGGTTCCCGATTCTCCCCCTTCAAGTGCAATGTATGCAATCTCTTTATTTGGATCATTTGGATGGTTCGCAATAAAAGATTTATTTCCACTAACTTTAAGGTCTCCTTTGATGAGAACAGTACCAATTTTTGGATTAGAAGCAGATTCTACAGCAGTAATCAAGACAAGTCTATTCCCGGAACCAATTGGATATTCAAACGAAAACCCTCTATCTCTAAACGCTAAGGCACTAAAATTCGTAGGACTTACATCAGGATTTTGAAACGTAATTTTAGGAGCATCCGGTATTCCTGAGGTTATCTGTTGTAAACGCAATTCAGGAGAATTTTGGGTAGTCGTTCCCCCTTTTAGCAATACATAGGGTTCCATAGAATCAGAACGTACTTCCAATTTTGCAGAAGGAGTAGAAGTTCCTATTCCTACATTGCCATCATTGTAGAATATATTATTTCCATTTGGATCCCAATATCCTTCACCAGTGCCTGCCGGACCTTGAGGACCAACTGGACCAGGAACGCCTTGTGGACCTTGAATCCCTTGAGCACCTGTATCTCCCTTATCGCCTTTAGGACCTTGAGCACCCGTGTCACCCTTTGGACCAGCAACTCCTTGGATTCCTTGATCACCTGTGTCTCCCTTATCACCTTTAGGACCCTGCGGACCAACTTCTCCTTGTGGACCTTGAATCCCTTGAGCCCCTGTATCTCCCTTATCACCTTTAGGACCCTGTGGACCAACTTCGCCTTGTGGACCTTGAATCCCTTGATTACCTGTGTCTCCTTTATCGCCTTTGGGACCTTGGGGACCAGCTGGACCCTGTGGACCGACTGGACCTTGAGTTCCTGTACCACCAGTGACTATTGATACTGGTTGGCTAAGCACATAAGAGTTGCTAGGGGTAACAACCTTACCACCATCTTGTCCACATAAAATAATAAATAGGGATGAGTCAGAAAGATCGTCTAGGTTGTCGATGGAAAAGCCGGTCACTACTTGTCCCGCCAATATAGAAACAGAAAGACTTCCCAGAGAAGATGGAATCGGCGTACGAATTGGACCCGCTTGCGTGTTTACTGTAAATTGGTAGTTCCCCGCAGGAAGATAATAATCCAACTTTAGGTCGATGCTAGTACTCGCGATAACCCCATTTACATCGGGTAGAGTGTCTATATAGACTAGAGCACCATGGATGGTGAAGATAGCTTGATCACTTGAATTCGAATCTAAATTTATAGCTTTCAGAACATTTTCGCCTAGTTTGATTGCAGAGGCATTTTCAAGTAAATCCTGAACTGGGAAATTTTGACTAGAAGGAGCCACATACCCAATTGGTGCAATTGCATCATGAGCGGTGATACCTGTGAGTACTACAATATCATTTAATATGAATTCAAATTTTGAATTATTTCCAGGTGGGTCAAGTTGACATATTGCAGTTAGTGTTCGAGGACTGATTATACTTGGTTGGTTACGAAATACGATAGACATTTAAAAATCTCCTAAAAGTAAAGTTGTTTTGTTTTAGCGGGGGGCAGTATAGTTGATTAAACTATACTGTCAATTAAAAAAAAATTTATAAATAAATTTTTTAGTAAGTCGGAGTTGTTGATTGAAAGAATTCTAATAGTTACTTTATCAATAAAAAATGATTGATAGAGTCTTTTTCAAAATCAATAGCATACACATAAGATAGTGTATGTGAAGCCACAACTAATAGCAGTATTCGTTATCCATGTATTAGTTATGGAAATTTGATTACCGTAACTACCCTGATAAGAAAAACCATCACTCGAAGTTCCATTATTGCAACTATTTGCACTTACAACACCGGTACTTGTTGTAAACGTCCAATAAGTTATTGTGGAAACTCCAGCTGCATTCATTGAGTTTGAAATTGTTCCCGAAGTAGCTAACGCATTCCAATTGTTTGAGATAGCTATATTGGAAGCAGATACAATTGGATTTGTAGGATCGATTCCATAGGCAGTAGGCATATCAACGATATTGTCTCCTGTAAAAGAAAGAAATGCTCGTACTCCCTTACAAGTAATATTTGTTGGCTGGATCGTGACACCTGATCTTGACGTGGAACATAGACTGTCTGCTCCCGTTCTACCTCCTACATTTCCAGCAGTTGTACTCGAATATCTAAACAAAACAATCTTATCATTCAGAGTATACGCATTGTTATTCACATACACTACTTCATTTCCGGCACTATCTTTTGCTAGAACGTTAAAATAGTAAGTCGTGCTTGGAGTAAGTCCAGTAATGATTTGAGTATTGATATTGGCTGTAAGAGAACCAAAGGCTGTCCCATTTGCTTTGGTGTCTGCAAGTACTGTAATATTATTTTTTGTAGAATAATACACTTGGTATTGGATTGCGGATTGTGCTGTTTTATCGTCCGTTGCCGCAGTCCAGCTTACGGTTACTGTTGTTTTGCCAATGCCCGTGAGGGTCAATACTCCCGAAGCACCTGGCACTGGAGCAACGTCCGTTGTAGGTGGACATATCTTGACCAAGGCACAAAGATTGTTCTGGAGGAAAAATCCAGTAGCCGAGGTCGGATCCACTGGAGATTCAGTTTTTTGGACACAGGAAGCAATGGACAGGAATGCGAGAGTAAGAAGTGTGTTTACTTTAATCATAGAATTTTCCTCAACTAAAATTGAATATTATAACCTAATTCATAAAACTGTGCTTGTTGACCAGAAATTGGATTTTTTTCTGGTCTTGTTTTAAAATCCCAACTCGTAGGATTTGGTGACGAATCCAATTCTTTCTCTTGCTTCTTGGCAATTCCACCTAGAATAAATGAATGTATGAGTTGAATTGCATATATGCCTGCGATGAAAATTGGTGCTTGGTTTGCTTTATCAACTGCTTCCGAATAAGCGTCATTTTGCGCTTGCGAATAAATCGTACTATAAGTAAAAGCATTTTGATTTCCTGCTTGCGTTAAAAAGGAATTAAAGAACAAAGAAGTATTTGACGCAGATAGATAAGCATCTTTTTTACTTTGGGCATTGGAATAGAGAGAAGCATTATAACCAATGCTTACTAGAAATAAAACCCCATAGCTAAAACCAGTTATCTTATCGAAGGTATTGCCTCGCGCGTTTCCTAAATACAAATGCCCCCAACCCGGAATGACAGCAGATCTCCAGACAGAGCTATAACGCGAAGGAATCGCTTCTTTATAATTTCCTTCTTGTATTTCCTTTCTTACTTTTTCAAGCTCTGCCAATTTCTTTACCAAATCAGCTTGTGCAGTAGAATCCTGTGCTTCAATTTTTAATTTTAAAACTTGCAACTCTGCATTCATAATAGCAATTTGTTGGTTCTTTTTTTCCAACTCTTTCTTTAAATTTGCCTCTTCGTCTTTACGAATCTTTTGAATTTCTGAATCAGATAGGTCATCTCTAGTCAAGAGTTTCAATGCAATACGTTTTGGGTAAACAGTCACTGAGCCATCTGGAAATGTCATCACAATAGAATCAAGTTTTATCACAGCTTTGCCCTTTTTAACTTCTCCATTTTTTAAAAGTAAAGTAGCTGAGAAAAGTGAATGAACACCCGAAAAAAAAGATAATGAAACTAAAAGAGTGAAGTAATATTTCTTAATCATACATATACCATAAAAGGATACTAATATTAGTAAATAACTCTGTTTTTTGTCTAGTATTTTTTATTCGTGAATAGAAATTGGAGAAAAATATTATAAGCATGTTAATATTTCTGAATTGGAGGATAATGTTGTATATTTATTTTTTTCTCCTCATGGAAACTTTTCCGCAATGGAATACACCTAACTCTCCTAGTTTGGATGTCTATTCAATTGAAAACCAATCTTCCATTCTTTTAACTTCTTCACCTTCAATATTCCCAACTATAATTATATCATTTTTATGAAGAGCGTTAATTGATGGACCAAATATTCCTTTGCATTCTCCGTTATCGTATTTACAAATATAAAATCTATCATGAATAACCAAATCATTGCTTACTCCTTTTTTATAGAACTTCGTCATTATTTCTGTTATCTTTTAGAAACAAATAATCAGCTTAAAACTTTTCTCCCAGTTCATTCCAAGTCAAAAATTCCTGATTGCCCTTCTATTTTTGATTTACATGAATCTTATAATTCATTTCAATTTACTTTATTCAAGGGAAGTAAAGAATGATTGCAAGAAAAAAAAATGATGCAAACCAAGACTATAAGATGGACATCGATCTTTTCAAAAAAGAAATTGATTTAATCCAAGATGTTATAAAAAGAATGGCTTCCAATTCATTTTTAATAAAAGGATGGATGATAACAATTGTAACTGGTGTCATCGCCTTTGGAAAAGATGGAATCAATATTGAGCGACTCATATTGGGTCTTGTTCCTTTATTGACTTTTTGGATTTTGGATGCTTATTTTTTACAACAAGAAAGATTGTTTCGAAAACTATATGAATGGGTAATTATAGAAAGACCAAAATCAAATCATTTGCAATTTGATATGAAAGTAAATCGTTTTAGTGATAAGGTTGATGGAAAAATAAAGATTATGTTTTCATCCACATTCCTTGTCTTTTATGGATTCACTTTTTTTTTAATTCTTCTTTATATAATGAAACTTCATTGGTTCAAGTAAAAACTTTTACTTTGAAGTAAACAGCTTTCTCAAGTAATCTCTAATCAAACTTAGTCATTTGAAAAGAGTAATTTAATTGTAACTACATCTTAATTTACCCAAAATATATTAAGCTTTTGGTTCTACACTTAAAGCAACATTTAATAATTTTTAATCCCATTGGATATTTATTTCTAATTCTTTTCGTTTATCAATTAAAGTTAAATATTAAGCTATTTAATTTTTCTGCCCTAGAATCTCTACTAAACCATTTGATATAAAATATCAAGTGGATACTTTTGACTCTTCAAAGAATAACTTTTATTCCACCGTCTTAAAGTATATACAGTCAATTCAGACAAATGATTTAGATCTAGAGTATGAGCAATTTTTAATTCTCCTTCCAACTCAGCTAACGATTGCCAGCGAGATTACACTAGAGCTTGTCTCAAAGGATATGTTTATTTTATAATTGACATTTCTTTCAGAGAAAGTTTAAACTGAGGATTTACTGAGAGAATAATATGCTGCAAATAGAATATTTAAATTATATAATGCTTTATGGTCAAGACTTTAGTCCGATGCGGACTTCCACTTTTGTTTGCGAAGTCTATCTCAAAACGAATATGAATAAACTCATTTTTAAAGAAATAACTGCAATTTCACGACCTTTATTGTATACTAAATACAAAAACGTTAATGTTCAAGATTTACTCACTAAAGAAACAATCGCAAAAGCAAAAGCCAGAATCCTTACCGGTGACTTTGAGGATAATGGAGAATACACTCAAAACTATCGACTTGAAGATAATTTGAAAGTTATCGAGGAACCGGATGATGAAACGATTGTGAAAAAATTATTAATTGGTCTTTTAAATATTCGAAGGAATATGCCTGCAACTTATAAAGGATTCGATTTTGAATGCGAAGGATTTTGTTTAATTTTAGGAATCGATGTAGGTAGATTTAATTTTATAAGAGACTTGTTACTTGAACAAGGATTTATCGCCGAGACTGAAAATAAAGCAGAGTTTCAAATGAATCCATTGTATTTAACTGCTAAAGGATACGAGCAAGTTCAAAAAATAAATAAGCGAACAGTCACTATGAAAGGAAGTGAAAACTCAGATCAATTTGACTACGATGTCGTCATCTCCTTTGCAGGCGAAGATAGATTAATTGCAGAAGAAATTGTCAAAGAATTAAAAGAAAGAAAAATATCAATCTTCTATGATACTGACCCAGAAGCAGATTTGTGGGGTAAGGATCTTTATGCGCACTTAGCTTATATCTATGGAAAGGCTGGTAAATACTGTATAATGATACTATCGCAAAATTATGCTCAGAAGTTGTGGACGAATCATGAAAGACAAAATGCACAAGCCAGAGCATTTCGTGAGAAGCGGGAATATATCTTACCCATTCGATTAGATAGCACTGAGATTCCGGGAATCGCTGAAACAATTGGTTATATTGAATACAACAATTCTCCCTCTGAGATCGCTGATAAAGTTTTGATTAAATTATCGAAATTGAGCCAATAAGGCAAAATTTGATTCTTTTTTTTTATACGAGTATTCGATTTAGTTGCTATAAAGATTAGTATTGAAACTAATGAAATTGAAATGATTCTATTTATTCTTAAATTACTTCGTTCAAGGATGATCCTATTTGTATGAGCTACGAGTATGATATTTTTATAAGTTATTCCAATCATGATATGGCGGATTATGTTAGAACTATCTTATTCCCATTGATTAAACAAGAAATAGGAGGTACTCTTGGGGAAAGAAATCTTAAAATTTTTATCGATAAAATTGGTGTGAATTCTGGCGATGATTGGGAAAATCGAATTAAAAATTGTTTAATAAAATCTAGGATCATGATTGCAATCCTATCCCCTGAATACTTCAAATCAGAATGGTGTAAAAAAGAAATGTCTTTTATGTTAGAGAAAGAGCAAGACTTAAAATTTAGATGCCAGCAAAATCCATCTGGACTAATTTTCCCTTTAAAAATTAGAAACCAAGAAAAAAGATACCCAAAATACGTTTTAGAAAAAATACAAATAACAGATATTAAAGATCATTCATATTCAGGAATAAATAATCCAAGTATTGATCTACAAAGAGAAATAAGGCATTGGTCTATAAATGTGGCTGATATCTTGGATTTAAGTTTTGATTATAAAAAGGAATGGATGGAATCAGATTGGCAAACACAAGCCCATAATAAGTATTCATCTCAGCTAAATCCCAGTATAATTGAATTTCCAAAACCAACGCTAGAGCAACGATCATAATGGGCAATGTAATTACATTTTATTCCTATAAAGGCGGCGTTGGTCGCACAATGTCATTGGTTAGTTGTGGAGTTCTTTTAGCACAATGGGGATATAAAGTGCTTATGGTGGATTGGGATATGGAAGCACCCGGTCTAGAGTTTTTTTTCAAGGATTATACGGATATAGAAACTCTACGATCAAAAAAAGGACTCATAGATATATTCGCAGAACTCTCGGAAAGAAAAGTAGAAGAAATAAAATGGAATGATTACATATCTACGATTAGGATTCCCGATTTTGTAGACAGGGATAATTTACATCTTATCACTTCTGGAAAGAAACAAGAAAAATACTATTCCGAAATATTGAAATTAGATATTGACCATTTCTATAACGAGAAAGATGGGGGAAATGCAATTGAAAGTCTCAGAAATCATTGGAAGAGTAATTATGATTTTGTTTTAATTGATAGCCGAACTGGTGTTACGGATATATCAGGAATCTGTACGGTTCAACTTCCAGATATAGTAGTTCTCCTCTTTACTGCCACAGAACAATCTTTTTCTGGTATTCTACAAATAGCGCAAAATGCTGATATGGCGCAACAGGAGCTTCCTGTAGATAGAATGCGATTAAGATTTATTCCCGTTCCAAGTCGCTTCGATATGAACCAGGAATATCAATTAGGTTTGGAATGGTTAGATACATTTGCAGAAAAATTAGAACCAATATTTAAACCTTGGCTACCCATAGATTTGAATCCTATCGACTTTTTAAAGTTCATAAAACTTCCTTACATACCCTTTTATAGTTTTGGAGAAAAGATTCCTTCTTTAGAAAAAGGAGTTAAAGACCCTTCAGGGCTTGGCTTTGCTTATGAATATTTGGCAGGTTTGATTCTCGGAAATTTACAAGAAGCAGATTTATTGTTTAAAGATAAAACATCCTATTTGGATAAATATGATTTATTTAGACAAAAGAAAAAAAAAGAAGCATTAGAACTTAGTGCTAAAGCAAAGCAATTTTCTTTTAACCGAGAATACCAAGAGTCCATCAGAGAATATTCAAGAGCAATAGAACTAGATTCTACGAACCCTGAGCATTGGAATGATCGTGGAAATGCCTATTTCAGTGAAAAAGAATATGATAAGGCAATTCATGATTATTCTCAAGCAATTGAATTAAATCCAGAGGATTCTAGGTATTGGGCGAATTGCGCAGATGCTTATTATAATCGTCGGGAATATGAAAATGCGATTCAAAACTACTCGGAGGCGATAAAGCTGAGTCCAAAAGTTGCTAGTTATTGGAACAATCGAGGAGAAATTTATTTCACAAAGAATGAATTTAAAAAAGCAATTGAAGATTTTACAGAAGCAATTACATTGAATCCAACACCTGCAAGATTTTGGTACAACCGAGGAACTGCCTATTCAGGAATTAGAGAATACAGTAAAGCAATTGAGGATTTTACAAAGGCAATTGAATTAAATCCAAAAGATTCAAATAGTTACCGTAAAAGAGCGATGACCTTTGAAATGAATGGTTCCAATGAAGAAGCTATTAAAGATTCAACTATGTCAATTGAATTAAATCCAAATAATGCTGACAATTATAGTCTTAGAGGTTTTATTTATAATAAGATTGCAGATTATGACAATGCAATCAAAGATTTTACCAAAGCAATTGAACTATATCCCACAATTATAGGGTATTATGATTATCGAGCAATTGCTTATTTTAATAAGAAAGACTTTAAGAAAGCGATAGAAGATTATAAGGCAATTGAATTACTTGAAAACTATTCGAATACATTTACAAATTTCTCAAGAGTACTATTTGTCGATGGCCAATTGGAACAAGCCATTCAAAACCTTGAAAAAGCTTTTGCTATGAATCCAACCAAAACAGAATTAGTAGAATTATGGTTTTATCTTTACGCTCATGTTCCCGAACGAAGAGAAGAGGCTGAGAAGGAATTATTAGACCTTTTACACAAAGGTGAAAGGTCTAAAGGTTGGAATTTAGAGGAGAATGTTCGAGTTGCTATAGAACAAGGTCACCCTGATCCAGAACAATTGAAAAGCTTTGCAAAAATTATTACGGAAGATGCACATTTGAGTATTTTACAGGCGAACAAAGAGAGCTAAGTAAGATTAGCCTTCATGTCAAAGTAGATGAATAAATTTTTTATGAAGGAGATTTTAGTTTATATAAAATATCTAACGGGTGCTCTCGGTTCTTCAAAGAATAATTTTCTACCCATTTGATTAAATTATCTAAAGTCAATTCAGACAAATGATTTATATTCAAAGGATAGGCAATTTTCAAATATTCATCTCCTTCAAGTAATAATGATTTTGAAAATACTTTTCTATGAGACTGTGGAACTCGTATTCTTATCATCCGAGCTATTCCAATTTCATAGTAAATCCAAGGTGATAAAGTTTTATTTTCTACTCTACCGATATCATCTAGGGAGATAGAAGAATTATTTGTATTCAGAAAAAACAAACACTCAGTCTTATCAATCATCATAGCGAGAGCGGAAGAGAGCATCATATGCACATGGCTAGTAGAAACATTTCTCTTATCATAGTCGTATCCTCCTTTTTCATTTGGACAATACTTTCTATCGATTATTTCTAATAATTTATTCCCATAACCCCAAATACAAGAATCAATAAAACACTTTAAACCAAATTTAGCATTGAGCCAACCAGCAAAAGTAATCGCTAATTTTTCATCTCTATGAGAATGAGAAATAAAAATATCCGAATTTATTTGAGGAAACCATTCCTGCTGCATTTAAGCTCCATCCAATATATCTTGATCTAAAATGAAACTTTCGTAATATCCTCTGGAACAAAGTCAATCTTCCTAAACCATCCTATTCAAAGCTTCATTCTCTCCGAGTTTTATTGTATGATGATTAGTTCTACTTCATTTAGGCTCAATGGTTTTCTCAGAAACTTTGTTAAGTGTTAAAATATTTTTTACAGTAATCCATTCAACAATTATTAGAGTTTATTATTCAGCTTGCTTTGTAAATCGGGAATATCCCATTTAATGATCTCCCAGACCGCCTCTGGATCAACTCCCATATAATCATGTGCAATAATATTTCGGAAAGCTATAACTTGCCTCCAAGGAATTTCAGTCAATATTTTTAGAGAATTTGCTTCTAATTTTCCGGCTGTTTCTCCGATTACTACAAAATTCATAAGCACTGCATCAAAGGTTTTTTGATCTTGGTAAAATTCTTCCGGACCAGTAACATTTTCAGTAAAAGATAGAATTTTAGATATTGATTCAAGAATTAATAGTATAAATCCTCTATCTCTCTCAGATAAATATAGCATCTCTTAATATGGATTCCTTAAAATAAGGTTTAATGTATTTCTCACGGCAAAGATCAACCCCTGTGCTAAATTGAGTTGCTATAAGTTCTCGAACTGCTTCTTTTGTAGCAAATAAATGTTTTGCGTTTTCATCAAATTCAAAAATTAAATCAATATCGCTATTATGCTTTTGTTCATTGCGTGCATAAGAACCAAAGAGTCCTATTTTATAAATATGATATTCATTCAGGAACCGATCTTGGTTTTCTTTTAAGTAATTTAGTATCTCATCCCTAGTTATCATAACATTAACATTTCAGCGGATAGCATATAAAAATAAATCTATTTTTACTCCACGATTGATATTTTTTTCGATTCTTTTTTCTTAGTTTGATAGCAAGGGCTTTATCAAAAACGAATCAACTTATAAGAAGAAAAACGAAAGGCTTTTTCTAGGATGGGAATTGTAGTAAATAAGGTGAGAATAGGATTCACTTCAATAATTCATTCCCAAATAACGAGCTGTTTTTTGGGTTTTACTAACCAATTCCAAAGATAATGGTACGTTTGAGTTTTTACATCAAATAGACACCATTGAGATTTGTTGGTTTGTGGATTTAATCTT
The DNA here is from genome assembly GCA_033762425.1 of Leptospiraceae bacterium. Lineage (GTDB taxonomy): Bacteria > Spirochaetota > Leptospiria > Leptospirales > Leptospiraceae > JANRLP01. The sequence goes on from JANRLP010000001.1 coordinate 12,249, forward strand.
TTTACTATTTTATTATAAAGTCCAAGGTATTCATAATTGATCCAACTTTCCTCGGTGCTATATTCTGAGATAGGCAAGAGGGCAATATCAATATGCTCTTTTCTTCCATGCGCAAACCCTAATTCCCATGGAACCCAGTTTGAGTTTAAGCTATTCTCTGTAACAAGAACTATAAATTTTCGATAACTGGAAATTTTATTTACAAGCATATGTGCAGTTTGAGCAGAAGTGCGGTTTGGTAAACTCGCATCGAATCGATCAATGTATGCGTTAGCCCCGTACTGACTGAAAAAGTTTCTCAGGTTTCGAAAGTATTTTGTATCAATGGAAGAATGAGATAGGAATATATCGTAATTATCCGCTGCATCGCCTCCTAAAGTATGATCTTCTGATAAAATACTTTTGCTGAAGTTGTTGTATCCTGATAGTTCATTGAATGTGAGAAATGACATGAGGGTTTTCCTTGCTTGGTTGTGTAATTATTTAATTATCTTCGTACAATACTCTTGCTAAAAGAAGACTTTTGTATATATGAGAAATTTGGTTTAGCGGTAACTCTGTAGTCATCCGCTGCAATAAATAAAGCAAATAATTAGCAGACTTGGGGTTAAATGATAATAGTTTTTCAATTAGATAAAAAAAGTTTTCACTTGATTGTTCCGGTTCTCCTTTCACGACGGATACATTATAATAGGCTTCTATTGTAGAGTGGAGAATTTGTTTGTATTCAGAATCATTACTTGTTTTCGAAAGTAGATTGATAGATATAACTGATAAATCGTCCCGAAGTTTTTGCTTTAAATCAACATCATCAACATATTTTGAAAGAGAGGACACTATACGTATGTAAACTATTTGCAGTTCTGTATCTTTTATTCTTTCTTGAATTTCGTTATTTGACAATAAGAGGTTCATACTTTTTTTATGCTCTAAATATATATCTTGATCTCCTAGGATCAGGGATATTGAAAGCCATGCTCTAGTTAGAGTAATATCTTTATGTAAGATCATTAATGAGTCTTGCACCATTCCTTTTTTTGTATCAATCGTTAAATCTGTTATGACTGTCTTAGAAAAATATTTATTAAAAAACTGCGTTAGATCTTTTCCTAAGATAGAGCCTAGATTGTTTTTTAAAAGATTTGTATCTTGATAAAATAATATACTTAAAAAATCTCCCGCTTCATTCTTCTTGATTAAAATTGTATTCAACAAGTTTTTTATCGAAGAATTTTCCATTAGCCTCGGTTCTGCTCTGGAAAGAAAAGCTAAGGAATAAACTACAAATCTTTCCCATTCCAATCTCCTTGGATTACATACGTCATTCCAGTAATCATCGTCACGGTCTAATGCTTGGTTTGTGAGAGTTGTTTCCATCTTCTTTGTAAAAATACTAGTTAACATCTCAATATCCGCTTTAGGTTGGCAAAACATACTGTGGATTCGAGAGGAATGTAACCAAACTAATAATAGTTTTAAATCTGGTCTATAACCTTTGAATTTCGCTTTAATGCAAAATTCATAATCAATAAATAATAAGATGGATTGAAATAATTTAAAAACACTTTTATTAATTGGTTCAGTAAAAAACTTAATTAAAAGATTGATAGCTGCTTTCTTATCATCAACTCCTCCGCTTAAAAGTAGATAGGTCAAATGAATTGTTCCTATTGGAGAAGTGCATTGTGAAAGTAAAGAATTAACTAAATTTCTTCGTTCATTATCATCTTTTTTATTGAATTCGCGAATAATTAATTTAGGAAGTCTGCCCGGAAATCCCAAGATTCGCAAAAGAATTTCTTCGAAGCCTTTCTGTTCTATTGCTTGACCAATGTCTTTTAATACTTGCTTTCTTTCCTTTTTATGTGGTTCCGTTATATAGAAAAGATATCTATCTAAATCTATTGGAATTAATTCATCTAAAGTAAATTCAAGTTGTTTTCTAATCTTTAAGTTTAAATTATAATAGAAGGTAAAAGTATCTTTATTATAATTTTCTTGTGCTAGAGAAATTCTTTTTGAACCAATTTCTTCTTTTAGAATATCCTCTTTAAATTTTTGCATTTGAAAATCGGACTGTTCTAATTCTTTATTAATTACATGCACCGTTTCTTCTAGGGTTTCTTTTTTTTCAGAAAGAAGAAAGAAACTATTCTCAAGTTGGATATCTTTGTTTTCAATAGTCAAAAATAAAAATTTATCTTTTTTCGATAACCGGTATTCTTTTTTTAAATCTAAATCGGAAATAGAACTAGCTTTCCCTTCATCAATTACTTTCTTAATTTCCTTATAAAACTCCTTTACATGGAATCGTAATTGGTTAATCGTGATTATCTCATACCATTCGGATTCAGGAAGGCGGCTAACAAGAATATTACTTATATCTGAAGGTAAATCCAGAATATAAGAAATTAAAAGGCTATTATATTCTTTATCTTTCCCAGACTCGCTAAATTCTTTTTCGAGTAAGTTGAGTTGCCCCCAAAGATTTTCTGCTACAACTGGAATAAGGTTTGGATTTAACTTAAATCTATTATTCAAAATCCGGAAGGAAAGCCAATTGAAGTAGTCAACACGCAATTTGTTTTTTTTGTCTAAAAACCAAAAGCTAATTAGCAGGAGACTTGCTATATCCTCACTAATCCATTTTTCCATTTCAATTTTATTAGTAGGTTGGACTAGGTGAAAGGTTCCTGTTACTCCCGAATAAAGCTTAAGAATGATCCAATCAGAGATATTCTCTTTTTCTTTTTCTAAACTTGAATCAGTCCATATTTTAATTAAAGCGGTTTCGATTGCTGATTTTGATTGAACTAAAAAAGTATAATCGTATTGACTGTTTTCTCTTTGTTTTCGTTTCAAGGAGCTTTCTAGGCTAAGAAGACAGGATGAATAGTACTGAGCAATTATATTGATTTTTTCAAATTTCTTACTCGTAGAAATAGTCGCTTTGATTTGATACAAAAGTTCAATTGAATCTAAACTTATATATTTGAAATTTGCTGTTCTAAGCTTAAATAAATTAGCAAAAAAAATGGATTCTGAGATTTGCTTCGCATTCTTTAAAATGTAAAGTATGTCTATGCTACTTTTTATATTTAGACTTTGGCTTTGCAAAAATCTATCATCTATCCATACATTTTCCTTTTCTAGATTTACAGCTAATATTACGGCTAACGACTTTAAATAGGGATCTTTCTTTTCTGAATCAACTGCGTCTTCTTTAAATGGCAGTAATTTAATTATTCCAGCATCTTTCTTTTGTTGAATTGACCTTTGCAGTTTTCTTAATTTTTTGATTACTTCTTCTTTCTTTTCTTGTTCACGGAAGGATTGTATTTCTTCGTTTGCATAATTACGGTCTACGAAAATTTCATATTTACTGCTAATTTCTCTGAATAGACTAGTCCCATAAATAACCGAAAATGTATTCCCTAGAAAGTATAAAGAAGCTCTTTTCGGAGGATGAGTATTGGTAACCTGGTCCTTATATTTACCGAGGGAATTACATGAATCTGAAAAGTCTTCGTCCGAAACTTCTGATTGAATTGAGTCGATAATATCTCTAAAACTAATAACTCTTTCTAAGTGTTCTTTATTAAAATTATTTAATCTATTGTCAAAGTAATCTATAAAAAATGCATTCTCTGTCGTAATGAGTTTTTCAAATTCTTTTTGGTCTAATGGGGTATCATTCAATAAAGAAAGTTTCACTGATTTGTGGATAGCTGGATTATCTACTATATATTTTGCCCGATCTATAGCAGAAGGCTGGTGATGAGTTAAATTAGTTATTTCCTTTTCGAAGACTAAGTCTATATCGCTGGATATTAAAATTGGAGAAAATACCTTCGTTAATTGGTCAAAAATTTCCAAATAGTCTGCCATCAGAATTGCGGCAAAATCCATTCGAAGCGACTTTTCTGTTGGTATAGTAGTGTTTAGAAGTCGAGTGTTGGTATTATAAATAGGATATTTATTTAAGAATATAGAATTATTTCTATTATCCTCCGTATTTTTATAATAGATTTCCGCTATTGAAAATCGGTTTGACCAAAATGCGAAATTATAAATTGAACCTTCTCCTTTTTCATAGGTTTGATACAGCTCACTAAACTGTTTTTGGTTTTTCTGCATTAAGGAAATAGCCCCTTCTATATCGACTAATCGTATGTTGCCTTTTCCTTCTCTTGCGATGTCCCAAACCTTTTGATTTAGGTAATCCAATTCTTTTTCCAAATTTAATTCAAATGCTAATGTATAGGCAAACGTTACTGAATCAGAATCTTCAAAGCCAATTGTTTTCGCTTTTCTCCATAACTTCTGAGCTATATCCTTTCCTTCTTCTCCGAATGTATGAATAGAATTAGCTATATAAAGTAGGTAGTGACTGGGAGCTTCATCTATTTCTAATAAGTCTTTTGCATATTTAATCACATTTATTTTATTATTTTCTTTTAATGAGATATTGAGTAGGATTTGTAAAGAGGAAAGGTTTTTACTTGCTTGATAATTTTTTTCGGCATCTGACGATGCTTCTACTTTTTCGCCCATCTGATACTTTGCGATGGATTCTAATAGTTTAATATTTTCTGGTAATTCATCACTAAGATTTTTATAAAGTTGAATAGCGTCAATGCAAAGAGACCAATCTTTCTTTGCCTCTGCGGAACTGATTAGGATATGAAGTGCTGGAATCGTGCGATAATTCATAAGCTCTTCTTTTTTGCTTATAATGTAATCATATTCCCTTAGTCGAATTTTTACGAGGTATAAATAATAACTATAGAATGGGTTTTGTGTTTGTGTAAAAGCAACTTCTAAGAATTTTTCCAAAATCTTCCAGTCTTGTGCTACCCGTGCTCTCTCTTGTGTTATAATAAATTCTAAGCCCAAGCGAGTATTTATATCAGGGATCGATTTACAATATTCTTCCGCTTTCTCAATCTCTTTCAATTCTAAGAAAACGCGAGCCATTAATGTATTCCAATAATCCCCTGCATTATTCTCTTTTTCTTTAAATATTTCTTCATATTTTTCAAGGAGTTTTACAGAATCTTTCAAATCCTGATTCGTCTCTGAACTTTCAACAAGGATTGCGATTTCTTGCATATTAGGCTTTCGAACTAAGAAACTATTTAGAATCTTTTGTCTATCAATCTGAATATTTAATCCATTAGCATAAGATAGTTTGATTACAGGAAAATTGAGAGTATCCACTTCTAAAATTGATTTTGCTAAATTTTCTGCTTCTAGTTTTTTGTCAGGTAAAATACATAAGCAAGCAAGTTCCCATTGCTGCATTTCTGATCTATGAAAATTTTCCTTACTATACTTAGATGTGTTGTATTTTTTTGCTAAGTCTGCAAATATCTCTCTTGCATTTTCTAAAGCTATTCGACTTTCTTTATCCTGTTTCAAATGCTCTGGATTTACTACAGTTGGATGAATATTCATGTACAGTTTTCGAATTTGTTTCGATATGCTACTAAAATATTCTATGAGTGCCTCAATATATCGCACCCACTTCCACTTCGGGTTTTCAACTTTAGCTACTTCTAGAATGCTTTGTGCTTCTTCATCCTTTTCAAAATAAAAATGGACAAATGCGTCTATTGCTTTGGTCGTAGTGTCAAATGGTATTTCCTCTCTGTATTTCTCTAATTCAGCGTTTATCTTTTCAAAACTTTCATTGTATAGTAGGAATAATTTTAATTTATAATTTAGTTCTTCGGTAGAATTAATCACTTCTAAATTTTGGAATACTTCCTCTTTCCTAGAATTCGTCTGTGCTAATATACATTTGTAGATTTTGTCTTCGGTATATCCTGATAATTCTCTCGCTTTATTAATAATTTGTTCAGCTTTTTCCTGGTTCCCATGTACAATGATTTCATACTTAGCTAAATCAGTTAGAATATTTGCCTTTAGACTTTCATTAAAGGCATAGAACTGTTTGTCGCTCGATAATGCTAGAGTCGAATCGTAGGCTAAATAGTAATCGCCTTCTAAATAGTATTCTCTATATTGATTTAATTTTTCGGATTTTTGTTTATTGATTCCTTCTATTTCTACAATTATTTCTTCTAATTTTTTATCATGTATCGCAGATATAAGTCTAGCAAAGGGATGTGTCTCGTTCTTATTCATTTCAATTCTTGGTAAATTTCTTAGATCTGGGTATGGTTCTAAAATTTTATCCAAATTAGGTATGTCGTCAACATTGTCTAAGAGAACGCAAATCATGAAAAAATTTCCTTTTCGTTCTTTCACTAACCGGTCTCCAATATCAATTTCACCATCTTGCCATATATCGCCTATTCCCGATTTACCAATGAAAACTGTAATTGTTTTTGAAAGTTGGAGATTCTTAGCCATTTCTTTCGTTACACTTCTATTATTACGCATATTAGAACTATCAAACCAAGCATTTATATCAAAACCTTTTAAACCCTCCACAACAGGCTTAACTTTTTCCAATTCTTTACCATTATAGCAAATGTAAGTATCATGCGGTTTTTCCATGTTCACCCCCTTTGTTATCCTTTATTAAATCATTTTTGTAAAAACTTTCTATTAATCCGTCAATTTCTTCTTCTTGTAAAATAATCTCATCAGAATTTGATTTTGCTCGTTCAATTTTTTGATCTAGAAAAGGCGTAATGGATCCATCAATATTTGTAAATTCATTGGGTAAAGCTACATTTGTCTGAACAGATTGTGAATGATTGAGTTCAATATTTTTAACTCGCATGTGTTCATTGAAAATTCCAATGATAACTTCCTTTGCACATTCTTGCGGAGAATTAATACTTTGATTGATTAAATGAGAATTCCTGACCTTTTCTCGAAATTCTTTTTGTTTAGAGTTTTTAATATCGTCTTCGCGCAAATTATTAGGAAAAGAAATTTCATCTGGCAAAAAAAATACTAGAGTCGGAATATTAAACTCTTGAGCCTTATCAAATTCTAGTTCAGTATACGATTTTTCATTTGATTCTGGTATTTGTCCGTAGAGATGACCTACTAAAATAATAAAAATTTGGCAATCTCTGACAATCTGCTCATCGTATTCCTTTGCTATTAAAGACCTTGCGCCGAAATTTTCCATTCCGATTGATATAAAATTAGGTTTTAGCTTATCAATTGCTTTGATAACAATCTCTCTATATTCATGCAAATCCCGACTAGTAGAACTAACAAATACCTTTTTCATTTTGATTTAGATTATTTTCAAAGAATTTAAAGAAATAAAATCCTTCCCTCTATTACTCAAAAAAAATAATCTAATCAGCTTAATGACTGTTTGCCTTTTAACTTTTTGCAGGAGGTGTTCCCACACTGTTTGAGGGAGGGACAGTTTCCTCATCTTTTTTAGGAGTTTCATCTGAGCTAAAATTTATGTTTTTAGATATGGTAAAACCTACTCCTCTGAAAAAACCTTCCTTACTTACTAAAGGAATCTGATATTCCATAAAGCTTGGATCTACAGTACCCCACTTGGTCGCAGGAATTAAAGGATGATAAAAATTTTCCCTGTAAGGGTATGGCATTGTTTTCACTGTATCATAAAAACCGCCATAGGTAATGGCAAATAGTGTTTCTTCTTTTGTAAGGAACCCTAAAGTAATTCCAGCCATATACGAAGCTGCTTTTCTATCACTCGATTGATTTATTCCAAATGTCGCACCGATAATGATGTAATCCCAAATTTCGTCAAATTTAGGTGGTTTTGTATTTATGGAATTCAATGGTACAACATTATAGTAATTATTTTTAAGAAAATGCCTAGCCATATTTAAACTTACATAGCCAGTTAAGGAAGCAAACAATGAATTTCTGACTTTAGCACTTTCTTTAGAATATATTGTGCCAAAAGTCGTTACCCCCATTTCTTCATAATAACTTTTATCACCTATGCCGTTTAAATACGTTAGTCCGGGTGTTATGCCATACGTTTTTGGCAAAGTACACGGTGCATTTTTTTCACAATCTCCCGCCTGCAAATAAATGTTTAAAAAAAATAAAGAGGCAAATATAATTATTTTTTTCATGTTAGTTTTCTCCTTTTTTTTGATATAATTTCGTAACGCCCTGATTATACACTTCGATCTGATATGCAATATCCATAATAATCTTACTAGCAAGTAAAGGAAAGCTATCCAAGTTAAGAAGTTCTTCTGCGTTTACGTATTTGCTGTTTGGATAAGAATTCGGCTTCTTCACTAAGTCTTTAGCAATTTCTTTTGCAGCTCCTCAACAAGAACCAATTACATAAAAAGGCTTTTCAGGATAAGATTTTTGAAATAAATCAAACTCATCTTTGATACCTTTCATCCCTGCAATAAAAATTCCGGCAACTATATCTTTGTGTTCATACATCGCGTTGCGCATGATGGCAAGAGCATCCTCTCTCTTAGCTTTTTCTTCCTGTGGAGGATTGTCGCTTTCCGGTATCCAGATAAACTCCCCGATTTTATTTTTAGATAATTTCTTTGAACTTATGGTTTGTTTATCACGGAAATATTCGGTTTGATAAACTGAAATTAAGGGAAAATCTTTTTTCCTCTTCGATTTAAATTCTTCGCCAATAGAATACATAAAAGGTAGAATTGTAGGATGACCTCCATTTACAATTTTTCCACCTGCTTGAAATATCTCTCTGGAAATTGCCGAGACTGCATCCATAGTTAACATAGGGACAAAATCTTGTAGATATTCTACTCCCTGTTCCTTACTCGGAAAACTGGCGGATATAAAAATGTAGCGATTCTTTAATTTTCCACTCATATATTTTTCTTAGCAAATTCAGGAAAGGTTATTACGGAAACATTATTCGGATTTGCCGCTCATTGGATTATTTCTTTTTCTGTTTTCGTTTGAAGAGTATGTCCATGCACTAAAGTTTTAGGACCTTCAATGTTTTTCTTTTTCCCATAAAGTTCCAAATCAAATAGGTCTTCCAATTTAGGGATTCTGGGAACAACACCGATTAGCCCATTGAAGATTTTTAAATTATGATAATAGCCTAGTTTCCAGTTTCCTAGGTAAGAGTTTTGACGCCAAATTCTTCCAAGTGTTTTTGTACCCCATAGAAAAAGTCTTTCCTTCTACGTAGTAAGACATCACTATGACAGAGGTCTATCATTGATAAAACTTTTTCCATTGCATTTTCTTTTATCGTATAATCGTCTTCATATTCATCAGTCTGTAATTCTAATCTTGGAAGTCCTGCTGTTCCGGGAAACTGTTCAGAGGGTAATTGCTTATTTCCTTTCTTCCATGTTTTATAAGAAATTATTAATACCCCAATATGATTTTGTGCTGAGAACATTATTTCCTCTACTATCCACGGAGAAAGAGACTTTACGGCATCTTGCGTTTCCAGAAAAATCATAAACGCTTTGTCTTGGAGATTCCTCTTTATTTCCTTTTGAATGTCCATGCCTTTTTTGGCACTGTATTGATCCAAGAATACTGAATAACGTTTTTCGGCTAATTCATGAAACAATTGTGATGCGGCAAAAAATCCATCGGTTCTGCGGTAACTAACTAATACCTTTCTATCTTTTTCAGTGAGTCCCATTTCTGGGAGAATATATTCGGAAACTATTTCCTGGATAGCCCCTCCATTTTTTAATGGGTAAGCATTGTAGGGATATAAGATTTCAGGAAAATAATTCTTAAACTGTTTTTCATCAAATAACATAACTGCAAGTAGAAATAAATTTTTTGATTGAACCAACTCAATTTGTTTTATCAATTGAGTATTCTCATGAACATCGGTTGATGCCAAAAAGAGAACGACTGCATTTTTTGTAACTTTACTTTCAGTTTCAAGATATGTATGAAAAGAAATTTTAATTTTACCAGAATATAATTTCTCTAATTGCTGATTGATATTTTGTTTGATTGCTTGTATGACTTTTTCTGTTTTTGGTGCCCCGTCACTCAGAAAATAAACTCTATGCTCAGCATTCTCATTCATACCATCTCTCCCCCGATCTATTATTTGCAAAGTAAGCCTTCTCCGTTTTTCTCCTTAATGGTAATATTTCCAAAACCTTTAAGTTCAAGACTTCCTTGACCATCTTTTTTAACTGATATAGTTAGATCTTGTCCATTTCCTTGAAGAACCCAATTTCCTGATCCATCTATTCCTGCAATTTCACTTTCAGTTAGATTAACTTCGCCACCACCATTCCCGTTATACCAAGTATCTTTTGAGATATCACTCTCAATTAATAATTATTAATTTCTAAAAATACTTTTCTTTTGAACTCTTGAATTTCAATTTTTTAATATCCATTATTACCCTAGAACTGATGGAAGTCAGACTTTAACAAAGCGAATTTAGAAATGTATTCTATTAGATTTGTGGGTCTATAGTTAGGGTCATTCTGAAATCGTAGTGTCACAGAAGGATCAAGAGTTTGATTTTTGTCGATTATGTCACTCTTTGTATGTTCATCAAATGTAAAACCGATCACTCTAGGCTCCTTTTTATCAAAAAGAGAGAATAAAAAATGAGCATGTGCAATTTTCCCAAGATGATTTGAGGAGAGGGTATCAGAAAAATTATCAAGTCCTAAACCTACTTCCTTAGCTTTGCTCAACATCCATTCAAGACTAATATCTGATAATTCTCGATCCGAAATCCCCCCACCAATATTTGCGTGAACCCCCACAAACCAACGCTGTTCAACTTTTTGTCCTTTTTTTGGGATAAAATCCCAAAGTGTTGGGGTAAAAAGTTTTCTGGTTTCATCAATTGCAATTGCATGGAAAGCGTTTTTAACAGATTTATTCAATTCATGATCATGAAATTCGTATTTTTTGGTAGTAAAATTATTACTTCTGAGGTAAGGAATCCCCAATGAGCCAACTGTATCCCAAACACCAATGAATTTAATTTCGGTATCTACTTCTCCATCAATCGAAAATGATTTCCTAAATTCGGATGGAATACGAAAATTTGGTTTATCTCCAGAGCGATATAAATTCCATACATCATTAGTTTTTGATTCAAATGTCTTTTTCAAGATACCACACTTTCTAATCATCCCCGCAAGACTACGAACGGTAAAGGCTCCTCGGCTATATCCAAAAAGGTAAATCTGATCTCCAGGTTCGTAATTATTAATTAAATATTTATAACAATCTAATATATTTTGGTCTAGACCATTGCCAGTCATACCGTTATATATTTTTGAAAAGAAATTTGTTCCATTAATTCCTTCATCATAGTAATAACATTGTTTAATTTTAGTATCAGGATGCTCATCAAGTATTTTTTCTTTTGTAAATACAACATTGGATGGGTGATCAGTTTTAGCATTATTCGATTTTTGGTCTTCTCCTTGCCATGTGCCGTCAGAAAGGATTACAATAGTTTTCATACAAAATTCTTATCGATCTTAATGACCTTTTGTGAGGTATGAAAATCTGTTCTTAGTGGTAGTTTGTAATGGTATTTTGATTTAACCAATATGTAAGAGGCATTTTTGGGGATGATAATCAATTTTTTGAGAATTTGTGTAACCCCAGATTCGACAAAAAAATATCCCCAAGTAGTAGGGATCATTTTAATCCTACTTGAGTCTATAGGCAAATCTAATTGTCTAGGGAATTTATATTCTATAAAATTTTGGTCGAGATGAATTATGACATCATCTTCTGGTTCGATCCAAGATATAGCCGAAGTGCAATTATAAGCTTCGAATCTATTGAGTCCAACATTTTTAAGAATCAACTCAATCTCGGCAAGTATCCCATTCTTATGGAGTCCAATTACTTTTAAATCAACCAAGAATTCAATTTTTGGAAAGATTTCTCTTTTCAAAAAAAAATAAAATGCAAGAACTCCTAGACCAGAAGAAATCGAACCTACTAGTGTAAGATTATCATTTAGAATTCCTAAAAATAAGAAAACTAAGGTAAATAAACAATATCCAAATGCAAACAAAAAAACAACTATTATTGTTTGTCCAATAAAGAATAAAAAACTTGCTGATAAATCTAGCCATCCCTCTTTATTCATAAATATTTATCCTATTTTTTATTTTGCTATTCATTGATGTCTTCTTTACAATCTAATGGATGTCTCTTCTTTAATTTCACTAATTGAACCGATAAAATTTTGAAATATGATTACAGTAAAATTTATGTTCAAAAAAAGCATAAATAAAACTGAAAAACAAATTAAACAAATCAAGCAAATAATCATCTTTTAATGAGCCATAAATACACATATTCAAAATTAGTCAATATAAAAAAGTTGTACTTTTTGTCAATAAATTTCATATTAAATGAATGCTAATTCAGAATTCTTTAGTCGGTGACCAAACTCATCTTTAAATTTTGTCCAATAATTTTTCTTAAGAAGATTGATAATACCTCTACTTCTCATGCGATTAATTTCTCCTTTGATTTTTTTTGATTTTTCTTCTTTTGTTAGTTTTAATCGACTCCATTCAAGAAATAAAAAAGAGAGTAAACAAACATCAATAAATCTTTCTTGTGCTTCAAAATTTTTTCCTGCATAATCACATAGTCCAAGTTCACTTTTAAGTTCTCTGAAATATATTTCTACTTGCCAACGCAAAGCATAAAGTTCCACGATTTTTCTCTTGTCGATCTTTGTATCATTACAAAGTAGAATTTTATAACTTTCAGAATTCTTTTTCCTTTTCGGAATATTTTTCCATGAATATACTATCTGAATTTTTCCAAGTCTGGGAAATTCAAGTATCTCACTATAGACTTTATATATGTCTTTCTTATTTCCTGATTCAGATGAAGCATATCGCATATGTTGGCGAGTATATTTCTCTTCACCCTTTTTAATAATCAGTTTTGTTGAATTCTTCTTGTTTGCAATTCCTTTATCATAGAGTTTTTTCTTGGGAGCATACACTCTAGCACTATCAGCAACTGTTACATAAATCCCGTTCACTTTCTTGCATGTTTCAAATATTATTTTAGAATCATAAAAACCATCAGCTAGTATAACAAATTCAGCAGTCTTAGGAACATATCTTCTCGCATGTTCAATCATTTTGCTTGCATCTTCATGTTGTGTTCGATATGTTAGATTGTGTTTCTTACAATAAGATTTTGTATATACCCATTTTCAAAAATTTTTGCGTTTTTTCACTTAATGATTGTACAAAATAAGCCTTATAAAATAAAAGTTATGTGAAAAAAATAATAAGACTACTAAAAGAAAATTGTAATGAGAGTGAATTAATAACTGCACTTCAATGCACACCAAGTTTTAAGAACTACAAAAGACTAAGTGCAATATTTGATTTGATGAATGGGTTAGATCGAAAATTCATTTTGATTAAATCAAAAATATCAAAGAGAACTTTACAGTATTGGGTTAAAAGATATATCACAAAAGGTATTGATGGTCTTGTTTCTAAACCTTCAACAGGAAGACCAAAAATTTTAAAGTCAAAAGATAAAAAGTTCATAATTGATATATTAGATAATCCCAAC
>JANRLP010000002.1:0-10383 GCA_033762425.1 Leptospiraceae bacterium
ATTATATTTTTTAAAAGTTGGTCATAATGAAAATTGCAATCTGTGGTGGAACAGGTCTTATCGGTAAGGCTCTAACCCAAAAATTATTAACTCTAAATCATGAAGTAATTTTATTCTCACGTGGAAAAAAAACACCAAAAGAATTTATCAATTCTACTAATGTGAAGCTAGTGACTACATCAGTTCCAAAAACGAATGAACTGAAAGGCCTAGATGTACTCATAAATCTTGCGGGAGAATCAGTGGTTGGTTCTAGATGGTCAGAGGAAGTTAAGAATAAACTACGAACTTCTAGAGTTGACTATACAAATGAATTATTGAAAAATCTTTCTCAGTGCAAAAATAAACCAGAACTATATCTTCAAGCATCGGCAATTGGATACTATGGTTTTGAGCCTGATGGCTCTAAGCAGTTTACGGAAGATAGTCCAAATGGTTCCGATTTTCTTGCAAAGCTTTGTTATGATTGGGAAAAAGAAGCTGAGTTTGCAAATACTATCGTTTCACGATTAGCCATCATTAGAATTGGTGTAGTAATATCAAGTGAAGGTGGAGCAATTGAAAAAATGCTTCCTCCTTTCAAAGCTTTTGTAGGTGGTCCAATTGGGTCTGGTGAGCAATTCATGAGTTGGATTCATATAGATGATCTAACAAATGCAATCGTTACTATTATTAATAATAAAGATTGGAATGGAGTGTTCAATTTAACTTCACCTAATCCTTTGAGCAATTCAGAATTTTCCAAAGTACTAGCTAAAGTTTTAAATCGCCCTAGCTTTGTTAGAACTCCTGAGTTCGCAATCGAACTTTTGTTTGGTGAAGGAGCCCAAGTAATCACAAAAGGACAAAATGTATTTCCGAAACGTTTGAAAGAAAATACATTTTCATTTCAATTTGAAACATTAGAAATTGCACTAAACGATATTTTGAATTAGTTTATTTGCAGATTGCACGATGTTTCTCAAATTTCAGTTATTACTGAAATTTCAGAATTTTTGAATTTTTAGTATTGACTGAAATTTCAAAATAATTATTGTGCAAAATGTGAAAAAGGAATCTACGCTCGATCTTACTCCAGAGACTTATCGTTTCATTGAGAAGCTTGGACTTTTTCATGAGAAATATGGTCTTCCTAGAATTGGTGGCATGATCGTAGGTCTTCTCATGATTTCCGAGGATGCGCTCTCGCCTGAAGAAATCGCTAGGCTATTGGGTGTGAGTAGGAGTAGTATTTCCACAAATCTGAACATGTTAAAATTGGTTGGTTTTTTAGAATCCATTCGAATTCCCGGAAGCAGAAAAGAATTCATTCGGCTGAGTGATGATGGCTTGGAAAATTCTATCAAAGTGAAATTAAATAGCTACTCACCGTTTGAAGAAATTCTCCAAGAAGGCATTCATTCCATAAAACCCCCAAAAAAAGTCATTGAGAGGATCGAAGGTTTAATTCAGTATCTTCGTTTAGAAAAAAAAATGCTCACTGAACTTTTGGATAAACTAAAATGCAAAGATTCTAAACTTGCAAAGATTCATTCATTATTAAAAAAAAAGAGGTATAACAAATGAAATTTATTTTCGTATTCTTAATTGCACTGGTTTTGAATTGTGCTAGCTCAAGTGCTGGGATCGCAACAAGCAATATTCCTGTAGTAGATAAACCATATAAGGTAATTGGACCCGTCAAAGAAGAAAGATCTTGGATCACTTTGGATGTCGCGATTTTTGGAATTCCATTTAAAAAACCTCCAATAGATGACATCATAGATTCAGCAATCAAAAAGAAAGATGCAGATGCATTGATTAATATTAGATACTGGTCAGATAGATCGGTATTCTTTTTTATTACAAGAAATCGTCTAGGAATTTCAGCTGAAGCAATTAAATTTGATACAGTTGTAGAGGTTGAGAAGAAAGATGCTAAAAAGCCTCGCTAGTTTTCTTATTCTATTTCTTTTGAATTGTCTCGGAGGAATTGTGGAAAGGGGTGGCAGAGTTAGAGAAATTTCTATTTCACCTCAGGCAACAATCATCAGATCCAATCAATATAAAATATTGGAAAGTAGTGAGGGTGAGTCCTCTACTTTTTTTCTATTAGGACTCATACCCGTATCTCCTGAACTAAATATAGAGTATGCTTTGAGTCAAGCAGTGCAAAAGGTATCGGGTGGTGATAGTATGGTGAATATTAATATCTGGCATGAAACCCATTATTATTTTCCACTGGGAACAGTTTCCGTCGTAAAAGTAAGTGGGGATGTTGTAAGTCTTAAAACAGAAGTTCCTGTTTTTGAAGAACCAAAGAAAGGTATTAAGAAAAAATGAAAACGTTCTCTATACTCATTTTGATACTTTGGAACTGCTTGCCAACGGAAAGCAAAGTCTCACTAGTTAATGCTCAGTCTCAAATCAATGCTGCTGTAAATTTTAAAGCGAAAAGTTGTAGAGATGAATGTTTAAAAGCAAATCCTAACAACCAAACAATTTGTCCAAGTGGAAATCCTCCACAACCTCCACTTTTTGTATTCACTGACCAGATGCAAAGAAATTTAGATTTTTGCTCAATTGCAATTTTAAGAACTAACTGCCCTTTCGATGGATATCCAATTGCTTGCATAGGAATCTATTACGAACAAGGAACCCCTAATGAACTACCATGGTATTTTAACTTCAATGAACTCGCTAAAAATAAATTTAAACCATAAACTCCTGCTTACGATCCTATTTTTTTTGTTTATAGGAGAACTCTCAGCAACTGCATTTAGAGCAAGGATCTTTAGCAGAAAAAAATCAGCTGGTGAGGCAAATGTTAGAGTATTAATCTTTGAAACCAAAAAAGCCTATGTTACTGATGCCGAAGGATATTTTGATGCAGAGGTGCCTGAGGCGGGTCAATATACTTTCAGAATTCTTAGAGACTCTGGTATCCAAGAATTGAAAAAATCTGTAAGCCAAGAAGGGGAAGTGATCACCCTATTTACAGATGAAGTAGCAAAACCCAAAGGTGGCATTGATATAGAAGGTCAGAAAGATAAAACAATTCTTTCAAGATATAAAGTTAGATACGATGAAATCAAACGTATGCCTGGAACGTTAGGCGAAGCTTTGAATGGATTGCAAACTCTTCCTGGAATTTTTGCACCTCCTTTTTTTGGTGGTGGAAATACTTCTTGTCTTGGTGGGCTTGTGATTCGTGGTTCTGGTTGTAATACAAACACATATCTTTATGATGATCTTCCGATTTTTTATGCCTTTCATTTTGATAGCATCAATTCAGTGATTCATAATGATCTAATCAAAACAATAGATGTTTATACTGGAGCTTATCCCGCTAATTTTGCGAATGCTACAGGTGGGGTAATTGAGATAGAATCAACAGAGACTACTAAAAAGCGTCAGTCATCAGCAACTCTTTCTCTATTATTAGGTCAGGCGATGTACCAAACTCCAATATTCAATGGTAAAGGATATTTTGCTGCTGGGGGAAAGGTAGGTTGGTTAGACAAAACGATTGGATCCCTAGGACTAATTCCAGAAGGCATCAGACTTCCACAATACAATAGTTCTAATGTAAAGTTTGTATATAATTTTACTCCACAACATCAGATTTCGTTTACATCATTAACTGCTAACGATAACTTTGTTGCAAACTTTTCTTCTAAACCAATCAATGATCCTACTCAAGACGTATTGAGCACTGTTGCAGGGGCAAGAGTTGCAGCAGGGCAGGCTTTTAGAACATTAGGTTTACGTTATACTTGGACACCGGGAACTAATTTCAACAATCGCCTAACGCTCATTAACTACGAACCAATTGTAAAAACTAACGTTAAGTTTGGTTCCATTGAAGCAGACTTTTTAGCTAAAGCACCTTATACTGGACTTAGGCAAGATCTTTCTTGGACTGTGGCTAAGTTTTTAAAAGTAGAAGCAGGAACTGAGTATAGAGTATTTAGCTATAGTGTATCTGGTTTTGGAGTGCAACAACGTGATCCGAATAATTTTTCACCAAACCCATATAATACAACTAATCCTGATTTTGAGAAAAGAGATATCACTCAAAAAACTCAGTCTAACTACGCTAATGCATATTCCACTCTTAAATTCAGTTTTGGAAATTTGAGAATTGAGCCAGGAGCTAGGTATGATTTTGTTGGCTACTCTAATAAAGGAGCCTTTGGACCTAGAGGATTGGTTTCTTATAAGTTTGAAGGAATCCGCAAGGGACTCACAATTTTTGGTGGGGCGGGGGATTATTTTCGTTATCCTTTCTTTGACCAAGCAATTTCTCGTGAATCAGGCAATCCAAACATTGATTTTGAAAAAGCAAGAAAGTATGGTGGTGGGGTAGAATTACAAGCAACTGATGAATGGTCTTTCAAAACAGAAGTATTTAAACAAGAATTTAGAAACTTAATCGTAGATGATCCCTTCATTTCGGAAGCCTTTGGTTTAAATCCCGATAAAGCACAGTGGGTAACTAAACCAGTTGTTACGAATCGTTCCTTGAACTATTCAAACAAAGGATCTGGTTGGGCTCACGGTTATGAGTTGTTTATCAAAAAATCCAATAGACCCGGTACAAAAGACTGGTTTGGATGGATTTCCTATACTTGGTCACAAAGTTTCAGAAATAGAAATCAATATAGTCCCGACTATGATTTGAGCAAGGCTCCACTTTCTGGTGAAGAAGCAAGAATTCGCTCTTTATTTCCAAATACTAGAGAAATCATTTTCGAAAATGACATTACTCATCTACTTAGTGTTGTTTATGGTTGGAGAATCAATGAAGACTATCAGATTGGTGGAAGGTGGATCTATAGAACAGCGTTTCCTTATACACCAGTTGTAGGGGATGATGGAGGTCAGTTTAGAAATCCCACCAATAACCAAACATATTGGAATCCGACTTATTCGAACAATCCTTACAACAATGATTATATAAATTCAAGAAGGCAAGCACCATACGCTAGGTTTGATATTCGATTTGATAAGTTTTTGAACTATGAATGGGGTTATATGAATCTTTATGTAGAAGTGATTAACATATTCATGAGAGAGAATAAGCAAGGAGAAAACTTTGACTCATCCCGACCTTATTCTAGAACTAACCCAGTTCCACAAGATGATTTTTATTTACTTCGCCCACCAGGATCTGGCTTTAAGAGTCCTTTCTTCAACATAGGCATGGAGGTTAGATTCTAATGAAAAGAATATTCTTATACTCTCTTTTAGCGATAGTATTGCAGTGCAATAATAGTGAAAAAAATTCACAACAAGATTATCAAACTAGTTATAGGAACAGAATTTTGTTGCTCTATCTAGCTAGACCAACACCAAATCCTCAAACTGCTTGTATTAATTCTACAACTTCTTCGGGAGCTTGTATCATCAAAGCACCTGATAGAGATAAGGTGCTCAGTGCAGTTTTGACCCAAGAGCAATATACTGTAAGTGCATTAACTCTTGGGAGGTTGAGTACATATTCAGCTTATTGTACTGAATCAATCAACAATATTAAATTTCCTAGTAATCCACAAGCTAGGGCACAGGTACCCAGTGATAGTCTCTTAGAATGTACGTTTAATTGTCAAAAAACGTATTGGGATACTGCACTTAGAGTTGGAAGTTGTGAAAAGATAAACACTCAGTTACTTTTTACAGATTCTGTAGGTAAGGGCATTACTTCTTGTGTAGTAAATTGTAATCGTCAAACAAATAACAGTCTAAATTAGAGGAGAAAAAGATGGATATAGTAGAATTTGGTGAGCAAGCAGTTTTCTGGTTAATGGGATTTGCTAGTGTGATAGCAGTTGCTGTTGGTGTAGAGAGAACTTTGGTATTTTTTAGAAGTGTAAAGAATGATTCAGTAATTATTCCCGAATTGATTACAAGTTTCAGAAAGAAAGAAATTTCTGGACTAACTGCTATTGAAGCAAGAGAGCCTAGAAGCGTCTATGCAAGGTTTGCAAGTTTTGCTGCTGAACATTATAACTCAGGAACAGAGAGTTTGAATGAACTACTTTCGGGAAAGATGATTACAGAAAGGATTGAACTAGAGAAACGTCTTCCGATTCTTTCTACATTGGGAAATAACGCTCCATTTTTAGGACTTTTAGGAACAGTTCTAGGGGTTATCAAAGCATTCAAAAGTTTAGGTTCACTGGGAAGTTCAGGGGCTGAGGTTGTGATGCAAAGTATTTCGGTTGCACTGCTTGCAACTGCTGCGGGGCTTTTTGTTGCGATTCCAGTTGTTATGGTAAATAATTATTTTTCTAAAAAGCTAAAAGTGATTAGCCAAAACTTGGATATACTATCAAAAGAAATTTTAGCAAGTACAATGAGTAAGGGGTAAAATTATGGCGATGTCAGGTGGATCAAGTGAAGATGAAATCATAGATGCTATTAATATCACTCCCATGGTGGACGTTATTTTAGTTCTTCTAGTGATTTTTATGGTTACTGCAAACTTCCTTAAAAAAGAATCAATCAACATAAATCTTCCAAAAGTACAAGCAGCAGATCCTAATGTTGCAAAAACAGTTCAGGTTGCAATGACTAGAGATGGAAAGATATTTCTAGAAGGCTCAGAAGTAACTGAAAAGAGACTAGCAGAAACACTTGCAAGAGATTCAAAACTAAGACCTAATATGAGACTAACACTTTCTGCAGATGATAAACTATCTTATGGAGTGATTATGAGTCTTATGGGTCTAATCAGAAAAGCTGGTGTAACTAGAGTTGCACTTTCTGTGAAGAGGTGACCTATGAGTGAAGAGTTTTATAAAGACTATAGGAAAAGATTTGTCATAAAATATTTATTTCCATTAACTGTGGCGGGGTCTTTATTCTTTCATGTTGCTGTTTATGCGGGATATTATATTGCTACCAATTGGAAAACAGACGAAGAAATTGACTCTAGCACATTGAACCAAGAAGTAGATATCTTAGAAGAAATCCCGCCCGAACTTTTGGGAGCAACTTCTAATCCCGCACCAGTGGAAAAACAAGAATGGGTGGAGGGAAAAAAAGAAGGAGTAGATGATCCTAACGATGATGATCTCAAGGATGCAATCTCAGGAAATGGAACTGACAAAGATGGTTTTTTATACTCATACAATGGGGATAGACCACCAACTCCCATCATAGACTTTGATCTAAAGCAATACTTTCCACAAGCAGCTAAGGATGCTAATATTACTGATAAAGTAGTAGTGATGTTAATCCAAGTGGACGATGTTGGAAATCTTATTAGTTATAAAATTGTTTCGGGAAAAGCTGGTTATGGTTTTGATTCCGCAGCAGAGACAGTAATTAAAAGAGCTCGCTTTGCACCAGGTTATGTCAAAGGCAAACCGGTTAAGATGTCCCATAGAATGTCTATCAATTTTACTTTGGATGAGTGATAAACCTCACAAAGCTTTAGAAACTATATTTGAATTTATCTTGAAGAGGTAATCAATGAGTGAAGAGTTTTATAAAGACTATAAGAAAAAATTTGTCATAAAATATTTATTTCCATTAGCTGTACTTTGGTCTTTATTCTTTCATGTATCAGTATATGCGGGATATTATATTGCTAACAATTGGAAAACTAATGAGGAGTTTGACTCAAGCACAATTAACCGAGAAATGGATATCTTAGAAGAAATTCCGCCCGAACTTTTGGGGACAACATCTGAGCCTCCACCAGTCATAAAAAAAGAATGGACTAATGGAGAAAATGAAAATCAGGATGATCCAAATGATGATGATCTAAAGGATGCAATTTCAGGAAATGGAAAAGATAAAGATGGTTTTATACCTTCCTATAATGGGGATAGACCTCCAACACCGATCATTGACTTTGATCTTGCACAGTATTATCCACAAGCAGCAAAGGATGCAAATATTACCGATATGTTAGTAGTGATGTTCATTCAAGTTGATGAATTTGGAAACCTAGTTAGCTATAAAATTGTTTCAGGAAAAGCTGGTTATGGTTTTGATTCCGAAGCAGAGACAGTAATTAAAAGAATTCGGTTTGCACCAGGTTATATCAAAGGCAAACCAGTGAAGATGTCTCATCGATTGCCTCTTAAATTTAGTATTCAAGATTGATAGAGCGATAATTTAGAAAAAGAAAGAGTGAAGAATTGAATTACTACAGCAAAAAGAAATTTTCTATAAAATATCTATTTCTGCTGACTTTTATATTCTTACTATGGTTCCAAACCTCCCATTCCTATTATTGACTTTGACCTTAAAAAATACTATCCTAAGGAAGCAAAGGATGCAAACATTAGAGATAAGACACTAGTAATGCTTATTAGAGTTGATGAACTCGGAAATCTTGTTAGTGCAAAGATTGTTTCAGGAAAAGCAGGATTTGGTTTTGACAGAGCTGCCGAGGAAGTTGTTCGAAAAGTTAGATTTTTATCTGGACATGATATGAAGGGAAAACCAGTAAAAATGTCCCACAGATTGGTGATTAACTTTACGTTAGATGACTAGTCCCTTGATTAAAAATGAAACTTAAGCTGTTTTAGTTCAATCTTCGCTTCCTTTCTTTTCTTTTTCCTATTTGGTTTCTTTCTTTTAGAAACAGCCTTTTTTTGTCTATTGGGCTTGGTCGCAAGTTTTAGGCTTGCTGAGAGTTCTTCTAGCCAGGCATAAATTTCAACACTATTCCCTTCTGAATCCTGAATTATGGGTAAATCTTTGGACTGCAAAGAAATTTGGTCTGATTTTAGTTTTTTTCCTTTCATGAGAAACCTCCAAAAGCTGATAAAAACTATTCTACACTGCATACCCGACAAAATCCGTGATATATTTGACTCAGACAAAAAAAATTGATTTCATTTGGTTATGGCTCGAATAAATTGACGGTTTATGGAGTTATCCATTCAACTTTCATGATTCCAACCACAGAAACATACGATAAAATCATTCAGGGAAAAGAATTTTCCATTAGACAAAAATATATTAGTGAAGAAGGTCTAAGGGACTTTTATAATATTTTTCTACTAGTACTCAGCTATTTTGACCAGCAGTTTTTAGTAGAGATAGCATTCACAATTTCGAAAGAAATTTGGATCAATGCAATCAAAGCCAATGCAAAAAGACTTTTTTTCCAAAGACAAAACCTAGATATTCTAAATCCAAATCATTACCAAAAAGGAATGGAGCAGTTTTCTGAAGAAGTTACCATGAAATGGCACGAACAGGAAGCTTTTTTAAACAAGGCTGAATTCTATATCGAAACTAGAATCAAACTTCAGAATGAATCCCTGTTGATCACTGTGGAAAATAATGCAGGTGTTCTTCCTGAGGAACAAGAAAGGATCAATGCAAGGATCGAAGCTTCACAAAAGTATAATGATCTTTCGGAAGCATTTGCAGATATGTTGGATAGTTCGGAGAGTGCGGGACTTGGACTTATCCTAACCCAAATTTTGCTTAAAAACTCAGGAATTGGAAAAGAAAATTTTTCTATGAAATTCGATCCTGATAAGACTCTTGTAAAACTAAGCATTCCTAGAACTGCTGTTCCTGTTACTCCAAACACTAAGTTTAATGCTAAGATTTTGGATGAAATCCAAAACTTACCACCTATGCCTCAACGCATCACAAAACTCTTAGAGCTTTGCAACAAACCAGACACTGAGATATCCCTCATCAGTCTTGAAGTGGAAAAGGATCCAGGACTCAGTGCTGATTTACTTAGACTCTCTAACTCTACTTTTTTTGTTACAAGGAACAAGGCTACAACAGTTACCTCTGCTATCAAAATTGTTGGACTGAAGAACTTAAAGAATATGCTTTATGTTACTGGGGTTAATAAAATCCTTCAATCTAAGTACAAAAAGGCGGAAGAAGTTTGGGCACATTCAGAGAAATGTAGCTTTTTTGCAAAGATGATTTGCCTAGATGCAGGTAAGACTAAGTTAGCTGACATTGCTTCTACTTGTGGTCTATTGCATGATATTGGAAAGTTGATAATCCTTTCTATCGATGGTCAGATTGCTTTTAAAATAGAAAACTTAAAGGATAAAGAAAAGAATAATTCTGTAATCTTAGAAGAATTTACTGTTGGAGCAAGTCATGCTTCTGTTGGCTCCATGCTTCTATCCAAGTGGAATTTTCCCGAAGAACTGATTGCTGCAGTAGAGTATCATCATAAACCATTTTTAGCTGAGCCACAACACAAAGAGCTTGTTGAAATAATTTATTTAGCAAATATGATGATTGATGTTCTAGATCATAAGGCAAGTTTTTTTGTTATCAATGAGCCAATTTTAAAAACATTTAAAATTGATAATGAAAAATCATTTAACAATTATCTTGAAAGACTCAATAAACAATACATAGCTACGAAATAAATTTTTGACTGAAGAACTGATTTCC
>JANRLP010000003.1:0-70068 GCA_033762425.1 Leptospiraceae bacterium
AACAACGCAGCTTGTCCACTGGTTATTACAGGTGGAGAAACAAATACAATTTTTACTTTTACAAGTGGGACTGGGAGTTATAATATTAATTCAACATGTTTTTTAAACTCCCCAAAACTGAGTTTTGTTGTTGATCCCAAAATACAAATAACTCAAAATTCAGGTGGTTATATTTTAGTTAGTAATAATTCTAATCATTTTACTTTGTTAGAAGGTAGAATCAATGGTGCAGGTGGATTAGGTTTAGCAATAGATACAACTGGTGGACCGAATTTTATTGTAGGGAGAAATTTGAGAGTTTATAATACTAGTGTTAGCCTATTTAATTTTAGAACAACTTCTATATTTTCATATTTTAAGAATCTCATTGTTGCAAACAATTCAGCAGCAATGGGAAAAGGACTAGTTGTTGCAAATTTTGCATCAAGAAATATTTTCGATGGAGTCTCTTCATTTAACAATAATGATGAGGGTGTGAGTTTAGAAGGTGGTAATTCTAATATCTTCTTAAACACAATTTCATCTTCAAATAATATAAATGGAATTAGATTCAGTAGTGCATCCAGTAGCAATAATAAATTTTTAAGTTTAACTTCTAGTTTAAATTCGCTAACAGGTATTACTTTTTCTGCTGGTGCAACCCAAAACTATTTTATGAATTCATTGGTTACTAACAATAACTCTGGTTCTAATACTGGTTTATCTATGACCATTGGTGGGATCGATACTACTTTGCTGAATCTAAGTTCAAATAATAATAATACAGGTTCTGATTCTCAGATTGCGTCATCAGGTACTGCTGGAGGCAATCGAAGATTTATGGGAACCCTACGAGTTTCTTTGAATAATTGCATTGGAAGCGGTTTCAATGAAGACGGAATTAACAATTCATGTATTGCAACTGGTCTATCAGATTTTGTTTCTCCTGGAATCATCAACTTCCAATCGGGAAACAATCCATTCATCAGCGGAACTCCTAAGTCGAATTCTGACTCAGTGAATCCATCCTTTAGTTCTTCGGGAATTGCTACAATAGGTTCCATTGGAAGTAATTGGACTAACTTTCAAAATTTTTATAGAACCATTGCACTTTCTATGGGAAATGCATTTCCTCACCCAAGCCTAGTAGGTCGTTGTACTACAAATTGCCAACTCTATGATTGGAGTTTTAGCAAGTCTGATGCAAGCGGCTTACGAAATATATTGCGTTGTCCACTGAATCTTGCAAGACCCACATTGGATTTGTATGGTCCTGTGATTCTTAGAAACGCAGTAGAAATTTTAGGAGACTGGAAGGGCAACGATGATGGGCTTTGCAATTCCAATGAAGAGTGCATTTATACTCCCAACATCGGTGCTTACCAAGGACATGGAAAATTAGTTCCTGCATCCACTGCAAATGATTCTTATCCCAATGCAACCAACCAATGTGCTGACATCACAACTGCATCAGGAAGTGATGGAACTGTGAACAACATCAAATTGTTTAAGTACGAAAAGAACGGGTATTGAAGTCGTCACTTCGATAAGATTGCTTCGCAATCACTTAGTGACCGAATTTTTTATAAAGCCAGTCGGTAGTAACCAAATGTGTAGTGCGTGTTTTCATAAAGCCAGTCGGTAGCTACCGACTGGCCAGTGCGTTGCAACGCACTGGCTATATGTTTTGATGCACTGGGCGGATGAGAAGTTATGGAATCCAGTCTGGTGAGTCACTTCGATATCCCGCAAAAAGATGAGGTTACTTCAGTGACCGCACTTTGAGTGCTTAAGTTCAGCCCAAAAATTAAATGACAAAATTACGCCTTAAATAGAATATGTGTATAAAAGCGAAACAGAAAATGTATTTGCTTTGAATTTAAGCTAAAAGTGAGCGATTGTTCATGAAAAAATCTTTTTATTTGGGAGTAATTCCTGTCATATTTCTGTTTTTGTTAGCTTCTTGCAGTACAACTGTTTTAAAAAAACCATTTCGGTTTCAGGTGAGCAAGGTAGAAAACGAGAGCAAAAATCCAATCAAACTAGGAAGTTCAGAAAACGAGTGCAATCTACTTTATTCAAAACGAATCCATAATATTTTGTTTTTGCTTCCTATGAACAAACTCAGTGAGGAAGAAAAAGCAAAGGTATTTCAGTCCAACACACTTAGATTCAAAAACACAGTTACAATTACTGATTTGTTTTTGAACCTCCTTGGATTTTTGGCAAGTGTAATCACATACACTGTGGAGATTGAAACCTGTGGGGGTGGGCTAGTATTAAAAAATCCTAAACCAGAAAAGAAAGAGGAGTTCGTAGAAATTCCCGTGCTTAGGAACTATTCTCATTATGTGGACAAGATTGACCATGCAAAAGAAAATTTTGTATTGTTTGAATCTGAAAAAAAACTAGCGAAAGACGAAGACAAGAAACTAGAAAGTTTTTCGAAAACCTATAAACAATTTTTCAAGGATTATAAAATCTTACTCATTTCTCATTCTGAAGAAGGAACCGAGAAAGCATTGCAACTAACGTTCCAAAAAGCAAGTCTAGTGAAACAACTTCTCACAAAGTATGGAGTGAGTGATAGCAAAATTGTTATCACAACCACAAACAATTTCCCAAACACATCGAACCCAAAGTATCGAAAAAGAGTCGATCTAGTTTTATTTGAATAAAGGAGAACCCAATGAAAAACACAAAAACACATATTTATTCTCACAACACGAGAGCAATGCTATCATCATTCAAAACTATTTCCATGATTCTATTCATATCTTTGCTCTTGCAAAACTGTGGGATCATCATGAGCTTGCTCCCAAAGGCAGAAAAGAAGGACAATAAGTTTCTTCTGCTTCCTTTGGCATTGCAAGGGGGAGCCAGAGGTACAACCAACAATGCAACTGATACAGGAACTGGGACAACAGGTGGAACAGGAACAGGAACAACTTCCTTACCTCCAGCACCGATACCAGTTGCAAGTGTTGCTTCTGGTCATTACAACACTCCTCAAACGATTAACTTTAGCACAACAGCTACTGGTGGAGTTATTAGATGCACAACCAATGGCACCGATCCAACCAGTGCAACACCTGTTTGGACTCCAACTCATATTTGGTCGATCGCAGGACTTGACATCAAGTGTGCAACGTTCGTTACAGGTATGACCCCAACCATACAAACGTTTACGTATTCTTACCAGCCACTCAAGTCGGGGCAGACAAGTTGTTGGGATGGAGCCGGTAATTTAATTTCGTGTTCAGGAACAGGACAGGATGGTGAAACCCAAAATGGAGTTACTAGAAGTTATACTGACAATGGGGATGGAACTGTGATGGACAATGCAACTGGTCTTCTTTGGCAAAGATGTTCTGTTGGACAAAGCGGTGCTAGTTGTGTAACTGGTAGTGCAACAACAATGACTTGGGCAACAGCTACTGGAACTACTTGTACATCACTTACAACAGCTGGTAGAACTTGGAGATTGCCAACTTCAGTAGAATTAGAAACTCTTCCAAATTATGGAACTATTAATCCTGCTATCAACACTGGTTTTTTTCCAAATACTGTTTCTGCAGATTATTGGAGTTCTACTTCCAACTCTATAACTTCAATCGATGCATGGTTTGTAATTTTCAATGTTGGTTATTTAAATAGCAACAATAAGACAAATAATAATCGTGTTCGATGTGTCTCAGGGCAGATGAAATCTCAGACTCTTTCTTTCAGTGACAATGGGGATGGAACGGTGAAAGATAAAGCTACAGGACTTATCTGGCAAAAGTGTTCTTTTGGGCAAAACAATGATGGAACCTGTTCTGGAACAGCTTCTACAATGCAATGGACTTTAGCTCTCAATCCTTGTAGTGGATTAACTCTTGCTGGCAAGACATGGAGACTACCCTCAATAAAAGAGTTACAATCTCTTGTTGACAAAAATCGGTCTACCTCACCCAGTATAGATACTACCATTTTTCCAAATACAGTTGCCAACGTTTATTGGAGTTCCACTCCTGATGCTGCTAGTTGTGGTTGCGCTTGGGTTGTAAGTTTCAGTGATAGTATTGCTTACTACAGCAATATGTTTAATAACAATTTTGTCCGTTGTGTTTCTGGACCATAGCTTTTTGGGATTTTATTTATCAGCCAGTCGTTTGTAACCAACTATGTAGTGTGTGTTTTCGTAAAGCCAGTCGGTAGCTACCGACTGGCCAGTGCGTTGCAACGCACTGGCTATATGTTTTGATGCACTGGGCGGATGAGAAGTTATGGAATCCAGTCTGGCGAGTCACTTCGAGTGTCTCAGTGTCCAATTTTTCTTTTATAGAGATGACTAACGTTTGCTCCCTAACCCCAACATTTCTATGGTTGAGAAGTTCCATGTTATATCCCCTTCCCTTCGCAAGGGAAGGGGTTACTTTGTGAGATCGTTCTAGCACGTGAGATTGGGGTTAGGTTTGAAGTAGTATCATTACTAACCTTAGGCATTACTATCGTTATTCGATAGTAATAATTGTCTTACTTGAAAGATGCGAATTACGCAAAACTTAACAAAAAATCATTCTTGCGAACTGGATTTTTTGATTTGACTTGAGAAGTTGGATTGGGAAAATAAAGTATGGCTATGAAGACAAGCACCCAAACAGACAACCATGCCACAAAGGATGATCTTAAAACCTTGATCAGTTTTATGGACAAGCGTTTTGAAGATATGAATAGAAGATTTGAAGACATGTATAAATACATGGACAAAAGATTTGAAGATGTAAACAGACGTTTTGATGATGTAAATAAGCGGTTTGAAGACATACACAAGTATATGGATAAACGGTTTGACGATGTAAACAAACGATTTGATGATATCAACAAAAAGTTCAATTGGAATCTTTGGATGGTGGGAATTTTATTCACTGTAGGAATTTCTATTATTGGTTACCAAAACCAAAGAGCAATTGATTTAGAAAGAAAATATCGCTCAAGCACACTAAAAAATCTAATCGAAGAGCTAGAATCTGCAAGTCCGTCTTCCAAAAATCTATTAAAAAAAGTTTTGGATATAGAAAACTGAAATAAATTACTATCATTTTAAAATACTATCTACTCACGATAGTATTGTATTATGATAATATAGGCTCTCTCATATTAAAACTTTTTGGAAAAATTGTTCTGCATTCTGCAAATGTAATTTTTGTTTCGCAACTGCCATCTTATCAAAAGTTCTCACTAACATTCCGAGTCTTGGGTTTTTCAAAAAAAAATCACGATGAACATGCATGAATCTCCAAAATAGTCCATCCCAAATTTCTTGCCATTCTCCTTTTTTATAATCACTCATCTTTAGTATATAATTGCTTCCACTGATATATGGTTTAGTAGCCATCAAACCTCCATCAGCAAACTGACTCATTCCATAAACGTTAGGCACCATCACCCAATCATACGCATCGATAAACAATTCCATAAACCACCTGTAAACTTCATCAGGATCAAACTCACATAGCAACATAAAATTTCCAAGTATCATCAATCGTTCTATATGATGGCAATAACCTGTTTCCAAAACTTTTGTAATTGTATTGTCTATTGGAATGATTCCAGTTGTGCCTTTCCAAAAAGAGTTTGGAATTTTTCTAGTAAACTTCCAATAATTTTTTGTGCGTTCTTCTCTTCCTTTTAATTCATACACTGCACGAATAAATTCTCTCCAACCTAAAATCTGACGCAAGAATCCTTCCAAAGAGTTGATAGGAATTTTATGTTCATATCCATATTGAATTGTTTCTTCAAGGATAAACTTTGGAGTTAATAAACCAACATTCATCATTGGGGATAGAACACTGTGATGTAGTATATTTTCTTTTGCAACAATGGAATCTTCATAAGCTCCGAATTCTGTAAACCTAGAACTAAAAAATTCTTGTAACCAGTTTTTGCTTTCTGTAAAAGTTGTAGGATAAATAAAATTAGAATTGAGAGTTCCATAATTTTTGGGAAAATATCTTTCAGTATATTGAACTGCTTCTATATAAAAATTGTTTTGCTTTAAAAACTTAGTCTTTGGTGGTGTTTTTCCTTTTGGATATTGCAGACGATTTTCATCATCAAAAGTCCATTTTTCCCCAATTGGTTTTTTGTCTTTTGTTAATAAAATATTTCTAGTTAGTCTTTCATGTTTATAAAAATCAGTTTGAAACATTCTTTTCTTTTCAGAAAAATAAGATTTAAGTTCTTCA
Source organism: Leptospiraceae bacterium (assembly GCA_033762425.1). GTDB lineage: Bacteria > Spirochaetota > Leptospiria > Leptospirales > Leptospiraceae > JANRLP01. Next base: position 6,213 of record JANRLP010000003.1, read on the forward strand.
GAAGAATTTAAGAATAGAGGAGAATTATTCTTGATTCTCTCAATATTATTTATCTTGCAAGATTTTGTGATTCTTTGTTCTAGCCAATCATCAGTTGTATCCATGTACTCAATAGAACTAACGGCATTAGTTTTCAGATTAGGAATTAATTTTCTTACATCAGCTAATTCATTGAAAGAATCAATGTAAATAACTTTGATACCTTTGGATTGAAGATAGTTTTCATAAAATTTCATGCTTGTTCTATGAAATGCAATTTTTTGTTTATGAAAATTATATTGTTTGAAGTATAAAGATTCTTCGATTAAATAAATTGTTTTGCATTTTGAGAGAAGAATACTCTCTTCAAACAATTGGTGTGGGAATATGATTCCTATTTTACTCATAGTTTATACTAATTCATACTGTAATTTTTTGATGTTCTTTTCAATTTTATTCCAATAACTAAAAAAAGAAGGATAATAACCTTTCACTTCTTCAACCAACCAATCTCTTTCTTCTTTGTTTCCCGAGTAATGAGTATTCAATGGATGTTCTTTATAATAAATATTTGTAAGTTTATATTCCTGAACTAAGGAAGAAAACGAACCAGTATAAATCTGAATTCCATCAATATTCTTACTAAGCTCCAACAAGAAATCAATACACTTTTTATTCACGGGATATTTATTAAAAAATTCAGGTTCCAATAATAATATGCGATTGCTTTCTTTCTCTTTATGCCAGTGGGGATCAAGGTTATAATAATTATAGATGAATGTGGGAAGCTCAGGATTCAATTGAATATTTTTATTTTCCGGAAGATCCAATGTGAAAATAAATTTCTCTGTTTCCAATAATTCTTTTGGTATTTGCATAACTTCAATCTCTTCATAGCTCTTATCCAAAAAAGTATTGGATTGATTTGTATAAGTGTATTTATTAATATTTTCTTGACTGGCATAATACTTTTTATTGCTATTAGCTCCCGAGACCCATTGCCAACTACATGCATTGCTTGCAAAGTCACCATCCAACAAATGATAGTACATCCATTGAGAAGCATGAAACCAATGAGATTTAGCGATATTACAAACAAGTGATGCAATATACATTCTGCAATGATTGTGCATATATCCTGTTTCAAACAATTGTTGAATTGCATTGTCTAAACCATCAATGCCAATATTTGCATGGATTACCTTTGAAGAAATTTCATAATTGAAAACAGGTGTTTGTTCTTGTTTGATAGGTTCATTGATATTTTTTACTTGAGCTACTCTTTGAAAATAATCACGCCAACATAATTCTTTCACAAAAGATTCTATCTTGGAAATAGTATATCCTCGACTTAAAACATTTTTTAATACCTGTCTTGTGCTAATAACACCACGAGATATATAAGGAGATAGATAAGTAACAGAACCATCAATATAATTACGACTACTACCATATTTGATTGGATCAATCTTATTTAGTTTCTTTAAAATACTATTATAATCAGTTTCAAATTTCGGAATCATTGGACACCTATTGATCTTTGATAAATTTCTATTCAATGAATATTATCTTTTAGATTGTTTTAAGTGAAAGTCTTTTATAAAATTTATTTTATGATTTCCAGAGAAGAAATAAGAATACAATTGATGGAATTTATTTCATATCCCGATATTAGCGTTGATGAAATTTATATAATAAGCAATGGCATTAAGTTAGGTACATACAATGTTCGTAGTATTTCAGGATCATAAGTCCTACCCGACTTTTGTTTGTCAGAAAGAACTAACGTTATCTAACCTAACCCCAACGTTTCTATGTTTGAGAAGTTCCATGTTAAATCCCCTTCCCTTGCGAAGGGAAGGGGTTACTTTGTTAGATCGTTCTAGCACGTGAGATTGGGGTTAGGATTTGGGTAGTCCATGAGATATTTTGTGAGATCGCTCAAATTGGTGGGATTGGGATTCGGTTTGTGATAGGTTGGTTTATAACTCTATTGGGAAAATTCATCCTAACTTAAATATTCATTGTAAATTTAGTTAAGAATTTATATCCATTCTATTGAGGTCATTTTAATGGATAAGGATATAACAAAAAAATATTCCAATGAAGATATAACTGTTGTTTGGAAACCCAAGGTATGCATTCATTCTGCGATTTGCTTCAAGGGCTTACCAAGAGTTTTTAATCCAAAGAAAAAACCTTGGATTAGTTTAGAGGGTTCTTCTACTGAAGAGATTATTGCTCAAGTGGATAAATGTCCTTCAGGTGCTCTTTCTTACTATCATAATGCAAATGTAGAATTAGAAGAAGAGACAATTAAAACCCAAATGGAAGTTTTACCAAACGGACCTTTGCTAGTTTATGGTACGATTGAAGTAAAAGATAAAGAAGGTAATAAAACCTTGAAGAATAAAACGACTGCATTTTGTCGCTGTGGACATTCAGGAAACAAACCTTTCTGTGATGGCTCACATGTAAAGGCAGAGTTTAAAGGTTAATTCCTAAATATTATTTATTGCATAAGAAAGATTAATTCTATAGAATTGAAAAATGACAGAAGTTGCAGGCATAAGCCTCCCAGAAAAGTTTCAAGAAACAATTGAGCAGTTACAAAAAAAACTAATCAATTCAGTTGATACTGGAAATCTAAATGAAACGAGAGCAATTCTTGCAACGGGAATGAGTCCGAATTTTCAGCTACCAACAATTGCCTCTGCAATCAATTATGCTGCTGCTAGACACTCCTTAGAAATTTTAGAATTATTACTCAAACACGGATCCAATCCTAATTTCACAACCTCAGGTCCAGTGACCACATTGGGTCAAGCATGTATTTCGAATCGATTGGATATGGTCAATCTATTGTTGAATTGGGGTGCAAAGGTAGATGGATTTGAAGCAAATGCAAAAAAAACTTCCTTGATGATTGCATCAGAACTTGGATATAAAGATATTGTTGAAACATTATTGGCTCAAAAAGCAGATCCTAACTTAAAAGATAAATTGGGAATGAATGCATATGAGTATGCAGAAAAAAATAATCAACAAGCTATCATGAATATATTAGCTCCGATTACCAATGGAGTAAAACAAGGTGATGCAGGAAAAATTCTTGAGTCTGATCTCATCGGTCAAGAGCAAGCAAAAAATGCTTTAAAACAAATTCTAGCATTGACCATTGTAAATGCTGAACGTAAAAAACATTCCCTAAAAGAGTTCACTGTAAATTTACATGCAATATTTTCAGGTAACGCAGGAACAGGTAAAACAACATTCGCAAGATTTTACGCACAACAAATCAAACAGATTGGAATTCTAAAAAAAGGTCATCTCACAGAAGTTTCAAGAGTTGACCTTGTGGGTGAATACATTGGTCAATCTGCACCTCGAACTGCTGCTATCATCGAAAAAGCTCGCGGTGGAATTCTATTTATTGACGAGGCATATAATCTTAAAATAGATAAAAATGATTCATTAGGACAAGAATGCATCAATACACTGATTAAATATATGGAAGACTATCGCGAAGAGATAGTAATCATTCTTGCTGGTTATACAGGACTTATGAATAGTTTCTTAGATTTGAATCCCGGTCTTAAGAGTAGAATTCCTAATATCATTCCCTTTGAAGATTTCACTGATCAACAGATCGGAGTTCTATTAGATAATATGGTAACTAAACATGAAATGAGTTTATCTTCTCAAGATAGAAATTTTGCTATTGAACAAATTCTCCTCAAGAAAAGAGGCAAGGGTTTTGGAAATGCAAGAGAGGTTAGAAATGTTTTTGAACGTGCAGTAGCTCAACATTGTGTTAGAATTGCTAACTCTGATCCAAAAAAAATTTCCAAAGAAGATTATCAAAAGTTAATTTATAGTGATCTAACCATAGACCCATTTGATGATGGAATTAGCAAAGAATTGCTATCGCATCCTGATACTAAAACCAATCATCCAAAGAGTGCAGTCCATAAATTATTATCTCTGCGTGGAATGCAAGATATAAAAGATGAAATACAATCAATGACTGATTTTATTCGAATTAGAAAACTTAGAAAAGAAGCATCCTCAGCAAGAGGGTTACAACTTCATTTGCTGTTTACAGGAAATCCCGGTACTGGCAAAACTACAGTTGCAAGACTCATTGGAGACATCTATCGTGAACTTGGTGTACTTCCTAGTGGTCATTTAATCGAAGTAGATAGGTCGGGGCTTGTAGGTGGATACTTAGGCCAAACTGCTCTGAAAACTAAAGAGTGTATTGAAGATGCTCGCGGCGGAATTTTATTTATTGATGAAGCATACTCATTGTTTAGTGATACGAATGATGGTGATATGTATGGAAGAGAAGCAGTCAACACAATTCTTAAATACATGGAAGATTTTAGAGATGAGATGGTAATCATTTTTTCAGGATACCAAGAGCCAATGGAAAAATTGATGAACTCAAGTCCTGGACTTGCCAGTAGATTTAGTAAGTCATTATTATTCCAAAATTTTTCAGATGAAGAGTTGAGTGGAATCTGTATCGATATTTGTAAAAACGATGGATATGAAATTACTGATGCTGCACATGAGAAGTTACTTTCTGAACTTCTAGAGCGTAAAAAAAACGATCCTGATTTTGCAAATGCAAGAACAGCAAGAAATCTAATTGAACAGGTCTTTAAAAACCATGCAAAAAGAATTGTCAACCTAAGCCCAAGAGAATTACTAAACAGATCAGTCTTGGATACAATCGAACTAGAAGATATCATCTCTTTACCTCAAATCGTTTACAACCAAAAGAAAGTAGTTGGATTTAAAGTTTAGAATTTCACTTTGAGCATAGGGATTTTTAGATCATTGAAAAATTAATTTTGGACAAACTAAAAAGAATTGACTGAATAAATATTCTCCGATACATTCAGTCACAAATACCAAATGGAATTTGGTTGCTTGTAACGTTAGTTACTAATAAGGATTAAGAATGGGAATTTTAGATTCATTAAAAGGGATGGTTGGGAAAGGTGCTCCCAAAGTAGAAGTCAAACTATTAAAGACTCAAGCAAAGGTTCATGAAAGTGTAAAAGGAGTAGCAACCTTTACTGGTGGAGAATATCCCGCAACAATAGATTCCATAGTCTTATATATGCTAATGGAAGAAAATATTAATGAAAAAGTAAAAGAATCAACTCAAAAAGTGGGAACCATAACTTTTAATGATTATGTTCTTGAACCAAATGAAGTAATCTCAGTTCCATTCCAATTGATTATTCCTAAAGACAATTTAATTAGTTCAAGTGCAATCAAACATTTTGTGCAAATAAAACTTGATATTAATGGACAAGACGCCTATGGAGTTTGTGAGATTAGTATAGTATGAATATAAGATTATTCTAATATACATAATGAGAATCCAATTTAAATGAAAGTTATAATTCTAGGTGCAACTGGAATGGTTGGGGAAGGAGTCCTTCTGGAGTGTTTGGAAAACCAAGAAATAAAAGAAATTCTTGTGATTGGTAGAAGAACCTGTGGAAGAGTAGATCCAAAGTTAACCGAAATAATCCATTCTGATATGTATGATCTAAGCTCTATAGCTGATCGATTCATTGGATTCGATGCTTGTTTTTTTTCAATAGGAACAACTTCATTTGGTAAAACAGAAGAAGAATATACTAAGCTCACTCATACTTTAACACTAAATTTTGCTAATCTTTTAGTAACTAAAAGTAAAGACTTGGTCTTTTGTTTTGTTTCAGGAGAGCTAACAGATAGTTCCGAAAAAGGTAGCAGGATGTGGGCAAGGATTAAAGGGAAAACGGAAAATGATTTAATGAAGCTTGCCTTTAAGAAGGTCTATGCGTTTCGCCCTGGCTATATGCATCCAACTGAGGGTCAAAAGAATACCCAACTTGCCTATAAATTTCTAGATTGGGCATACCCTGCACTACGAAAAATTTTTCCTACCCATGTTTCTACAATGAAAGAAGTTGCTCTTGCAATGATTAAATCTGTTCAAATCGGATATGAAAAGCAAATATTAGAAGTTAGTGATATAGTAGAGCTTGCAAAACGATAATAACAAGAATTTTAGTCTCAATATTTAATAAATTTTACTAATATTGTAAAATTTACCAGTTCTCAGCTTTACAATTCGAAAAGATTAAGAACTGAGAGATTTTTCTTTTTGACAACTTGTAAAACGAAATTATTTTTGCTAATGTGAGTTCTACTGAGAAAAACAATCTAATTGAATCTGAAGTTGATTTTCTTCGTAAGATCATGGATGCTTACGAAAAGGTTACTGAATTAAGTCATTCAGAACTCATGCAAGCAAAAGCTACAATTGATGCACATGAGATGGTTGCGAAACTTTCTCGTGATGAACTTCTAAAAGCAAAAAAAGAAATTGAAGAGCTCAAAAATAGAGAAATAATCCTACGACAAGAAATCATTAATATATTGAATGATACCATCTCCACTGAAGAGGTGATCTTCGATAGAATTGATAAACTGAGCCAAACCAAAGATAAAGGTTTCTTTTCTGACCTATTTCAAATCATTGCAAGTCTTGAAATTGATGAAGAAGAAGCAGAGTTTTATTGGAGAGAAATCACTCTACATTCTCAAAAACTAAACGAAAAGCTCGGTAGAAAGATTGGATTCAGAGTTGCAATGTTAGACTATTTCATGCATACAAGAAGAATGGTGAAAAATCCAAAGATAATTGAGTTTGATACTTTTGAAGAAGTAATTCGAAACTCTGTCATTGATGACCTCACTGGTATCTATAATAGAAGATTTTTCAATCTAACCTTACAAAGAGAACTAAAAAGAAGCAAACGTTATGCGAAACCATTTTGTCTTTTTTTGTTTGATGTAGATAATTTTAAACTCTATAACGATTCTTTTGGACACGCAGAGGGAGATCTCACTCTTTCTAAAATTGCTAAAGTCATGGCTCAATCTTTCAGAACTGAAGATACAATCTGTAGAACAGGTGGTGAAGAATTTGGTGTGATTCTTCCAGAGACTACGAAAAATTCTACCCAAGTTGCAGCAGTTCGTTTTGCAGAAGCACTAAAAGTTATGAGCAATAAGGAACTAAAACGTGAGATTACCATAAGTGGTGGAATTGCTTCTTTTCCCGAAGATGGACAAAGCCCTGAAGAAATCTACATCAGAGCAGATGAGCTTGCTTATGTTGCTAAGAAAACGGGAAAAAATCAAATATTTTTCAACTAAATCATGCCATGCTTTCTAGCAATTTCAAAAATATTTCCCGTTCTTTTTTGTTCTTTTAGAAGTTTTGGATTAGATAAAATTTCATATGCTACTTCAGCAGGAAGATTTTTCCATCCCGCAAATTGCTCTTTATATTCAACCAGAGGAACTTTTTTGAAAAGAATGAAAGCTTGGTATTGCCAAATTTGATGTTCTAATAAAAACTTAAGTGTTTCCACATCTTCCACAGCTTCAGCAGTAATCACAGCTTCTCGGTTATCTGCAAGTTTCTTACAATAATCAATGAAAGCTAGATTATCTAAAAATTTCACCTTGTCTTCAGTGGCTTTGAATTTAAAACTAATCGGGTCAAGTTTGAATTCTTGGATCATCACACCTAAGTCTAATACGATTTGATGACTGGAACTTTTTACCCCAAAATCATCAGCAGCAAAACTAAAGCCATAATCCCAAAAACATCTACAAATGTCTTTTAGCAAAAATTCATGTTCTTCATAACTTTTTTCAATAAGTTCAAATCGAACGTTAGTTGGTTCTAGTCCTTTAGAACGGATGAGCATGTTAAAACGATTTACTTTTTCATGATTGGAAAATGTATCCAATAGAGATTGAGGAGATATATTAAATTTTAGTAGTCCAGGGGCGCTATCACAAGCAATGATTAACTTTTCAAGTATCAACAGTTCAATTCGTTTTATGTCTTGGTCTTTGGGAATATCTGAGATTAAATCTTTATAACCCTTGTATGCTCCACCCCCAACAAAAATCTCACCACCCTTAACAGAAAACGTTTTCAACTTATAATCATAAAAAACTGTTGGTTGGATCATAGCCTCATGATTACTTCCAGAAATATAGCTATTAGCCTTATTGAAATAAGTCCAACTCCATCGAACAATATTATCATTCAAATTTTTTTCAGATGTCTTTGATAGATCTTCAAAAATTTCATTTGTTGTTGAGATGAAATTACTTTGTGTTCTAGAAATTCCATAACTGAAATAGCAAATTTTTTTTCTGATATAATCTTGGTGAAGTCTTCCAAATGCATTATCAATATTTGGGAAATTATCGTCGGGAAGTTCTACCCCAGAGGCAAGCCCCATCAGAAGACTTTTCTTTTGCTCTATAAAATAAAAACCTACATCAATAATCTTTGAGTCTGAAAAATTTCTCACCTCTTCTTTTAAAAGGTGAATGAAGGTAATCATGGACATACCTTCAATATGTTCAATGCGAACCATAAAAATCGGTCTTCCACGATTATTATCAATGAAACTTTTTTTGAAAGATTCTAAATCTTGTAGGTCTTTACTCACTTGAGCAACTAAATCTTCCTCAGTTCTAACTTCTTCTTCAGTCTCTTGAGTTGATTTAGGGGTAGTTTTTTTTCGCATGATTTTACCGTATCCAGTATTAATGTTGAAAAACCTCTAATAGTCAATTAAAATAAACTCATCAATAAAATTTATAAAGATTAAAATAGATTCACAAGTTTGTTACTTTTTGATCCTCCACAATCTAACTAACTTAGCTTAAGCACTATCGAAACTGAAAATTTCAGAGTGTTTTTTGGATTTTTAAGTAAAATTTGAAGCTAACGCTTTCCCAGTAAATGTTAATACAAAATAGATTAACTTTTTTTTGTTTTTTGAAAAAAGAGTGGATAGGTAAATGCGTAAAATTTTAAAGTACAAAACAAAATAGAACATTTAAAAACTGAGGCTCATCTCGAATGAATCTACAAATACTCAAAGTTTCTCTGCCTTTAGTTTTGGTGGCAGCTTTGGCTTTTCTAATACTATCACCATCTAAGTACGTTGGCTATGAACCTGACCAGCCAATTCCTTTTAACCATAAGATCCATGCGGGTGATAATAAAATGGATTGCAGATACTGTCATCAATCGGTGGAAAAGTCTGCACATGCCTCTGTTCCTCCAACAGCAACCTGTATGAATTGTCATGGTAGTCAATTGAATGTTGCTAGCAAAACTCCAAACATAAAGAAACTCAATAACTACTATCAGGAAAATCGTCCCATCCAATGGATCAAGGTTCATGACCAACCCGATTTTGTTTATTTTAACCACTCTAGGCATATTGCCCGAGGTGTTGATTGTTCAAAATGCCATGGTAACGTCGCTGAAATGGAGACCATCAAGCAAGTAGAATCGCTCAATATGGGCTATTGTGTGAATTGCCACAGAGAGAACAACGCACCAAATGATTGTTCCACTTGTCACAGGTAAAAGGGAGAAGACATGACAGAAATCCAAAATTTTCAAGAAGAGAAAAAGCAACATTGGCAGTCTCTAGAAACCAAAGATCGTAAAGACCTAAAACAAATTCAAAACCAAGAATTCTTCACTTCACCAGATCCAGTCATCGATAGAATTAAAACTGGGAACTTTGATAGAAATACTTTTTTAAAACTTATGGGAGCTTCCTTAGGACTTGCAACTGCTAATTGCATTCCTCAAAAGCCCGAAAAAATTGTTCCTTATGTAAATAAACCAGAGTTTGCCACTCCTGGACTAGCTAACTATTACGCTTCCACAAGCGTTACTGGAAATGCAATCCTTGTTAAGACTAAAGATGGCCGTCCTTTGAAATTAGAAGGCAATCCATCAAACCCTGCTACTAAGGGTGCACTTTCTGCAAGAGATCAGGCTTCCATTCTGGACTTATACGATCCAGATCGTGAAAAAGAACCACTAAAGATTACTTCTGGCACTGGAGCAAAGATTGCTTGGAAAGACCTAGACGATGCTGTGAAGGCTAAACTTGCTGAAACAAAAGGTAAAACTAGAATTCTGTCTGCACCGATTTTCTCTCCAACAACAAAAAAACTCATCAACGATTTTTTTGCAAAAGTAGGTGGAGGTGAACTTGTAGAGTTTGACCCAATTTCTCCACTAGATGCAATCTCTGAAGCGAATGCAATTTCTTATGGAAAAGCATTGGTTCCAAATTATCATTTTGAAAAAGCTAAGGTAGTCCTATCCATTGAAGCAGATTTCATCGGAACTTGGATTTCCCCCGTAGAGTTTTCTAGTGCATTTACAAACAACAGAAATCTAAGCAAAAATTCTAGTTCTATGAACCAACTTATTGTTGCTGAATCTATTTTCTCAGTAACTGGTTCCAACGCTGATCTTAGGGTTCCTTTGAAAGCGGGAGATTCTAAAAGATTCGCAATTGCGATTGCAAAAGCAATCGGAGAACTAGGTGGAAATACTTACGGTGAGTTTAAAGACATCAGTCTTGCAGAGATTTCTAAAGAGTTAGAGATTTCTGAAGAAACAATCAAAACAATCGCAAAAAAATTATACTCTTCTAAAGGGGAATCTTTAGTTGTAGCAGGTGGAACGAATGCAAGTTCTGAAGAAGTTATTGAACTTCAGATCGTTGTAAACCTACTCAACAGCATGCTGGATAATGAAGGCAAGACTGTGGATGCTGGTGCTTATCGTGCTGAGTCTGCTACATACTACAGAAACCTAGCTAAACTCAAGAAAGATCTAGAGGCGGGACAAGTAGGTGTGCTTTTTGTTCATGGCTTAAATCCTGTTTTCCAACTTCCTGAAACTGCTGGTTGGAAATCCCTTCTAAGCAAGGCGGGACTTCTAGTAAGTCTTGCGGATAGATTAGATGAAACAGCAGCAATTTCTTCTTATCTTGCTAGTTCTTCTCATAACCTAGAAACTTGGGGAGATTGGGAACTTGTGAAAGGAACAATCACTGCTCAACAACCAACCATCCAACCTCTCTACAATACTCGTTCCTTTGAAGATTCACTCATCACTTGGGCGAATGGAGAACTAGATGGTCAAAAGACTTTCTATGAATATTTAAAGTCTAATTTCGCTAAAACTACTAAAACTCCTTGGGTCAATTTTCTAAGATCAGGACAAGTGGTAACAGAGACTAAATCCGCTGCTAGAACTTTTAAAGCGGGTGGGTTAACTAAACTCCAACCCAAAAGCAAAGGACTCACTCTAGCACTTTACACAACTGTTGCTATGGCTGATGGTTCCACTGCTAATAATCCTGTTCTTCTAGAACTTCCCGATCCAATCTCTAAAGTAACTTGGGATAATTATGTTTCGATTTCACCAAAACATGCTCAGATTGCGGGAATCAAATCGAATGATGTAGTTTCAGTCAAAGTGGGAAACAAAGAAATCACTCTTCCTGTTCTGGTTCAACCTGGTCTTCACGATGAAACAGTAGCCATTGGACTTGGTTTTGGTAGAACACACGCAGGTAAAGTGGGGAATGGTGTAGGTAAAAACACATTTGATCTAGTTACTTTCAAAAATGATCGTGCAGTGTTTGCTGGTGTTCCAGTAACAATTGAAAAAACTGGCAAAACCTACAAACTTGCTAGTACTCAAGATCACCATATGATGAACCCAAGCGGGGATCCAATCTTAATGAGTAAGAAAGGACCTATGGGAACCAAATGGGCTGACAGACCACTGATCCAAAGCACTTCTTTTGATAAGTTTAAGGCGAATCCTGAATCAGGAAAAGCTCCATCAGAAATTCCATTGATCCACAAAAACGGTAAAAAAGTGGAAGCGGAAGGTTTCAATCCTCCTTTTGAATACAAAGGAAATCGTTGGGGAATGTCCATCGATCTTTCTCTCTGTACTGGTTGTTCAGCTTGCGTTGTTGCTTGCCAAATAGAAAATAATATTCCTGTTGTTGGAAGAGATGAGGTTAGGGTTGGTCGTGAGATGCACTGGATCAGAATTGACCGTTATTATATCGGCGATCCTGAAAAACCTCAAGAATTGGAAATTGGCCACCAACCAGTTATGTGCCAACACTGTGAGAACGCCCCTTGCGAGACAGTTTGTCCTGTGGCTGCAACTGTGCATGGCTCAGAAGGGACAAACGACATGGTTTATAACCGTTGCGTGGGAACTCGTTACTGCTCTAACAACTGTCCATACAAAGTTCGTAGATTTAACTGGATGGAACATTGGAAAGATGGAAAAGACACAGCTCGTTCCCCAAGAAACCTTGCCTTCAACCCCGAAGTCACTGTTCGTTCTCGTGGAGTTATGGAAAAATGTACTTTCTGTTCTTCTAGAATCGCAGAGAAAAAATTCAAGGCTAAGAATGAGGGAAGGGCTCTGAAAGATGGCGAACTCAAAACCGCATGTCAAGAGACTTGTCCTTCTAATGCAATTAGCTTTGGAAATACAAACGACAAAGAATCTATGGTGAGTAAACTTTCTGCTGAAAAACGTTCCTATAGAATTTTAGACTTTTTAAACATTAAACCTCAGGTTGCTTACCTGACTCGAGTAAAAAATTACGCTAAGGAGAATGCATAATTATGTCCATGACAACATTAGTTAAGGAAAAATTAGGAATCGTTCCACTGGTTGAGGGCGATAAATCCATCGAGCAGGTTACTACTGACATCTTAAAGCCAGTGAATTCGTTCCCAACCTCTCTTTGGTGGAAAGCATTCATTCTTGCAGTGACAATCACAGTAGTAGATCTTGGAATCATTGGCTATTTGATGTACGAAGGTTTATATATCCTTGGAATCAATAATCCAGTTGGCTGGGGATTTTTCATTGTAAACTTCGTATTTTGGATCGGAATTGGACATGCGGGAACTTTGATTTCTGCAGTTCTCTTTTTATTCCGTCAACAATGGAGAACTGGGATCAACCGTGCTGCAGAAGCAATGACGATTTTTGCCGTTTTAACTGCTGCGAGTACGCTAATCATCCACATTGGTCGTCCTTGGTTAGGATTTTGGCTTTTTCCATATCCAAATGAAAGAGGACCGCTTTGGGTGAATTTCCGCTCTCCTTTGATTTGGGATACTTTTGCAGTTTCCACTTATTTGAGCATTTCATTAGTATTCTGGTATATAGGTCTAGTTCCTGATATTGCAGCACTTAGAGACAGATCCACTCATAAGATAAAAAAACTTGTGTATGGAATCTTCTCACTCGGTTGGGTCGGTTCTAATCGTGCTTGGTCTCATTACGAAATCGTTTGTATGCTTCTTGCTGCACTTTCTACCCCTCTAGTACTTTCAGTGCATACTATCGTGAGTTTTGACTTCGCAGTTTCTGTTCTACCTGGTTGGCACACTACAATCCTTCCACCATACTTTGTTGCAGGAGCAATTTTCTCCGGATTTGCAATGGTTGTGACTCTAATGGTGATTGCTCGTGAAGTATTTAACCTAAAAGAATACATCACAATGAAACACCTTGAGAATATGAATAAAGTCATCATGGTAACAGGACTTCTTGTAGGTTATGCTTATGGTTCTGAGTTTTTTATAGCTTGGTATTCGGGAAATGAATACGAAGGTTTTGCATTTGTGAACAGAGCTTTTGGACCTTATGCTTGGGCATATTGGATTATGATTTCTTGTAACGTAATTTCACCTCAGATTTTCTGGAAAGAAAGTTGGAGAAAAAGCATTCCTGTCATGTTTGCTGTTTCCATATTCGTGAACATTGGAATGTGGTTTGAAAGGTTTGTAATTGTTATGTCCACTCATAGAGATTTCTTACCTTCTAGCTGGGCATTATATACTCCAACGTTTTATGATTATGCAATGTTAATTGGAACATTTGGAATCTTCTTCACATTATTTTTATTATTCTGTAGAGTACTTCCTGTAATCGCTATCGCTGAAGTGAAAACTGTAATGCCAACAAAAGATGGAGGTCATCACTGATGTATTGGTTTAAGAAAGAACAATTCTTCACTTACGAAGAAACCTCTAGAGGAGTTTTTGGACTTTTTGATACTCCAGCAGAAATTTTAAAAGCTGCAAATGCAACCAAAGAGAAGAACTATGAAGGCTTTGATTGTCTAACTCCTTTTCCTGTTCATGGTCTTGACGATGCAATGGGACTTCCTAGATCTGGTATTCCTTGGGTATGCTTTTTTATGGGATTATTTGGTTGTATTATGGGATTTGGATTTCAATACCTAGTACACGCACATGATTGGCAAATAAACTTTTCTGGTAAATCAGTCAATGCATGGCCTGCTTACATTCCAATTACTTTTGAAGCGACAGTTTTTTTTGCAGGAACTAGTGCAGCTTTTGTAATGTTTGCTCTAGCTAGATTAGGTCAAGGGATGAGAAAACCTCTTCATCCCGACATCACAAGCCATAAGTTTGCGCTTTGGATCCCTGCAACTTCTTCTAACTATAATCAAGATGAAGTTGTAAATTTTATTAAATCTTTAGGTGGAAAGGAAGTTACTATCGTTTGATGATAGTAGTTTAGAAATTATGAATAGAACTAAATCTGTTTTTTGTTTTCTAGTTTTTGGCTTGTTACTAAGCTGTAGTAAAAAATCACCTGCTTGGCAATACTTCCCAGATATGTATGATTCTCCTGCGGTAGAAGCACAGGAATTTGATCCAACTGCTCCCAACAAATTAGGTGGCAGGATTCCCCCTGAAGGAACAATTCCAGTGGAATACGAGCCATATGAGCATGATAGTATTAAAACTTATACTGATGTTCCTAATGGTGGTCCTAAAATTCCCGAATCCATTAGACCAACTCTTGCTAACTATAAAAAAGGGGAAGATAAGTACCAAACCTTTTGTTATCCTTGCCATGGTGCAAGGGGCATGGGAAATGGACCAGTTGTTGGACCCTCACCTAAAGTGAGTTACATTCCCAATATGAACTTAGTAGATAAATCCTACCTAGCAGTGGGTATGACTGATGGTCAAATCTATCATGTGATTTCTCGCGGAAATGGTCTAATGCCTTCTTACGGAGCACAAATAGAGCCAGAAGATAGATGGAAGATAGTTCTTTATCTTCGCAAGTTACAGGAGAATTATGCAAAAGCTACTCCTGAGGAAAAAAAGTAAGGATATATAGATGAAAGTTGAACTACAAGAAAGCCTTATCAATTATAAGATGAGTTCAGGAACTAGAGGAAAGCTCTTTGCTATGATCGGTGTAGGGGCTATTTGTGCAGTTGTTGCATTCTTAACTTTGCACTTAGCTCCAAGAGGAGCACACCATATGAATGCTGGTTGGTCTGCTCTGCTTATCGGAACCTTTCTTACACTTGGGATTTCGGTTGCTGGAATCTTCTTCACAGCAATCAGTCATATCACAGGATCCCACTGGTCTATCACGATTAGAAGACTGGCAGAGTCATTTGGTAAATTCTTACCATATGGTTTAATTTTAGTAGCTTTGATTGTTGGATTAGGGATACATGATCTGTATGAATGGTCTCACACTGATTTACCTGAAATCAAAGACGATCATCTTCTACAACATAAATCAGGTTGGCTAAATGTTCCGTTCTTTCCCATTAGACTGATTGTAATTATTCTAATTTGGATTGGATTTGCTTATAAGTTTTATAAGAATTCAGTATCGCAAGATGATACTAAATCCATTGAACTAACGCAAAGTAGTAGTAAATTTTCTGCAGCTTTTATTTTGGTTTTTGCATTAACATTCTCGATTGTAGCCTACGATCTACTGATGTCGTTAACTCCACACTGGTTTTCTACCATGTGGGCAGTATATATTTTTGCTGGCATCTACCAATCAACCTTTGCAATACTTGCAATATTTATTTTTCACTTAAAGAAGAATAATTATTTTGGGGATGCTGTTAACGAAAACCATATTCATGATGTTGGTAAATTCATGATGTCCTTCTGTGTTTTTTGGGCATATGTTGGTTTTTCACAGTTCATGTTGATTTGGTATGCTAATATTCCTGAAGAAACTTTTTGGTATGAACAAAGAATGACTGGTGGATGGGGTCCAATTACGATTGCTCTTCCGTTTATCAAATTCATTATTCCCTTTTTACTACTAGTGAATCGTCCTAACAAAAGAAATATTGATTTCTTAACTAAAGTATCCTACTGGATTCTTTTTACTGAATTTGTAGAACTATTCTGGATAGTATTTCCTAGTAACTATGAAAACTTTAACTTTCTAAGCTTTCTTCTTTCATTAGGAGTTACAATAGGTGTTCTTGGATTGTTTGGTTTTATCGTTTTAAAAAGTCTCGAAAAAGTGAAACTTATTCCAGTTGGTGATCCAAGACTGGATGAGTGTTTACACCATCATCAATAAGGAGCTAAGATGAAGTTTTTCCTTACATTAATTCTAGCAATAGGTTTAATACAATGTTCTAAGAAAGCAGCCATCACTTATGATGGTGATGTGTTTTCTGATCCTGAGTTAAAGAATAAGATTTCTGAAGTAAAGAAAGGAACCATAGTTCTTGCTCTAGACTATAGAAATCATGCTTGGGGAACAAGAGATAGTATCAAGGTAAAGATTGATTCAATCACTGGTTATATTTCTCCTAAGATAGCAGTAATTGACCAAGATCCTGAAAAATCAGTTTATAAATGGGGACATAGACCCGATTATAAATACTTTTATGATCCAAACGATAAAAAACATTACAAAAACGGTTATGAGTTTAGTGGTGCGGCAGGAACTGCAAATTTGAAAGACCTTCCTAAAACTAAAGTTCCTTTAGATGAGCTTCTTCAAGGTGCAAATCTAGAACAATAGTTTTATACAATAATCTCTAATTCAGAGATAGATTGAATCTCATTCTATCTCTGTGATTACCTTCTCTACTAAATAATCCTCAAATCATACTCTTTAATTGTTTACCTTGGTATCATTCAACTTTTTCTCATTTAGTCAACTTTTCAATACATTTAGATATTAATTTTATCGAATTTACTTAACAATTTGAGTTTAGAAGTTTCCTAACGTTATAACTGAAACTTTATATGTACCTTCAAATTTTTATTTAATGTAAAGAAAAAAGAATTTTTAAATTTCTTAAATTTTTCTTTACAGTTGTACGTATTCTTTCCATGTATTGTATAGGAGTAGTTCATGCTAAGAAAAATTATTCAATTATTCATGATCTCTGTTCTTGCATTTTTAATCTCATGCGGTTCAGAAGAAAAAAAAGAAACCAAACCTACTGACAGTAAATCAACTGAAGAAAAAGCAGGAGAAAAAACTGCTGATGGAAAGCCAGCAACTGGTGATTCTAAACCAGGTGATAATACTGATGCTAAACCAACCACTTCTAGCAGAGGTGATAGTGCATCAGAAGAAAGCAAAGACAGCAAAGACAATAAGCCTTCAGGACTTCGTTCTGTTTCCGAGTCTATGGGTAACAGTTCACCAAACATCCCTGGTGCAAAAGCTGGACAGTGTTTCGCTCAAGTAACAACACCAGCTGAATACAAAGAAGTTCAAGAGCAAATGGTAAAAAAACCTGCTGCTGAAAAAATCGAAATCGTTCCTGCAAAATATGAAGAAGTTACTGAAAAAGTAATGGTTAAACCAGCAGGAGTAAAATACGAAGAAGTTCCAGCAATCTATGAGACAGTTGAAGAAACTGTAGTCGTTAAACCAGCAACTAAAAGACTTCAAGAAATTGCACCGGTCTTTGAAAGCGTAGATGACAAAGTTGTAGACAAAGAAGGTTATACTACTTGGAAAAAAGATTCTAACGGAAGCCTAATTTGTTTAGTAGAAGTTCCTCCAACATACAAAACTGTTAAACGTGATATTCTAAAAACTCCTGCTGGAGTTAAAGAAGAACCAGTTGCAGAAGAAAAGCAAGTTATCAGAAAGCAAGTTGAAAAACAACCAGCTTCTACTCGCAAGATTGAGATTCCTGCTGAATACCAAACTGTAACTGTGAAAAAACTTGTTGAAGCAGAAAAACAAGTTGTGACTCCTATTCCAGCTGAATATGACACTGTAACAAAAACTGTTTTGGTGAAAGAAGAAAGAACTGAATTCCTTGAAGTACTTTGTGCAGTAAACACTACCAAAGAAAAAATTGGTGAAGTTCAAAAAGCATTAAAAGCAAATGGCTATGATCCAGGTAGAAATGATGGAGATGCAGATTCTTCAACTTTCAAAGCTCTAAATGACTTTCAAAAAGCAAAAGGACTTCCAGTTGATACTGAAAGACACATCAACTACAAAACACTTTCTGCACTTGGTGTTAGTCCAAAATAACCAATAATTTAAAACTTAGTATGAGGTGTGTAGAGAGATTCTCTCTACACAATCTCTACTTAAATATCCACAACCTGAAATAGTATAAAAGAAATATTATCCTTTCCCCATTTTTCTAGTGAAGATTTTAAAAGATTTGTAGATGTAAGTTCTATATCTCCATCTTTAGAAGTAGCATCCATGAGTTCATCATTACTCAAACTTTCCCAAAGTCCATCTGTGCAAATCAAAAGTTGAGACCCAACTTTTAGACTTATCTCTTTTATGAAAACTTCTGGTTCCTCATGACTTAAGTCTCCGATAATTGCTGAACTAAGTATATTCTTATGAGGATGAGATCTCATTCCTTCTTCATCTATCGCACCAACATTATATAAATTTTGCACTAAAGAATGGTCAGTGGTAATTTTTTCTAGATATCTTTTTTCAATCCGATAAACTCTACTGTCCCCACTACTAAATACTAAAGCCTTATCTTTTCTAAGTAATACACCTGATAGAGTAGTTCCAAGTCCATAAGCATTTTCTGCCATTGCAATCCTATTTAATTCAAATTTAGATCCTACGATGGTTTTGCGAACTGTCTTTGCAGATTGTAACTGGTCTTGGTTATCCCTAATATAAGAAAGTACTGATTCGCTGGCAAGCTCTCCACTAACATGACCACCCATACCATCAGCTACACAGAGTAGAATTCGATCCCCTTCTAGGATTTTAAATCCAGGACTCTTCATGTCTTTCTGAGTAATTAACATATTATGCAATAATACACCGTCTTCATTGGTTAAGCGGTTATTTCCATAATTGGTGAGGTATGCAGCTTTAATAATCATTCATTTATGTTACAAAAAGGTTGTAATCTAATCATCGGTAAAATTCAAACCGACCTAATTCCCAAAAGCTAAAAATTAGGGATCAAATTCCCAAATAGTCCTATAACTACCCTTTTGCTCGACGTACTCAATAAACTTTTTATAAAATGAATCAACAGAAAGCGTCCCAGAATCACCAATGACAATAAGTTTTTTACTAGCTCTAGTGAGCGCTACATTCATTCTTCTATAATCTTTTAAAAATCCAATTTCACCTTCTTCATTTGATCGAACAAGACTGATGATAATTATATCTTTTTCAGAACCCTGAAAAGCATCAATTGTTTGAGTGATTGCTTTTTCTTTTGAAACTTGCTCTGAAATTTTTTTGACTTGAGCCTTATAAGGAGAAATGATTCCTATTGAGTAACCAACTGGAATTTCTGAAACTATTTTTACTACAAGACTTACTTCAATATCATTGAAAAGACTCTGACCTTCTAGTTCTTCGGCAGTATCTGAGCCTGATGTATCTATAAAGATAATTCCTTTTCCAATTTTCTCTTCTAATATTAAGTCGGATTCTGACTTATATTCAATTTTAGAATTATAGAACATTTTGTTTGAAAATTCAAATTGTTCACTAGGAATTCTATATTGAACATTCAAATTGATGATAGTAGGCGCATTAGATAATAAAGTTAAATTTTCAAAAAGTGTTTTATCTAATCCAAGTTCCTTAGCCTCTGATGATAGAATTGTTGGAGGAAGTTGATTTTCATCACCAGATAGTATAATTCTTTTTTTAGGCTTTGGTAATAGAAAAATATTTGGTTCAATACTTTGAGTTGCTTCATCTAAAATTACTGTATCAAATTCAATTTGTTCAAACAATCTTGATTTTCCAAAACTTGTAATCGTTCCACATAATATATTAGTTTTATCTAATATATTACTTAGAATATTCTTTTCAATTACATTGCAAAGTTTGGAAAGTTCTCTAGCTTCCTTTTTCAACTCAGCTCTTTCTTTTTTAGCCTCTTGATTAAAATTTCTTTTAAACTTGGAAGCTTTTCTATAAATTTCTTCAACCTCTTTTCTATACTTCTTTAAGTTTTTAAAGTCGGGCTCAATAGCTAGTCTTGCATCTAGAGTAGAATCCAAAATCCTTGAATCAACTCTTGCGGGATTTCCAAAACGAATAGGTTTCAAACCTAATAGAATTAATTTCTCGGTGAGAACATCAATTGCAGAATTGCTTTCTGTTAGCACTAAAATTTTTTCTTTTGAAGAAATCTCTTTTATTGCTTGAGCTATAGAGCTTGTCTTACCTGTTCCTGGTGCTCCTCTTACTAAAATCAGTTCATGCTTTTCATCATTCAAAACTTTAGCAAGTTGATTAACAATTTCATAATTACCACTTTTTATACCCATAAACAGTTTTAAAAATGGATAGATCCCTGTTTTTTTTTGAAATACAGTCTCAATCTTAGCTTTTAATTCTATAAAACCTGATTCATCATAATACTTTTCCATGGCAAGAGTATCTGATTCTAATAAATCTGGGAGTTCATCCTCATGAATGATGATTTCTAATTCAGTATCGCCTAACTTTCTAATTGTTCCTGAAACAGTTTCATCAGGATTCTCTTTCTCAAATAGTAAAACATTATTTCCTTGATGGAATTCAAGACTGTCTTTTTTGAAAAACTGGAACGTTAGTTTCCATGTCTTTTCTAAAAAAACTTCAGTCTCTTTAAGTTGTAAAGGATATAATACTAAACCTAGATTTCTCCTTTCTTGAAAATTGCGATTCTTTCTTTTTTCTAAAAATTCTTTCCTATTTGCTTCAGATTCAAGTTTTAGAGTATTTAATAAATATTCTTGATACTTTTCCTCTGAGGAGAACCTACTCATTAGTATTCACAAAATTTTTCAGAATTAAATTTATTCTATCTGCATCCTCTACAGCAGAAAGATGACCAGCATTTTCTATAACATGAAATTCTGAGCCTTGGATTTTCTTATGTAACTCTTGCATTGTTTCTTTAGGAGTGATCTTATCTTCTGCTCCAACAATGATTAGAGTTGGTTTTTGAATCTTTTCAATAAATGAATTCATATCCAATCTTCCTTGCATAGCTAATAACTCAGAAATAATTCCATTTGAGTTTTGTTTTTCAGAAATATCTATTAGAAATTCTAACTTATCTTTTCGTTCATTTTTAGTCTTTATAGATACTGCATTTTCAACAGTGTTAAGAACATATTCTCTAAGATTTACTTTTTTTAATTTTTGGATATCCAAAGCTCTTTTCTTTTTGTTCTCATTACTATCGCTATCCGACTTAGTATCCATTAAAATCAACGACTGAAATTTTTGGGGAGCAATTTCAAACATCCTTTGTGCTACATAACCTCCCATTGATAAACCAACAAGATGAATTCTATCTTCTTCAACTTCATTCAATATATCTAAACACATTTCCTCTAAAGTGAAAAGAGTCTCAGAACCTTTTTCACCTGCTCCTAATAAGTCAGGAAAGATGCAATAGTATTCATTTTTCAGATCGAATTGATACTTCCAAAAATTCTTGTCGTATGGAAATGGATGTAGAAATAAAATTTTTGGATTTTTCTTTTCTCCAAGTCTAAGCATAGTTAATAACTCCTAAATAGTTTTTTCAAAGCAAATTGCATCAATTGTATTTTCATAATAGTTTTTTCTTCTGTTAATTTCTTTAAATCCATTTCTTTCATAAAATTGAATCGCTGAAATATTATCACTTCTAACCTCCAGAAAAATTGTTTTATTTTTGGATTGCAGAGTTTTCAACAATTTACTCCCGAGACCATTTCTTCTCATAGATTCAATAATTCCAATTCTATAAATCTCAATGAAATCAATCGTTTCAAGATATATTATATAACCAACTGGTTTTTCTGAGTCGAGTAAGATATACTGAGCTGTTTGCAAAATTTTTTCTATTTCAGACATGCTCCAAAATTCTAGTTGAAAACAATTCTTTTCTAGTTCAAACAAACTATCTAAATCATTCACTTGGATATTCCAAAAAAAGTTTCTAAAAAATACTGCATTCTTGAACCTGTTCCTTACAATGAAATCCTTGAGTCTTAGAATCCTAGTTTTTTTTCTAAGTTTTTTTCTAACACTTGGGATTTTCAATTTAGTCCAAGTTTTCTATTTAGATAATCTTTCTTTGTCCTTGTTTCCAAAATTCAATCAATATTTAGAGTCTAGAGAAAAAATAGAAAATGATGTTCAACAAGAGACTGCTAAAACTCCTTTTTTAAAAATTGGACTGGAAACTGGAATTGAATCTTTTTTTCATAGGTTGGACTTATTAGAAAAAAATAAAGTTAACGAGGTAAAGATTCTACATTTTGGAGATTCAATTATCTGGGGAGATATTCTTACAGAAGAACTACAGAAAAATTTTCAGAAAAATTTTGGAGATGGGGGAAGGGGACTAGTTCCACCTTTCTATAGACTTGAACGAACACTAAAAAATCATTTCATCAGAAATTCAGAACAAGGAATTGAAAACTACAGAGTGAAACCTTGGGCAGCACAAGATGCAAATCTTGGTTTTTTAGGTGAAGCTAATATACTTAAGACAGCAATAAATCATGAAGTTCCAGAAGATAAAAACAATATTTCTAAGATAAAACTAATTTTTAGAAGTAGAGATACAATTGAGTTTCAAACAACTCTAAAGACTGAAAAAGAAAGTTTAGTTCAGATTCATAAGCCAAATAAAAAATGTTTTTCTGTTAGTTTAGATTTAAATGAGACAAGAAAATTTCAATTACAGATTTCTGAGATTAATGGCAAGTCCCCTTTTTTAGATGCAATCAATATAACTTCCTCAAATGGCATTACGTATTCACCAATTGCAAGAATGGGAATTGAAATGAAAGATTTATTATCTGTTTCAGAAGAAAATTTTCAATGTGGTTTACAAGAATTCAGTCCTGATTTGATCGTTCTACAATTCGGCATAAACGAATCTCAAAACTTATACCAGACAAGTAGAAAGGATATTCAAATCTATAAAAAAGAAATGAAAGAATTTATTTCAAGAATAAAGAAAATTCTTCCTAAAACTTCTATACTGATAATTTCTCCAACAGAAAGAATTAGAATGTTAAATAATGGTGAGTATGGAACAATGCCAGAGTTAGTATTGATTCATTCAGCTATGAAAGAAATTTCTATAGAAGAAAAAATTGGTTTCTATGATTCAATTCAAGCGTTAGGCGGAATTGGTAGATCAAAAATACTTTTTGAAAAAGGAATTATCCAAGAAGATAGAACACATTTGACTAGATTGGGTGGAGAAGTTTTAGGAAAGAAAATTTTTCAGGACATAGATTATGAGTATAGAACATATCTTGGTGAACTTGATAAAAGAGCAGAGATTCAAAAACTAGAACTAAAAGATAAGAATAATCAACCGTTCAATTTTAATTCTGAAGCATATTTTATTTTCTTAGGAATAGTTTTTATTTTACAAAGAACTTTTGCATTTATTCCTTATTTGAGATTAATTCTACTTCTATCATTTTCTTATTATTTTTATATTTCTTGGAATTTTAAAGCAGTTGGATTGATTCTTTTTTCTACAGTTTTAGACTACTTCATAGCACTTTTAATTAATTCTGAAAGATTAAAAGGTAGGAAAGGGAGCATTTATCTTTGGATATCTTTATTATTAAACCTTGGTCTATTATTTTACTTCAAATACTTTCATTTCACGATAGAACTTCTGAATTCAATTAAAATCAATGGTGAGTATCTCTCTATCCCGATTGAAAATTTAGATATATTGCTACCAGTTGGAATTTCATTCTATACTTTCCAAACCCTGTCCTACACAATTGATGTATATAGAGGAGTTCTTACTCCAGAAAGAAATTTCTTAAAGTTTGCACTATTTGTGAGTTTCTTTCCACAACTAGTTGCTGGACCGATAGTAAGAGCAAAAGATTTTTTAGTAAGATTCAAAGATAAGGTAGAACATTTTTCACTAACTAAAAATTTTTTTTCACAAGGAATTTTTTTAATACTATCAGGACTATTAAAGAAAAACCTAGCTGATTTAATCGGACAACTAACTGTTAATAAAGTTTTTTCATCTACAGAGATGTTTTCTTCTACGGAAGTTCTTCTTGGTATATATGGATTTGCTTTCCAAATTTATGGAGACTTTTCAGGATATACTGATATTGCACTGGGATCGGCTATGATCCTTGGATTTCGCCTAACGAAGAATTTTGATAGACCATATCAATCATCTAGTATTACAGAATTTTGGAGAAGGTGGCATATTTCGCTTGGTTCATGGTTTAGGGATTATCTATATATTCCACTAGGTGGAAACCAAAATCAAGCTTTTAGAAATTTATTTATAACGATGTTTCTCTGTGGGCTTTGGCACGGAGCAAGTGTAAATTTTATTCTTTGGGGAATCTATCACGGTTTATTTCTGTTTTTGGAAAGATGGTTCACAAAACATATAATGATTGATAACCAAAATAGTTTGTATAGATTTTGTAAGATTTTTTTTACATTTCATTTAGTTCTTATTGGGTGGATTTTATTTCGTACTAAAGACTTGGCTGAAACTAAGAATATTTTTTTTAAGATACAATTGTTAGATTTTAGCACAACAAATCTTTCTTATCTTGGACTAGTTGCAATCTTGATTATGGCTATTCTACACTTTACTCCAAGGTATTATCAAAAGTTCATTCAATATCATTGGCTAAAGCTTGGAATGGCTTCCAAAGGATTTCTCTCAGCATCTTTCACAATAGCTCTATTTCATATCAAGCCAAACGAGATTCAAAGTTTTATATACTTTCAATTCTGAAAGAATAGCTTTAGTAAAATTATTTTATTAGTAATTAGAATGATGGAAGGTATCGAGAAATTGCTTAACAGCTTCCCAATAGTTCTTGCAATCAGGAGTTTTATGATGTAAGACTCTAGAACCATGAAATCCTTCTGTTACAGGTTTAAAAATAGTTTTATATTTTTTTGGAATACTATCGCATAACGTAACTAAATCACTAGATTCTTTTTTTGATGAGGTCAAAAAAATTGGTATTGATAAGTTTTTTAATTCAGTTAGCAAAGAAATACCTTTTAAATACTCTCCAGGACTGAAAGCTAAAATTGAAGAGATCATCTTTGAGTATTGAGTATTTGTTCCTACAAGAAGTGCTAAAGAAGCAGAATATGAACTACCAAGAAGAATAATTTTCTTACTTTTGTTCAAAGAAAAACTTTTGAGAATCCCTGACTCGATGTCTGGTCTCGCATCAATGTAACCAGTCTTCATGTTCTTTTCTTTAGCAATGTTCTTAGTCTCATTTTCTACTCCCTAAAACTTCATTCCTGAGCGTTGGTCGATAGCCAAACAAGAATATCCGATGCTGTTAAAAATTGGAGCAATGTCTTTATACTCAGCTCTATTGCTATGTGATCTATGGCATAACAATATAAATCCTTTGGGTTGTTTTATTTGATAGTAATCAGCACTTATTTTAACACCATCAATGGCTTTAAATTGAATTTTTGATTTGTTCATAATTCAAAATAAATTTTGAGCCTATTCCTCAAGAATTTCTTTTTCAAAAGTTTGAAATTTCTCAGTTAGATTTTTTTTGATTCTAGTTTTCTCAGTTTCATCAATGAATCCAAATTCGATGCTATTGAAAACAAATCCTTTGATATCTTTGTAAGAAAGTTTTTTGTATCTCTTGGCAAGAGCTGTATATTGACCTGTTAAACTGCTCCTCAACACACCCATATCATCACTCGTGATTACTATCGGTACGCGAAATTTGTGATAGAGCAAAATTGGATGACTATCATTTTTTACATCTAAAATGAACTCATTACTAATTAGACTAACTTCCACTGGAATTCTTTTTTCCTTCATATACTTTAGTAGTGAATAAGAATCTTTCTCAAATGGAACATCTACACCATGTCCAATTCGATATGCACCAGCTTCTCTCACAGCTGAGTTAATATGCCAAGATAAATCTTCTGGGGGTACAACTCCAAGCGTTAGTTCCCCTGCATGTAAAGAAAATTTTTGATTGGGATACTTTGATTTAAAAAATTTAAACATCTGCATCTGCAATGAATAGTCTCTCATTGCCTGTGGATTGTCCTCTGGTCCCACAAGATTTGTTCCTACAATTTCCTCAGAGATATAATCTGATTGGAAAGAAAGGAACAATTGTGAAAAAATATCAACTGGGGATTCAGTCCTTATGATATTATTCTGAAACCTGACTACAAGTTTATCTTCTTCTTCTTTAGAAAGTTTAGATTTATCATAAATTGATTTCACTAGTTCAGAATGTTTTTTTGATTGTTCTATAAACTTGTGCTCGTTCTTAAGCTCAGTAAACATTTCATTAAAGATAGATTTAAGTTTATTAGGATCATTCTTAGTATCAGTTTCTGAGAGTATCTTGTTATACTTTTTACTAAACTCATTGAATCGATCATCTTTATTATACTCTGGTCTGAGTAACATAGTTTCCAAATATTGTATATTCTCTAAAATTGCTCTACGCTTAATTTCTTTTAGGAAAAAATCATGATTGCCTTTGAGCAATGGACCAAATTTTCTGAATGCTTCAAAGAAATGTTTATCAGCTGATTTTTGTGCTTCTTTGAAATCTTTAATTGACCAAAGAGTAATTAATTTCAATCTAACTGATAGATAGTTCTTTCCGTCTATGAAGGATTGAATAGGCTGAATATTAGGTTCATCTAATAGATTCTGTGGGACAATTTGATAAGTATCTCCTGTTTCAATGTTAACATAAAAATTTTTTTCAACTGCTAAATCAAAATAATTTTCTGCATAAACAGAACCACTGAAGTGGTGGTGTATGTCTCCACCCTTAGGCATGTTGCTAAAAAATGCTTGTAGCAAAGGTTCTGAATTTCTAATTTTTCTAAAATACTTTTCTACCTTTTCAGTATCATCTGAATAGATTGGACTCAGAACTAAAACGAAACCTAAAACTCCAAAAAGTGTTTTTGGCAGCATCATACGGGAAACTCCTATTGGTTTGGTTATTAGATTACCTACTCATTTTTTGTAAAATCTAAAACTAGTCTTTAAAAGGCTTTTTTAACTTAAAACTCAGATGTATTGTTCTAATTATGGAAAATCTAGTATAATAAACCTTTCAAGACTAGGTACAAAAAACCAAAATTATTTAATCAAGAAAAATAAACTTTTGTATAACGTTATGCGAAATTAAGAAGATTTATTGTATAATTTCAATTCATTATAGGAAAATTGTGCATTAGTAACTCTTCGCTGTTCTAAAGGTATCGAGTTGGAATAGAACTTTTGGATAATTATTCTAACTTCATTTCTTCTTCAATAATTATACTGAAAAAGCTTCTACCGAAAGAATAAAAACTTGACTAATTAGTGGCAAATTTAAACTTAGAGTATCAAGTCAAGGTAAGTTATGAGTTTTACAAACAAACAAAGCAGTTTTCAATCTTCAATTGATGGGTCAAACATCTTTTTTCAATCATGGTCAAAACCTAATGCAAAAAGAGTATTGATAATCCAACATGGTTTTGGTGAGCATAGTGATCGCTATGGAAATATTTTGAATGCATTGAAGGATGAAAGTTTCACTATCTATGCGTTAGACGCAAGGGGTCACGGTAGGTCTGATGGTAAAAGAGGACACGTAAATCAATTTCAGAATTATGTAGATGATTTAGCTGATTTGATTCGGATTGCAAAAGAAGAGCAGAATGTTCCTAAGGTGATTTTACTTGGTCACTCTTTGGGTGGAATCATTTCTTTGCAGTATGCTACTGAAGGTTTTAATCAAGATAACCTCACTGCACTTGTTGTAAGTTCAGCTGCATTTAGTCCAAAAATGGATTTTGAAAAGCAAGTAAAAAGAACGGCTGCTGAGCTACTCAGTAATTTTCTTCCTGCTGTTACATTGGATGCAAATCTAGATTTAAATTTTTTATCACATGACCAAACAGTGATTGATGCATATCAAAAAGATCCACTTGTCCATGGAAAGGTTTCTTTCCAAATGGGGAAAAATTTATTTCATCTAGCGGAAGCGATGTACAATAAGGCTCATCTAATTAGGGTACCAATCTTCATGATCCACGGAGATCAAGATGGAATTGCTGACGTAGAAGGATCTAGAAATTTTTATAGAGGTCTTACTGTCGCTAAGAAGGATATAAAAATTTATCCAGGTCTATTTCATGAACTTATGAATGAATTACCAGAGTATCGTGAAGTAGTTCTATCTGACATTAAGCAGTTCTTATTGAGCTTATAAGTTCAAAATCGACTCATGATCGTCGGGATTGATTTAGGCACTACAAATAGTCTCATTAGTTTTTGGAATGGTGAGAAGCCTGAATTAATTCCCAACTCACTTGGAAATTTTTTGACTCCCTCGGTTGTAGCTTTTACTGAGGAAGGAAATGTTCTTGTTGGCAAAGCTGCTAAAGAACAACTAAGTACTAAGCATCATAAAACTCATGAAATTTTTAAAAGATACATGGGTACTAACAAAGAATTTCAATTAGGAAATCGCTTCTATAGAGCGGAAGAACTATCTTCTTTTGTTCTAAAGTCATTGAAAGAGGATGCAAATTTCTTTCTTAAAACTGAAATCAAAGAAGCAATCATCACTGTTCCTGCATATTTTAATGATACCCAAAGAAGAGCTACAAAACTAGCTGCAGAGCATGCGGGCTTGAAGGTGAAATCGCTTTTGAATGAGCCTACAGCAGCAGCTTTAACATATGGAATTCATAACCAAAACCTAGAGACAAAGTTTCTTGTATTTGATTTAGGAGGTGGAACCTTTGATGTTTCTGTTCTTGAATTGTTTGAAGGTGTTATTGAAGTAAGAGCAAGTGCAGGAGATAACCATCTAGGTGGTGAAGATTTTCTACAAGTATTGATTGATATTTTTTTTGAAAAAAACAATCTAAAAAAAACAGAATTAAAATTTGATCAAAAATTTATTTCTATTCTAAGACAACAGTTAGAGAAGGTAAAACTTAGACTTAGCATAGAAGATTTTGTTGAATATAATTTAGAATATCTTGGTAAAGAGTATAATTGTAAGTTCTATCAAGATGAATTTCAAAAATATTCTGAGACAATCCTAGAGAGATTGCGAAAACCTGTCGAAAGAGCACTTAGAGATGCTAGAATCAAATCAGGCGAACTTTCTCAAGTTGTACTTGCAGGTGGTGCTACAAGGATACCATCAGTTAGAAAAATGGTTGCTAAAATGTTTGGAATTATGCCTTCTAGTAGCTTTAATCCCGATGAAATTGTAGCGTTAGGCGCTGGTGTCCAGGCGGGACTTAGCATGAAAAAATCAGAACTTAAAGAAATCGTGCTTACAGACGTTTGTCCATATACTCTTGGAATTGAAGTTAGTGAAAGGATGGGTCGGGATTATGTCGATGGTTTTTATTATCCTATCATTGATAGAAACACTCTAATACCTGTTAGCAAGACGAGACCAATCAAATGTATAGATGATAATCAAAGGAAGTTAACAATAAAAATTTATCAAGGGGAAGCAAGACTAGTGAAAGAGAATGTCTATTTAGGACAAATCACTGTGGACTTCCCTCCACTTCCAGCAACTGAGGCTAAAGCTAATGTTCGTTTTACCTATGATACTAGTGGAGTATTGGAGGTGGAAGTTCATGTAATTCCAACAGATAAAAAGTATATTAGTATAATTGAAGAAAACCCGGGACTTATGTCTAAGGATCAGATAGAAGAAAGATTTAAACAATTGAGTAAGTTAAAGATTCATCCAAGGGATCAATATGAAAATAAATTATTGCTAAACCAAGCAGAAAAACTTTATGAAGAACTATTGGGAGTTGAGAGAGAAATCTTAGGTTCAGAAACAAGAAAATTTACTGTTGCACTTGAAACTCAAGATCCCGAGAAAATTGAACCTGCTAGAAAACTTTTTAAAAAGATACTAGAAGAAATGGAGCCCGAGTCATTTCTATGAACCATTGGGAGGAATTGGGAATTCCTTTTACAAAAGATACTCAAAAAATCAAAAAAGCCTATTCAATAAAGTTAAAGTTAATAGATAGAGAACTACATCCCGAAAAATTCACTGAACTTAGGAATGCATATGAAATAGCTTTAGATGAAGCTCAATATTCGTATGATGAAGAGAATGATTTGCCTGAGGGACAATCCTCCCAAGTCTATCAAGAAGAATCCTTAATTGAAGACTTGACTTCGGATAGAGTTGAAGATGAATCCATTATTGATGACTCAATTTCGCATAACGTTCAAGAGGAAACAAATTTAGAAGAAAATATTGATCAAAGCTTACAAGAAGAGTCTGAGCTAAACACAATCAACAACTATGCTGCTTATGATTTTGCATATTCAATAATAGATAGAATTACTTGTGATTCTACCGATATGGCAATTTTTAATCAATTGAAACTCAGGCTATCTGAGGAAACAATTTTTTTTAAAAATGAAGTAGAAGAAACAATCATTAATGAATTGTACTTTCGTTATGCAAGTTATATTCTAACACCTGAGCAATATCCATATCAGTTAATTTCTGCTCTTACTGAATATTTTGATTGGAATAATATTACTGAAAATGCTGATTATAGAGTTTTTTTGGTGGTTCAAAAAACTATTGCCCGAAAGGAGAGAATTCAGTTTTCAAGAAGTTATTCACAATTGAAAGAAGAACTAGATAACTTTTTTTATAGAGGTTCAAAAGAAGATTTTTTAAAACTCAATAAGTTTGAAAGGTTTGATACAGAAATTTCTTTTTATAAAATTATCCAAAGTAAATATCCATTAGTTCTTAGATATGAAGTTTCCATGGAAATCATAGATGCAATTTTTGAATCCAACAAAAATTCAAGATTTAATTTTGATAAAAATTATTCTTCTAGTTTAATCTTTAGATTATGTTCTGGATTCATTATTGTTTTACTTATCATAGGCTTATTAAAAGTAATCGATCTAATTGGTTTTAAGCAAAGACAATTAATCAGTATTGGAGTTGTATTTTTAATTTTAGTTAAAGTTTTATTTTATATTAATCGAACTCAAGGAATGTGGACTTTGAGTCAAGAGAAAGCACTTCGATTTGTTAGTCTTATATTCTTAGGATTAAGTTCATTATGTATTGCGAGTATTGGTTCCGAATGGTTAGGCTTTTTGAATACTTCCTATAGTTATTTTAGCTTATATTATATAAACCTAATGTTCTTGGGAGTTCTATTTGCACTCTTTGGTTCGAGATTTGTTCAGCTAGATTATTCTGATAACTTGATTGGATTACTAAGATATACATGGTTTCCATTGTTTATTATTTTTTCTATTGCATTATCGCAGTTTGAAAGCAATACTCATAATCGTTCAATATACTTATTTATTATGGCAGTAAAAATTTCTATTATTGGTCTTGGATTTTCATTGCTTACTATTTGGAATGAAAACCAATTCCTTAAATTTTTAGAAATAGGTTTCTCATCATTATTTTTTTATGTAATCTTACAAAAATCGAATTTATCAAATGTGAATTCTCAATTTATATCTATTGGAATAATCCTTTCTGTTTATCTCTTGAAAGAAATTTCCTCAGAAAATAAATTTTCAATAATTTACAAAAAGAGTTTTTGGTTTATTCTATTTGCATTATATTTATTTAGTCTAATCATACCTCTAAAATTACATTATTCATATCAAATATGTATATTAGTTCTTTTAAGCTTTATAGTTTGCAAAGAATCAATAGGTGTTTGGATACTGGTTTTAGCTATTAGTGCAGGAATACATTTTCTGTCAAACGTACAAGACAAAATTTTACCAATCAATATAGCTATCGGATTCATTTTACTGAATATTTTACTTTTAAAAACTATTCGTGGAAAGAAGAATTCTACCGAACTAAATGAACATGTTCAATAAACTTTCTTCTAGAATAGCATTTTTGAAATAAAAAATAAAAGGTTTAACAAGAAAAATTTTACTTGAATACATGAGTCATACTTTCTAAAGTCTAAACTATCTGTGACTAGCTCTCAAAAAATAAATTCAAATCAACTTTTGATGAATCCAGATGTATCTGCAAGACGATTGAAGAAAATTTTAAATTTGTTGAGTTCAAATCAATTAGAAAATGATTATAAATTAATCTTACAGGAAATTTTAGACGAAAGTTTTCTAAATAAAATTATTAATGATGATGGATTTTGGTTATCATATGAAATTGAAAATCAGATTTTAAACACTTTAAATGAAAAAATTGATTTAGGTCCTTATGTTTTTACAGCTGCTAGAGAAATTTTTTTTATAGAAGCTTATGATATACTTTCATCAAATGATAGTAATTTGGATTATGAACATTTTCTTACAAGAATCACAATTCTTCTACAGAATGTTGTTAGATATTTAAGTTTTGTTATTGTTCAAAATAATTCAAAATTTCAGATAAAACTTCAAACTCTTGGTGATAAAAAAGAAACTAAGTTCGATCTAGTTTATCTTAAAGGTTTGATTGAAGCTAGTACTATTTTATATCAAATTAAAAACTGGAAATTGGAGTTAATTGAGACTTCAGTAAAAAATATTGATACAAATTATTTCGATACAAAAAATTTAGTGAAAGAAAGTTCTGAAACTATTTTTGAACTTGTATGGGAAGAAAAAAATTTAAAAGTTGGTCGATCTTCAATTCAAGATACGAACAGCGAATTGAAAAATTTAACTTTTGTAATTTCCAAAGAATATGCTAATAATGAAACTAAGTATAGTTATATAGATATAAATGAAATTTTGGAAAGATCACAAGAACTTCATGTTCAGAACAAAGAAATGGAAGCTGCTGTTGAAGTTCTGAGCTCTCTAAAGAATGATTTGATTGCAAAACAGAAAGCAATGTCTAAAGACTTGAAGATGGCAAGGAATATTCAGAAAGGAATCATTCCACAAACAATTCCAGATTGGAAAGGTCTTCAGTTTAGCTTTAGCTATATGCCTCTGCAAGAAGTTAGTGGCGATTATTATGATTATTTCATGTATGGTTCCAATAAGATAGGAATAATGCTTTCTGATGTTTCTGGACATGGAATTCCTGCTGCATTTATTACTGCAATTTCTAAACTACTTTTTACTAATTATAAATTAGATAGCCCATCAGAAATTTTTTCCAATACAAATAGAGAACTAATTGATCTTGTGAAACAACAAGGTTATCTAACTTGTTTCTATGGAATCATAGATTCTAACTATGATATAGTTTATAGTTTAGCAGGACATCCAAGACCATTATTACAACGTTATGCGACTGGAGAAGTTAGTGTGATGGAAGGTGAAGGAACTTTTCTTGGCATGTTTACTGATGCTGATAAATACTTCAGAGATTATAGGGTTAAACTTGAACCAGGTGATAAACTTTTTGTTTATACTGATGGATTTATGGAAGGACAGTCTGATGAAGGCACACCTTTTGAAATGAAGGATCTAATTTCATTAATCAAAGAAACAAAAGAATTAGATATTAAAGAAACTGTCAAAGAAATCATGCTTCGATATAATGATTTTTGTAAAGGTACTGATCAGTCAGACGATGTCACATTTCTAGGCATTGGGCTTTCCCTTAGAATGGCAGAGTTTGAAGAATTGAGACTAAGTGCAGAAAAAGAATTTAATTCTAGAAGTTATGTTAGAGCCTGTGAATATCTTCTTGAAGCAAAACAAATTTTTCCAAGTGATGTAAATGTCTTATATCTTCTAGGAAAATATTATACTAAACTTAAAGATTATTCTAATGCTATCATTCATTTAGAAGAGTATAATATATTGAATCAATCAAATGCGGATGCTCATTTGATCTTGGGCTATTGTTATTTTAAACAGGATAGTCTTGGGAAAGCTGAAATGGAATTTCTGAAGTCGGCTTCCCTTAGAAGCCAAAATACTGGAGCAATCTATAATCTTGCTAGAACTTATATTAGAATGAAGAATTTCGAGAAAGCTATAGAATCTTTGCATAGAGTTTTGAATTTTGATCCCGACCATATTCAAGCTAAGAAAACTTTGCAACAGATTAAGAAATATCTTGAGAAAAAGAGTTGAGACTAGTTCTTCTAATCTTATTCACAACAAGTATTTTTAGTAAAGAAATTTCTTTCCCGAAAGATCATAGTTTTCACCCTGATTTTGGGTTAGAGTGGTGTTATTTTGTAGGAAACCTACAGGATGATTCAGGAAAAAGTATTGGTTATGAATTAAGTTTTTTTAAAGCAAAAATTTCAGAGAAGGAAGAAATCTTTCCCGTACATTTTGCAATTTCAAATATTGATGAGAAAAAGCACATAACGTCACAGGTAATAGAAAGAAGGTTTGGAAATTTAGCAGGTTATAATTCTAAAGAAATTTATAGTGGGGATTATTCTGTAAAGTTTTTGAGTAGCACTGAGTTTCAACTGAAAGCTGAACCAAGAAACTCTAAGATAAAATTGAATTTGCTTTTAAGCATTAGTTCAACCTCAGATATTCTATTACATGGTGAAAAAGGTTATTCTTTGAAAAGTCGAAAGTATCCTGAAGTTTTTTCTTATTACTACTCGATACCTAGATTGGTTACAAAAGGATCAATTTGGATTGAACAGAAAGAATTTATTGTTAAATCTGGAACTTCTTGGATGGATCATGAATGGAGTAGTCAAGGAAAAACAATTTTAAATAGTCCAAGAAATTTGAGTAGCAGTGAAAATTCTTGGGACTGGTTGTGTTTAAATTTAAGTGATGGTTCTGATTTGATGGTTTTTAATTTCAGAAAAAATGCCAATGAAGAGCCAGAAACTTTTGGAACTTTATCAAATAAAAAAGAAAAAATTTATTTCAAAGATATCGGATCCATTTCCTTAGTCCCTAATGGAAAAAAATGGAAAAGTGGGAAGACTAAAAAAGATTACCAATTGAATTGGAAAATTTTTTCGAAAGGATTGGAGTTAGAAATTGCGCCTAACTTTCAAGAGCAAGAATTTATTGCAATTGAATCTACAGGAAATATTTATTGGGAAGGTAGCGTCCAAGCTCAAGGAAAGAAAGATTCAGCTATAATCACAGGTAAGGGATATTTAGAACTCAAAGGACAATAAACTTCAAGAATTATACAAGTTTTTCAGACAACATATAACTTTTCATACCACCAATTCCTTTTACATTAAAAATTCCCCTTTCAATGAACTTGAATTTATCTTTCAATAAGTCATGGGTTGATTCAGTAACTTGAATTTGACCGGGAACTCCTTGAGACTCCATTCTAGAAGCAAGATTTACACTGTTTCCCCAAAGATCGAAAATAAATTTTTTCTTTCCAATAACTCCAGCAACCGCTTCACCTGAATTGATTCCAATTCTAAGTTCAAGTGGAACATTCCTTTCTTTACTGTATGACTTTGCTATTTCTAACATTTCAAGCGCAAGAGAAGCAATTTTCTCTGCATGAAGTTTATCCTCTTCAGGAATTCCACCAACAACCATATAAGAATCACCAATAGTTTTAATCTTCTCAAGTCCATATTTTTCTACTAGATCATCAAATGCTGAAAATAGAACATTTAGAATTGAGACAATTTCTAGGGCAGACATGGTTCGGGATAAGTCAGTAAACCCAACAATATCAGCAAATA
The DNA here is from genome assembly GCA_033762425.1 of Leptospiraceae bacterium. Classification (GTDB taxonomy): domain Bacteria; phylum Spirochaetota; class Leptospiria; order Leptospirales; family Leptospiraceae; genus JANRLP01. The sequence continues at coordinate 42,070 of JANRLP010000003.1, forward strand.
AAACAGTACAATTTTCATATCGTTCTGCGATAGTATCATTTGTTTCTCTAAGTTTTTTTATCACTTGAGTTGGTAAAATATTTTTTAGTAACCTTTCAGATTTTTCATGTTCAAGGATTGCAAAAAGTTCAGATTTGCTATAGGTATTCATAACATTGTATGCAAATGCTAAAAGCAATACTCCAAAAGAAATGTTAATAATGCTATTTAACATATATAGCTTTTCAGTAGGAATTACATGGATTGGGTTGAGGGATTCATGAATAACTTCTAGTAAAATATAGGTTATAAAAGAAAGAAAAATAGCCAAGTTCATCCAGACTTTTTCTTTCTTTAAAAAAATGAAATAAGCAATCAAAGAAATCGAAATTAAAAAAAGATAATTCTTTGCTTGGTTTCCAATCATTAAGCTATTATATACTATATAGAAATAAGAAAGTAAAACTATATAGACTTTAGCTATAAGAGTTTTTCCACTAGAATTCAAGAATAAAGTAAATAAAATAGAGATAATGTATATAATACCAACTATAGTAATAATCCTAGGTGTGTCAAAAAAGGATAGAGTTAGTAGATTAATTCCAGTAAAGAGGGCACAAAAAATACTGAGTCCATTAACCAGCACGATGTATTTTTGTTCAGTGATTGATCTAGCATGAAAAACTCCACTGTAGGCAATTGTATTCCAGAGTAATTGAAGCATAGTTTATCTTCCTTCGATGAAATTCTATTCATTGTCACCTTGATTGTAAAGATTTTTATTAGGCATAGAATATTTTTCTGAGTTACTTGAAACTAGTAAAATAATTTCAACTGATTTAAAAACTATTTGATAAATAAATTGCTTCAAGAAACTATTTTTAATGCATACCTTTCCTGTATTATACGAAGTCAATTCCAAAGAAGAATTGCTTGGACAAGTGAATTCAGTCAATGATTCATTAGTTGAATTCTATAGGAAAGTTCCTGATTCCATGTTATTTTCTGAAGCTGTACCAGAGGGTTGGACTATTGCACAAAATATGAATCATATAATTAGTACGAATAAAATGTTTGCATTTTGGTTCAGTTTGCCAAATTTTATTCTTAAACTTCGCGGCAAACCAAGTAAAATTCAATTAAAGTTAGAAGAAATAAAACCTACAAATAGAGCATTCATTCTTGATTATGGTTCGTACGAAGTTTCCAAAACTCCTAAGTCTAACGAAGCAAAGAAAGAAAAACTTTTGAATGAAATAATTCAATCAAACCAAAGGTTAGTTCTGGAAATTCAAAAAAAATCTGAGTTAGAACTTGAAGAATTTTCAAGTCTGTTTGGAGGAATGAACTTGAAGGTGGGAGTTCTTTTTCTTCTAAAACACAATATTCATCATTCCAATGTAGCAAAACTTAGACTGGACCATAGCAAAATATAGGGAAGCATATGAAGTTAAATAAATTTATTGGATTAAGTTGCATTGTTTGCTTCGTCTTAGTAAGTTTATTCAATTGCAAAGTTGATTTTAAAAGATCTTTTATTCCTTTTGTTTCGATAGCGATCACCTTACAGTCTCAAGGAAGTTCAAATGCATCATTAGGTGGAACTACTGGCGGAACATCTCCAGTAAGTTCTTCAAGTAAAAGCATTACTTCATTCAGTTTTGAATCTAGTTCCACAGGATTAAACAAAGCATATACAGGAACAATTTCTGGAACAACAATTAATATTGAAATTCCTTATGGGCTTGGACTAACGTTAGTTCCTAGTTTCACACATACAGGTAAGTCTATCACTGTTGGTTCTACTGCTCAGGTTTCAGGTACAACATCTAATTTATTTTCGCCTAACGTTACGTATAGAGTAACCGCTGAAGATGGTTCAACTCAGGACTATACTGTCATTGTATATCAAATTGCACCTGTTGCTGATACTGGACAGACAGCTTGCTTTGGCACACCACATCCACAATGGGTCACACCAGGATCTTGTTCTAGTTTTACTGCAATGTTTCCTTATCAGGATGGAGAACTTGTTGATTTTCCTAATGCAAAAGGAATTCAAATAAGTTCTACTAATTCTGGATATCCCAACGATCCAATTAATAGAGATACTTTAAAGGGCATTGTTTGGAAAACCTGTCATGAGGGACAAACTGGTTTAACTTGTTCAGGAGGAACTGCTTCCTCAGTTAACCATTCAACTGCAACGACATTATGCAATAATCTCAATTCAGCTAACGCTGGGGCGGGTTATGCGGGATTAAAGAATTGGAGATTACCTAATGTACAAGAATTAAGTCAAGTGATAGAAATGAATGGCAGTGCTAACAGCACAAACTATTGGAATTCAACTTTGTTTCCCAACCCTCCTACTCCTGGAAATAGTATTAGATGGACTTCAAATGTATTGTTACCTGCTGCTACAAATGCTATGATTAGTAATGATTATATTTCCAACCAAATAATTGGAAATAATGGTCTGGTTCATTGTATAAGTGGTCCTACTTCTCCTTCTTTTGATATGGTGGATAATGGTGATGGCACTATTCTAGATAAGAGAACTAAACTTATTTGGCAAAAATGTGCAAATGGTCAAACGAATTCAGACTGTTCAGGTGGAGCTTTTAATACAACTAACTGGTCTAATTCATTATTAGCATGTAAGAATTTAGTCCTTGCTGGAAAGTCATGGAGACTACCCAATCTAAATGAAATGGTTACTCTTTTGGATTTATCACTGACTACAACGATTAAAGTAAATAATACTTTGTTTCCAAATATTACAGGTGGTCAATTTGACAATTCAACATCTGCTTTGGCTAATTTAGCTTATACAGCAATATTTAATGTTAACTTTAACCGTTTAGAAGGAATTAGTGGTAAAGGAGTAGGAAATACTTACAATTCTCGTTGTGTCGCTGGTCCTTAATTTAACTTGAGTTTCGATAAAAGGATTTTATCTCAACGGGACATCTTGGGCACACTAGTGATGACTTCTATGTTTTCTTATTATATCTAACTCACTTTAATAACTCTTGGGCGTCTTTTCCAGCTCTCGCTTCGGTCAATAAATTTCGCACTTCGATACAAAAACCCTTTCAGGGTTTTTTACTCAGTGACCGAAATTTATTGACCATCGAAAGCCGATAGCCATCAGGCGGGAGGCTTGCAGATACAAAATTTCTTACAGAAATTTTGGGCATATCGCTTCGATCTGGGACGCAGAGGGTTTTGTTGTTTATATAGCATGGGTTTTGGTGTTGTTGAATGTAGTAGCTTGAATTTTACTTTGTATTGTTTACTTTTCTCTGGTTGCTCTAATTGAAGAACTTTGTCCTAGTTGTAGAAGCTGTCTCGTGGTTGGTTTTTTGTAATAACTATTAATCCATCAATAATTTATTTTGTAATAACTGTTTTTTTGACGAACACTCAAAAAAGTCTTTACGCCTAAAGACCATTTTCTCTACCAGAGCGAATACTTTTAATCAAATACGATAACGAAATACACTACTAATACAATATACCATAACTATTACAGGACAGTTCATACAAAATAGAGTGAGCGTCATCATTCACGTTAAACATGAGAACTAACGTTAATTTGATACTCTCTTTTCTAATAGCGAAGAGTCGCTAAAGTTCAATTAGAAAATAAGCTAATGGAATATTGATTCATTTAACTCTTGTTGTAATCAGTGAAATACAATATAAAATCAGTCCACTGCAAAAGCGATGGATTGATTTTATACCAAAGAGCTTTATTCAGTTTCAAATTTACTGAGTGCTTGTTTTAAAAACTTAGCAAATTCTGGACTAGAGTTTCCATTCATTGTCGTATGACGTTCATCAGAGATGTAAAGTTCTCCTAGACCTTTGAATGTATCTAGGTAGTTTTCTTTTTTATCACTGATTCCCCAAAATTTTCCAATTACTATATAGAATTTTTTGATTTCATTCTGTAAAGTTTTGGATTCTGGATCTTCAGACTTCAAAGTGAAGAGGTTATTCCAAATTTTTTGAAATTCAATTTTCAATTCTTCAAAGTCTTTTTTGGAAAGAGATGCAAGGTAGTCTTCCGATTTTTTTACAACTTCTTGCCCCCAATTTTGAATTGATTCCTCTCTTAACTCCTCACCGAATTCTTTGGGAAGACCAACATAAAGTTCGTCATGTTTCATATTCTTACCCTCCTTTAGGTATTGAATTGTTTTGTTAATTGAACCTATTGATTTATGAATTGAATTGAACTTTATTTCAAGCTCAGCTTTTTGGTTTATTAAAGATTCTAATAAATCAAAATTCTTTGAGTCTATTATCTTGGAAATTTCTTTCAAAGGAAATCCAAGTTCCTTAAAGATCAAAATTTGCTGTAGCCTAAGAAGTTCAGTTTCAGTATAATAACGATAGTTTGAATCAGTTCTGATTTTTGGTTTTAATAACCCAATCTCTTCATAATAATGAAGAGTTCTAATGCTGACTCCAGCTAATTCGCTCGTTTCCTTTACTGAATAAAATTTCATAAATCTAGTTTATATTTCGAACCTGACGCTAGGTGAGACTTGAGAGTTTTTTTATAAAATATTATTTAATTCAATAAACTACTTTTTTCAAGATAGATTCTCTCTTTGAGCCTATATAATTACTTTCCAATATAACAGAAACCTAGTCTGAGGGAAACCCCAAGATTAAAAAATTTCTAAAATAACAGATTTTCTTCTATTATAATGAATTAAATGTTGAATAAAACAGAGGATGAAATTTTATGGTTATTACAAATTTCACATCAATCATTTTAGGAGGAGATTATGAAAGAAATTAAATCTGTAAATAAACACATATTAGGAATCTCCCTAACATGTTTGATGGTGAGCAGTGTTTTGGCTCAAGCAGATAAAAAAACTATACCCAAAAAAGTAGAGAAAGAAGTCGTTAAGCCAAAGAATGAGGAAGCCAAACCTGAGCCAAAAGCAAAAGAAGAGGAGGTTCCCAATCTGGATCCACCTGCTGAAGTAAAGTATAACCCTCAGTCGAATGATGGAAAAGGAATTCCTGAGATTCAAAAAGAGATTGAGAAAGAAGAACCATATAAAAGTCCGATGAAAAGCAAACTCAGTAATGATTATATTCGTTCTATGTTACTTTCTCCCGATCATCAAGATGCTGTTCGCAAGGTTGATAGGCTTTGGTTTGCAGATATCTTAAGAATAGGTTTTCAAGCAAGACCCAGATTTGATTATACTCAGAATTTAGATTTTGATAAAAGAACGGACGATAAGCGAAATTTAGGAACACAAAACTCTCAGGTTTGGTTTATTGTTGACCCATCTCAATATGTCGGTTTGAAACTAACAATTCAAGATGTTAGGGTATTTGGTGGTGCTGAGTCTCGAAAAGAAGATCAGCTAGGTTATTTAGCATTATCTAACTCAGCGGGAAATGAAGTTAGCACAACTCCAACAAATGTTGTTAATGTTAAAAATAATACTGACCTAAGAGAAGGGTTTGTACATATCAAGAATACTCTAGAAGGTTTTGATTTCTATGTTGGACGTCAGGTTTTTGGTTTTGGTGATAACAGATACATCGGTGCAAGAAATGATGGACAAACAGGAAATTCTTTTGATGGTGCTCGTGCTAAATACAGTTCTAAGTATTTCAACTCTGAAGTTTTCACATCAATCCTTGCAGAAGAGTCCAATGGTGGAAGTGGAAATAATACTTCCAATGGTGTTAGAAAAGGAAAGCCTAACGATACCTATCTTTCAGGTCTATATAACACAGTCAAATGGGAAGATGTTTTGGTATTCGATTTTTATATATTTAACATCAATCGAAAATGGGAGCAAGGTCCAAACCCAGTAACTAGCCAAGATAGAACAAGACAAAATGATGATCTAAACACAACTGGATTTCGCATAACGAATAAAACTGATAATAATTTATTGCCAAAGTATAAGTCTTGGGACTGGACAATGGAATCTAATTGGCAGTTTGGCAAGAATGGAACTCAAGTGAATGCAGGTTGGGATTCATTGGAATTAAAGGCTGCTAATGGTGAGCGAATTTATAAACAGAATGTAGAGTATGATGCAAGATTTTTACTTCTTCAAACTGGTTATACTTTTTTTGATCGATTTAGAGTTGGAATCCAATATTCATTTGGTTCAGGTGATCCTAATAGAAATGATAATAAGGTTGCAACATATGATGCATCCTTTGCAACACGCTCAGGTGGTTTTCCTTATTTTGATTCAGGAAATGGAATTGTAAATAATGTTTTTTGGTCTAATACGAATACTAGGTCAGTTCATCTAATGTGGAACACAGAAAAGCGGGGAAGATGGATTTTTGTTGCTTGGGATATTAATAAGGCTAATCCAAATGATGCATGGTATTCATCGGGAGGAACTGCTAACACTGGGTTAAGCACAGAAAATCAATCTGGAGCTAGATTCGGTGGCTATAAGCTGGGTGAATCAGGTGGGAATCGTTTGTTTTATGAATATGATCTCATCTGGCAATACTATTTGAAGGATTATGTTTCTATTTGGTCGGGTGCTTCTTATTTATTTGCAGGGGATTCAGTTAGCAAAGCTAGAAATAATCCATTTTCCACAAATGTAAATGACAGATATACCTTAGACGAAAAGGCTTATAGCTTTTTCTTATTTGTGCAATTTGCTATGTAGTTTAAATAATTGAGGAGTAAAGAAATGAAGAAAGGTTTTGGAAAAATTTTATTTAGTGTGCTTACACTAACGTTAGTTACATCGGTTTTAGGTAAGGACTATACTTTACTAAATGTTTCGTATGATCCAACTAGAGAGCTTTATGTAGAATACAACAAGATGTTTGTAAAGTATTGGAAGAGTAAAACTGGGGATGATGTTAGAATCAACCAATCCCATGGTGGAAGTGGTAAACAAGCTAGATCGGTGATAGATGGATTAGATGCAGATATAGTAACTCTAGCACTATCTTATGATATAGATGTCATTGCATCTAAAGGATTAACTTCAAAAGATTGGCAGAAAAGTTTACCAAATAATAGTTCTCCCTATACTTCAACAATAGTATTCCTTGTTAGAAAAGGAAATCCAAAAGCAATTAAGGACTGGGAAGATTTAGTCAAGTCGGGAATCAAGGTAGTTACTGCGAATCCAAAAACAAGTGGTGGTGCTAGATGGAACTATCTAGCAGCTTGGGGATATGCTGAGAAGAAGTTCAAAAACGATAGTTCCAAAGTGAAGGAGTTTATTAAAACTCTATATAAGAATGTTCCTGTTTTAGATTCTGGTGCAAGAGGCTCTACAACAACTTTTGCAAATAATGGAATTGGGGATGTTCTTCTTGCTTGGGAAAATGAAGCATTCTTAGTACAAAATGAAATGGGTAAGGATAAGTTCGAAGTTGTCTTTCCAAGCTTAAGTATTCTAGCAGAACCACCAGTTGCTGTGGTAGAAAAAAATGCTGATCGAAAAGGAAATATTGAGGTTGCTAAAGCTTACCTTCAGTCTTTATATTCTGAACCTGCTCAAGAAATTATTGCCAAGAACGGATATAGACCAAGAAATGAAAAAATTCTAAAAAAGTTTGAGTCCAAGTTTCCGAAAATTGAGCTTCTCACAATAGATAAGAATTTTGGTGGTTGGTCAAAGGCACATAAGGATCATTTTGCAGACGGAGCTTCGTTCGATCAATTGTACGTGAAATAAAAACGAATTTACCCACTAGGCAATTTTAAAAAACTGGACTTATGAAGACCATGTTTGAAAAAATCTGGGAAGAGCATCTTGTTACAGAAACGGGTGGCTCTTCTATCATTTATATCGATAGGCATCTAGTTCATGAGGTTACAAGTCCTCAAGCTTTCGAAAGTCTAAAACTAAGCAATAGAAAGGTTCGTCGTCCTAAAGCTACAATGGCAACAATGGATCATAACGTTTCTACTAGACATAGAGAGATTGAAAAATCAGATCCGGTCTCAGCACTTCAAATGAAGACACTAATTAAAAATTGTGAAGAAAACGGAATTAGACTTTACGATTTAAAAAATCCCGACCAAGGAATTGTGCATGTGATTGCTCCAGAGCTTGGGTTCACTCATCCAGGGATGACAATTGTTTGTGGTGACTCACATACATCAACTCATGGAGCATTCGGCGCCCTAGCATTTGGAATCGGAACAAGTGAAGTAGAACATGTTCTAGCTACTCAAACTCTTTTGCAACAGAAACCTAAAACTATGGAGATTAGAGTTGAAGGCAATGTTGGATTTGGTGTTACTGCTAAAGACATAGTTCTTGCAATCATCGGTAAAATCGGAACGGACGGTGCTACAGGTTATGTTATTGAATATACTGGAGAAGCGATTCGTAGTCTTTCTATGGAAGGTAGGATGACTATTTGTAATATGTCTATTGAAGCTGGTGCAAGAGCAGGTTTAATATCACCAGACGATACTACTGTAAACTATTTAATAGGAAAAGACTTTTCACCAGGCGGAGATAAGTTTGAAATTTTTGCTAAGAAATGGAAATCATATGCAACTGACAGTGGTGCTAAGTTCGATAAAACAGTAATCTTGAAGGCAGAAGAAATAGAACCAATGGTAACTTGGGGAACTTCACCAGGACAAGTAATAACAATCAATTCTAAGGTTCCATCTCCCAAAGACTATTCAGAACCTGTTATGCAAAAAACAATTGAAGATGCTTTGAAGTATATGGGACTAAAAGAAGGAATAAAACTCACTGATGTTGAGATCAATAAAGTTTTTATTGGATCTTGCACAAACTCTAGGATTGAAGATTTGCGTGAGGCAGCTAGAGTTGTTAAAGGGAAAAAAGTAAGTTCTAAGGTGAATGCAATTGTTGTTCCCGGTTCAGGCAGAGTAAAAAGACAGGCTGAAGAAGAAGGACTGGATATGGTCTTTTTAGAAGCAGGTTTTGAATGGAGAAATCCAGGTTGTTCAATGTGTCTTGCAATGAATGACGATGTGCTATCACCAGGCGATAGATGTGCTTCTACAAGTAACAGAAATTTTGAGGGAAGACAGGGCAAGGGTGGAAGGACCCATCTGGTCAGTCCAACAATGGCTGCTGTTGCTGCAATTGAAGGTAAGTTTGTAGATATTAGGAGTTGGAAATGAAAGCATTCACAAATCATCTTGGAATTGCAGCAACATTAGATAGAGCTAATGTAGATACTGATCAAATCATTCCTAAGCAGTTCCTAAGAAAGATTCAACGTTCAGGATTTGGAGTTCATTTGTTTCACGATTGGAGATATTTAGATGATGCTGGAACCAAACCTAATCCAGAATTTTCCTTAAACCAAGAAAGATTTAAGGGAGCTTCCATCCTAATTGCTAGAGATAATTTTGGTTGTGGCTCATCCCGCGAACATGCTCCATGGGCACTCGAAGATTATGGATTTAGAGCTATCATTGCTCCTTCTTATGCAGATATCTTCTATAATAACTGTTTTAAGAATGGAATGCTTCCAGTAGTTTTGAGTTCAGAACAAGTTGATGAAATTTTTCAATATATTGAATCTAATTCAGGTGCAAAGATTGAAATCGATCTTAAAGAGCAGATTGTAAAGACAGGAAACGGAAAGAGTTATTCTTTTGAAGTAGATAGCTTTCGTAAAGACTGTTTGTATAGAGGTCTTGATGATATTGGTCTTACCCTAATTCATGAAGAAAAAATTTCAGAGTTTGAGTCCAATCGTAGGAAAAAATACGAGGAATGTCTCGCAGCTAACGGTTTAAAATAAAAATTACTATCCCTAGATGATACTATTTAGATTTTTTTTGTAGAATCTCAATAGTATCATTTCGATTCTTTTTTAACTCAAGAACTAATTCATCAAAGCTAGAAAATTTTCTTTCATCTCTAATTCTATCTACAAAAAATACTTCTAATTCAGTTCCATAAATATCTTTATCAAAATCTAAAATATTTGCTTCCAGTCCAAGAGAAAAATTTCCCGCAGTGGGTTTATTGCCAATATTAATCATAGCTGGATATTTCTTTTCTTCATAATAAATATAACAAGCATACACACCATTTTTGGGAAGTAATAGCTCAGAATTTAGTTCAATGTTAGCGGTTGGGAAACCAATTGCCCTGCCTTTTTTTTCACCTTCAATTACTTTTCCTGAATAAGAAAAATTTCTTCCAAGAATTAGATTTGCATCAGACACTTTTCCTTCAGAAATCAATGTTCTAATGCTTGAGCTAGAAATTTTTTTATCACCTAAAAAAACTTGATCAATCTTTTCTACAGTGTATCCATAATCATTCGAATGTTTCAGTAAAAAATCAAAATCCCCTTCTCTTGCTTTTCCAAAACAATGATTATGACCGATGACAATATGTTTAACTTTTAACTTATTGATTAAGATGGACTCTAAAAACTCTGTTGCACTCATTTGAGATAGTTCATTGGTAAATTCAATAATCAAAAGATAATCAATTCCAAACTTTGATACAATCTCTTTCTTCTTTTTTTCGCTGTATATTGATTTGAAATTATTTGCTTTTCCAAGAACTAAGGATGGATTTGGAAAGTAAGTAATCAGTATTGATGGAAGATTAAGTATATTAGATTTTTCTAATACTAACTCAATTAATTTTTGGTGACCAAGATGGATTCCATCAAAGTTTCCCAAAGTGACTACACTTCCCCTAGTTAGAAGTGGAGACAACTGATTTAGATTCTGAAATTCTTTCAATTATTCTTCTCTATTCTATTTCTGATTAACATTGATATTGCTGTAAATAGAAAAACGGGAATCCAAATGATTTGTAGCTCTGAAATAAAAACATTTAGCCCTCTTAGAGTAAAAAAATTTTTAATTCCGATTGGTGAAACCTGAATTGGTCTATAGGAGAAAAAATATCTATTCTCTTGAAAAGGAATAAAAAAGCCAACTCCTTCTCCACCATTCGTCAAAGCATCTAAGAGTCCATGGGATAGGATTGATATGAAGAAAAATAGAAATAAAGTTAATTTACTTCCCAACTTTATTTTATAAAGAGAAACAATGATTAAAGAGATTGATAGTCCAAAAAAAATCGAATGTGTAAATCCCCTATGTCCAAAAATGGATTTATAGGGAATTCCAAAATGAAAGGCGATAACGTCTAAGTCGGGTAAAATTGATAGAAAGCAACCAAGCAAAATTGCCATTTTAGAAATCTTTTTTTCCCCTAAGATCATCCCTAGACTTGCTGGAACGATCGAATGGGTGAATATTGTTGCCATTATCTTTTTGGCAGTAGAATTTTATTTTGCCTGAGAAATTGTTGGATCTTCTGGTTCTAAAACTTTGATTTTTGCCTTAAAATTCCAAGGTCTGTAGGGTGCAATTGCTTCTAACCTTTGGTCAGCAACATAGTAAATGCTTTCACCATACTTGACCAAACCACCCTTATAGTGAGCATATTTAGTTTTGTGGTCAACAGTTCCGATTTCAATAACTTTTTTCCAATCTTCGCAGGTTTTCAGGGAGGGAATCTTCCTCAAGTGAAGTTCCTTAATCGTGTTCCCTTTTACTGCATCTCTTAAAACATAGTCCCAATCCATATGAGTCCTTTAACGGTAAAGAATAAAAGAAAACCTACTAGCGTCAAGCATAAATCAAGGTTTTTTTGATTTTGAAAGATTGGTTTTCTCTTTAATCTTTGCTTCCCAATTACAAGGTTTAACTCTTTGAAACTGAATTGAAGGAAATTCGGGTTTTTTTTCTAGATCATACTTAGCTAGAAACCTAGAATTGAATTCATGAGTCTTTTTTCTAGGCACAAATATTAGAATTGTTGGACCACTTCCCGAAAGTGTGAAGCATCCCCCTAACTCATCAATCACTTGACCAAGATATTGATAAAATGGATCCTCTCCAATTCTGTAAGGTGTGTGTAGCCTATCCATTATTGCGAGTTTCAAGTCTTGAAAGTTTTCTTTTTTAAGAAAGATCATCCAAGTTGCAATTCTAGACATGTTGAAGATTACATCTTCTGTGTTATATTTATCAGGCAGATGTTTTCTCGAATCAATTGTTTCCACTTGCTTTTCAGGAATCACCAAAAAAAGAGAAACACGTTCAGTAAATTTTTTTCTATAGTAAACTAATGAGTTATTTTGAAAGTAAGCAAAGATAAAACCACCCAGATAAGCAGGTGTTGTATTGTCAGGATGACCTTCCATCATTGCTAGTTCATAAAGGATTCTTTCCTCAGATGGTTTAGGAATTTCACTATATAAGTTTTTTCTAATATACTCTCCAGCAAGAAAGCCCGCAACAATTGCACTAGCACTTGATCCTAACCCTCCTTTGATTGGAAGAGAAATTTTTAAAGTAGCATCAAATGGAATTATTTCTTTGCCCGAAAGAAAGACTTCAAAATATTTTTCATATGCGACTTGAATTAAATTTTCTTTTCCATAAAAAGGTAACACCTCTCCTGTATCTGTTTTTAATACATAAGATGAATCAGGATTAAATTTAAAATAGAATTCATTATAAATATCTAATGCTAGTCCAAGTAGATCGAAGCCCGGTCCAAGATTTGCTGAGGTCCCGGGAACTTTAGCAAATAGATCCCAATCCTGATTTAGTTTGTTTTTAGCCATTCTAAAGCCATCTGAGTTGTATTTTGTATTAGTTTTGGTAGTTCCTTTTTTTCTTCTGAGGAAAAATTGGAAAGAACAAAATCACTAACATCTATTGGAGATTCTTTTTCTGGTCTTCCAACTCCAAACCTAATTCTGTGGAAATCGTTGGTGCCTAGTTTTTCAATGATGTCTCTTAGCCCATTATGTCCTGCATGCCCACCACTAAATTTTACTTTAATTCTTGCAAAAGGAAAATCTACCTCATCATGAATTACTAGAATTTTTTGAGATGAAATTTTGTATTTAGTAGCGTTAGTTGCAATTGCTTTACCAGATAAGTTCATGAATTCTTGTGGTTTTAATAGAAAAATTGTTTTGGTTTCAAAAGAAGTTTTAGCAATTAAGAATTTTTTATCATCAGAAAAACTTGCACCTAATTTTTGAGAGAGTTCATCAAGCACTATAAAACCAATATTATGACGAGTGAATGCATATCTTTGACCTGGATTCCCTAGTCCTGCTATTATATACTTATCAGATTCACTCAACTGAGTTTCCTAGTTCTCGCTTAATTTTTTGAAGACAATTGTATATTGTTTCGCTGCAAACATTACACCCACTATTACAGCAAACTAAGGAAGACTCAAGTCTTTCACCATTCAGAATTGCTTCAATTCTAGACTCAACGTAAGGTGGAAGACAGAACAGATCTAGATTAGTAAGTATGATTTCTCTTTTAGAAATGGGGAATAGTCTTTGTTCCAAGGCTTAATCGTAGTCCTCTTTTATGGGAATGATTTCCATAGGTTTATGGTCATAACGAATATTCAAAATCTTATTCCCTTCCATTTTTACAACAGTTAGTGTTCCATTCTTGATATTGATAACACTTCCTTCACCGGGCATATCTTCATGTTTATCTAGAAAAAATCCTGCGATTGTTCTTACATCTTTGATGTCTTCAACATTTTCTCCTTCTAACACGTCCTTTAATTCATCCAACTCTGCTTCCCCGTCAATGATGTAGGAATCAGTTTTTATGTCATGAATTGTTATTGGGTCTTCTTCGTCAGTTTCATCTTTTATCTGACCAAATACTTCTTCAATAATATCTTCTAACGTTAGTAGTCCAGAAACACCACCATATTCATCTACAACAATCGCCATATGCTGTTTCGCAATACGTAGTTTTTGAAGAACTTTTTCTATGGAAAGGGTCTCGGGAACAAATACTGGAGATTGCATGATCGTTCTTACTGTTTCATTTTTATTTCTATTGGGGTTAGCTAACCATTCTAAAAAATCTTGAACATGAACTACTCCTACAATTTTATCAGGAGTTTTATCATAAACAGGATAACGAGAAAAACGCTCTGACGCAATAGTAGAGAGTATATCTTTTATCTTAGCATCTTCATGAATTCCAACAACACTAAGTCTATGAGTCATCACTTCTTTAGCTTCATGTTCTGAAAATTCAAAAGTATTTTGTATGATCCTTAGTTCTTCATTATCAATTCGACCTTGTTTGGTGTGTTCTTCTAATAGAATCATAAGTTCTTCAGCACTATGTACATTTTGGTGTGTGCCTGCTTCCATATTCATTAGTCTAAGAACTGCATTAGTGATTGCATTCATGAAGTATGTGATTGGATAGAATAAGTAATAGAAAAAATAGAGTGGAAGTGAGGAAGCAAGTGAGATTTTTTCTGCACTTTGGATAGCAATAGATTTAGGGATCAATTCTCCCAGAGTTATATGGAAAAAGGTGATTAAAGTAAATGATATTGCAATAGCAATACCATGAATATTAAAACCTTCGGGAAGTGATAACTGAAAGTATTCTAAAGCAGAGGCAACCCATGAGGCAACAAACTTTTCACCGAGCCAACCTAGAAGAAGACTAGCGATTGTAATTCCAACTTGGCAAACTGAGAGCATGTCATTGAGTCGCCTAATGACACTACGAGTTATGGAAGCAAGTGGTCTGTTCTCTTTGATTAGTTCTTCGATTCTAGTTGGGCGAACTGAAACAATTGCGAATTCAGCTGCTACAAAAAATCCATTTACTAGAATGAGAAAAAGAATAATTAAAAATTCAATTATACCCATTAGTTTTTAAAACTCCATGCATCTAACCATTCAACATAGTAGATTGAGAAATTATCTTTCTTCAAAGAAGACAAAAAATGAGGAAGATGGGCTGAGCCATAAAGAATTCCTAGATCTAAAATTTCAGTTGTATTCATTTTTTCTTTAACAAGAGAAATAGCTATTCTGTTTCTTTCTTCAATTAGAGCTTCCCGAAGAGGTTTTAACTTTTCGTTATAACAAAGCTCTTCAGTGGATTTTAGGATGGATCTAGCAAACTTACGTTTGTTATTTTTTTCGTTCATAAATTCAGGACTTGATTTCAGTTCTAGGCTTAAAGAAGATTCGATTTCTGAATAGTTAATAGTTTTTGTGGACATGATTAGCATAAGTTCTTCAAGGCTGATATCTGCATTCACCCAATGTTTGTCGGGAATCAAATGTTCTTCCTGGTTTGCTAGATTAAAAAGTCTTCCTACGATGCTTTGAGTATTATTGAATAGTTTCAATTCTTGTTTAATTTGTTCGTTGATTTGATTAGATTGTGCTAGGTAGGAAAATTCTTTTGGGTAGAAGATTGAGGATTGTTTATTATGCATTTTGACACCTTCAAAATAAAGAATGTCCACCTCTTTAGAAATTTTCTGGATAGCTTTATAATATATTGGGTCAGCGATATGGATGATGCCAATGAGTTTTAGGTTGATGGTTTTTTCTTTATTTGTGAGATAATAAACAGGGGTTTGTAGAGCTTCATTAGTTAGTCTAAGAAATTCAAATCTAGAATTTTCTTCATCATTGGAATAAATTGAAGTATTGAGCACAAGGAATAGGATTAGGGTAATAAATTTTATGGATGAGTTAAATCGAATAGAAAAGATCTCCCGTAATGAATGTTTTTGATGAGGTAAAATCATAGTCACTACTAGTTTACAATTCCGAATCAGAAAATAAACTGAAATTTTGCATAAATTGATAAATTATTCAGCAAAAGGAAAGCTTGGAGGAGTAAAAACAGGTATGATTTTTGGGAAATTCTTTTCAAGTACATGAATTATTTCTGAAATCGTGTTAGGAATAGCTTTGTAAGCAAGATTTTTTTGAAGTTCTGAATCAAGTTTATATTCAATCTTTCTCCAGTCAATTTCCAAGGAATCTGAACCAAGCCCTCTATCAAAAAAGATTTTACATTTTGGTTCGTCAAGAGAAATAAAAAGTAAGATACCAAGATTTTCTTCAGTATCCCATAGCTCATGCTCTAGAAATAAATTTTTGACAAAATTCTGAAATTGTAATTCGTTTTTAAGGATTTTAGATTGAATTTTGGATGTTAGATGAAACTTAAAATTTGCACGATGACGAGACCTTCCATCGATGACAATTCTATCAAGTAAAGAAAGATAGTCATCGGGAAGAGAAGATTTTCTTTTTGAAAACCAACTGATAAGTCGATTCATTATTTCTTTTTGGTAGCGGGCTTCTTCTTTATGTTTCTTTTTATGGTATATAGATTTGCTTTTCTATTATCTAAGGTGTCACCATTTTTGTGTTTTACTGCAATTCCTTTATCATGGATATTTAAAACCATTCTATGCATATATACTTTGGTTCCAGGAATTTTTTCTGAAATAAGTTTGGATCTCATTGCATAGAGAATCGTTTTCTCTGCATTTTCATTAACATACCAACGGTATTGGTTTAAGTATTCAAATTTATTATCATCTACTAAAGCAAATTTTCCACGAGAAAGCTTAATTTTTTTCATAACTCTATAAATTTATGAGTAAGTAAATAGGCAAGAAATATTTTATGAGGTTAGCTTAATTTTAAAATCAAAATCAGTAGCTTGGAACAAGCCAATGCCTGAAAATTTTTTGTAAGCATTGGGATCATAGACTCTGAGAAGTGAAGTATAAACATAACTAGACTTATGAATTTTTTTCTGTTTGGGAAGATTGGGAAGTAGATTAAGAATTGTTCTAAGAGAAATATTTTTTCTAGAGATATGATAGATAGTTTTCTCTTCGCAAGAAAAAGATTTTTGAAGAATTAGATTGCTTACTTTTTCAAGGCTTACAAGATTCAGTTCTAGATTCAGTACATCTTCATCAACTAGATCAGATTCTTCTATATTAGAAAAAAATTCTCTGAGTTGAGAAAATTGATTCATATTCAGAATACTCTCTAGAGAGAAAAGTAGAGAGGGTCTAAATATTTTTAAGTAGTTAGGGAAGTAATGATATCCATTCAGTAAGATTTCTTCAGAAACAAATTTAGTAGCGTCATAACCTGAGTAAATTCTACGGAACTCGCTAAATCTTTTCTCTTCAATTAGTCTCTCTTTCGTATCACTAGTTGGAAAGATGGAAAGAGTAGAAACATAACTAAAAAATTTTAACTTATTAGAAAAACTAAATTTAAGTAGATTTTTAGTAGTGAGAACGTTAGCATTTTTGAGGTTTTGATAGCTTTGGATCAGATTATGATCAGCAGCAAAATGATAAATGATATCAATTTCATTCTCTAACATACTATAGACTGAATCACTTAGACCAAATTTAGGTTCTGAAAGATCAGCTTCTAGCCATTGAATATTGTTTTTAGACTCCAATTTTTTTCTACTCAGAGCAAAGATTTGAACATCTTTTTGAGATAGTTTTTTTAAGAATTCTGTTCCTAAATTTCCTGTTCCTCCGGTTACTAAGATTTTTTTAAGTTGAATAGATTTTAATTTTGGAGTTGTTAGTAATGGAATTTTTGATTCATTCAGTAGAAATTTCTTTGAATATCCAATCTTAGCTTTTTTATTATGAATCATATTTGATTTGTTGTAAAATAAGTTAGAGAAAGTGGATTCACCAGCACTCAGTTCAGGTGAAGCCACTTTATACTTTAATTTTTCAACAAATCTATTATTTAACTCAAAGATTGTAGAGTTTGATAATAACTCATCATAGGAAAGTGAAATATTATGTTTATCTAATATACTAATAAAATGAATTGCACTAAGTGAATCTCCACCATTTTTAAAAAAATCTTCTTCTAAAGATTTAGGTTCTTTTCCGAAAACTTCTTTCCAAGCTAAAGCTAGTTTTTTATCAATTCCAGAGAATTCATTGAATTCAGTTTTACCATTTTGGTTAATCAATGAGGAACCATATAGATAGAATTTTTGTGGAATCATCCAACTTGGAAAAACCTTTTTTAGACGTTCAATGATTTCTTCTAAATGAATTGGAATATTTTCTTTAGGTTCAATATAACAGACAAGATTTGTATTCGCACCAAAATTTTCTTTGGTTAGATTTGATTTGAGAATAGGAAATTCTTTTTCTAGGAATCTTTCCACTTCATATGGTTCAATTAAGTTTCCATTAATTTTAAACTGTCTATCAATTCTTCCCAAAAAAATAAGTTTTCCATTAGAGATTTGAACCTTATCACCTGTTCTATAAAAAATTTCATTATCATGTTCAATAAACTTAGATCTAGTTAGTTTCGCATCTTGATAGTATCCTCGGGCGACTTGAATTCCAGAAAGATACAATTCACCAACACCTTCGGAAATTTCTTGTAGATTTTCATCGAATACTTTTTCAATCATACCAGACACAGGCTCCCCAATATAACCTTCTAACCAGTTAGAATCACAGATTGCAAGATGAGTGCATACAGTCATTTCTGTCGGTCCATAAACTGAAACTAATTTGAGTTGTTTAGAAATTTCTTTTATATACTCTAGTTTAGCAACTTCACCACCAATGATAATTGTTTCTAGGCACTCGGGAAGTTTTTCATTGACAAGAAATCGAAGAATTGCAGGAGCAAGACAGATATGAGTAATCTTTTTCTTATGAATTAGATTAAGAAGTTTATTGATGGAAAGTTCTTTGGTTGAGTTGGGAATCACTAAGGTTCCACCACTGAGCAGTGTTACCCCAATTTCCGATATTGAAGCATCAAATCCTATAGAAAGATTTTGTAGAGTTCTTGTTTTGTGATTCGTAGAAAAATATTCAATTTGAGTTTTTAAAAAATTCCAGATTCCTTTTTCTTCAACCATAACTGCTTTAGGGCTTCCTGTTGATCCAGAGGTAAAGATGATATAAGCAAGTCGATCTTTCTTAGGCTCTAACGTTAGTTCCCTTTGAGAGTCAATTGGAATGTTCCCTAGTAAGGAATAGAATTTTTCTTTACTATCTAGGATAAGATCAGGAGAGATTTTTTTGTAGTACTCCATTTTTCGGGATTCAGGAAGATTCGTTTCAATTGGAGCGAAAGCTCTACCAGAAATCCAAATACCAAGAATGGAAACAATATATTCAATGGAAGGTGGAAGGCTGACTGCAATAACTTCTCCAAAATTCTTTTTATTCAGTGCTAAAGAAAGTTTATTGGACTCATTCCAAAGATCAGAATAGGTAATGGAACGTTCAGCTTCTAAGGCAATTTTATCGGGATGAAGCTGAACTTGTTTCCATAACTCTCTTAAGAAATTCGATTCTATTTGTATCTCCTAGGCTGCTAAGTATTCTTCTGCATCATCATCATGCTCAGGATACTTAAAGAAAACAGTATCAAAATAAAAATAAATATAGTCAGTGGAGAGTTTTTGAAACCATTCCCTGAGACTCGCTTTATCATTTTCGACTAAAGTTTCAATAGTTGTTAACGTAAGTTTTTGATGTCCTAGCTCACCATTCTTTAAGGTTACTTCAGAAAAGATAAGACCATCTTCAGAAACATATAATTCTAAATCTTCAACGGAATCCATCAAGAATTCTCCATATTTCTCTTTTAATAAATCCATTACTGAGATCATTTCCATTTTTAACTCCTTTTTAACATGCTCTAAAATAATTCCATAGAAAGTAATGCTGAATTTAAAACTTTGATTCGCAGTAGAGCTTTTGTTTTTTCAAATGCGTAATCGTATCTTTGGGTAGTGACTCTTATATAACGTGAGTTCGGTATAAGGATTTTTTGGGCGTCTTTTCCCGCTCTCGCTTCGATCTGGGACGCATGGGTTTTGGTGTGGTAACTCTGGTTGTTTGAATCTTTCTTTGTATCGAAGGCTTCTCACTGGTTGCTCTAATAGGATTGTCTTGCCTTCATTGTGTCGGATTTTTCTCTGTTTGTTGTTTGTAATAACTGTTATTTGATAAATAATTTATTTTGTAATAAGAATTATATAATCAATAATTTATTTCGTCATAACTGTTTGATTGACGAACAGAAAAAAGTCTTTACGCATTAAGAATTATTTCTGTAACAGTGCGAAAAAAGAGAAATGCTAAGCTATTTAGAGGTGCTAACAGAGAAAGATTGATGGGTAACGTAAGAAAACACAAAAAAATATAGTCTAAAAATAAAACATAAAACCAAATATAGGTAATAACTTATAAAAATACTTTTTTTGTTTTCTATATCATAGATTCTATTCTTAAAACTTACCCCGACTAGTCTCAGTTAAAAAAAATTCATTCCTAGTATTTGTATTTCATTCCTTCTTATCAAAGTTTGATTCTAGTGCAAAAAGGTATGCTTAGTAAAAATATTTCTTGATAGAGTAAAACTCCTATTGAAGATTAGGTAAATTATTTTTGTAAATTGTTGTTAGTGCAGATGTTAATTCAATCTTAACTATCTAAACTACTTCAATGAAAAATATCAAACTAATTAAATCGAATGGTGTATAGGAAAATAAAATGAAAATACTAGTTGTTGATGATTCAGAGATGATGCGTGGAATTATTTTGCAGGCTATTAAGGATAATGTTCCAAACCTGGATATACAATTTTTTGAAGCTGGTAATGGTCAAGAAGCTCTTGATTGGATGAAAAAAGAGAAAATTGATCTAGTGTTTCTAGATTGGAATATGCCTGTCTTAGATGGACTCTCATTTGTAAAGCAAGTTAGAGGAAGTGGAATTAGAACTCCAATCGCAATGATTACCTCTGTTACAGATGAGGATAAAATTATGGAAGCAGGCAAAGCTGGCGTAAACACTTATATTGAAAAACCAGTTAGAGGTAATAGACTTTGGGAACAGATTCAAGAATTTATAGTTAAATGAAATGAAGTTCAAAATTTTTCCATTCTTAGATGGATTACAAAGAACCTTTAGAGGTATGGCTGGAGTGACCCTTGAAAATCCTAAAATTGGTGAATACAATGAACCAGAATTTTTTTCTGATTACACCTGTAGTATTGGTTTGATTGGTATAGAAAGAGCATCCCTAATACTAACACTTTCAGAAAAAGTTGCCACTGAAATTACCTCTATGATCACAGGCAAGGTATTATCAGGTGGTGAGAAAATCATAACTGATACGATAGGAGAACTACTAAACATGGCAGTCGGCGTTGCTCAAAAACTAAGTGGGGAGAAGTTTGACTTTTCCTTACCAGTTTCTGTGAAAGGTAAAAGTCATCAAATTAATGTAATTAAAGATAAACGTACCTTTAGAGCAATATTTTTATTAAATGGTGAAGAGATCTGTCTTTACCTAACTAATTCACAGATTATGGAGTAATATGAACTTAAGTATAAAAGTATTTGTCCAAGCACTAAATAAAACCCTAAAGGATATGGGTGATATTGATCTAGTAAATGAAGAGATTGAAGAATTTCATTCTACTGAATTTCATTCAGATTTTACCTGTAGCATAGGTATTGTAGAAGCTAAAGAAAGATCTTCATTAATACTATCACTTGATGATATTGCTAAAGAGAAAATTGTGTTTTCTATAACTCAAAAGCTGAATCCACAAAAAAGTCTTGTTTATGATACAATTGGAGAACTCTTAAACATCATTGTGGGTATTGCACAAAAAGAAAGTTCAGTGAAGTTTGATTTTTCTTTACCAGTTTCCATAATTGGTAAAAATCATTTAGTTCATTTGATTCATAATGAAAAGTCCAAGCGAGCAATTTCAAAATTAGATGATGGGAAACTTGGTTTATATCTTTCCTATGCACAGATATTAAATGCCTAAAACTTCAATGTATTCTAAGGTGGTTGAAAGTTGATGATATTCTATTCCAAAAATCGAATATATTTCATACTCTCAGCCATTCTATTCCAAGGGGTTGGTATAGTTACTGTTTTAGTTGATCTTAGATGGATCGCTGGTTCTTTGTTCTGCTTTGTTCTATTCTTATTACTCTTTGATATGATTTTTATGAATAGAATATCCAAAGAAATTGTTAACCCCAAAGAAGAAATAGAATCAACTCAAGTACCTGAAGTAATCAAACTAGAAACTTCTAAAGATGATTTTGAGTCCAGCTTCAATATGGATTTTCTAATCAATAAATTTCAATCTGAGCAGTCTAAATTGAAAAATATGTTTGTCGGTTACCAAGACCTTGCTCCTAAGTTTAAACTGATAAATTCTTCAGTTGGGGAAGTCTGGGGTTATGTAGAAACTGTTTATGATTTAACTGGTAAAGTTCTTTCCTTTAGTAAAAAAGTACATCAAGCATCAGGAATTCTATTAGCTCAAATCGAAAAAACATCAACTAGCATTGTAAATGGAAGAAGTGCCGTACATGAATCAATTGAATCCATTCGAAATATTCATTCTAATTCTTCAAAAATTTCTGAATCAGTCATAGTTATAAATGAAATTTCTGATTTAACTAATTTACTTTCGTTAAATGCTACTATTGAAGCTGCAAGAGCAGGGAAAGAAGGAAGAGGTTTTGCAGTTGTTGCTCAAGAAGTATCTAAACTAGCCTCTAAAACAGGGGACACTGTAAATCAAATCAATAAATTTCTGAAAAGCTCAAACCAAGCAATTGATAAAGGAATGAGAATCAGTAAAATTGTGGAAGAAGAATTTGTTTCCATTTCTGAAAATGCAAAAATCATTTTAGAGTCTTTTACAGAGATAAATAGTAATTTAATAGAACAAAGTTCTTTTGCAGATAAGGTCTATCTGAATGTAGAAAAATTGACTGATACAACTGCAGATCTAAAGTCTATCATCAAAGAGAATGCAAAAAAATTTAATGGTCTTTTGAATGAACTTGAAGAGCTTACTAAAATAGTTTACCATAAGGAAACCTTGCCTCCTTAAAAAGGGTTATTGATTATGGAAAATGAAGAATTAGAATTAGAACAGATTCGATTAGATGAAAAAGCTATGAATGATCCAGAGTATCAATTAAAAATTCTAGATCAGCAAATTCAAAAATTTAGTCGGATTACTGAAATCATTGCTGAAGGAAATTTCTTTTTCTATCATCCTAGAGAAGAAAATCTAAGACCGAATAGTCCCATTGGATTGCTAGCAAGAAACTTTAACAAGATGGTCGGTAGAATTAAAGACTACCAAGAAAACCTAGAAAAAAAAGTTCACGAAAGAACAAACGAACTGGAAAGATCTTTAGATGAAATCACAAACCTGAAATACCAGCAAGACGGTGATTACTTTTTAACCTCTCAATTGTTAAAACCTCTTGGTAAGAATAAAGTAAAAAGTCAAAATGTAGTTATCGAACAACTAGTTCATCAAAAAAAACAATTTGGTTTTAAACAATGGGATGAGTCTCTTGGTGGTGATATTTGTAGTTCACACAATATAACGTTAAAGAAAAAACCCTACATCTTGTTTATGAATTCTGATGCTATGGGGAAATCAATTCAAGGAGCGGGAGGTGCTTTGGTCTTAGGCTCAGTATTTGAGGCAATCGTACAAAGAACAAAAATCTCATCCTATATGCAGAACTACTATCCTGAGAAGTGGTTGAAAGAAGCATTTCTTGAACTTCAGATGGTGATGGCATCCTTCGAAGGCGCCATGTATGCTACTACATTGCTTGGACTAATCGATGAAGCTACAGGCGTACTATACTTTATCAACGCACAACATCCAAATCCAATTATTTATAGAGATGGAAAAGCTACTTATCTTACTGCAAAGAGTAGTTATTCAAGACTTGGGTATTATCTTCAATTTGATTGGGAAGAAATCAATAATGATATCATTGTTAGTTCTTTTAGACTCAAAGAAAATGATATTCTATTTTGTGGATCTGATGGAAAAGATGATTTAGTAGTTGGTCAATCAGAGTCTGGTAAAAGAGAAATTAATAATGATGAAAGTATGTTCCCCAGAGTAATTGAAGAGAGTAAAGGTGTGCTAAATGATATTTTTACTATTTTAAATGAACAAGGAGAAATTATTGATGATGTATCTATTCTAAAAATTTCTTACACAAATGAGCTTAGTCTTGAATCGAATAAAAAAGTTTTAAATCAAATTCTAAGTGATTTGAAATTATCTTTAGAAAATCATAACTATACCAAGTGTTTAGAAATTTTATTCAGTTATGATTCTGAAGTCAAAAAAAATCCGAGTTTTGCAAAGATTATTTCAAAAATCTATTTTAACTTGAAGAATTATAAATCAGCAATTAATGCAGGATTGGAATATCTGAGCTATGATCCGCTAGATGATAGTATCACTTATTTAGTTTCTGTTGCTTATAGAAAATTAAAACAATTCAATCAAGCAAGAAATCTTTCCGAGATCTTAGTACTAAGAGATCCGACAAATTCTACTTACAAAAGAAACTGGGATAAAATAAAGTACATTACTGAGCATGAATAACTTGGAAGAAGACAGTCTAGAGAATAATATTAGAAAATTGATTAAGGTTACTAAAACTATAGCTGAGGGTCATTATTTTTATTACTATCCAAAAGAAGATTCATCTGATCCTGAAGGTTTGATTTCTCAATTAGCTTTAAATTTTAACACTATGATTTCTAAACTAAAAGAGCAACAAGATGATCTTGAAAAAAAAATCGATGCTCGCACTAAAGAAATTTTAAAGATAAAACAATCCAAAGAGAGAATGAACCCACATTTTCTGTTTAATTCCTTAAATATGATTCATCAACTTCTGAGTAAAGATTCTAAAAAAGCAGATAAGGCATTGCTTCTACTTGCTGATATTTATCGTTATTTAATGGAATTTACTGAGAATGACTTAGTTGCATTGGAGGACGAGTGGAAGTTTCTAATCCAATATCTAGAGCTAATGAAACTTCGTTTTAGTGATTCTTTAAGTATTAAAATCATTCGTCCAACAATTCTGCCTGATTGGAAAGTTCCTTCTTTAAGCATTCAACCGATTATAGAAAATTGTTTTAAACATGGTTATCGAAATCAAACTAAAGAAATGAAAATTCAAATCACTTTTACAGTATCGGCTAACGTTGTTGAAATTGTTTTTGAGGATAATGGTCAAGGATTTGATTCAAATGAAATTGGAAATAGATCACTAGGAAATATACTAGAAAGATTTCAATACTATTATGAGAATGCAAGTTTAATCATTCAAAATAACGAAGGACTTGGAACAAAAGTTATCTTGATGTTTTGTAACTTCAAGTATTGGAAGGAAACATGAGTCAATATACATATTCAGTATTAATTGTAGAAGATGAATCTTCTGGACTAGACTTACTCATCGATTACGTTAGTTCTCATAATAAGTTAAAACTATCTGGTATCGCAAGAAATGGAAACGATGCACTAGATAAAATCCAATCAAGGGATTATGATATAATCTTTTTAGATATCCTTCTTCCAGGAAAAACAGGAATGGAAATCCTTCGTTCCCTAGAGAAGGTTCCAGTGATTATTTTTACTACTGCATATAAAGAACATGCTTTAGAAGCATTTGATATTGGCGTGACTGACTATCTATTAAAACCATTTTCTCTAAATCGATTTCAACAATCTGTTGAAAGGGCAATTGAACGGATAAAAGCAAATAATAAAATGAAGCCTACGATTAATTCTGTAGGTTTGTTTCTTAGAGCAAAAGAGAAAAGAATCTTTATTCCCTATGATCAAATTATCTATATTACTGCTAACGCAAAACATTGTATTGTCCACAAAGTAAATGAGGATCTAGAAGTAACGCATATGATTGGTGAACTAGAAGAAAAACTACCTAAGACTAATTTTAATAGGATCCATAGGAAGTTTATCGTAAATTTAAAATTTGTAAAGCATATGGAGTTTGAAGTTGGTGGACAACACGTACTATCGCTGAATGATGAAGCAAAAACTTCACTGCCAGTTGGACGAACCTATATTGATGAGCTTAAGGATTTATAAGGACTTAATGCTAACTGATGAATATAAAGGAGTTGTTTATAAAAAATATTTGATACAAGTTTTTAGTGAATAATTATTTGACTGAAATCATGATTTCGGACGACAATCCTTGATCAATATGATTTACTAAGGTAATAAAAGTATGAGAAATATCTGTTTATTTCTAACTTTTTGCTGAACAATTCATTTCTATTAACTAGATTTGTTTGGTTTGGCTTTATTATCCATAATGAAATTATAAAATTTAAAAAAGAGAAGGAGCATAGTATGATTACACTAAGAGAATATGAGTTGAAAGAGATAATCAGTGAGAGTGCAGAACGAATCATTCAACGAGGTGTTAGACAGAAAGATGGGAAGAAAGTAGTAATCAAATCTATCCGAGATACTAGTGATATAAAATCAGTATCTAGAATCTTGCATGAATATGAATTGTTGACTAGTATCACAAGTGAAGGGATATTAAAACCAATTGCATTGGAAAATCGAGAAGGAATGACAGCAATATTGTTTGAAGATACAGATGGGGTATCTTTGAAACATCATTCTTCTAAGAACAATCTGAGTCTAGTTGAGATACTGGGTATTGGAATTCAATTGAGTCAGACGTTAGGAGAAATGCATACCCAAAATGTAATCCATAAAGATATCAAACCCGACAATATCATCATCAATTCTACACAGAATCAAATTCATTTAATTGATTTTGGAATTTCTTCTAGAATAAACTTAAAAACGCAACATATGGGAAATCCCGAAGTATTGGAAGGAACCTTGCAATATATATCTCCCGAACAAACAGGGAGAATGAACCGAGTGATCGACTATCGTTCCGATTTGTATTCACTTGGTGTTACATTGTATGAACTCCTAACTAAGAAGGTTCCGTTTGAAAGCAATGATGCAATGGAGTTGGTTCATTCTCATATAGCCGTAAATCCCAAAGAACCTAATGTTGTAGATAGTAAGATTCCAGTTGTATTATCGAATATAATCATGAAATTATTATCTAAGAATGCAGAGGATAGATACCAAAGTGCATTTGGGTTAAAATCAGATTTGGAAAGATGTTTGAATGATTTAGCAACAAAGAACAAAATAGATCCATTTATTCTAGGAGAAAAAGACTTTGCGGGTAAGTTTCAAATATCCCAGAAATTGTATGGAAGATCTAAAGAAGTAAATAGCTTACTAGAAACATTTGAAAGAACAACAAAGGGTTCCACAGAGATCATCTTAGTATCAGGATTTTCAGGAGTAGGTAAGAGTGCGTTAGTGAATGAAGTGCATAAACCAATCACTGAGAAACGTGGCAACTTCATTTCAGGAAAGTATGACCAGTTTCAAAAGAATATTCCTTATTATGCAATCAAACAAGCATTTGAAGAATTCAGTTCCCTACTTTTAACATTTAGTAAAAAAGACTTAGAGAGTTGGAAAGAAAAGATTCTCCAATCAATAGGAACTAACGGACAGGTTCTAGTAGATGTGATTCCGAATCTAGAATTAGTGATTGGTAAACAAGAGCCAGTAGCAACACTTGGTCCGCAAGAATCTCAGAACCGATTTAATTTAGTATTTCAAAATTTCATCAAAGCGATAGCAACGAAAAATCATCCACTGGTAATGTTCATAGATGATTTACAATGGGCTGACTCAGCATCACTGAATCTATTAAAAGTAATCATGACAGATTCAGAAAACCATAATCTATTATTGATTGGAGCATACAGAGACAATGAAGTGGACGCATCTCATCCATTCATCATGACAATGGAAGAGATAAAAAAGACAGGTCTAGAGATAGAGGATATAGTATTAAAGAATCTGACTAAAGAAGATGTAAATGAACTTGTGAGTGAGGCACTAGCAACAGATACAACAGATGTGCTTCCTCTAACAGAGTTAGTGTATTCAAAGACATCGGGTAACGCATTTTTTACGAATGAGTTTTTGAAGTCCTTGTATGAAGAAAATCTTCTAAGGTATGATTTTAGTTCTAACAAATGGTTATGGGATATTGATAAGATTCATGAGCAAGGCATAACAGATAACGTTGTGGAACTTATGACTCAGAAGCTAGGCAAGTTACCGTTAGCAACACAAGAGGTATTGAAGTATGCATCTTGTATTGGTAACAAGTTTGAGTTAAAGATTCTATC
>JANRLP010000004.1:0-15429 GCA_033762425.1 Leptospiraceae bacterium
TTATTTCTTACTCTGAAATAATAATTCGTTAATTCAAAAATCTTTCTAATTCACAAAAATTTCTTCTACGATAATAAAAAAACAGATAATGAAAGATTTACTTCCTCTTACAGACAATTTTGTTTTCAAGGCAATCTTTAGTCAAAACCCCGATCTGCTTTTAGACCTTTTGAACTCATTCCCTGAGTTTCAAAAAACAAAACGAATTGAAAAAGGAAAGATAGAGACTGCAATTCAGTTTCTCAATTTCGGAATGTCAGTGGAACAAGTGAGTAAAATCACTGGTCTCTCTATGAAGCAGATTTTGAATTACAGAAAGAACTCAAAGGATAAAACAGTAATTTAGAGTAGAATTCTAACACATTAAATGAGTTAGTGTTTATTGATATGAAAGTATTAGCTTTATCAATTTGTTTATTAACAATAATTGCGGATTGTTTTAAAGTCTATGTAAAAGATCAAAAGATTCTATCTAGTAATCTAGTTAAGAGCAAAGAACAAAACGAAACTAAGAGAGCTTATTTTCTAACTTATACAGTCTTAAAGAATGAATTAAAACTAACATTAGATTGCTTTTTTATTGAGGAGAAAAAACAAATCCAAACAATTCAAGAAGTTATTCAAGATGTTAAAGATTTCGAAGTTGTAAAGTATCCAACAAATAGTATTGAACTTGGAATTTTATTTGTTGTTGGAAGTGTTGAGCTTATAGGACTTCCTTCTAGACTTCATTCCTATCCTTATTTAAGATATAAAGAAATCATTAAAAAGTTAGAAGAAAAAAAATTAGAAAAAATATCAACAGATGATACTACTATTCAATTTACTAAAAGAATTAAAGCTAAAAGTTATGATTTTGTTGATGGTAATGTAAGTATTCCATTAGAAGAAATATTTATAACTTCAGGAAATTATGACAAACTTGTATATTTATTAAAGAATAAAGAAACTAATATCAAACTCCAATCTGGAAAAATAGATATTACTAGTCACTTAGAAAATAATTTTCTGAGCACTCAAATTAAAACAAATAATAGAAAGCCAAATCAATTCTTAAATTCTACTTCTGAAAATGGATTTTATGATGTTGAACCATTTTGTAATTTATATTCTGATATTGAAATTGAAACAAAGAGTTATGGTGATTTGTTTCATACAATTGATCAATACTGCCTGAGAAAATTTCCAAATTCAGCTAAGTATAATGAATGTGTAGGTAACTTTAAAAATTGTTACACTCAAATTATGAATTAGGTAACATTAGGCAGTATCGTTTCTTAAGATCGATGATAACAAATTCTTCCGAACTGAATGCAAAAACAACTTGTATGTTTGCCTTTGCTTTAAAAAAACCTGTTAGCAAATTTCATTGAACACTCAATTCTTTCTTATCATAAAATATTTATTTACCAACAATTTGACCGAACTGATATTTCAGTTAGAGATAAAAACAAGTTTTTCAACAGTATAAAACAGAAATCCAAGAATTTTTTAGTTTTTGATTGTGAAAAAAAATTTTAATTTCAGTAAACAATCGTTCACTTTTTTGGTTGACAAAAAGTATGGTTAAAATACTGTGTAAACAACCGTTCACCGAAAAGAGGGATGCATATGAAAACTTTATTCTTTCAACATAACACTCCTACAGAGTATTTTAAATACTTTGCTGAGAGTGATCTAATCGATTTCATGATTGGGCATTTTAACCCAATGTTTTCTAGGAAGCGAGTTCGAGCTTCAATATTAAAAATAACTAAAGAAACTGAGGATACTAAGACTTTAGTTCTAAATGTAAACAGGAATTGGAAAAAATTCCAAGCGGGACAGCATATTCCTGTAACTGTGGAAATTGAAGGCAGAAGAGTTACAAGATTCTACTCAATTTCTTCGAGCGAAATGGAAGCCTATCCAAGCATCACTGTGAAAAAACAAGCAGGCGGGGTCGTCTCCAATTTCATTCATGATCATCTCAAGAAAAGAGATATGATAGAAATTGGTGAGGCAAGTGGTAACTTCTGTTTAAAAACTTTTGATGAGAACCTACTTTTTATTGTAGGTGGCAGTGGGATTACACCAGTTTATTCTATCTTAAAAACTCATCTTTCAAAACTGAAGGACAAAAAAATAACTTTAATCTACTTCTCCAGAACAAAAGAAGAGATTATCTTTTTTGAACAGTTGAATTCACTTGAGGATAAATTTTCCAATCTTAAAATTCATCATGTTTTAACTCATGAAGAGAAAGCAGGATTTAGAACTTCTTTCTTATCTAAAGATTTACTTGAGACATTAGTTCCTGATTACCAAGATCGACTAACGTTTCTCTGTGGTCCTGAGACTCTACAGAATGTGACAAAAGAGTTAATCCATTCGAATAGATTGATTTCAGAAAACTTTCAACCTCATATCAAGCCGAAGCAAAAAAAGTCCAATCAGGCTTATGAAGTAAAACTACTTAACTCTCACAAATCAATTTTAGTGAAAGGTGAGAAGAGTTTACTACAAGAGTTAGAAGATAATGGAGTTTATCCACCTTCTGGTTGTAGAATGGGTATCTGTCATACTTGTATATGCACTAAAACCAAAGGCAGCACAGAAGATATGAGAGATGGTGACTCAAGCACAAATCCAAAATCAATTCAAATCTGCGTATCTAGAGCAGAATCAAATCTAGAGCTAGAACTGTAAGGAGTATTCTATGAAAAGCAAAAAATTGACAACTGAAGAAATTGAAAACTTTGGTCGAGAAATCGAAGAACTTAGAAAGGAAGTACTTTCTAAAGTGGGTGAGGAAGATGCAAGCTACATCAAAAGTGTATATGCTAAGATGAGATACAATGAAATCATTGGAAGATTACTAATTCATTTTAGTCTCGATCCACTAACGTTCGCAATGGGAACAGGAATGTTGACTTTCTCAAAGATTCTAAACAATATGGAAGTTGGTCATAACGTTATGCATGGTCAGTATGATTGGATGAATGATCCTGAATTGAATTCAAGAACTTTTGAATGGGATATTGTATCAGATTCTCATCAATGGAAATTCTATCATAACTATATGCATCATACTTTCACCAATGTAATTGGAAAAGATCATGATTTTGGTTATCATTTCACAAGACTATCTGAGGAGCAAAACTGGAAACCACTACATCTATTCCAATCAATTGCCAATGTTTTTCTTGCATTCAATTTTGAATGGGGTGTTGGTAAACATGGATACAAAGTGGAATTTCTGGAAACTCCGAAAAAGAATGGGAAAAAGTCTTTAAAAGAATACAAGGATGTATTTTTCAAAAAAGCTGAACTGCAACTTTTCAAAGACTATTTGTTCTTCCCTGCATTAGCTGGTTTTGGTGCACCAAAAGTTTTTGTAGGCAATATGATAGCGAACACTATAAGGAATTTATGGACATATTCAATCATCTTCTGTGGACATTTTACAGAAAATGCTGAAACATTTACTCCTGATGAGATCGAAAATGAAACAAAAGGGGAATGGTATCTGAGACAATTAAAGGGCTCTTCCAATATTGAGGGAAGTAAATTCTTCTATCAATTGAGTGGGCATTTGAGTCATCAAATTGAACATCATATGTTCCCCGACATTCCTGCGAATCGATATGAAGAAATTGCTCCAAGGATAAAAGAAATCTGTGAAGCATATGGACAGAATTATAACAATGGTAGCTTTGCTAAACAGTTTGCTTCTGTTTGGAAAAGAATCTTTGCATATTCCTTTCCTGATTCTATCGCTGAAAAAGTTATGGCATAGGAACTAACGTTTACCCTCAATCATTTTTGATTGAGGGTTTTTTTACCAACTCACCAAATCTTTAATCTCTGAATAATAAATTGGAGTTGTACCAAATTTACCTACAACGATTCCACCAGCAAAATTAGCAATCTTAGCAGACTCTAATGGATTTTTTCCTGAAGAAATACAAGCAGCAATTACTGCAATAACTGTGTCCCCAGCACCAGAAACATCAAATACTTCTTTGGCTGTTGCGTTCACATGATGAGTTTCTTTTTGAGTGAGTAAGCTCATTCCTTTTTCAGATCTTGTTATCAATAAATTTTGAAGATTTAATTTTTCTAAAACCTTTCTTCCATATTGTTCAATGATAGTATCATCATTTGATATTTCTTTAGCAACATAATCACTTAATTCTTTTAAGTTTGGAGTAATCATGAAAGAATTTCTATAACAATTCCAATCATTTTTTTTCGGGTCAATGAATACAGGAATACTTTTTTGATTTGCTTTTTTGATTATTAATTCACAAAATTCTTCTGTACAAACTCCTTTCCCATAGTCAGAGATTACTATCGCTCCGAGAGAGTAATTTGTAAATATCTTCTCAAATAATTCTGCTTGAGAATTTTTTTCTAGTTCAATTATTGTTTCAAAATCAATCCTACAAATTTGTTGTCTTCCTCCTACAACCCGTATTTTGGTAGTTGTTGGTTCATTAGAATACACCAGTTCCATTCCGATTTTTTTCTCTTCTAAGATTGAGTTTAGAATTTTTGCAGATTCATCTCTTCCAACTCTTCCGCATAGAATTGATTCTACGTTCAATGCAGAAAGATTATTTACAACGTTCGCAGCACCACCAAGGGTTACTTCAATATCTTTCACTTCTACAACCGGCACTGGTGCTTCAGGAGAGATTCTTTTTACATTTCCTAGATAGTACTTATCAAGTATGATATCCCCAAGAACGATTATTTTTTTTGAGACGTTAGTCATAGGTTATAGAAACTTTTTTTTTAATTCTGGAGTTGGAATTCTACATTCATCTTTGCTTCCAAACAATTTATATCGATTTTTTGCGATCAAATCATATATCATGTCTAAGAAACTTGTGGGTAAAATTTGAAAAATACGAATCATTGAAAAAGGAAAACCAATTGTTGCCCATATTAAAAATACAGCACTTGATTTTTTATATACTTTATCTTCATAAATAACTACAACTGAGTCTAAGTCCATAGAGTTTACATTATATTGTTTTGAAATTTTTTGACCAATCTCAGATTGGATGGAAGCAAATCTAAATTGATCTTTTTTATCTAAATCAATCATCATATTCACAATCCCATTACAAAGATTGCAAACACCATCAAAAAGAATAATATACTTTTCATTCATAGTTTATTTAGTTTAAAAACTCCAACCTCAATTCTATCAACAAAATGGAGGATGGGATCATTCTTGGGAAGTGTAATTTCATGACATTCACCCATTTGGTTGATTTCAATTTCACAACTTGCTTTCCTTAGTGGCCAAGGTAAATGATGAATCTCTCCACGATAGCAGTTTTCATTAGCTGAAGTATATAAACAATATCTCTCTGTTAACCAATGCTCTAAACTTCCTTTAGTCGCTAGATATACATCAGAAATTGCTTCATATTTCATTTTTAGTTCTGCTGGTCTGCCTCTATTATCTTTACGAATAGAATGGTATTCCACTTTGTCGTTAGTTCTGATGCATTTCATATCAGCATTAAAATAGGGAAGATGAAATGTAGTCCTAGCAATTTCAACTGCAATTGGATTTGTCGCATCTAAACTAAAGAACCAAACTCCAGGTTTACCATCTTTAATCACATATGTCCTAACGTTCAATTCAGGGAATGCTGATAACCAAGGAACAGCAAGAAGAAATCTTGGTCTAATACCTTCCATGCGAAAAGGTACAATTCCTAAATATGCTTGCCCTTCCCAAAGATCAATATCAAGTTCTTTAGGAATTTTTTTTCTAATCACTTCTACAGGAACTTTCCAATGCATAAAAAGTAGATCTAACCAAACTTGTTTCATAATCCAAAACTGATTTGGAATTGGATATGGTCTGTGATCAGTTACCGTGAATATCTTTTTAAAATCCATAGTGATTCTCCATTCCAAGTTTATTTTTTATGATGGGTTTTATTAAGCTAAGAAATCTTTGATAAGTTTGTAAACCTCAGGATTGACAATTAGACCAATATGAGTACCCTCTACTTCAACGTTAGTTGCTTTGGGTGATAGTCTATCTATACAAGCATTTGGGCTTACTATGTTATCATTGATGGAATATATGCTAAGGATTTTATTTTGGATTGGATTTGATTCTCGTTGGTCAATTTCTTTCTCAAGTGCATCTAAATCAACTCCATGCTGAGCACTATACAAAGCAGCAATTGAAGTATATTTTGGTCCGCCTATAATAGGAGAACCAAGAGTAACAAGTTTATCAACCAGAGTTGGATTATCTCTAGCAATTTCTCTTGCTAGATAGCCACCCAAACTCCAGCCAATCAAATGAACTTTTCTTTGTTTTTCAGAATAGATTTCATTCAGTAGTTTGTTTAGTGGTTCCAAGAGTTCAGGCACTGATCCATGATTGAATCCAAGACCCCAGCCTCTTGTATCATAGCCTAAGGTCTGTAAAAAATTTCTGAGTGGAATCAGAAAGTTATCATCACTAGCAAATCCTGGAATGACCAAAATGGTCTCACCTTTACCAGTCTTTTCTTTAGTTAGTTCGGGAAGAGACCAAAAGAGTTTGATTCCTTCTACTAACCCCAGAATTTCTAGTGGCATCTGGAGTTTAGAAGGAATTTTAAAATTTTCTCTGTTGCTCGTTTCCATTAAATAAATGACCTTATTTCAAAAACCCTTGAAGGGTCTTTAGCAAAGTAAAGGTCTGGTCAAGCTTCAGTAAATTCAAATCAAATATACCTTTATTGTTTGCTACCTGCTCTATCTGAAGGTTGGCTAGGAGAATTTACCTTATTGCCTATTTCAGAGTATAATGCATCTGTAGGAGCACTTGGTACTCTATAGTTACTGATTACAGCAATATCGTTTTTGATTTGATCGCGAACAGCAGTATTTTCTTCATATTGTAATGTTTGGCGAAGATATACTTCAGAAATACCAATTCCCGATTCTCCTAGTCCTTGAGAAGAACGGATTCTAACAGCGGGATCATCACTCTTAAGTAATTCCACTAGTTCAAAGAATTTTTCTGAATTTGAAGGATGTATGATGATTATGCCGCCTAGTATTGCAGCACGAACATATTCATTTTTTTCAGAAGTTGTAGCAGTATTCAAAAGACTAAGTGCATCCTTTCTTCTGGAATTTTTAAGACCATCAGCAGCAGCGGAACGAATATAATAGTGTTTGTGACTGAATAGAGAATTTTTTAAAGTTTCGATTCCTAGTTTGATTGCATCGGATGCAGGTTTGATTTTGTCTGATGATGCTTCTTCTCTTTCATAAAGATTTTCAATTAAATCCCCAATCATTCTTAGAAGTTCTGCTGCAGCATGAATATTCTTCATTTCAAGTTCATCCCTATAATGTGGTTTGTCTTTATCTTGAATGGTTTTTTCTAGAGCAGTATAAACTTCAACCATTGGCTTCATTGCCTTTTCGTGTCCAATATCAGCGAGTGCTCTTGCTGCCCAAAATTTAATCACAGGAGCATTGTTATCAGAAATATCTAAATTGATTGTAGTTACTTCATTGGAATCGTCAATAATTTGTTTTTGAGATTTAGCAGGAGTGGATTCATTGGAACTTACTCCTCTTAGAGTCATAATCAATGGTCTTAGAGCACGTCTAGTTTTCATTTTCTTAAGTTTGTCAATTGCAGTGACTTTTTCTTGAAGTGTTCCCTTATCTAGCTTTTGAATTTGTTCATTAAAAAATTTATCAGTGACTTCTTTATAAGAATCCATGCTTTGTGCATTCAAATGAACTAGTGCAGTCAGAACCAAAGAAATGAGTAAATAGAACATAGGTGTCCTCTCTTGAATATTTGAAATTGTTACTCCGTCAGATTTTCAGCTTAAAATTATTAAGTAAAGCGAATTTCTGGAAAAAGTTTAAGACTAGCTGAAAACTTCAAGTGTCGATAATAAGACTAGGTTTTTATATGTTAAAGCAGAATTTTGGTTCTATTCGCAAACAAAGCATTAAAGCGAGGCTTTGGACTTCACTTGGAATGATCAATGTTATTGTTATGATTTTGGGTATTTCCACAATATATTTAGTCAATAGACTTTACAGTAGTTCTAAAATACTCACTGAAACTTCAATACCAGCATTAAATCTCGTGAATCAATTTAGTAGAATATCCTATAATTCCAGAAAATTAATTACCCGAGCTACTTTTGAAAGTGATAAAGATAAGCTAAAAGAGTTTATCAATAATGAAAAAATTCAACTTGATGAGGCTAGGGCGACTTTGGATTATTTGGGAAGGTTAAGTTTAGAAAAAGATGCAGTTCAAAAACTTGAAAAAACAAAGAACCTCTTTGATGCTTATAATAAAAACTCAGAGGAATTAAACTCTAAAATATTTAATAACATAACTTTTGAAGATAAGATAGTACTTAGTCAAAATAATTTACTAAAATTTGATGATCTAGACCAATCTATTCAATTTTTAGAGAATGAAATTAATGAAGATGGTAAACAAATTTCTGAAAAACAAAGTATATTTTTGACATCAATCATTAGTGTGATTGGTATAGCAGTTTTTTTAGTTACTGGACTATTGATTTTTATAAGTTATAAAACAATTAACTATATTATGGTTCCAATTGAAACTTCGATGGGGGTTGTGGAAAATTTTTCCAATGGTGAATTTCAACATGAGATACCTGAAGCAAGAAGTGTAGAATTCAATAGAATGCTTATGGCGTTAAAAAATATGGCATCTAAGATTAACGGTATTATTATTGATATTAGAAATAGTGCTAGCAATATCTTTAAATCAGCAAAAGAAGTCACTAAAAATTCAGACTCACTTTCAAGATATTCCCAAGAGATGGCAGCATCTTCTGAAGAGTCCTCAGCAGCAATTGAAGAACTAAGTAGTTCGTTAGAGGGAATCGGAAGAAACATACTATCGCAAAGCAAGAGTATGTCAGAGATCGATGAGAACATTCAACAAATGGGTAGATCGATTTCTACTCTAAAAAATTCTGCTGAAAAACTTGCGAGAATTTCAGAATCAGCAGCAAGCAAGGCTAGTATTGGTGACCAAGCAATCAAAGATACAGCAGCATCAGTTGAAAAAATTAAATTCAGTTCTTCTAGGATTACTGAGATTGTAAAACTTATTTCTGATATTTCTTCACAAACAAATTTACTTTCTTTAAATGCAGCAATTGAAGCAGCTAGGGCAGGAGAAGCGGGAAGAGGCTTTGCAGTTGTAGCAGATAATATTTCTAGTTTAGCAGAAAGAACTGTTAGAAGTGTGAAAGAAATCCAAGCATTGATTTCTGCAACAGATCAGGCAATCAGAGAAGGTTCCAATAAGGTAGAAGAAACTTCTACGATACTTAGATCCATTATCACTGGAGTAGGGAATATAAATTCAGGAATGAAAGAAGTATTGGAACTAGCAAAGGATCAAGCAACTAGTTCTGAGTCCATTGTGGTTAGTGTAGGAACAGCAGCTTCCCTTTCTAAAGAAATTGAAATTTCTTCCAATGAACAAAAGAATGCAGTTAGAGAAATCAATACTGGAGTATCTTCTATTTCTAGTCTTGCACAAACTATCTCTAATGAGTCTCAAAACTTAAGAGAGATAGCGAATGCATTTAGAGAAGAATCGGAAGCACTAAAAAATAGCGTTAGCTATTTTAAAGTGAAGTAATAAGGTTTAGCTTAAAACTACTTTAGACTCCTATTGGTTCTTCTTTTTTCTCTGGATGTCTATCTTCAACCTTAACTTCGATTTCACGACCAGCAAATTGATTTAGTGTATAGATTTCATATTCATAACCTTGTTCAGTTAGAAATAATTGTCTGTTTTGACCAAATCTTTCTTCACTAGTATCTCTGGAAATTAGTGAATAGAAAATTGCTGTGTTATCATCTTTTTTAGGTCTTAGAATCCTGCCTAGTCGTTGAGCCTCTTCTTGTCGGGAACCAAAAGTCCCAGAAACTTGAATCGCTATGTTTGCATCTGGTAGATCGATGGAAAAGTTTGCGACCTTACTTACAACAAGGGATTTAATTTTTCCAGTACGGAAAGCATTGTACAATTCTTGTCTCTCGCTCAGTGCAGTTTTACCAGTAATCAATGGGATCTTGAATTTGTCAGAAATAGTTTCAAGCTGATTGATGTATTGACCAATGATGAGTATGTTTGACTTAGAATGTTTAGAGAGAATTTCTTCAATTGCTTTCATTTTCTCAGGATTTTCTGAGGCAAGTCTGAATTTTTCTCTATCATCTGAAATAGAATATTTAAGACGAAGTTCTTCATCCATACCAACTCTGATCTCTACACATTTTGCTTGAGCAATCCAAGACTTACTTTCTAGTTCTTTCCAAGGAACATCATATTTCTTTGGACCAATCAAACTAAAAACATCCTCTTCCAGTCCATCTTCACGAACAAGAGTTGCTGTTAGTCCAAGCCTTCTCTTAGCTTGAAGTTCTGAGGTCATTCTAAAAACAGGAGCAGGTAACAAGTGAACCTCATCATAAATGATTAGTCCCCAATTGTTTGCACTGAAGATATGAAAATGTGTGAAGTCAGAACCTTTCTTTTTTCTGTGTGTGAGAATATTGTATGTAGCAATTGTGATTGGTTTGATCTCTTTTGTTTCCCCAGAATACTCTCCGATATCATTTGCTGGTATATCAGTTTTATCTAATATTTCATTTTTCCATTGGCGAATAGAAAGTGTGTTAGTAACAAGGATTAGTGTTTCTGCACCAACAATTTGCATAACGCCCATTCCGACAATAGTTTTTCCCGCCCCGCAAGGGAGTACAACAACACCAGAACCACCTTCATTCTTTCCACCTGCATGAAAAACTTCTATCGAGGAACGTTGATAGTCTCTCATTCCAAACTTGATTCCGGAATCAGTGATAGGTTTTAAATTGAACCCATATTTGTTTCCTTCATCATATCCCGCGAGATCTTCAACAGGAAAGCCAATCTTGATGAGAGCTTGTTTGATGTGACCACGATATTCTTTTTTTACAACAATCTTCTCTGTACTAATTCTTTGTTCAATGAATGGTTGAACAGAACGATGGTTTGCAATCTCATTTATGAAACCTTTTTCATTGGAAATGATTACAAGTTCTCCTCCTTCTTCCATAACAAGTTTTACTTTTCCGTAACGTGAAATCTGTTCTTTGATTTCATTGATTACATTTTTAGGAACAGAGTAACGTGCGAATTTTTCAAGACTTGCAATAATTTCATCTGAACCCATCTTACTGGATGCTGCATTCCAAAGTGATAGTGGAGAAATTCTGTATGTGTGGAGATACTCAGGACTTTTTTCAAGTTCAGCAAATCTTGAAATATGTATTCTACAATCTTCGAACTCAGGATTATCTACTTCTAAAAGCAGCGTTTTGTCACTTTGAACAATCAAAGGTTTACTCATATATAGCCCCCAAAAAAGCACTACCAGCCTGAAAAAAGACCCTTGGCTGTCAAGTTAAAAATACCCTGTTTTTTGTTATATGAAATGAAGCCTAAGAGTTCAAAGTTAAACTTGACAAAAAATATGTTATACATAAATTTATTTCATGAAATTAAATCTGCTTCTAATTTTGTTATTCACACTAAATAATTGCTTCATTCCTATTATCAAAGAAATGATGGATTGCGAAGAGAAAAGAGATAAGATGTATCCTTCTGCAGTTTCCAATTGCGAGCAAACAGCTAAAGAATTCGATAGCAAAACTGATCCCGCCAAAGAAATTAAACGTTAATGGCTACCAAGAAAGAACTCAAAGAAGTTCAAGATAAAATTTTATTCCTAGAAACTGAGTTAACTTCTCTAAAAGAAAAAGTTAAACTCTTAAGCAATGAAAAAACAGTTCCTGTAAAGCAAGATGTAGTTATTGCGAGTGCTGAAACAATCAGTGTTCCTCCTGAAAAAAATAAATTATTTCAGAAATTTAACTTTGAACAACTTTTTGGAGCAAATCTAATTGGCAAAACTGGATTTGTTGCAATCATCCTTGCATTCATTTGGTTTTTAGATTTTGCATTCAGTAATTATTGGATCAATGAATCGGGTAGAATCTTCATTGGGATTTTTTCTGCATTTGCGATTATATTCGGTGGACTCTATTTTGCGAAAAAGAACTCAGAGCTGATTCCCGCTCCGATGATTGGTACTGGATTTTCCATTCTATATCTAAGTGTTTTTGCAGCATTTCGGTTTTATGGTCTCATCAATTCCATAGAAACTTTTGTAATGCTTTCCTTGATTGCTCTGATACTTGCAATCCTTTCTAATGTTTCTAAAAGCGAAGTGCTTTATGGATTTAGTTTTCTTGGCTCAATCTTAAGCCCTTTACTACTATCGACGGGCGAAAATTCGTATAGATTTTTCTTTACCTATTTGTTCTTTGTAAATATTTTATTTTTATGGATCAGTAAGCAAAATCCTTGGAAGATAACACCATTTATTGTTCTAATCACAAACCTAGTTTTGTATAATGTTTGGCAATTCAATAAAATTGCAGTCTCTCAATTCATGTTTCCATTTGTTTATCTCATGAGTTTGATCGGTATCTTTCTCTATCGTGAACTTTTTCTGATGATTGCCAAAAGAAATCTATTACATGCAAGTTCCATTGTGCTACTTGTGATTCTAATTCTTACAAGCTCTTCCGATTTAGGATATTTGTTTTATCAATTCTATCCAAGTTTCCAAGCACATATCCTTTTAGTGATTGCATCAATTTTGTTCTTTGTATTATCTAAAGTGCAGGTTCCTAACTTCCAAGAAAAAGAAAGGTTGTTATCCATCTTATCATTTCTTGGATTAGGATTAGTTGTTCTAGCGCTCACAATACAATTCGAAGGTAAGCAAATCACTATATCATTTATCGTACTTGCAACCTTGGTCTCTGTGTTTGGAGTAAGTAGATCTGTCGGACTAGTTATTTTTTCATTGTTCATTTGGTTTCTAGCACTGATTAGTCTTTTCTTCAATGATAGTTCCTCGATCGCAACAGGAATATTTATCTTAAACACAAGATTCTTATTATATGCATTTGCATCCATTGGACTCTTTTTAACTTATTATATTGGTAAAGAGAAAAAAATCTTTCCTCAGATCCAGTGGTTTGTATTTACAGGAATCGCTGTCCTAATCATTGGAACGTTAGTCGATACTCATTATTCAATCACAGATAGATACTATAGAAATCTTGGATATTCCTATGTACTTGCTTTTTATGCGATTGTGCTTCTGGTTCCGGGATTTTTATACTCACATGCTTCTCTTAGAAAGGGTGGAATCGTAGTGATACTCTTACTAATTGCAAAATTATATCTTTATGATATTTGGACTATGAGCATAATTGTTAAGATCATTGCAGGCTTTAGTCTTGGTACTGGTCTAGTACTCACTAGTATTTTCTACGAAAAATTTAAAAATAAAATTTTGGGAGATTGAAATGAAACAATCTAAACTAATCGCAGCACTAATGCTTTTTTCTTTTGGTCTTGTTGCAAGACCATTCAAAGACTCGGGATATAAATTTTATAAAGAAATTAAAACGTCTAATTCTTTGACAGACTCTAATTATGGTAAGTTTAAAATTGATAATGATGTTATCAAAAATTCATACTATACTGATCTAAGAGTTGTAATTGACGAAAAACAAATTCCGTTTCTTAGAAGAGTAAAAACGAATCAGATTGGAAAAAAAGGTACAACTGTTCCTGAGGTAATTTTTTCTAATAATAAAGGAAAAGACTCAGTTGTTTATGTTTTAGAACTTCCTAAACTTCCCGAAGGAAGTGAATATACTTCACTAAAGGTTGTAACTGATAGTAAGTTTGAATCTAATGTAAACATCTCACTTGGTAATACTCCCAAAGATTTTTCACAAACAACTAACGCTTTCTTATACAATTATGGAAAAACAGGAGACGCAGATTCTATCTTGAAGTTTACTCCTGGTAAGTATAAATATGCTAGACTAGAATTTTTTGTGAAACAGTCTTATTCTTTTCCTGAATTAGAGTATGTAAGTTCAACTCAACAAGCTGATTCAAGAGAAGAGATTCCACTTAGTTCTATCAAAATTCAAAACGATCCCGATACAGATGCAACAGTATATTCTTTTGAGAACAAGGGAAAACCTTTTCAAAAAATTTTGTTAAAATTTGAGGAGCAAAACTTCAATAGAAATTATGAAATAAAATTCTTTAATCAAAAAACTAAAGAGTTTCAACAATTGACTAGTGGAAGTTTGTTTAATGATGGGAAAGAAATTATTGAACAGTCTATAGATTTAAACCAAATCATTAAATCAGATTGGAAACTCATCTTAAATAATGGAAACGACCCAGCACTTAAACTAAAGTCAATAGTTCTTATTGAGCCGACTGAAGAAATCGTTTTTAAAATTAGTGAAGACGATAAACCTAATATTTCCAAGTTAAGACTTTATTATGGTAATGAATATGCATTGGATCCAGATTTTGATCTTACCTGGATCAGTATGCTAGAAGAGTCAACTGCAATAACTAAGTTCAGCACAAGTGAAGAAAAGAAAAATGAAAATTTTTCGTATTCTATATTGGAGCCACCAGTTTCTTCTTGGATCATTAGAGTTCTATTTTTTCTTGGACTAGCGTTAGTCGCTTTTCCTGCTTATAAGGTTTTAGACATTTATTCTAAGTCTAAGGACGAAGCAAAACTAAGCTAGTAGCTAATTTCAAAATTTAGCCTTGTTACAATCAAGGCTAAGATTCTATTTTTATTATTCTCATTTTAAAAAAAAGATATAGCAAAGCAATTTTTTCTTGACTAACTTTGCTATAAAAAATAAAAATAAACATTCTAAAAAACCAATTCAAGGATAATCTCTATATGAAAATATTCAAAACTTCAAGCATTCTGCTTGGATTCCTTCTCATGTTCACTTGCTTTGAGTCAATTTTTGCACAAACTGGAACCTGCCAAATTCTTGGTAGAAGGCAAATTGATCAAACATTAAGCG
Organism: Leptospiraceae bacterium; assembly: GCA_033762425.1. Lineage (GTDB taxonomy): Bacteria > Spirochaetota > Leptospiria > Leptospirales > Leptospiraceae > JANRLP01. The sequence goes on from JANRLP010000004.1 coordinate 15,019, forward strand.
CTACGACTCTTTGTACTAGCACGATTCAAGTAAGTTCCGTTTCTCAATACTTAGTTGCTAAGATGGTTGGTGTGAATTCTATCAATGCAAATTTATATTTAGAAAAGCAATCTGGTTCAACTTATACAGTTGTAGCTTCTAGAACAACTTCTGGAACATCCACAGAAAATATGGACTTAGTTGGTCTAAGTGTTGGTTATTATAGAGTTTGTGCACAAAGAGGAGCATCTTCTGGTTCTGGTATGATTCATGTTACTTTTGATGTTGTGGCCCCACAATGTGGAACAGGAAGAGATACTTGTTTTGGTGGTGTTGGAAAAAACTGTGATGGTGGGGTTAATGGATTTTGTAATGGAACAACTTCAGATGGACTCAAGCAATGCCAAGTAGCAATAGGTTCGCAAATGCATG
>JANRLP010000005.1:0-1970 GCA_033762425.1 Leptospiraceae bacterium
GTCGGGATACTTTGCATAAAGCCAAGGAGGATAGGTTGCTGTTGGAGTTCCTAGGATTACTTTGAAACCGAAACGATCTGCAATTTGGATGATTCTATCAAAAAAATCAAAATTGTATTTGCCTTCTTCTGGTTCAAAGATAGCCCAAGAAAATTCTGCAAGTCGCACAACGTTGAGACCCATATCTTTCATAATCGAAAAATCTTCTTCCCAATCTTTTTCTTTCCATTGTTCGGGATAATAATCAGCTCCAAATTGCATGCATTTACCTAACTTAGTTTTTTATCACATACAAATTTTACCGCTTAGTTTTTTTTGTCTAGAAAGAACTTAGGAATTATGAATAGTATAATGCGATTAAACTTTCCATTGAGTGATAATCAATCCAGTTTCTAATCACATCTTTAAGTCCTTGTTTAGCATGAAATCCAATTCCAATGCCTGCTTCCAAGATCATCTCTGAATCATTGGAGCCATCACCAACTGCGACTGTTTGTGATTTTGTGATTTCATACTTATCTCTAAACTCAATGAGTAGGTTTCGTTTTTTTTCTTTATTGATAATTTCTCCAAGAACTTTTCCCGTAAATCTATCATTATCATCTATTTCGAGTTGATTCGCTCTAAATTCTTGGAAAGAATTTTCTTTAGCAAATTTTTCTACAATAGGAATAAATCCACCCGAAACAATTGTACGAATGCTTTGGAAATTTTTTATTTCATGAGTGAATTCTTTTACTCCATCGTTGGCAGTGAGTCTTTGGTATAATTCTTCAAATGTATTGTTGGGAATTCCTTTTAATAGTTTGACTCTTTCTTTGAGGGATGAGTTAAAATCTAAGTTTCCTTGCATAGCATTTTTTGTAATTTCAGCAACTTTTTCATAAATTCCCGACATTCTAGCAAGTTCATCAATCACTTCTTCTTTGATAAGTGTTGAATCCATATCAAATTGAAATAGTGTTTTAGAATCTTTAGATAAAAACTCTTCTAAAAAAAGAATGTCTATTTTTTCTTTGGAAAGTTCTTCTCTGATTTGATTTTCTATAAGTCTAGTAGAATTGAAGTTTGTAGAATAGTATTCAGCTTTTCCAAAATTAAAACGTTTGGTTTTTAAATATACAATATCATTAAAATAATTTTTTAGTATAGAATCTATATTTACATTACTATCGTCTTTTGATAGTACTAATAGTTTCATTTCAAATATGGTCTTAAAAGTCTTCCTAAGACCTCATATCCTTTTTCATTAAAATGAATAAAATCAGAATCTCTATAAAACTCTGCTCTAATTTGAGGGGAATCTTTTTCTCTCATTTCTGACCAAGAATCTATATAAAAAATATCTTTGTCACTGAGGGCTAGTTGCAATAAAAATAGATTATAGGTTGGAATGATAGAGTTAAGTTCTGAGGCTCTGGTTGGTGGAGCTGAAACAAAATAGATCTTAGTGCTTGGGTTATATAGTTTGATTCTTTTCACTAATTGAAGTATATTGGATTCAATCACTGATATACATTTGCCAAACATGAGATCGTTTCCACCAATATGCACGATGATGGATTTTGGTTTTAAATTAAATACATTTTCTTCTAGTCTTTTGAGTAGAGTGAAGGAGGTGTCCCCAGCGATTCCTCTTGTTACGATGGAAAGTCCAGGGAATTCTTTATTCAATTGTTCTTTAGAAAAGAGTGCAACAATACTATCCCCAACAATTACATTGGAAACAGAGCCAAGTTGTAAGTTTTCTTTTTCATAAATTGTTTTCGCTAGGTTCCAGCCTTCTAAGTGTTTAGAATAGAACCTTTTGTCTTCTAACTCTTCAACAGAAGAGCATTGAAAATCAGGATTGAAGTAGTTTGAATAAAATTTTCTTTTTTGTGTTGTGCAAGTGATTAAACAGAAAAGAAGTAGAACTGCTTGAACTTTAAAATCAAGCAGTAGCATCTTCTTTCGGCTCATTCAACCGA
>JANRLP010000006.1:0-50327 GCA_033762425.1 Leptospiraceae bacterium
GTTCGTCAGACCAAGAATTTGCTTCAAACTTCCTTCAGATTCTATCTCACAATAGACACCCTTGTTATCAGCTATTGGACTACTGCTCTAATCCAAATGGGACTTTCACCCATAGTCATTTACCATGCACGGCACACCTCGACGTTAATTTTGTGAACGCAAAAAAAAAATTAACGAGAGAGGAAAGCCCGTCTGCCGCCAAAATGTATAATCCTATTATCTTTTCTTCTTACATCGAACTCACGTTATTTAACAATTTGTGGAGTTTTAGAATCACCAATGAATTTTGGGCAATAATCACCAATTCTTGCTTTCTCACAACGATCAAAAGAAGGTTTCTCCATAGTATAATGTTGTTCTTCATTCATTTTGAAAGGTGGATTCACGGGAGACTTTCCATACTGAGCAAACTCCAAAAAATTCAACTTAGACCTTGGATGTTTTCCAAGCCTTCCTCTAAAAGAGAAAATTTCTTTTAGCTCAGAATTTTCTTTCAGATCACCTAGAAGTCCGGGCTCCTCCCAATTTACTAATTTGTCGATTGGTTTTCTAGGAATTTTAGTAGCATCTATATACTTAGTTTTTGCTCCATCGATCCATTCCCCCGGTCCAATTCTAACTGATTTAAGTTCTTTCTCAGTAATATCACTGGGTGATAGTATTTGAGCATCATTTTCTAAACTTGGAAAAATATCTTTAGGATTAGCAAGTAAATTGAATAAAAAATTTCCCGCCTCCAAAGAAACCTCATAACCACCATAGAATGAAGTAGGATTTCCACCATCAGCATTACCTCTTCCATGAGCAATATATATGATTGGATGATTGTTAATTGAATTTATATTCTTCCATTCTGTATCAATCATAACATGATTATGACCAGTTGCAAAGACACGAATTGGTTCTTCTTTTGCATTCAAAAGTATTGCAAAGGACTCAAAATCTCCTTCATGACGATTGCCCATACCCGATGGACCCTCGTTATAATCATACCAAAGGAAAAAAGAAACAACAATCTCTCCTTTATCTTTGAAGTATTGATAGTTAGAATTATCTCTAAACCCAGGAAGAGATTTTTCTGAAGTCCCTGATACTAGTGTTTTCGCATAACGTACATGATAATAAAGATGAGTTTCACCCTCACCATACTTGGATTCATCTAAAACAAGATATTCATCTTTTCTTGGATCTATAAGTTCATATTGCTCACTGTCTTTATTTTTACCTTTATAAACTTCTTTTTTATATTTACCTGCATATTTAGAAAGATTGGAAGGAATGAATTTTTTATCTTTTTTCAGTACAATCACTGGAGCAAATTTTTTGGCTATAGATTCACGCTTAGGTTTAGGAATAGGGTTTTCCATACTCACAAAGTTAAACTCATGAGTTATAGTTTTACTATTGTTTGACGAAAGTACATCTTTACTCAAAAACCAAGCAGGATTTTCACCAACAGAAAACTTTCCCTCTATCGATTCCGTTCCTTTAAGATGAATTGCTAGATGACTCCACTCTTTAGGTGCGTTGCTAGTTATATTGAACTTATTCCCTGAAAACATTTCTGATTTAGTATAGTAATTTTTTCTACAATCATTCTTACTATATTTATAAGTTCCTGAGTCTGGATTTTTCTTTCCAAAATTAACCCCTTCACAGTTATAAAACCTAATTTCTAAAGTTCCAGAATTTGTTGAAAATTCCTTAGGAACATTCTTCAAACTGACACTAAGATTTAACTTTTCCTCATTAGGAATTTCTCTAATTGAGTTTTCTGAGCCACAATGCACTATTAAAACCAAAAGCAAAAAAATTATCAGTTTGTTTATCATATTTAAATCCTTAGTATCAGTAATCATTATAAAAATTTATAACTAGTTTCATTGTTTAGTTTCAATCAAATTCTTTCAATTGAAAATTTTGAAATAACGATAATTCTAAAATCTATTGCAGGTAAGAGCTATATCTAAATCGTGGATTCTAATGAATCATTTATCATTCAGTAAGACATTTCAATTTTTATTCCTTTTAAGTTTTATTTTGAAAACAGAGATAATTTTCCCAGAAGAAGAAAAATACCATTGGCCTGTTCAAGGCGAAAAAATGATCACTGGAAGTTTTGGTGAGTTTCGTGCATATTACTTTCATCTTGGACTTGATCTAGCAACAGAAGGAAAGATTGGTATTCCAATACTTGCCATGACTGATAGTAAACTCTTTAGAGTTCAGTCTCTCCGTTATTCCATTGGAAATGCAATCTTACTGAAACAAAAAGATGGTATCGTTGCACGATATGGTCATATGAGTCGATTTTCAGATAAGATCGTTAATTCCTTAAAACCAGAATTTCAAACAAAAATTATATATAGAGAAGATTTTGAGTATAACATTCCTGAGGTTGAAGCAATTGAAATTAAAAAAGGTGAAGTCATTGGATACTCAGGGGACACTGGAATTGGTCCCGCGCATCTTCATGTAGAGTTGATGAAAGATGGATACTATATCAATACAGCATCTAAACTAGATATTCCCGAACTAGGGACTAGAATAGAAGTTGGAGCTCTTGAGGTGATTCCCGAAGACAATCAAAGTTTTATCAATGGCAAAAATCATTTATATAAGATTCCACTTGCTCGTGATGGAAATAATTTTTCGACAAATCCAATACACTTGAAAGGCACAATGTCTTTTCGTTTAAATGCTACTGAAGCTACTGGAAGAGGAAATAGGATAGGCTTTCAAAGGCTTTCTATCAGTTTGAATCAAAAATTATTACAAGAGTTTAGCTTTGATTTCATCCAAACAAACGAAGTGAATCGTTCCTGTTTTATCTTAGATAACTATAGAAGCAATATGAGTGGTCGCCCTTTTAGGTATTATTTTCATAATAGAATGGAAAATGCACTGGAAAATTTTAAGGTGAAAGCAAAAAATTCTGGTCTCATCAATGATAAGATGCTCTCGGATAAGGAAAATATTGTAAGTTTAGAAGTTCAAGGTCTAGGAGGAAAATTAGTAGTTTTTAAGATTCCTGTCATTCGTGACACTAAAGAGTATCTCGAAAAGAGTAATAATATAGAAAAATCACCAAACATTTCGCCTAACGTTGAATTAAGAATCGGAACAGAAGATGGACTTGCAAGTGTTAGCTTTGATAAAGAATCAGTTTTTAGTGAAGAGCAGTTCAGTTTTTTTAAGTCCAAAGAATCTGAAATTGATGAAGAAGGAATGATTCCCATTACACCAATCTATTCAATTAAACCAGTTTATCTAGAGTTTAACAAAGGTTTTGATCTAACAATCCAGATTTCTGATCCCAAACTTCTAGTCTGGGGTAAACTTGGACTATATATGATAACTGAAAGAGGAAAAATTATTCGTCATATATCTCAAGCTACACAGAGTAAAACCTTATTTTATACTAAGTCCAAACTCACAGGAAATTTTATTATACTCTCTGACCAAAGTGCTCCCAAAATTTCTATTGTTAAGTATAAAGAAAATCATAGATTTCCTAATTCAAATTTTAGAATATTTTTGAAGGTAAAAGATATTGGCACAGGAGTTCCTGATTCACAGTTTAAGGCAAAGATTGATGATTTAGATGCAAAACTAGACCATGACCCTGAAAAAGGAACCTTCGAAATTTTTTATCCCGAAATTATTTATACTAAAGGAAAACATAAGATTACAGCTACTGCAACTGATAGGGTTGGAAATGTTTCAGAGCAGTTTCAATTTAATTATACTGTAGATTAGAAATCTTAACAATAAAATCCCATTATTATTGTTTTTCTCTTGCATGATTTATAAATTTCCAAATACTCATCCTTTATGAATAAGACCTTCCTATCCAAAAGAACTAAAATTGTTTGTACAATCGGACCTGCATCTAGTAATGAAAATATCCTAACAAAGCTAATCGAATCAGGGATGGATGTTGCAAGGATGAACTTTTCTCATTCAACTCACAAAGAACATGAAAAAGTTTATAACTCAATCCGACTTTGTGAACAACGTTCTGGAAGACCAATTGGAGTCCTAGCAGATTTACAAGGACCCAAGATTAGAGTAGGAAGAATGCAAGATGGTTATATTGATCTTCAAAAAGGGGATTCAGTTTGGATCAATACAGATGATGATTTTTTAGGAACCAAGGAAGAAATAAGCACTGTATATAAAAATTTTGTTAAAGATATTGAGGTTGGACATAAGGTTCTAATTGACGATGGAAAGATTGCTCTCATTGTAATTGATAAAAAAGGGGATAAAGCTAAATTAGAAGCGTTAGTCGCTGGCAGAATTAAAGACAAGAAAGGAATCAATCTTCCTGGAACTAATATTAGTTCTCCTGCAATGTCAGAAAAAGATATTGAAGATCTTAAGTTTGCACTTTCCCTAGGTGTGGACTATGTAGCACTTAGTTTTGTAAGAAGTGCTGAGGATCTACGTCTTGCAAGAAACTATTTAAAAGACACTTTTACTGGACTCATTGCAAAGATTGAAAGACCAGAGGCAATCACTCATATTGATGAAATCATTAGTGAAGTTGATGGAATCATGATTGCTAGAGGTGATCTGGGAGTGGAGCTAGATACAGAAAGGGTTCCCCTTTTGCAAAAAGAACTAATTAGAAAAATGAATTTAATTGGAAAGCCAGTAATCACTGCTACCCAAATGCTCGAATCAATGATTGATAATCCTAGACCAACCAGAGCAGAGGCAAGTGATGTAGCTAACGCAGTGCTCGATGGAACTGATGCAGTAATGCTTTCGGGTGAATCTGCAAGTGGTGCTTATCCAGTTGAGTCAGTAGAAATTATGACCAAAATCATTCGTGAAACTGAGGTTCTAGCTACAGAACTTGAGAACAATAGAAGACATTTGAAAGTAAGAGAGGGAGATGATAGAACAGCACTTGGACTAGCAGCAGAACAAATCGCAAGACAGATTCATGCAAAAGCAATTGTGAATTTTACTCGAAGTGGTTTTTCTGCAAGAGTTGCTTCACAGTATAGACCAGAGGTTCCAATCTATTCCTTCACTCCTTTTTTAATGACATCTAGAAAAATGAATCTTCATAGAGGAGTGTATCCGTTTGTAATTCCAATCATGGATAAATTCCAAGATATGTTGAATTATATGAACGAAAAAGTAAAAGAGACTGGAATACTATCGAAAGACGATACTATTGTAATTCTTTCAGGAACACCTGGTGGCGTGGCAAGTTCTGTTGATTTTGTTCAAATCTATAAAATCAGATAGTGTTCCAATAGTCATCTAGTTCCAACTTTTTACCTGTTTGAATTTCTATAACTTTGGCTGTTATATAGAATAGAGAGATAACATCGCTTGCACAATATCTCTCTAACATGAGCAGTGCTTCTCTATCCCCAAATTGTTTCCACCTATTCCAAAGTTCAATAGCAAAAAATCCATCCACTCCTTCCAAATCATTTGGTCGTTGGATCTCTAGTCTTTTTTCAATGGACTTGAGTCCACCTTTAATGCCCAAAAAATAGAGAACCCAACGAAGATCAATGTGTGGAACAGGAAATTCGGGTATATGAAAATTGTACAATATCACTGGGACATCAAAACTTGCTCCGTTGAAACTCACAGCAAGTTCCATATCATCTAAAATTTCTAAGAACATATCTAAATTATCTTCTCTTAAAAATTTATAGACTCTACCTTTATGAAGACAACAGATAAGAGTGATTCTATTCGTATATCCATCTGTTTCAATATCAAAATAGCTGATTCTATTAAAGAACTTATCAAGCACTTTCCATCTTTCGGTTTTATGAAGTTTTTTAGATAGAAAATGAATGTCTTCATTATCAAGAGCACTCTTGGATTCCATGATTTCATTAATGATTAGATTTTTCTTTTCTGATTTAAAAGGTAGCAACTCTGGTTTTAAAAGTGCATCTTCCCAGGTTTGAATTCCTTTTTCCCGTAGAAGATTTAATTTTTTTTGACCAATGCCTTTCAAATGCAAGAAGGAGGTTTCAATCAATGGATTCTAGCCTTTTTATTTTGTAAAATTTCATAGGAACGATCTAAACGTTTTAGAATTTTTTCTTTCTCGGGATTATCTTTTTTGGAACTAGAATTTCGTTTGGTTTTAAAAATTTGAACTATTGGTTTTTTGAATTCACCTACTAATAAAAAATGAATCAAACTCAGAGCAGTCTCAGTGTTTTTGTTTGACTCTACTGAATAGAGTTCGCCCTCTTCGACTGTTAATTCTGGAGACGCAGCAGGAATACAAGCGGGACAACCATTCTCACATTCACATTCTTCAATGATAGATTTACAAAGAGTTAGAGTCTCTTCAAATCTTTGGAATATTTTTTCAGAAAACCCCGCCCCACCTTCTACAGAATCATATACATAAAGTTGTGGAGAAAAAGTATTCGAATTGTTTTCTCCGATTGAACAGTCAGTATATATATCATTTGCATCTCCCATACTCATGGAGGGTGCAACTTGTCTTAGTATATAAGATAAACCTAATAGAGCAGATTCAACATAACTAGGATCATAGATACTGATTTTTTCTTTCCATTCTGGAGGAAGTTCCAATGCAAATCCCATAGTGTCGTAAACAAAAGGATTCAAAGTAATTGGACCGTAACCAACGTTTTCCATTGTTTTTTCTTTGATTTTTTTATACAACTTAGGTTCTCTAACTACATGTATATATCCAAATCTTAGGGTTGCAGTTTGAATCGTTTGGACTTCTTCTTCACTAGTTAGGGTAATATTATTCTCCCAATTTGCTTCAGTGAAATAATCTACAAAAACTTCTTCCACAAAACAAATCTTCTTTTCCATATTTAGTTCAGTAGAAATAAATTTTTTTCCAAAATGTTGGTAGATTGCATCTTTATAGAGACTTCCCATTGCTCCAATTGGATCTATTTCACCGATGATATGACCGTTATGCGAAATGCTAATATTATAATCTGTTAGTCCTCTCAAGGAAACTCCTTTGGAAGGATAGTCGTCTTTTGAGTAACGAAAATAATTTTTGTAAGGACGAAGAGTTTCATTCTTCACAAGTGTTTCCACTGCTAAAGGAAAAATATCCTCATCAAAATTTTTTTCTGGAATAGAGAGTGGATATTCATACGCTGCACAAGGAAGATGTTGGAGCAATATATACGGATTATCCGCACTGAGCCAAGCTTCTTCCCAATTAGCCTTGGTTAAAAATTCTTTGTGATGCAAAATGTATTGATCTATTGCACTGTCTTTTCCAATAAAAACTATATTTGCTTTTTTTCCATTTCTGCCTACCCTACCAGCTTGTTGCCAAAAACTGGAAACTGTGCCGGGATATCCACTCAGAATACAAAGTGCCATATCACCGATATCAATGCCTAACTCCAGAGCGTTAGTTGTGATGATCGTATTTACCTTTCCCGAAAAGAGATCTGCTTCAATCTCTCTACGTTCTAAAGGCAAAAGTCCACTTCGATAGGGTCTAATCTTGTTTTTTAGTTCCCAAGCACTATCAGTTACAGCCTGATAGAGTTTTTCTACTTCTTGCCTTGCTCTACAAAAACAAATTGTCCTGATATTATTTCTTGTTGCGAACTGAATGAGAGGAATAGAAACACTGGCTGTGGATTTTCGATACTCTGTGCCATCCCTTCTTTCATCGATTCTTGGGTTTAAGAAATGAACTGTTTTTTCTCCTCTAGGAGATGAGTCTTTATCTATAATGAAAAAATCTTTATGAAAAAGTGCTTTGCTATGTTCTTTGGGATTTCCAATAGTAGCGGAAAGACAAACAAAACTTGGACTAGAACCATAGTTAGAAGCAACTCTAAGCAGTCTTCTAAATACATTGGAAACATGAGAACCAAAAGCACCTCTATATGTGTGAACCTCATCAACAACTACATAACGTAACTTGGAAAGAAATTGTTTCCATTTTCTAGAATGATTTGGAAGAATTCCAGAATGAAGCATGTCGGGATTAGTGATGATGAAATCACCTTGTTTGACTAGAAGCTCTCTATCATCTTTAGAAGTGTCCCCATCATAGGTTCCAAATTTTCCCCTTGTGCCCGTTCTCAATAATCTTCCTAGTGTTGACTCTTGGTCTCGGGAAAGTGCTTTTGTGGGATAGAGGAGTAAAACTGAGAAAGGTTTTGGAGAGAGAGAATATTCATTTAAAATTGGTAATAAAAAAGAAAGAGTTTTCCCACTTGCAGTTCTAGAGAGAAGCAAAGTGTCATTTCTATTAGAGATGGACTCAAATGCTATCGCTTGGTGAGAGTATAGTTTATTGATTCCTGATTGAACTAAAATTTCTTTCAGCTCTGGGTTCAAAGTTTTTGGAAGAGGTGAAAACTCTCCCGTTAGAGAAGAAATTTCTAGAGAGCCTTTAGACTCCTCTTGAAATCGGGACTCAATAAATTCTTCGATTGAATTGGGATTAAACACAAAAGATGATTTCAAAATAAAACCTCTACCTTGGTTTAGCTTAGAATTCCTAGCTTCTAGGTAGAATTTTACTTATCAAAAATTTAGTCAATCTACTTATCAACTGATGAGTGAATTTAGCTGAGTTTGGACTGCACTAGATTCCACTTTTGTAGTATTATCAGTTCCAGTAAAGATTGTAGCTCCAGAACCTGCACTCATCCAATTACAAAGTCTTCCTAAAACAAAACCAAATGCTGTTAACCCTTCAATATCCTTTCCACCTTCTTTGAAAAGGCTCGTTTCTGTTGTAGGAAAAAGTTCACCATAGAGTCCACCAACAACATTGCCGCCAATGATTAACACGGAATTGCCTCTTCCATGATCGGTTCCAGCATCACCATTTGACTTCAACTGGCGACCAAATTCACCTGAAATCACAAAGGCGACATTTCCAGGATTAGAGATATTATCATAGATAAGATTTAGGCTTTTCTTAGATCCAAATAGATCATCAAATTGTGGCTCAATATCCACTACCTGATTCTTATGGCTATCCCAACCTCCATAATTGAGGGATGCTATCCTCATATCTAGAACTGAATTTACATTGAGTGCATCATAAAGACAACGTATCTGATTGGCAAAATTCTGATTATCTAATCTATTATTACCACTAAATAGATTCGCAACATCAGTAGGATATTGAGAGGCAAGCTGAGTAGCGTTAGTTGTTTGCGTTAGTGCTGACTGAACACCTTGGCTAAGGGCTTGAACTTTGGTGTATTGATCTTGAAATTTTTTATGAACGGGGAGAGCTGAAAAATCTCTTGCTTGATAATAAGATTTTAATGCTCTCATATTTCTATCTTCAACTGTAATTGAAGAACTTGGTTGTTTTAGACCAAAGTCTCTAGAATTATTAAATGTAAGAACGTATTGTTTGTTTGCAGTGTTACAAAAGGGACGAATCGCAGAAGAAAAAGAAACAAGCCTTCCAGCACCAATTGTGGAAATTAATCTACCACCCCATCCATCATTATTAGCTTGACCAGATGCAGTAGTATAACTTCCACTTTGTAGCACAAGTAAAGATTGTGAATGGTCTCTAGTTTTGGAAAATTGAACGTTATTCACGATTGCTACCTTTCCAGCTTTGATCATTGAGATTAGCCATCCATTAGCATTTGCTCTTCCGTTAGCTGTTTTCAAAACACCAAATGTTTTTCCTGAGAGTGTGATTTCTTCATAGTTTGCAGTATATGCACTTTGCCATGAGTTGAAATTATCAGCAGCAGTTCCTTTTAAGATGGAACTTACTCTTGCATTCCAGAATTCATATTCATAACTACCTTTAGTTGAATTTGGTTTTGGAACTATCAAATGTCTAAAGTCAGGTCCACCTTCTAATAAAATATTCACTAGTAATTTGTTAGAAAGTGTAGTAACTGCTTCTAAGTTCCCTATTCGACTTAAAGCAGAACCTAAAAAAAGACTGGATGCACCTAGACCTAAAAATTCTTTACGATTTAATTTCATGATTATCTCCCTACCTGAACATAGGCAAATGGTGTTGCCAAAATAAAATCAATTGCATATCCTATTCTTCTACTATCTTTATCATCAGTATCAGTGTTATCGCCGTTAGCTGCTTGACCTGTTTTAAAAAGAACATCTCCTTCATAATCACGATATAATGTAATATTGGTATTAATTACAGCTGCAGTAACAATGGTATCGTTTACAGTAGCATCTTTACAATTGGAATCTGAGGTTCTGCATGTTTCAGAAATATTGTAAGCAAAGTCTCTACCCGAAGCAAGTAGAGAATAGATTTGTGCCCTTTCAATTATAGTTAAATAGGTTAGATTATGATCACCAGTGAATCGTTTCCACAAAAACTCTGTCATATCTGTCACTTTAATATTTCTTCCTTTTGAAGGGAATATATTTTGAAAGTTTTTGACTTGAGTAGTAACATTGCCAGTAGATGTGGTAGTAAGTCCAAAATTTCCTGTTCTAGCTGAGTTATACTGTCGTATGAAGATATCATCTGTGTTTGATGCTTCTAATCCAGTTTGTCCACCAAACACATCATGTTCAGGACGAAATGGAGTGATGCTCTCTCCTTGAAGTTTAGACCATGAATTTACTGGTTCAACAATCAATTCTGAATTGCCTAACGATAGTAGGTTCATATTTGTTCCAATTCTATCCACTGAGTCTTTATATTTAACTCTAGAAGAATTGTGAAATGCATCTGAGATAGCATACTTACGAATGAACTCAACTATGTTTTTGTTAGACATTGCTCGCCAAATTTCTCTAATTCTGCTCAGTTTATTGGTTAGATCAGTAGAGGTTCCATAAATGATGTTACCCGTATCTAGGTTTTCATCTGCTAAGAATTGCACGATTCTCACAGGAAGAAATTGAAGACTTTCGGGGTGATTGATAGAAGGAGTTCCGAATTGATCAAATCTTTCTTTGGAATTATTTCCACCATACTCTTTTGCATAAATCTTTAGATTTCCTGATGGGTGAACTACAGAATTAAATGTAACAGTATCAGGTAAGAAATCATTATTACCCTCAACAGTGATTCCCGCTAACGCTCTTGCAGTTTGAGGAATTGTAGTCTTTTCATGTTCATCATAAGATTCAGGATTACCACTGCATACTGTTTGACCAACAACACAATCCCCGTTAACCCCAGTTCCTAAAATGCCAAAGAAAAGTTGATGGTATTCTCTAGCGAAGTCTTCATTGCCAAAAAAATTCGCTCCTTGAACAGTGTTCTTTCTATGATTGTACTGAGTAGCTACTGCTGCAGAAAGTGAAGCATTGACTAACGTTACTTGGTATGCTTGCCCCAATGAACCCTTTGCAATATCATTTGATATTTCATCAAAATAACGCACCATTTGTTTTGGATTTACATTCTTATCTAAGTTAGTCGCCATATGATAATTAGTTTCAATAAAACCAAGTTTTAATCGAAATGGATTGACTCCTTTTGCTCTAATAGCTTGCATTAGAGTATAACCATTAGAATTTCCAAATCGATTATTCTGATCAAAATTAGCAGGAGTCCTTGCAAAGTTCCCATTTCCGAAATAAATGGAAAGTCTAGAAAGAGAAAGATCTCCTGGAGCAAGGGGAAGATTTCCTCCTTCTTCAGCATTATCCAAATATGGATTTACTGGACGCATTGTGAGCATTTGAATAATTGCAGCCTCAGGCTTTAGGTCTGCCCATATTTTTATTTGTTCATCAGTTGCAGGTCCACCAAAAGCAAAAACTTGAAGCACATCTCTAACAGCTTGTTCATTCCATGCAGCATCACTCAGTTTTCCGGGAGTTCCAGCATATGTATTAGGATCATCACTAGCTCCTGATAAATCTAATGCTTCGATGCTAACATATCCCGGTCTTGTCGCAAGAATAAGAGCAGCAAGTCTTTGCAATCTTGACTTATCAGTACAAGTTAAGCTTCCACACTCTAGAAGATTTAAAAAATTACAGTTTGTGAAATATAAGAGTGCAATGAATAGGAAAATTTTTTGTATTAGGTTTCTAAAAGAATGCATTATTGATTACCAACTTTTTCTTACTCTTTCGATTTAGAATAACAAGTAAAGTAAAAAAACTTATCAGTATTTTGTTTTATTTTGGAAAAAATCTAATTGTAATGAATACACCAATAATCACTGAAGGCAGTGATAAAAATAGATAAGAATAGTTTCCTAGAATTAAATGACCAACACTGAAAAGTGAACCAAGCACAAGAAATATTCCTCCAATGAAAAGATAAGTGGAGGTTGCAAGAGATATATAACTTGTTTGTAATGGAACGTTATTCGCAATTGCCCAATTCTTCCAAAAAATTCCTGGGGGACAAACTTTCAGATAGAATTTCTCAAGAGTCTCTTTGCTAACTTTAGGAGTGAATAATAAAATAATGATTACACAGATAATTGTGCCAATACTCGTGAATAATAGAAGTCCTAGGTAATCAAATTCAAACAAAAATTTTCCTATTTTAAATAGAATCAGTGGAAAGATAAATCCAGCGATTTCTGAATAAGAATTAAATCTTGGGTGATACCATCTAGCAATAAGCACAAAACCAACTCCGGCACTTGCTTGAATCAAAAATGTCCAGACCCCAGATACAGTATCTATTAAATAGAATGTTACAATTAGAGATAGAATACTAATGATAAGCTGAAACAATTTACTAACTCTTAGGTATTCATTTTCTGATTTATTTCTAGATAAAAAAGGTTCATACAAGTCTTGGATAAAATAGGAAGCTCCCCAGTTCAGGTGAGTTGCTATCGTGGAAAGATATGCCGCTAGAAAAGCAGAAACCAATAATCCCAAAAATCCCACTGGTAAAACTTCTTTCATCATCAGCACAAATCCTTTTCCCGAATCTGCGGGGGAAAGATTTGGAAATAGGATTCCGCTCACTAATGCAACTAGAATCCATGGCCAAGGTCTAAGGAAGTAATGTGCTAGAGTAAACCAAAGAGTGGAAAAGACAGCATTTCTTTTGTCTTTAGCAGCAAGGATACGTTGTGCGATATATCCCCCACCCCCTGGTTCTGATCCAGGATACCAGCTTGACCAAGATGCAATAAATATGAGTCCAAGAAAACTTTTGAGAGGGATGGAACCTGCTTCCATGCTAGGTAGTATCGTGAGATGAGAAGGTTTGATCTTTTGTTTTAGAACTTCCATCCCACCGATATATTGAACAGAAAATATTGCTAAAAGAATACAAGAACCAATTGCTAAAAAAAATTGAAATGCATCCGCTTTTGAAATTCCTTCTAGACCTGAAATGGAAGTATATACAAATGCAAATAACATTAAAGATGTTACAACAAGCTCGGAGGAGATTTCAGGAAATAATACCTGAACAATCTTCTGCATAGCAAGATTCACCCAAGATAGAATGATTACATTCAATAAGACACCAATATAAATTGTTTTAAATCCACGCAGAAAATCAGAATCATCATAACGAAGTTTGACTAGTTCGATATCAGTATGAACACCACTTGCTTTCCAAAGATGGGAAAAGAAATAGACTGTGGAAAGAGAACTTACAACAAGACACCACCAGAGCCAGTTTCCTGAGATTCCATTTGCAGCTACCAATTCAGTAACAGAAAGTGGAGTGTCCGCAGCAAAGGTTGTAGCAACCATTGCAGTTCCTGAAAGAAACCAACCGAAACTTCCTTTAGCTTGAAAATAGGAATCTAGACTTTCTTCTTTGCTTTTTCCGCGGACAGCAATGATATAAGTTATCAATAAAAAAATGACTATAACTATATAGTCAATCCAATTCATATCCTAACAGGAATTCCCATTTCTTTCATATTTTGTTTTACTTCTTGAATCGAAGATTCACCGAAATGAAAGATGGATGCTGCAAGAACTGCATCTGCACTTCCTCTTAGAATTGCTTCCACAAAATGTTCAGCGTTTCCAGCACCACCACTTGCAATGACAGGAATTTCAAGATTCTCAGCAATGAGCTTAAGCACTGGTATATCAAATCCTTCTTTGGTTCCATCTCGATCCATAGAAGTTAGTAGGATTTCTCCTGCACCCATAGACTCAGCTTCTTGTGCCCAACTCAATGCCTCTCTACCAGTTTCTGTTCTGCCGCCATGTAGAAATACTTCATAACGATCTCTTTCAGCATGATACTTCACATCAATCGCACAAACAATACATTGTGCTCCAAAAATTTCACTCGCATCTTTTAAAACTTTAGGGTTTTGAAATGCAGCAGTGTTAATGGAAACCTTATCAGCACCACGGGTCAAAACATCTTTGACATCTTCAACAGTTCTAATCCCACCACCAACAGTAAATGGAATGAAAATTTTAGAAGCAACTTCTTCCACTAAATGGATTAAGATTTCTCTTTTATCACTAGATGCAGTGATGTCTAAAAAACAAAGTTCATCAGCCATCTGATTCTCATATAGAATTGCACATTCTACAGGATCACCAGCATCTCTAAGATTTACAAATTGAATTCCTTTAACAACTCTACCGTTTTTAATGTCTAGACAAGGAATGATTCTTTTTGTTAAGTCAGTCACTGAATCACCTTGGGGAGTTCTATTTTAGTCTCGCTCATTTCGCCTAACGCTTTAGCTAGACTTAGAATCTTTCCTTCTTCGAAAAAATTTCCAGTGATCTGTAGCCCTATAGGAAGTTTATTCGAATCTAGTCCACCTGGAATACTGATTGCTGGAAGACCAGCTAGGTTCACACTAGTAGTAAGTATATCAGCCTTATACATTTGAATTGGATCTTTAGTCTTTTCACCAATCTTGAATGCAGTTGTGGGAGAGGTTGGTTGTAAGATTAGATCTACTTTTTTGAAAAATTCAATATAACTGTTTCTAATGAGAACCCTTGCTTTTTGAGCCTGCCCGTAAAATGCATCATAATATCCTGATGATAAAGAAAATGTTCCAAGCAGGATTCTTCTTTTTACTTCTTTGCCAAAACCTTTAGTTCTAGTGCTGGTATATAGATCTTCCAGTTTTTTTGCTTCTTCATTTCGATAACCATATCTAATTCCATCGAACCTAGAAAGATTAGAAGAACATTCTGCTGTTGCTATGATATAATAGATTGGAATGGAATAGTGGTGCAAACTAAAATCAAGCTCTACTAAACTAGCTCCCAATTCTTTTAGTTTAGCAAGAATTTCTGAGTATTTTTTTTGAACATCTTCTTGCCATGAAGATCTTTCTGATTCAGGCATAATCCCGATTTTCAGACCCTTTACATCAATACTATCGTTTAAAGATATGCTCTCATAGGACGATATTTTTGCACTAGTACTATCATTTTCATCTTTACCAGAGATCACAGAAAGTATATCAGAAATTCCTTGAATATCATTGGAAAAAGGACCAATCTGGTCAAGACTAGAAGCATATGCAACTAGCCCATATCTTGAAACTCTACCATAGGTGGGTTTGAGTCCAAAGATTCCGCATAACGCTGCTGGTTGGCGAATGGAACCACCTGTGTCAGAGCCTAGGCTTATGGGAAGCATGGATGCTGCAACTGATGCAGCAGAACCTCCACTGGAACCACCTGGAATTCTCATCAGATCAAATGGGTTTCTAGTAATTTGAAAGCTAGAATTTTCAGTGGAACTTCCCATTGCAAACTCATCCATATTGAGTCTTGGAAAAAGAATGAAACCTTTGGATTTGAGTTTTTGGATCACAGTTGCATCATAAGGTGATATAAAATTTTCTAGAATCTTTGAACCACAAGTTGTCTTTTCACCATTAATACAAATATTATCTTTGATTCCAATGGGAATTCCGTCAAACTCTGAGAGTTCTTTACCCTCAGCTCTTCTTTTATCAGAAGCTGATGCAGCTTCTCTGATTTTTTCTGGATCGATACTCAAGAATGCCTTAATACTATCGTCAACCGACTTAATTCTATCTAGATATGCATTGATTAGTTCAAGAGAAGTGAATTCTTTTTTGGAAAGTCCTGATTTGATTTCAGAATAGGATTTATGAATCATGTTTCTATTACCCTAGGAACCACAACATAACCATTTTCATATTTGGGAGCTATTTTAGAAATTTGTTCTCTAGTGAATGAGTTATCAATCTTATCTTCACGTAAGAAATTTTCTGGTTGAAAGTATAGGTCTTCTTCTTTTACGGAAGAAGTATCCAATTCTTTGACCTTGTCCACATATTCACTGATTCGATTGAAGTCTTGAAGCATAGAATCAAGTTCAGAAGCTTCAAAGTTAAGTCTGCTTAGAAATGCAATTTGTTTAAGAGTCTCTGCGTCCACAAAAACCAGAGTTTTATCTCAGATGGAAAGTGCAAGTTTCAAATACTGACTAGATATAGAAATTTTTGGACTAGATTAGGAATGTCTAGCTTCTAGTTCCGCAATGACTTCTTGGATAGAAATTTCCTTTGCAACAAGCACAAGCTCAAGATGAAAGAGCAGGTCAGCTGCCTCATGAATCAGCTCATCTCTATCTGGATTTTTTGCAGCTATGATCACTTCACTTGCTTCCTCTCCTACTTTCTTTAAGATTCTATCAATTCCCGATTTGAATAGTTCGGCAGTATAAGACTTTTCGGGGAGCTTTTGTTTTCTCTCAATTAGGATTTGTTCTAGTTTATTTAAAAATTCCATACTACATACTGATTGAGAACTATCATTAAGGGGTCAAGTTGTATTCCTTTGGCTAGACTAAATTTCAAACCTAACCCCAATCTTTCTTGGGTTGAAAAGTCTTCCTCTTCAATCACCTTCCCAAAATTTTGGGGAGGGGTTATTATGTGAGATAATTCTCATAGATAAAATTCGGGGTTAGGTTAGAAAACCAAGTTTGAATTTTATAGAATGATTTTAGAATCTAAAATCACTAACTCAGGATATTTTTTGATTTCACCAAATAGAATTGCATTTTGTCCAAACTGACTACCAAGTTCTTTTGCATCTATAAGGGAGATGCCAAATATACAAAACGATTCTTCTTTCCAAGCCATGTCTTGGGAATAACCTAAGCCTGAATAATAAATAAATTGTTTATCTATTAAAATTTTTTCTAACTCCAAATTCCTTTGCTTATTTTCTGAACTTTTCAGTCGCATTGATTTTGGATTATTTGCTGTTATGAATGAATAAGTAGAAAATGAATCTGCTTCTAAAATTCTATCTAATTCTTCATTGATTTGATTGATTCTAAGAGTTACTATCGTTTTATGATAGTAAAATTCATATATAGATTCCAAATAGATTGGAATTAAGTTTGTTAAATCTTGAATAGCCTTCACCCTTGGACAGGTCTGAGAGTGAAAGCTATTTTTGGTAGCTTCTTTAGGTTAGATTGCTCCTGACCCGTGCTCACCTGTTCTAATTCTAATTACATCTTCGATAGGAAGAACAAAGATCTTCCCATCACCAATTTGCCCACCATCACCAGACTTAGCCGATTTCAAAATTGCATCAATCGTAGGTTTTAAGAACTCTTCGTTGACTGCAATCTCAAGACGAACCTTAGGAAGAAGATTTACTTGGTACTCATGCCCACGATAAATTGTTGTCTTGCCTTTCTGTTGACCATAACCTTGCACATCACTTACAGTTAAACGATAGATTTCGTTTTTAGTAAGTTCTGCTTTCACTTCTTCCAACTTGTTGGGTTGGATAATTGCTATGACTAATTTCATTTATTTCTCCTTATCAATGAGCCTTTACTTGGAAATCAGGATATGCTTCGTTTCCATGCTCACCTAGATCCAATCCCTCAATTTCTTCATCTTCAGAAACTCTAATTCCACCTGCAAGTTTTAATACAAACCAGATGATAAAAGATATAACTAGTGTGAATGCTCCCACTGCAAGAATCCCTTTTAATTGAGTCAAAGTTTGTCCACCAGCAGTAAATTCTGCAGCATTAGCAATTCCCGCAACAGCTTTAGTAACATCTGCACTATAGAAAAGCCCAACTGCTAAGGTTCCCCAGACACCATTTACTAGGTGAACGGATGTTGCACCAACTGGATCATCTATTTTGATTTTGTCAAAGAATAAAACGGAAACTACCACAAGCACCCCACCAATAAAACCAATGATAGCACCTGAAGTTATTGTAACAAAGGCACAAGGTGCAGTAATTGCCACAAGCCCCGCTAAAGTTCCATTCAATACCATACCAAGGTCAGGTTTTTTGAGTAGAATCCATGCAGCAACAGTTGCACCTAACGCACCCATAGCAGCAGCAATATTCGTATTCAATAATACATGAGAAATTGCAGAACCATCTCCTACAGCCATTGTAGAACCAGGGTTAAATCCAAACCAACCTAACCAAAGGATCAATGTTCCTAACGCTGCAGAAGTCATATTATGACCTAAGATAGGTTTTAGTTGTCCATTAGGTAAATACTTACCATGTCTTGGTCCAAGAACGATTGCACCCGCAAGAGCAGCCCAACCACCCACACTATGAACCACGGTAGATCCAGCAAAATCACGGAAATTGCCTGCACCTAAAAATCCACCACCCCAAACCCAGTGACCTGTGATTGGATACATAACTGCTACTAGGATCACACTAAATACCATAAAGGATGTAAACTTAATCCTTTCTGCTACTGCTCCCGAAACAATAGTTGCTGCGGTTCCTGCAAAAACTAGTTGGAAGAAAAATTTAGCATACAATGGAACTCCCGTCCAGTTGATAGAGGTATATGCACCTTTATAAGCATCGCCAGTAGCAGGAGAGTTATCAGCGCCAGTTACAAACCATAGACCATCTCCACCAATGTATTCATTGCCGTTTCCAAACATCAAACCCCAGCCAATAGCCCAAAATGAAAAAGTAGAAAGAGCAAATACTATGAAGTTTTTCGCCAATATGTTTACAGTATTCTTACTTCTAGCAAAACCACTTTCAACAAGAGCAAAACCAGCATTCATAAAGAATACCAACATCCCAGCTACTAAAACCCAAAGAGTATCTAGACCTACCTTTAGAGTAGCTATTGAATCAGCTAGTTCTTTAGTCGGATCTTTTGGTGGCTCAGGAGCAGGTGCTGCTGCTTCAGCCAAGAGTAGCACTGGCATTAAAAAGAGAGCCAGATAAAGTAAATATTTTAAGGTTGACCGAATCGTCATATAACCTCCCATGTAAACCTTTCGCAAATTTTACTAATACAGATGCAAGAATAGTACCTTTACTTGTAAGTTTTTTTATAGAATTATAGTCAGTAGAAAAATTTTCCCATAGTCCCTAGTTTTAGTAGGTTTTCGTAAAAAGAAACAACAGTTCTGGGGCTAAAACCCTTTCCGAAAAAGGGTTTTGGATTCGATTTACTGCAGTTTTCTGATAAAAAACCCATAGGTCGTTGGTTAAATCATCACAATTTGCTTATTTCATGAGCAAATTTTCTGATGAATAAAGACGTATTTTATTCGATTCAACAATAAAGGTGGTGAAGCACTTACTACAAAAAACTAGTACAAGATCGAATTTGGTCGCTAAGTGTGTAACATGAGTTATTTATTGAAATTAACAAGCAAGAGTTTTTTATGTATATACTAGCTGTCAAAAATAATTACACATTATTTTTGACTAGACGTATGTCCCGATTGATTAATTAAAATTGAATGGATAATTACTTTTGGCAATCGGTATAAATCAAACTAGTAAGAAGTATATAGGATAAATAGATGAAAGAAACGAATGAAAAAAATAATAACAATGACTTTAACGTTTTTGGGACTAAAATCAGCCAACAAATCATTTATGGATCAATTACTCTATTTTTTTCCATTGGCTCTTTATTAACCCTTCTCTTAAGTCACAAGTTTTCTCTATCGTATAGGAATGCAGTTCCCTTTGAACAAGGAACGGAAAAAACACCTGTCTATGTTACTGGTAGCATTACTATTGAAGAGATAGGCAGCACAAATATTAAATCAGGAAAGTATTTAGCAATCGATGAACGTTCAGAAGTTTATGCTTGGGCACACGCAGTAAGCAAACAACAGAATAACTTTGCAAGAACAGAATGGACTGAGAATCCTCAAGACCCCGAAACATTTCCTGCTGGCTCAGGTAGAGGAAAACCGTTTCATAAAAAATCACTAAACCTAAAAACAATTTCTAACCCAACTGCGAGTATTGTGTTTAATGGAAAGAAGATAAAATTTGATCCGAGTAAACTAGATACTTCACTTGGGGAAGGGTTTAAATATGAAAAACCATCCGTAGAGAATTTAACTTTAGGCAAATTCAATAAGATTGGTAAACTAGAAGACTATAACAAAGAAAGATTGCTTGTTTATGAAAATGAAGAATGCGAAGTGGATTATAATGTTAAAGTCCCAAGTGAAGGTTGTGAACGTATTTCTCTAAGTGTGCTCAAAATGCAAGAGGGAGAATTTACACTTCTAGGATTTGCTAATGGGGATGAGTTAGTACCGTTTGACGATAGGATTAAGGTTGCTAAAGGAAACTTTGAAAACCTAAAGGAATACTATTCAAGTTATGATTCAATTTCAGGATTCTTTGAATCGTTTCCTCAATTCTTTCTCTTCTTAGGAATTTGGCTTGGGTTTTATTTTCTAAAAGAAAAACTTCCCAAAATCGAATTGATTTCTGGTTTTAGCGATGTGAAACAAGCAGGAATCTTAGCGTTATGCACCACAATAATCATCAAATTAGTATTTAATCCTTGGTGGACAATTGCACTTGTTGGATTTGTTGGTTATGTTTATTTTAAACTACCAAAGAAACAATCCTAAGTACAACTTCACCAAAGATTTGATTTCAAATAAAACTACTTAATAAGACCTGTTGTCATCATCTGCAATGCCCAAGGAGCAATTCTTCCAATTGCCTCTAAGGACTTTGCAATTGGCCCAGGGTAAACATGCACTGTATTATTCTTAACACCATCAAGCAGATCAGCAATTACATCCTTAGGTTCTGACAAAAGCATATCGGGAATGGAAAGTTTTTCAGAAAAACCAATTTGCTCAGACTCTAAGATTGGGGTTCTAGTAAAGAACGGATAGACGTTAGTTACATTCACTCCAAACTTACCTACTTCGTTTGCGATAGACTCCCCAAATGCTCTGATAGCAAACTTAGATGTGCAGTATGTAGAAAGTCCAGGAGTTGCAACAAGTCCAGCAACTGAAGAAACATTCACAATATGCCCCGATTTTCTCTCAACCATATCAGAGAGAAATGCATGAGTAATTCTCATGGGAGCTAAGGTGTTTATGGAAATAATTTTTTCCCATTTTTCTGAAGGAATATTATGAAAACTTCCTAAGATAGCAATTCCTGCATTATTCACTATAATATCTGGAACAGAAGTAATTTTTTTTGTAGCCACAATTGCTTCTCTACAACCTGCCTCTGTTGATAAATCACTTGGAAAATGACCTAAGATTTTTCCTTCTCCTTGGCTAGAATTTTCATTGGTTACTCTTACTAAACTTTCATGATTTAAGTCCGTAAGAATTAGTTCAGCACCTTCTTTTAGAAAAGATTTTATCAATTCAGCACCAAAACCACCAGTTGCTCCAGTGATTAGAACTTTCTTCTTTTTAATATCTGTCATCCCAAATCTCCTATTTTGATTTATTTGTTTAGTCAATAATATTTGCAACGAAATTTATTACTAAGTTAATAATTATCCTTTAATTGCTTAATTACTTTTTCATACAACCTAAAACTACCGAAGCAAATAGTATTTTCTGTGATTCTGGGAATAGACTCAATTATTTTTAACTTACTAAACTTTTTTTCTGTAAGCTGAAATTCATCACTTTTAACCAATAGAATTTCTGAAATACTATCGTTTTTGTTGAGTATATCTAGGATCTCTTCTAGGTTTTTATCTTTCAGCACTGCTACAATAACTTTCCAAACTTTTGTTTTAAATTTTATCTCACAAGATTCCAATAAATGTTTTACCGCTTCAGGATTATGAGCTGTATCAAAGATTACTAATGGATTCTCACTTAGCATTTCGATTCTTGCTTTAGGAGGATCAATTGTTGTTATATCTACTTCAATTTTTTTTCCCAAGATTTCGCTTAGAATAAATTTAGAATATAAAAAATTATTCTCTAAATAATCCAATCTTGGATCCATACTGAAAGCAATACAATGTATATTATTCTGTTTACCAAACTGCTCAACAATTGAATTTAATTTCTCTTCTTGTAAAATATAAAATATCTTTTTAGTTTTGTCTGTAGTAATTCCTAATTTTTCTATTAAAATTTTCTCCTTAGTATTTCCTAAAATTGCTTCATGATCTAGACCAATCATAGTAATGACTAAATAATCTGAATAAGCTAACTTTGTTGCATCTAGTCGTCCACCAAGTCCCGCCTCATAGATCTGAAATTTAGAATTGGAACTCTCAAAAAATTGGATCGCAATCAGAGTATAAAACTCAAAGAAAGATAATGACTCTAAAAGTTTTAGTTTTTGTTTATCTAATGATTCCATCCATTTTTCAATCCATTCATCAGTAATAGTATCGTTTTGTAATACTATTCTTTCATTTCTATGGATTAAATGGGGAGAAGTATATAGACCTATATTTGAAAAAAATTTATTTCCTATTTTGGAAAGATAATGTGCTGTAGAACCCTTTCCATTTGTACCAACAATGCTAATTCTGGTGGAATCAATTCTAGCAAATAGTCGAAACTCAGCTAGAACATTCTCAAAACAGCCTAAAGAATATTCCTGAAAATGATTTTTATCTCTTGTCTTTTCAAAATTTTTGAGTGAAGAAATGAAACTAGATAAGTTCATTATGGATCCTGCCAAGTCTTGGCAGGATAATAAATTATTTTCCTAGATACAAAACGTATTTAGCAACTTTTTTTATATTATCGTCACCTAAATGTTTGTAAGCAACCATTGCACCACCTTTGATTCCTTCATTTAGAGTTTTAGTGATACCTTCAATAGTTTTACCGTTTTTCCACTCACTTGCAGGAGCAGTGTAGTTTCTAGGTTTTGGATTTAACGCAGCAGAAGCAACACCATCTCCAGCACCCTTTTCACCATGACAAGATGCACACTGAACGTCGAAAATTTCTTTCCCCGCTTTAGTGTCTGCATCCATTTCAGTGCCAGTTGAAACAACTTTTTCTGGTTCTTGAACTGGTTCTTCTTTCTTCTTACAATTAGCTACGCTGATAAATGCGACTAACGTAAGAACAATAGATAATTTAATTCTCATAATTAACCTCTAAGGTAAGGATAATTTGCTTGAATTTTTATTCCACTCAAATCTTGAGCAAACCTCAAATTTCTTGTCATTAGTTAGTAATTAGAATCTAAACACCCGAATTTCATTTTAGAATTCGAAATAAATACTTGAGTAATGTTTTACCCTTAATCAAGTTTTTACAAAATTTTCTTGAAAACTTTATAAACATATTCTTTACTGTTATTCTAATTCTGATGAAATTTATTTCAATTTTAATTCTAATCTTTTCTTTTGGCTGCAAACCTTCAAATGACCTTAGAGTTAAATCAGCTTTTTTGGATCTTACTAGTTTTAGTTTCAATGAAATCATCCCCCTAGATGGGGAATGGGAATTTTACTGGAAAGAATATCTTTACCCCGGTAAAAAACCTGAAACCAAAACCTATCTAGTAAATGTTCCTTCTTTTTGGCATAAATCAGAAGAAACCAAAGATTTACCTAGTCTAGGTTTTGGGACTTATAGAATGAAAATTCAGGTTCCCAAAAATTCTCCCGAGCTCAGTTTTAAAATTCTTAGCCCAGGATTTGGCTACAAATTGTATGTTAACGGAGAACTTATTTGTAAATCAGGACTTATTGCTGAGACTGCAGAAGCAAGCATCCCATCAGTATTACCCAATGGAATCTGTGATCTAGGTTTCCCTAAATCTGAAAGTTTGGAAATAAGAATTTTAGTAAATAATTTTTTTAACCAAGATGGAGGAGGACTTTGGCAATCCATCTATATTGGAAAGAAAGAAAGTGCGATCAGGTCTTGGCGAAATGATCTAATTCTATCCTCTCTATTTATCGGTGCATTCATTATCATGGGATTGTATCATTTAGCACAATTCATTACAATTAGATGGGATAGAGCACCACTCTATTTTGCAGGTTTTTGTTTTGCAATCAGTATTCAATTTGGAACTTTCAAAGAATATGTATTCCATCAAATTCTTCCAGACATCTCAGCAATAACCTTTGTGAAACTAAACTATGTTTCCTTATTTCTAACTATCGTTTTTTTTTCCGGATACATTTTTTACTTTTTTACAGGCTTATTCAATAGAACAGTTTTTATTGTAATTAGAATTATTTGTTATGCTCTTATCTTATTAACCATTTTCACTGAACCAAAAATTTTCACTTACACAAATGACATTTTTATTATTCTAAGTGCAGCAATCATCATTAAGATATTTTATGTATTCAGATTTGCTAAGAAAGAAGAACTTTCAGGTGCAACTTTTGGACTTATTGGAATGATTTTATGTTTTCTTGGATTTTTCAATGATGCATTATACTATGCTTACTCTCTTCCAACGATAGTAATATCTCCATTAACACTTTTTGTTTTCATCATACTAAATGCTTTTATCATGTATAGAAAACTAAAAGGAGCTTTTGACGAATTAGATAGACTTAATCTAGAGCAGATTGCTTCTAATATGGAACTTACTGAACTTAAAGAAAATTTAGAAGAGAAAGTAGAAGAAAGAACCTCCAAGATGAGAGATGCTATGAACGCAGCAGAAGAAGCTAACGCTGCAAAGTCTATGTTTCTTGCAAGCATGAGCCACGAAATCAGAACACCTATGAATGGTGTTTTGGGAATGACAGAACTTTTACTCAATACAGAACTATTGCCCAAACAAAAGGAATTTCTGCAAACAATTCAATACAGTGGGAAAGCACTTCTTTCATTATTGAATGATATATTAGATATGAGTAAAATAGAAGCGGGAAAAATGGAAATTTCTAAACAGACTTTTTCACCTCATGAAATTGTAAAAAGTGTAGTGAGTTTATTTCTACCTAAATCAGTTGAGAAAGGAATTAAATTAGAGTGGGAATCTCAAGTGAATGAAAAAGAAATGTTTCTGGGTGATAGTATTCGTATAAGACAAGTGCTTACAAATCTTTTAAGTAATGCTATTAAGTTTACTGATGAAGGACAAGTTAAGATAATTCTAAAATCAGATCCGATCGATGATACTAAGTCTGCAATTACTTTCATGGTTGTGGATAGTGGAATTGGTATTAAAGATGAAAAAAAATCTAAGTTATTTCAAGTTTTTTCACAAGTACATGATATTAAATTAAACTATGGTGGCTCGGGTCTTGGTCTAGCAATATCAAATAAACTCATAAACCTTATGAATAGTGCTCTAAAAGTAGAATCAAAAGAAGGTTTGGGAAGCACTTTCTATTTTACTTTGAATCTAGAAAAAAGTTTAGAAATCATTACTGAAGAAAAAAAGATTAAAGCAAGAGAAGCAAAAGATAGCAAGAATGAAATTAAAATTCTTGTTGCTGAAGATAATGAGGTAAATCAAATTTTTATTTCTGAAATCTTAAAACAACTAGGTTATCAATTTGAAATTGCACGTAATGGCAAAGAAGCATACAGTAAAGTTTTAGAAAAAGATTTTGATATTATCCTCATGGATCAGAAAATGCCAGTCATGGATGGTATTGAAAGTGCAAAGTGTATATTAGAAGATTCTAATATATCTAGAAAACCAATTATAATTGCTGTTACTGCGAATGCTTTTCAAGAAGATAGAGATGCATGTTATGAAGCAGGAATGAAAGATTTTATTTCTAAACCATATACTATAAGTCAAATCGAGAATATGATATTAAAATGGTCATCAATGTAAACTTTTATAGTTGTAGTAAGTGACCTATAAATGATACTAGTTAATTATCTTCATAATGCTTCAAAATGGATAACCTTTCAACATACAAATTAATAATCTCTCAATTTTCTAGGGGTTTACTATTTTTAGTTTTATTTTTGATTGCTTGCAAAGAAACCAAATTCTTAGAACCAAAACTTGCACAAAACGGAATCTTAGATTTAAGGAATGAAGAATTTAATGCTGAAACAAATTTTTTACTAGACGGAGAATGGAAATTTCTTTGGAAAAAGTTTGATACTCATGAGGCTGAAAGTGTAATCACTAAAGTTCCTGGGGTTTGGAATCAAAATTCAAATTTTCCAAAGTTTGGTTTTGGAACTTATCAGTTAAAAATTCTTTTACCCCAAAAAAATCTACTGCTTGGTTTGAAAGTTTTGAACCCCGCTTGGGCTTATGAAGTTTATGCGGATGGAATATTGATTGGTTCCGCGGGAAAGATTGGAATTGATGAGAAAAAAACAATTGCTAGTGGTGAAACAAGAATCTATTCTTTTGTTGCACAAAATGAAGAATTACGTCTAACGTTCTTTGTATCAAACTTTGTAGATGATGATGGAGGTGGACTATGGCAATCAGTGAAACTAGGTAGTCTTGATGCATTGATGAAAGATAGAATCAAGAATATTTTCTTTAACCTATTCCTTTTTGGAAGCATTCTGATCATTGGTCTGTATCATCTTTCCCTTTTTTTTATTAGAAAAAATGATACTGCAAGTTTACATTTTGGACTATTTTGTATTGTTATTGCTCTAAGAACAGGTTTTACAGGAGAAAGATTTTTTGTATTACTATTTCCTAATATTCCACTAGAATACATATTAAGAAATCTTCAAATTACTTTTTATCTAGCAATTCCACTCTTTCTTCTCTATCTCAATTCTCTTTTTCCAAATTTTATTATCAAAAAAGTATTAGACTTTGTGAATATATTCGGTTTACTTGCTAGTTTGTTTTCATTATTTGCTCCATTAAAATACTCTACTTTTTTTGTTCCATATTATGAGATATACTCAGTTTTGATTGGGTGCTATTTTATCTATATTATAATAGGTAGTGTAATTAAAAAAGAAGAAGCTAGTATTTTGCTTCTGCTTTCATTTATAGTGATTTTTTCCACCTTGATTAATGATATATTAAACTCACACGGATTAATTCACTCTGTTGCACTCGCACCATTAGGAAATTTCGTATTTATTTTCTTCCAAGCTTATATACTCTCACTGAGATTTAGTAAAGAATTTTTTAAAAACGAACTACTATCAACTGACCTCATAGAAACTAACGCTGAGTTAAACAAATTAAGAAGAGACTTAGAAAATCAAGTCATAGAGAGAACCAAAGAATTAAAACTTGCATTAGAAAAAGCAGATGAAGCCAATAAAGCAAAATCAATTTTTTTAGCAAATATGAGCCATGAAATCAGAACTCCAATGAATGGGGTATTAGGTTTAACAGAACTTCTACTAACATCTAATATTAATCCAAAACAAAAATCTTATCTGGAAACTATTAGAGAAAGTGGACAGAGTTTGTTATCACTATTGAATGATATCTTAGATAATAGCAAAGTAGAATCAGGGAAAATGGAGTTGAATAATAGTTATTATTCAATCAATGAAATCATTACAAGCATCCTTTCTCTTTTTCATCCCAAGGCAAAGGAGAAGAATATTTCTTTAGAGAGTTATATTGATCCAAAACTAAAGAGTGATTATTTGTTTGATGGGATTCGATTAAGACAAGTATTATCCAATCTATTGAGTAATTCTATCAAATTTACTGAGACAGGCTCAGTTAAGATTGAAGTTAAAATTTTAGAAGACTATGAACAAAGATCAAAAATCGAATTTGCAATTCTAGATTCTGGAATTGGAATTTCTGAAGAAAACCAAGCAAAACTATTTCAAGCATTTTCCCAAGTTCATAAAGAGGATAACGAAAAGATTTATGGTGGAACTGGACTTGGACTTTCCATTTCCAGTCAGATTGTTAAACTTATGGGCAGTGAAATCTTACTGGATTCAAAACTCAATTCGGGAAGTAAATTCTATTTTAGTCTGGAACTAGTTAAAGATAATAGCAAGAAAGTTTCAGAGAAATCTAATGAAACTGAAAAGATCAATCTATCTAAACTTAAGGTTCTAGTTGCTGAAGACAATCTAGTAAACCAGATTCTAATTAGAGAAATACTAAAGGGCTTAGGAATAAATTTTAAAATTGTAGATAATGGATTAAGTGCTTATAAAACTGCTCAAGAAGAAAAGTTTTCTATAATATTTATGGACAGACAAATGCCTGAGATGGATGGAATTGAATCTACAAAAAAAATATTAGATGATCCTAATATAACTCCTAAACCAATCATTATAGCAATGACAGCTAACGCTTTTGAAGAAGATAGAAAGCTAAGCCTAGATTCAGGGATGAAAGACTTTTTGCCTAAACCATACACCCCAGAAGAAGTGAGACAAATTCTTGAAAAATGGAGTGCTCTAATTTAGCCAGAAATTCTTTTCTTTAGATTTTCTTTATACTTTTCTTCCCCTGGAAAAGCAATTCTAGCAACCCCAAACTTAGTTGCAGCAATAGCTACAGCAGTGGATACTTCAAAAAATACTCTTTCATCAAATGGTTTAGGAATAATGTATTCTGGTCCAAAACTAAATTTAACTCCACCATAGGCTCTAGTAACTGAATCTGGAACTTCTTTTCTAGCCAGTTCAGAAAGAGCATATGCACAGGCAAGTTTCATCTCTAAAGTGATAGACTTAGATCTTGTATCTAATGCTCCTCTAAATATATAAGGAAAACCTAATACGTTATTTACTTGATTAGGAAAATCACTTCTACCAGTTCCCATAATCAAATCTTTTCTAACAGATTTTGCAACTTCGTACGGAATTTCTGGATCGGGATTTGCCATTGCAAGAACACATGGATTCTTAGCCATACTAGCAATCATATCCTTCTCTACCTGATCTTTGACAGAGACTCCAATAAAAAAATCTGCATCTTTCATAATATCTCCGAGTGTCCTAGCATCAGTATCACGGGCAAATTCTTTTTTAGTACCAGTTAGGTCTAGCCTACCTGTATGAATTACACCCTTAGTATCAGTCATGAAAATATTTTCTTTTCTAACACCAATGAACTGAATGAGTCTTCCAATTGCAATTGCTGCAGCTCCCGCCCCACAAATCACAACTTTCACATCACTAGCTTTTTTTCCGGAAAGAAATAATGCATTGATCACAGCAGCAATCGTGATGACTGCAGTTCCATGTTGATCGTCATGAAAGACGGGAATATTCATAATCTTGATAAGTTCATCTTCTATATGAAAGCATTCTGGAGCTTTGATGTCCTCAAGATTGATCCCACCAAAAGTTGGCTCCATCATCTTCACTGCACGAATCAAATCTCCACTATCTTTGCTTTTAAGTTCAATATCAAAAACATCTATGCCAGCAAATTTTTTGAATAGAACTGCCTTGCCTTCCATGACGGGCTTACTTGCTTGTGCTCCTAAGTCACCAAGACCAAGAACAGCAGTGCCATTAGAAATTACTCCGACTAGATTGCCTTTATTAGTGAACTCATAAGACTTATCATCGTTCTCACTGATTTCTAAACAGGGAAACGCTACCCCTGGAGAATAGGCAAGGGAAAGATCTACTGAATCCCTTGTAGGTTTGGTAGATAGAAGAGAAGTTTTTCCCGCAGGAAATTCTCTATGATAATCAAGGGATTTAGTTTTTAATTCTTCTTCGTTCATAAGATTGTCCAATTATTTTCCAACACAAAATTTACTAAAAATTCTTCCGAGAACTTCTTCAGTATCAACTTTACCATTTATATTCCCAATATGAATTAGAGCATCTTCGATTTCTTTAACATAAATTTCTGCAGGTGTAGATTCGTCCATTAGTTCTAAGGCTTTAGAAAGTGATTCAACAATTTTTTTGAAGTTATACTTATTCCTATCTTCTAATAGAACAGTCTCAGAGTTTACTTCTTGGTGAATCCTAGATAGTATCTCTTTTTCAAGTTCAATAATGCCTTGTCTAGTTATGCAAGAAATTTCCAAAACTAAAGAATTATGATTTGATGCAATTTTTTTAACCTCTTCTAAATTCCATGACTCATGTTTTGTATCAATCTTATTCGCTATAAGAATGGAACCATTTAGTTTAGAAATTATTGACTCTGAGAGTGGGTTTGCTTTAGAAGCATCAATCAAAATCAATCTTAAGTCAGCTGAGTTAATCTCTTTCTCACTTCTCTCAATTCCTAGTCTTTCAATCTTATCTGTAGTTTCACGAATCCCAGCAGTATCCACTAATTGAATTGGGATTCCTGAGATTTGTAATTCTTCAGAAAGAAAATCACGAGTGGTACCGGGAATATCAGATACAATTGCTCGCTCTCGTCCAATGATTAGATTCATGAGACTAGATTTTCCAGTATTAGGCTCACCATAGATTACTATTTTAGTTTTATCTAACATAGTTTCTACTTTTTCTGAATTATTAAGAGTTATATTAGCTGTATCTAATGTTCTTTGAATTCTATTTTTTCTTTCTTCAATGGATTCATAAGTAAGATCTTCTGTAGAAAAATCAATCTCAGCTTCAATCTCAGCTTTTACATTGATTAACTCACTCCTAAGTCTGGAGGCAAGTCGGCTTAGTTCACCAAAATAATTTTTTTGGGAAAGCTCTAATTCAAACTTTGATCTAGCAGAAATGATTCTACCAATTGCTTCTGCGGAGCTTATATCTAGTTTTCCATTTAAGTACGCACGTTTAGTGAATTCACCTTTTTCAGCTGGAACTGCACCTAAAGTGAAAAGTTCCTCTAAACCTTTCTTCAATAGAATTGGATTTCCATGAAATGAAAATTCACATAGATCTTCGCCAGTATAGGAATTTGGATTTTGAAAAAATAAGAATAGAATCTTGTCTATTGGTTCTTTATGACCAAAGTCAAGAAGAAGAGGTTTTCGAGTGTTTTCCAGCAAATACTCTTTTGAAACGATAGTATCTGCTTTCTTTAGAACTTTTGATGCAATTGCAATTGAATCATTACCAGTCATTCGGATTACTCCGATTGCAGAAGGTTTTAATGATGTTGCAATTGCAGCTATCGTTCTATTCACATCATATCTTCTTCATCATCAGGGTATTCAGCTTTTAATTCTACATCTTTGTATTTATGTTTATCTTTCATGGAAATGATTCTTACACGTTTATAGACTCCATTTCCTTCACTCTTTGTGAAAACCTTTTCATCTTTTTGCAATGCCATATGAATAATTCTTCTTTCATATGGATTCATAGGTTCTAGAAGTTTAGATTTGCCTGTTCTAGCAACCCCAGAAGCAATGGACTTACTCAGTCTAACAAGTGATAGTTCACGTTTATCTCTATAGGATTCAATGTCTAAGATGATCTTTCTTCCATGTCTGATTTTAGAGTCAACCATTAGGTTTAGGATGAATTGAATAGAATCCAAAGTTGCACCACGTTTACCAATGATAAGGCCCGACTCAGGGCTAGAAAGTTCAATATAAATCTTTCCATCCACATCACCCATACCAACTACTTCAGCACTAATACCCATTTTCTTGAGTAGAGTGATTGTAATTCCATGAATAATTTTTTCAGCTGGAATATCCTTGGAAGAAACATAGGCTCTAACAATTGCTGGTTTTTTTTGTGTGATTCCTAGAAATCCACTTTTTCCCGATTCAATTGTTTCAAACTTCAAATCACCTGACTCAAGTCTGAGTGTTTGAAGTGCAGTTTCTTCAGCCTCAGCAGGGGTTTTACCTTCTGCTTCAAAAATATAGTTTAGCATAATTTTCTCCTATGATTGCTTTTGCTTTCGACTCTCGATAGTATCGTTTTGTGATATTGAAAGAATTTCACTGTTTCTTCTTTCCTTTTCTTTGATTAGGGTTTTGAACTGCTGCAACTTGTTTCTGAACAGCAATATCTACTTTTTTGGAATCTACAAATTTATTTGTATAAACCTGTTGAACTATAGATAGAATGTTTTGCATAGTCCAGTATAGAGTTAACCCCGAAGGAACTGACCAAAAAAAGTAGAGCATCATGAGTGGCATTAGATACATCATTGTTTTTTGATTTGGATCAGTAGGCATACCAGTCATTCTGGTTTGAATGATTTGAGCCCCAACCATAACAAGTGGTAAAAGATTCAAAGCAATTGCACCAATACCAAAATCAGGACTAGTCCAAACAGTATCCGGTTCACTTAAATCATGAATCCAATAGAAAGAAGTTTTCCAGAGTTCAATGTTGTCACTAAATGCAGTATAAAGAGCAATTAGGATTGGCATTTGAACAAGCATGGGAAGACAACCACCCATAGGATTAGCGTTATGAGTTTTGTATAACTCCATAATCTTTTGTTGTTTGGTTTGAGGATCGCTTGCATATTTCTCATTGATCTCTTGGATCATTGGATTCAAGGCTTGCATCTTCTTCATGCTTTCTGCTTGCTTTTGGTTTAATGGATAGAATACAACCTTGAATAGAATAGAAAAGAGTATAATACACCAACCAAAATTCGGGATCACTCCGTGCATTTTTTGTAATACCCAAACGATTCCATTTCTAAACGGAGTGGTAATGCCTTGGTTGAAAGATTTATCTAGTTTATTGCTTAAACCAAAAAACACTGTGGTTTTATTTTCTTCACTAGGTTCTAGAGCCTTATCTCTAAATGCCATTCCCTCTGACTCTCTGACTCCAACATAGGCAGCATAATCAAA
The DNA here is from genome assembly GCA_033762425.1 of Leptospiraceae bacterium. Lineage (GTDB taxonomy): Bacteria > Spirochaetota > Leptospiria > Leptospirales > Leptospiraceae > JANRLP01. The sequence goes on from JANRLP010000006.1 coordinate 32,769, forward strand.
TACTTTGGATTCACTCGGATTCAACGAAAGTGAATCATAGTTCATAAGAACTCCAGTTGAATTACTCTTACGATAGTCCAAAGTCACTGCCATTGGTTTATGATTTAAAGGATCTAGAACAGCGATGAAGTAGCGGCTTCCTGTTCCCAAGAAATCAATTCCTTCCCCAGTGGATGCAACTGTTTCAAACTTCTTAACCTTAGATTTATCGGAAAAGAAACCAGAAAAGAATCCTTCATTAGAAAGTCCATCAATACTATCTTTGAACGATCCATCAATATAATAGTATCTAAAATAATGTGATTGGTCTCGTTCGGTGATAATACCGGGTTTAACTGGACCTAAGCTTCCAAAGGTTCTGAAATAGATTGGATCTTTGGAAGTAGAAAGAACTAACGTTTCTTTTCCCGTATTGGTTAGAGTAAGTTTGAATTTGAAATAATTTTCTTTTTCAAAGAAACTATACTCTTTACGAATTAAATACTTTTTATCAAGTGAAATGGTTTCAAAGCTGATTGTTTTAGTACTCGCATCATAATTCATGTTGAATAAAATTTGATTATAAATTGAATTCGCAATTTCATTTTCAGAGGAAATTAAGTTAAAATCAAAACCTTGTTCACGAGAAACTTCAATTGCACGATACTTTTGTCCGTTAAACTCAACAGTATCAGATTCAGTTTTTGCAACTAGAGTTTCAGAGCCATCAGGATTCAAATGATTCTTCACATAGAATTTTTGAATCCTTCCGCCTAGCGAACTAAATTCTACAAGAAATGAAGAGGTTACAATAAACTCTTTTTTTACATCAATTGCTTTGATTTCTGGCTTTGGTGGAACGTTAGTTGTTTTGTCTTTGGGAACTTCAGGAGTTGGCTTAGTTTCTTTGTTTTCTTTAGTCTCTTTTATTTCTTTAGTGTCAGTAGCTAAGGGCTTAGTTTTTTTAATTTCTTGGGGAAAGAAAAAATAATTTATTACAAACCAAATGCCTAGACTTAACATCAAAGCAAGAAAAATTCTGGACTGTTTATCTTCCATGGGAACCTCGATTAGAATTTGGAACTGGATCAAATCCCCCTTCAAAATGGGGATTGCAACGAAGAATTCTATGAACAGTTAGATATGTTCCATAAAAAATTCCATGTTGTAGAAATGCCTGTTTAGAATATTCTGAACAGGAAGGATAAAACCTACAGGATGGTGGCAAAAAAGGTGAGATGAACTTTTGGTAGAATTGGATCAATAGGACAGGAATATATCTCATTGTAAGAATCTAGAAAGAGTTTTAGTAATCATCAAATTGCGTTCCTGAAAACTTAACTTAACGAATGAAACACTGGTAACAAAACCTAGATCAAGTCCTTTGTAGAGTTTCGGATTAAATTCTCTTACGTGGACTCTAAGCAATCTCTTCACTTTATTTCTAGTAACTGCTGAAGGACAGGTTTTGTCGGGGCAGTAAAGGTATCGATTGTAGCCTAGGTCATTTTTTTTGAAAATGACTAGGAGTGGTCTTCTACCAATTCTTTCACCAGTTTTAAACAGTTTTTGGATAGCAAAGCGATCTGCTAGCGTTACTGGTTTTTCACTCAAAAAAGATCAGTATTTTTTTCCTACTTTTTCATCAGAAACAGTAAGTTTGTATCTTCCTTTGAGCCTTCTTTTGGCAAGGACCCCTCTACCGCCAGCAGTTGCCATGCGAGCACGAAAACCGTGTGTTCTGAGTCGTTTGATTTTACTTGGTTGGTATGTTCTTTTCATAGTTTTATCCTATTTTAGCTCCTCGCACAAGTGTCATCGATGTAATAAGCTAAAAAATGCGAGCGAGCAAATGATTACAGTATAATAAATCCATTTTTTTTTTGCTGAACGCAGTGTCAAGGAAACTATGGAAGAAAATTGTCTTTGAAAAATAGTTGGGAGTTAGGTATAGATTACGTGTATATTTGGGAAAATTGGATATGATAAAGAAAATACTTTTACTTATGGGAGTAACAATTTTTAGTCTTTCTTTAGGTGTATTAATTGCATTTACATTTCATTTGAGCTATATGGAATTTCAAGGTTGCACTGATCCACCATATTATGAATGCTTTGGGGAATTTTATGTTTTTTTATTCTTAGGGGTGATCGTTTCGGGAATTTTATGTTTTTTCATTCTCATGAGTGATCGTTTCTCTTAAATCTTTTTCTCGTACATATCATATTCGATATTCAATTTAGTAACTGCTTTTTCCATGATGATGAGTTTCCAGATTACTGTTCTAAGCAAGCTCAACAAAAAGCCGGGGTTGATCGTTACAATTTTTAAGAGTATGTTTAGGTCAATGGAGGCGATTTTTGCTTTATCTGAAATTACCTTAACCATATTGTATCTTGGCATATTGGTTACCAAAGATACCTCTCCAAAAAAGTCTCCTGGTTCTAAGGTAGTAATTTTATAGTTTCGTTTATTATGAGTTTTATAGATTCCTAGTTGACCACTGAGTAAAAAGAACATAACTCCATTGGATGCGTCCCCTTCTCCATAAACCTTATCATCATGGGCAAGAAGTGAACTAAACACATTGTGCACATACTTAAAGATATTTATGTTCTCAGTTCTACTTTGTTCTAGGCTTATCTTTAAATCAGTGCCTAGATCAGGAATTTTTTTGATGAGTTTTTCGAGTCCTGTTTCTGCTCTTAGAAGTCTTGCAACAGTTGCTTTTAGAATCGACATCATAAGACTTGGGTTTTGTTTTGTTTGTTCAATAAATTTTTTCTTGCTGAACAAAATCAAATCAGCACTTTCAGACCGCACCTCAATCGTTGCAGTTCTAGGCTGATTAGAAATTAAGGAAAGCTCACCAAAGAAATCTCCTTTATGAAGAACATTCACTAGCTCTCGTTTAGAACCTCTATTTTTAAAAACAGACATTTCTCCATTCAGGATGAAATACATAGTTTCGTTAGAAGGATCATCTTCTTTGATGATAGGAGTTCCTCGCAGAAAATTTCTAATATCAGTTTCTTTTTCATTCTTAGATTTTTCTGCATCAGCTCTGATTGCGTTGCTTGCTTTTTCCGTGTTGATTAGTTTCCAAATAAAACTCTTAAGAATTGTTAAAACGATTTCAGGATGGATCTTTACCATTTCCATAAATAGAACTTTATCAATCCAGACAAGTTCAGATTCTTCAGAGGTAACCATTGCAGTGAAGTATTGAGGTTTACTATTAAAGAAACTGGACTCTCCCACAAAATCACCTGCTTCATAACTTGCTAGAAGTATGTTCTTGGAATCTAACTTTTTAAAACCTCTGAGATCTCCCCTAACAACAAAATAGATTAGTCCATTGGATTGGTCTTCTTCTCTAAATACCTTTTCATTCTTTCTATACTGAGTCATCTTTTGAATTTGTAGGAAGTCCATCAATTTCAGATTATTCAGTCTGATCTTAGTTTGGTTTAGCTTTGCGATGATTTCAGGATATTGTCTGCCCGTTGACTCGAAGAGTTTTTCCAAGGACTGTTGTGCTCTATAAACCCTAGCAACCATTGCTTTCAGAATGGTAAACATCATCATTGGGTTGGATTTAGTTTGTCTGATGAAATTTTCTTTGTTGAAAAGGATTAACTTTGCTTTCTCAGATTTAACTACTACTGTTGCAGTTCTTGGTTGGTCAGAGACTAGTGCAATTTCTCCAAAAAATTCACCAGGATTTAGGATATTGATTTCTTCGAGGGTAGAACCCCGTTTTTTATAAACAGAGAGAACACCGCTTAGGATGAAATACATTGTTTCATTGGAAGGTGCCCCTTCTGAGATCAACATTTCTCCTTTGCGGAAATCTTTGGATAGTGAATCATGTAATAATTCATCTGTGATTACATGTCTCATTGTTGTACTAACTGTTGAGTTGCTCATTTCCCTATCCAATCTTTTTGCTAACTACTGGTACATAGTATCGACTAAAATCAAGTCAATTTTTAATTACTCGTCTAAGCTTAAGTTTTATGACAGATGGGTGACAGAGCTAAAGTTGTTTTTTGTTTCCAAATTCTAATGGTTATCCAGAATAGTCTAAACTAAAGAGGTGATGAATATGAAAATACTAGCAATTATGACCTTGCTTTCTGTGGCATTATTCGCAGAGGATACTAAAAAGGAGAAAAGTTTGGAAAAAGAAAGTGTGAACGATTTGATAATCACTGATATAAAGGTAGGAACCGGTGCAGAGGCTAAGGTTGGCAAGAAAGTTGCCGTTCATTACACAGGCATGTTCCAAGACGGTAAAAAATTTGATAGCTCTGAAGATAGAAAAGTTCCTTTTCAGTTTTTATTGGGTGCTGGTCAAGTCATCAAAGGTTGGGACAAGGGCGTCGTAGGAATGAAAGTTGGCGGTAAACGCAAACTAACCATCCCCCCTAATCTGGCTTATGGATCACAAGGTGCGGGTGGAGTGATTCCTCCTAATTCTACACTAGTATTTGATGTGGAATTGATAAAGGTTGACTAGATGAAAGTTCTATTTTCAATACTGATTTTGACTAGCCTTTCGGTTTTTGCTGATGAATTAAAAATTCAAGATATTAAAATAGGAACAGGCAAGGAAGCGAAGAAGGGAGCTAACGTTACAGTTCATTATACGGGAACTCTGACTAATGGAAAAAAATTTGATAGCTCAGAAGATAGAAAAGAGCCATTCACTTTCAAACTCGGAAGAGGTGAGGTCATTCGTGGTTGGGATAAGGGAGTTGTTGGAATGAAAGAAGGGGGAAAGCGCAAGCTTACAATTCCACCAGAACTAGGATATGGTGATAAACCCGCTGGTTCCATTCCTCCCAATTCCACTCTTAACTTTGAAATTCTACTGATCAAAGTAGATTAAACAATTTTTCGTTGCCCCCACCACAAAGATGGAAGCGGGGCAAATAAAATTTCTGTAAGAGATTTTGTATCTGTAACGCTTCTGTCTGATGGTGATCGGATCTTGATTGTGTAAAAAATTTTTGTCCTAAGCCTTAATCAATCAAATGAAGAATTTCTCAAATAAATTTACTTGGTATTTTATAAAACAATAGATCATCTAATTTAAACTGATGCAAGTTAATCATTTTCAATCACTAACTCAAATTTCTCTTTTATTAAAACGAAGATTTTTATTCTATTTTATGCGAGTATAACTTGTTTTTATTTCTTGCAGCCACATTGTCTAGTTAGTTCACTTGAGAGAAAAATTTTTAAAGGTGCTATCAGGTTTGCTGGCATGTTAACAACCGCTTATTTTTGTGGAAAATTAAATTTTGAGGAAGTAGATATAACATGAAGTGGAAAATAGTTTTAAGAAAAAGTAGTCTTTTGTTATTAGCTTTAATTTGTTCAACAGGTCTTAACCTGATTGCCCCCAATATACTTGAAATTGCTTCCACTTTAAAACTAGATCAGCAAGAAGGTCTTTTTTCTCTAGGAGGGGTAAATTATTTTTTAATTTATATTCCAATGGGTTTTGCATCACTCTTTTTATATTTTATAAAAAAACATTTTACTTTCGGTCCTACAATTTTTGCAATTATACTTGGATTATTACACTTATCAATTTTTTTTGTACCTAACCTAACTCTGTTTTATATTATTAATTTGCTAATAGGTATTCAGTATGGTCTATTCTTCCCACTTTGTTACCAATATTTAAAAAAAATCTCTCAATCCGATAGACAAATGGAGTCCGTCGGACAAATTAATATTGCTATTGGAGTTGGTCTTGCACTTGGCCAATACTTAGCTGGAATTATGGGACAGTTATTCTTAACGAATGGTTGGAGACTATCTTATTTGATTTCAGGATTCATGATACTAACTATAGCTATTTTTACTATTCCTTTAATGTTTAGAATGAATGCTAATATTGAGACAAAAACAAATTCTCCAGATGAATTTAAAAGGATTCATTCTAGATTCTACTTCTATTTTTTATTACAATATATTCCTGGATGTATACCGTGGGGTGCATTGACAGTATATATTTTTCCTTACATTCAAAATACCATAAAAGTAAGCAAGTTAGTTTCAGTAAATATGATTACACTACTAGGAGTGGGTATGGTTTTAGGTACTTATTTAGCAGCCATTATTGGAGATCGAAATTTTGGTAAAAATAAAGAAAAGGGAATATTCTACTTGATTATCTTTTCATTTGTATTTAGTGAAGTTGTTGTATTTCTTTTCTTATACTTTTTACAAAACCTTAGCACTTCACTTATTTACTTTTTTATATTTTTAGCAGGCATCGTATTAGCATTTCCAGGTACTTATATTAAGGGTCTACTATTTATTAACCTTAATGAGAACGAAACTCGAATTATTTTTTCTATCGAAAATTTTTTAGAAAGTATTGGTAAAGGACTTGGTCCTTTTATTGTCAGCATACTTATATTGGTTAATGGTAATATGCTTCATTCTATGTTTTACTCAATCTTATTTTGGAACTTATCAATTTTATTAATCATTTTGGCATTCCAACAGAAAAGGAAAATTTATGAGATATGATTCAAGTAGAGTAAGTTATAAAAAAGAGGTAATATTGTTCTATGGAAGTAAAATTTTTTCAGTAGCAATATTAGAATTAAGTCAATACGGTTGTAGAATTAAAACTTCACAGTATAACTTCAAACTAGGTTCAGTAGTAGATATTAAATTAAATAATACATTATTTTATACAGGTATTATTATTAATAAAAAGCAGGATACATATGGTATATCTATGCTAGCTATCTCAAAAAATAATTTCCAAAAAATTAACCAATTAATATCTTCTTCTAATTCATTTAAAGAAAATTTTTCATTCACTCCTACTAATAATAATTTATATAAAAAAATATTAGTTCTAGGTGCAGGATCAGGAAAAATATTCTCTCAATTAGAACTATTAAAGATATTTGAGAAGCATACTGGCAAATCTATATTTGATTCTTTTGATGGTTTTGCTGGAGTTTCTTCAGGAGGAATACTAGCCACACTAATTGCAATGAAATATTCATTGGAAGAAATTAGAGAATTTCTTATTAAGCATTTTAACTCATGGAAAGGTTTTCATTTGAATATTTTGAATTCTTTATTCAGTGCTGATAGTATAAATCAGGAAATTAAAAGAGTATTCTGTGGGAAACAATTCAATTGTTTAGAAAAAGACTTATTGATTTTAAGTAGATCGTTTTCTAGTGGAGTCTATATGTATTCTACTAATATTTTGGATTCAGATCAATTATTAGAAAACGCAATAAGTGAATCTTTTGCGGTTCCCATAATTTTTGGTATAAACAAAGACATGGCTGATGGTGCTGTTGGTTTGTTTATTAATCCTTCAGAAATAATCCTACGTTATTATCGATGTATGAACACTGAAATGGATAAACTCCAATTAGTCTACTTGGATGCAGGCTTCGACCCAATCCATAGATATAAAATGGAAAAGCAAGATATTTTCCGCCAAATGCAATGGGTACTAGAAATTACATTTAGAGATTTAATTATTTCTAGCTTTGAAAGAATTGATTACCACTTCCCAAATATAAATTTTCTTTCTTACATATTTACATTCTCCAAAAGCTATGATCTTCTAAAAAAAGAAGATGCCTTCGATGCTGAAAAAGAAATACTTCTCAAAGAAAACGAGATTAAAGAATTGATCAAGGATTTTCTAAGAACAAGCTGAATTTTTCCTTCACTACAACTCCCACTCCCCCGCCAAACTTATAGAAGTATGATGCAAATTTTCCTTTAAAGTTAAAACGCCTTTTTCGATTTTTGGGACCTCAGGTAATTCACTCTTGCAAGTAAAAAGAAAACTAAGTATAACTGAAAAGAGGAATAATCTCAACTATATCACTTTTTTCTTTTTCATTCTTTTGGCTGCAAAAGCCAAACCCTGAGCGTTGATATCAATATCAAATTGAACAAACTTTTCTAGTTCTTCCTCGATTCCTCTTTCTTTTAACTCTGCTCGAAAAAATTCTAGGTTCTCATTTATAAAATAATTTTGAAGCTCATCCTCACTCTTACTATCGACTGCTGAGAGTAGTGATTTTTGAAAATAATCTAGTCCTTTTTTTAATTGTATATAACCTAAAGGAAGGTCTGTCCATTCTCCAAAATGGGTAAGATATGCTTTTTCTGCTCCTGTGTTGAGGATTTTTTCTAAACTTAGGATTGCTTCATCATGATCAAAATCTGTTGGAGTTGTGGAAGGAAATAAAAATGGCTTAGTTCCTTTTTGAAGGCTTGGGTATCCAACTCCAAAGGAATCACCTGTAAATACTCCTTTAGTCTTAGAATCATAGATCACAAAATGATGATTTGCATGACCTCTTGTATAGATGAATTTGAGTGTTCTATCTCCAAAGATAAGCTCCTCACCATCATTCATAATTCTTACCTTTTCTTGAGGAATTGGTTCAATCTCTCCATATAACTTTTTAAAATTTTCTTCGCCATAGACTTTAGAAGCACTATCAATCAACCTGCTTGGGTTTATCAAATGTGTTGCAGCCTTGGGATGAGCCAATACTATCGCATTACGACAATGTTTTAATAAACCTGAGGTTCCCCCAGAATGGTCTAGATGAATATGGGTTACAATTAAATACTTAACATCTGAAGTTTGAATCGAGTGTTTGTTTAATTCCTCGAGCAAAAAGGGAATTGCTTGGTTAGTGTTATTTTCAATAAAAGCAGCTTCCTTGCCCTCAACCATAAGATATGCACAAGCAACCTCTTTTTCTACATAATTACAATCAATCGTATATACTGACAAACTAATCTCCTAAATAAACAAGTGCTATTGCTAAAATTCCTACTGAAACAATTACAAATGCAAAAAGATATATCTTAGCAAATCTCATTTTTCGATCAATAGACCTTGAATTTTTTCAATTGAGTCTTGTTTGATATAATGCTCAACAAAATTTTCAACGTCTTCGGGTGTTTTCAATGAAAACCAAACCCCTTCAGGATAAGAAACCTGAACAGGACCAAGCTCACATTGATCCAAACAACCACTCATATTAACTCTAATCTTTTTATCTATCTTTGCCTCAGCAATTTTCTGCTTTAAAAGCTCTCTGATTTTTTTTGAGTCTGATTTGCCACAGGAAACTCTTGCTCCTTCAGGTCTAACATTCTCACAAACAAATATGTGTTTATCAAAAAAAGGTTTCATCTTAACTCCTATAAAATTTTTTCAATAATCATCTTTAAATTCTGTAGCTTAATTGGCTTAGAAATGAAATCATCCATTCCAGCATTTAAACATTCTTGCTTATCTTCCTCAAAAGCGTTAGCCGTTATTGCTATAATCTTTGAAGTTCTATTAAATTCTCTTATTTTTTTTGTAGCAGTGACCCCATCCATTTCGGGCATCTGCATATCCATTAAAACAATTGGAAAGTTTTTTTCTTTTAATTTCTGAATTGCTACAATTCCATTTTCAGCTTCATGGGGAATAAGTCCTAGTTTTCTAGAATACTCACGAAGAATCCTTCGATTAACATCCACATCGTCAACAATTAGAATGTTTAAACCTAAAAGGTTAGTCCCAAGTAATTTTGATTCTACCTTTGTCGATTCAATTTGTTTGCCTTCTTTGAATTCTATCCAAAATGAAAAAGTACTGCCTACCCCGATCTGACTCTGGAAGGAAATTCCTCCTCCAAGTAGTTCAGAAAGTCGTTTAGAGATGACTAAACCCAAACCACTTCCACCAAAATTTCTTGTTACAGTGCTATCCGCTTGTTGGAATGGATTGAATAATAGTTTTTGTTTGGACTCTTCAATTCCTATTCCAGTATCAGTTACAGAAAACTCTAAATAGGTATTAGAATCGTTATGAACCTTATAGATATCTAGAGTGATTCTTCCATTTTCTTTAGTGAACTTACTTGCATTGCCAATCAAATTGAATAGAATTTGTTTTAGTCTAATCTCATCTGATATAATTGAATTTGGAATTTCATCAGAAATATTATTTGTAAAAATGATTTGTTTACTATTTAAAATCTTTTCAAAAGATTTTTTTGTATCCTCTATTGTTTTTCTTAAGTCAAAATTCGACTCAAGTATTTCTAATTTTCCTGAATCAATTTTAGAAAAATCTAATATATCATTGATTACAGTTAAAAGCAGTTTGCCACTACTTTCAATTTGATTGATAAATTCTTTTTGATCATCACTTGTTTCAGTTTGACTCAGTAATTCAGTCATGCCAATCACACCGTTTAATGGAGTTCTGATCTCATGGCTCATATTTGCTAAAAAATCTTTCTTGACCTGACTGGAACGATCTGCTCTGATTCTAGCTTCTTCGGAAACTTTCAGAAGTCTTAAATTTTCAATTCCTAGTTTTCTGATAATCAGATAAAGACCAATAGTCAGGATAGCAAAGGTAAGATGTCCTGAAATTAGCTCAGCCAAAGAACTAATTCTTAGTTCACCCATAAAATTTACATTGGGAATAATTTTGAAATTAATCAGTAAAGAAACAATTATAAAGTTAGAATTGGCAAAAATTACTGCAAACAATCCTTGTTTAGTTTTTAAATTTAAGGCGCAAACAGCTATAACATATACATAGAACAATAAAAACAGAGAGTTCATATTTCCCGAATAGTAAATAAATAACCCACAGCAGATTAAATCTATTGAAGTAGCAAAATAGCCCCAATTTAGATTCTTTACATCATCAATGATTTTTAATTCAGTAAGCAAGAGCCAAATCGAAGCAATAACAAGTAAAACAACTGAGAGAAAGATGAATTCATTTAACTTAAAATAGTAAGAGATTCCTCCGATGAGAAGAGTTATTATGACTCGCAAAGAGTTAACGACTGTATAGCCATTATTTTGCTCTGTCAAAGGAAATTCGTTATTCGTTTTCACTCGTACAAAGAGAATAAATTAAAATTACTCTGAGTCAATCAGAAATAAACCAACAGAAACTTTTTTATTTTTTTTATCAAAATTTCGGAAAATTTTAAAAGTTTTATACACTACTTCCGCAGAGGGAACTCCCAGAGGAAGGGTCAATGTTAAATTCGTGTCTTCAGTTCTTCCAAATCTTTTTGCTTATGCTAGTTTTAGCATACACAAATCTTTCATTTTGCAATCTCAAAGCAGAACCAATCGTTCCTGACGAGATTCAAAGTAATCCTAGCTACAGTTGGGATGATTTTTTCCAAACAGCTAACCAACTAAGGAATTTAGAAACATGGAATATTGCTGTGGAAGAACAATTTTATTATCTTAGGTCAAACTGGGAAAAGAACCTAGACCAAGAAATTTCATTATTACTTTCTCAGATTCAAACTAGCGATGTTGTTCATAGTACTGATATATATATTGATTATGTTGCGAGATACTTAGAATCTCAAAAACAAGAAATTTTAGCTTCTTGGGAAACGGAGTCCAACTCCAGAATCTGGTTGGAAAGAGCAGAATTCGTTTCTAAACTTGAATCGGAAAACATCCATTCTTCGGAAAACAAAAGAACTGCTGAAGAGATTTTGAACCAAGCTGAAGTTTGGTCTCAAAGATTAAATCAAATTGTTTCTAGGGGACAAACAGATTTTCAAAACACTCTTACAAACTTGGATGCTTCATTCGATGAACTCATGAATGAACTATCGGAAACTGATTATAACTTTCAATTAAACAAGGCACAGATAGAGAGCTATGAAAATTCAGTTAGAGAATCTATACAGACTACATATAATGGAATGAAACAATTTCTATTTCAAACAACTCTACTGCATAAAGCGAATTCTACAGGAGTTTATATCTATGATAAAGGTTCTGTTACCGATTATTCAACTGAACTTGCAATCCAAGATTTTCAGTCTATAATCAAATCTCAAATGGTTGAGGGTTTTGACTCCAATGGAAAGGTGATCTGGAAATTTGATTCTTCAAAACTTAGTTTTCCAATTGATATTCATTTCAATGAAGCGGGCAAGAACCTAATCAAATTAGTTTTAGAGTTAGAAAATGCTCATGAAAATAAATTCAGCTTGACTGAAATCTCAAAGCTCATGGCAACTTATCTCACCGAGCAAGCAAAAGTTGCTGATGAAAAAGAACAAGACTATCTATCAAAAATTTATCATACAACGAATACTACAAATGATACAAACTTTAGGTTCTTGAATAATGGAAGTTTGGCAATTGAAAATAAGATAATGCAATTTATGGATACAGGAAGAACTGACTCAACTCTAAAAGAAGAGATTCTTAAATTCATTTCTGCAAGAGCGTTAGGCGGAAGTTCAAAGATCATCAATGCACTTTATGATCTAAATTTAGATGCAATCACAATAAATCCCGTGAGTAATTTTAATCTACTCAGCCACCATAGACTAAATGGAAACTATGTTGCTAATGGAATTAGTTACAAGACCTATGATGCTGACTTTGCGATTTGTTGGGTGGTATGTGGTGTAGTCAGAGAAACTCATAACGAAGAGTTTATTCATTTCTATGCAACTTTTCAAACCAAAGACCTAGTTGCTGAACAGAATGCAAAGAATTGGGCTGACTATGAATCCAATATCAATCTTAGAATCAATCAATGGAATTCACAGGTCACTGCAATCCAAAACTGGGAAACTCAGAGTTCAAACTACCAAAAAAAATTTTCTGAGTGGGAAGCAAAAAAATTAACGTTAGTCGAAATGGCAAAAAAAGAAAGAGAAGAATCCATCCAGAAAACTATTGAAAAAAGGAATTCTTGGATGAATCAAATAGAATCCATAAAGCAGAAAGCAATAAATTTCCAATTGGAAGAAATTGAAAGTTTAGACTTAAAATCAATAGACAATGACTATATTTCAGTAAATGCAAACCTAAATGAGTTTAAGGAAGTCAAAGTTGATAACGAATTAATCAAGAATTTTTTCACTGAATCCCAAACTACACTGAATGGTGCTTACAATATCGCTTTAGCTCATTCCATGACTATCTTTTCAGAGTCTATGGATTCTAGCTATGATGAATATATAAAAAAACATTATGAATCTCAAAGAGAAATGAAAGATAATGTGCCCGAACACATAGTTCAAATGTTCAAAGAAGGTGGTGAGTGCACTGGAGATACAATGAGTGAGAAATGTAAAGAAATTTACAATGGAAATGAATTTTTCAAACAGAAATACAGAGTCACTAAAGATACAGATGGAAACTTCATTGTATCCAGTGAAATTAGTAATGGAAGAGCAAAACTAAAAGAAGGTGGCAATGCTTCCAATCCCAATGACTATATAACGGAAACTGAGGTTGTAAGTTTCAAGGTATATAGAGATAGTGTGACAAAATTAGTGGATACCTCAAGTCTTGGAGGACTGTTCTCGGGAAATTGGTTATCTAAGGAAAGTGCCGAATCAACTGATGATAAAAAAGTATATTTAATTTCAGGAGTATTTGGTCAATTAAATACAATCAGCAAAGACTTTTCAGAAAGAATTGAGCAAACTGTTTCTGTAGCTTTACAGTCTCAGTCAAAACATTTTGGCGAAATATCGAATCATTTTTATTCTACATTTATCAGAGATGCTAGTGCAAAAGCAGAAATGGCGGGCAGACTAGAAAGTTTAGCTATGGCAATTTTTACAGGAGGGTTGAATGCAAGAACCATAAGTTCTTGGGCAAATGGGCAGGTAAGGGATATTGTTAAGAGTGCAATTGGAACTCAAGTTTCTAGAGCAGTTTGTCCTCCTAAGGCAACAACTTGTCAAGCTTCAGAATTGTTGATGGCTTTTCTTCAATCTAAACATGATGCCAACGTTAGGCGAAATGCTGAAAGGAAAATGGAAGGCAGAAGTCCTATCATGTCATTCTTAAACGCTACTCATGTAGGTCAATTTTTCAACAACCAACCACTTAAAAATATTAAACGAGCCATTATGTCGGGAGAACAAATGATTCAAAGTGAAACAGCACTTATTGCAAATCAAATTGTAAACTCAGATGTAGGTAGATTAGTTTTCAGCAATATCCCAACTGGGAATAGCGATCATAGAAATCTACATTCATTATTAGATAGAGAAACAAAAAATCTTAGGAACTATATTACAGGAAAAGATTTGGCTGAGAGGCTGAATGCAGGTAGAGTAAATTACAAAGCAATGATTCGAAACTTAGCTTTAAAAAAAGTTTATGCTGCAATCGCAAGAAGTATCAATCCTAATCTAACAGATAAAGAATTAGAAATTGCAGTGCAACTCATAGAGAATCATGAAAATAGAATTGAGGAAATGAAGCGAAGAAGAGAAAAGGAACAACAAATCATTTCGACAACTGTACAAGTTGCCATAGGAGCGTTACTTCAATTTATACCAGTTGCAGGCAATGCTGCGGGAACGGGAATGATCTCGAATGCAATGAATACCATTAGCTCATTTGCAGGTACAATTGGAAGGTTTATGGGACAAATGGGTCAAGTAATCGGAAGAATTGCAACAACAATTGGAAACCAATTTCCTACATTAGCTAGAATAGGTTCCACTGGGGCTAGATTGCTATCACAGGGATACAATGCATTCACAAGTGGAATAAATTATGTGACTCAGGGCATGCAAAATTTTATGGGCATTACTCCACAGGTTACTAATGCTGGGACTCAAGCTGTAACGTTAGGCGATGATGTAAAACTAGGACTACAAGTAATCAATGGAGTAAGCCAAGCTGCGATAACTTCTTCATCAGGAAATGATACTGCAACAGGAACAGCATTTTTGAATGGGCTTCTACTAGGGGCAACAGGTCCACTAGGTTTAGCAGGAAGCGTTAGTTACACTCCTCCTCAAAGACCAAACACTGTGAGTGGTTTATTGAACCAAACCATAGATGGTAGTCCTTCATCTGGTTATGGAGGAAGTCTCTCGATTGGTGGATCTATATTTAATGCAGGAGTAAGTTTTACACCCGGCTCAGGCACAAACATTAATCTTGGTTTCTCCAATGGTAGTCAGACCAGTCAATCTTTATTTGGAAACATAAGTTATAATCTACAGTCACAGACCACTAGCAATAGTATTGGAATTGGGAATGAGTATGGCAACAATATTAGTCTAAACTTTGGTTCAAATTCAGAACCTTCTGTGAGTCTTGGAACGAATGATGCTACTTTAACTTTTGAAGAGAATGGAAATATTATTCTGGGAGTGAATGCACTAGAAAATGAAGTAGCTAACGTTAGTTACGATGCTTCCACAGGAGTATGGAGCGAAGTTCAGTTGAATCAAAACTGGGGAAGCGATTGGACGATACAACAGGCTCAAAACCAAGCTGATCAAGAAACAGGAGTGGCTCAGAACCAAGAATTGAATGAAGCAATTCCAGAAAACTCTGATCCATTCAACACAACAAATGCAGTTTTGGGAACAATGCTAGGCGGAACAGCCATGGGAGCATTATTAGGACTATTTAGACCAAACACTGGTTCCACAAGCAACAATTCATCTAGCACCAACTCCACACAATCACAACCTTTCCGTCGTCGTGAGGATAGCAATACTACCGACTCACAAAACGAATCGGGGGGTGAGAGTGGTGTAACTAGATACAACCAAGATGATGCAGAAGACTTCACAGCAATTGGCACGAATGGTCAAGAATTTACACTCAACATAAATCCCGATGCGATTGATACATTGGGCAATGATCCTTCTAAACCTTTCTCCTTGAACCAAGATGGAAAGGTGATTCCCAATCCTAAATTTAGTGGTAACAAAGAATCAGTCCAAGCATTCCTAAGCCAAGCTGAAAATCATCCTCATGCATTCCTTGGAATCAATGCGAATGGGGATATCATTGCAACTGCTTGGGCGGAAGTGAGCCAAGAAGGGTCGGTAACAGGTGGTAATGATACTTCTAAACTTGCAGCACAACTTAGAACTCAATTATTAGCTCGATTCAATTCTGATAAAAACTTTCAGACATTAATTGATTCGAATCCTGATGTAATTAACCTAGATAGAGAAAACCAATCTAATCCGTCTTCTGAACTTGCAACATCAATTGTTGATAAAATGAAAAGTGACTTTAAAAAAGACCTGGAAAGGTATGGGGAAAATAAAGTAAGTAATAAACAAAAACTAAAAACTGAAATTGAAATGCTGAACAAAGAGTACGTTGCAAAGATGGCTGAATTAAATCAGAATGTGAAAGATTCAGGTGCGAATCTCACTTCATTACTCAAAGAAGTTCAAATCGTTTACACTAAGCAAGATGGAACAGTTGTAACTAACGCTGATCTTCTTGTTAGCAGACTCACAGAAAATACATTCCCCTTGGATAAAAATGGAAAACCAGATTATTCAAAACCAAATCTTTCGGCTGAGGCTAAAAATCTATTGAGTGATAAGGAACAAGCTGATTTGAAGAAATTAATTTCTGAGCTTGCATCTGATCCTAAACTTTCTAGTGAGCAGATAAACCAAGCAATAGAAAAGAAAATTCTTGATACTTTGTATTTGAAAATTGATTCTAAGCAAATGAATACGTTATCTAAAGATCCAAGTCTTACAAAATTGAATCTAGATAAAAACTCAGATGCTTATAGAGCAGCACTAGTTCATCTTGCATCTAATCTTAAGACACAGACTTCTTTCATAAGTTCTCTAACGAAAACACAAACTGAATTAGTCAACAAAACGAAAGCTTTAGAGACTGAGTTTGAGAATAAACTTGCTACTAACATTAAAAACAAGAATAAATTTGATGAAAGTAAAATTCCTAAACTAGTTGAATCAGAAAAAGAGAAAATTGATAAAGAAAGAAGATTGAAAAAAGATGAGCTAGTCATTGAACTTGCGGCAAAAGAAGAAGCTAGAGTCTTAAACCAAACACTGGATACGGCAAGATTAGAACAACTCAATGATAAGGATCGTAAAGCCTTCGAGGCAAAACTGGCTATATTAAAACAAACTTTTCCTTGGGTTAATAATTTTAATGGCCTTATCAAAGAAGAAAATGAACTCAAAGCAGAATTGGAGAAACAATACAATCCTGAACACTTGGCACAAGCGATTCAATGGAACAATTCTATTGAAAAGGATTTGCTATCGAAAGACAAATTGTTGAAGGAAAAAGCTGACTTGGAAGCTAAAGTGAACAAGGACGGAAGTGATGAACAAAGAATCAATGAGTTAAAAAACGCTATCAAAAAACTAGAGGAGAATATCAAAAAGTCACAGGCTGTGATCCAAGATTTGCATACACCCAACCAAGACAGAATCAATGAACTCAGAAAACTTGCAGATAAAAAACTTAGAGAACAAGGATTGCAAACAGAAAACTTGAATCGATTGGATGCATTGAATCAGTTGGGGAATGAAGTGAAGTTTAACGCTCCGACAAATGTCTTGACGGAAGCTCAGGTTCATACTGAAATGGATGCACAACGTAGTAAACTGAAAGAAGCAATTAAGGAGATTAAGGTTGATGGAATTGGTCAAATTAAAGTCGATAAAGATTTTCAAATTTTGGACAATAATGGAAATGAACTATCTCGAGAACAAAAGAAGAACGTT
>JANRLP010000007.1:0-56288 GCA_033762425.1 Leptospiraceae bacterium
ATTTCTTCTCAAACTTTATTTCAAAAAATCCTGAAGAATTAATCAATAGAATTACTCAAGCAATAACTTATTACTGCAATAACCCAGAAAAGATTATATCCCTATGTAGAATTGGGTAAATATTTTTGGCGTTCGGTATATCCAATATATTTATGACTTTTGCATGGTATGGTCATTTAAATTTCAAAGAAGAACCATTATTGAAAGTAATTCTCATTAGTTGGGGAATAGCTTTTTTTGAATATGTGCTTCAAGTTCCTGCAAACCGATTAGGACATGGAAAATTTTCTGCCTCAGAATTAAAACTCTTGCAAGAAATAATCAGTCTATCCGTATTTGCTATTTTCTCTGTTACGTATTTGAAGGAAACACTAAAATGGAATCATGTACTAGGTTTTGCACTCCTCATTCTTGCAGTTTATGTGGTCTTTAAAGAATGGTGATCATTTAGTATCAAACTTAACAACAGGATCCCATTTCAAAGGTGGATTTTGAATTAGAGATTCAACTCTTTTCAGATAGTTAACTGCAACTGAATCTAACTCAGAAATCTTAACAACCTCAGAAAATTTTTCTTTTGCTTCTTTAAATTCTCCAAGTTTATAAGCAAGCAAACCTTCCATAAACGGTTTCATGGAATAGTTTCTTTTTTGTATTTCTTCAAAAGGTAGATGATTGAATACCTCATAAATTTCACAAGGATGAGTCATACCTTTAGCAATGATAGTATCAATTTCTCTATATCTTAGAGAAGCAGGGTCTTCTAGCTTAGCAATAGTATGTGAGGAAACTATGATATCACATCTATAGTGTGAAGTCAGTCCTTCAAGTCTTGATGCTAGGTTCACAGTATTCCCAACTACAGTTGTGCTTAACCTATCTTCCGTTCCTACAGTTCCCAAAATCAATTGACCAGTATTTAAACCAATTCCAATTTTGATAATAGTCTGTCCTTGTTTGAGTCTTTCAGCATTATACTGATTAAGTTCTTTCATGAGTCTAATCGAAGTTTTAACAGAGAGATCTGCTGAGGATTCATTATTATTTTTTGGTCTTGAAAAAATAGCCATAATCCCATCTCCCATATACTTATCAACAAAACCACCGTTAGCCGAAATCACTGGAGTTACAACCTGAAAGTATCTATTTAAAAAATCATATACCTCATCTGCGGGAAGATTTTCACTTATACTAGTAAAACTTCTAATATCAGAAAATAAAACTGTCATCTCATCTATGATTTTATCTCCTAGATGAATCTTAGTTGCAGAATCAATATTCAAAATTCCTAAAAATCTTTCTGGCACAAATCTATAAAAAGCAGTTTTTTGAGATTCAATTTCTGTGATAGAATTATTGATATTGTCAACCATCAATTTGAATGTTCTTGTCAATTCCCCTATTTCATCTTTGCTATCATTTTTTATTTCTATCTTATAATTTCCCTTTTGAACTTCTTCAGCAGCTTCTTTTAATCGTTTGATAGGTCTTGTAATTACATTTGCAATTGCTGCAGACATAAATATAGAAAGAATGATAACCCCTGCTAGCACTGCAATTAGAATATACTTTAGTTTCTGAAGATTATTATGGGCACCCTTAGCATTAAGATCCAGTCCAAGAAGTGCGATGATTTTCCCATTTACATCTAGAATAGGAATCGTTGTACTAACCCACATTCCCCATTTATCCTCTACATACTTACTGTTCACTACAATCTTACCAGTGAATGCAACTGGAAAGTCATCCATATTGCTAACATTTAGCATAGTTCCAATGGGAGTTCCCTTTTCTTCATCATCAATTTGTCCATTTTGATTTCTATCGATCTCTTCATAATCTGCATCAGCAATAAATTTCAAAAATTTTCGATCACTTGATTCCCCTGTTTCACTGATGATATAGGCAAAACGAATCTGTGGTGGATGATTTGGATCTTCAGGCAATTGTTTAATATATTTTAAAGGCTGAAGATTGGAAGTTGTGCCGATTTTTATCTTTCTCAGTGCTTGGACTATGATATGAAAATCTGGATTCGATTGTAATTCTTCAACATCCTCCTTTGCCAAAGTCTCAATAGTCTCTCCAGGAGGGATCGAATCAAATTCTTCTTTTTTTTTCTTTAGAGATCTTTTCTCTACTTCTTCTTTCAGTCTTTGTATTGCATCCCTTTCCTCACTGTGAAATAAAAAATAGCCCGTGTGTGCAATGTCGTTCAGTCTTTGTGACATTAATTGCCAAACAGTGTCATAGTTTGCTTTGTAAAAGTAGTATAGGCTTGCTCCACTTGTTAATGAAGTAAGCATAACTAGGGCAAACCCTAGCTTGTATTGAAAAGGAATTCTCATGAAAGCAATATATTAAGTAAGGAATTAAAATTCAATAATTAATCCTTTCTAACCTACTTAATTAAAACTTAGACAACTTTTTAGAATTACAGAATGAAAAACAAATAACTCATTGTAATTCTAAAAAATCAAAACCATAGCAAATCAGATTTATTAAATAGCCAATTGATTTTATATGCTCCAGAAATTTATTATCTGAAACTGTTTATAACGATGACCTATCAATTGAAGAAGTTCTTACATGTAATGATTTTTGATTACAATGTTTATGTCTAAGAGTTTAGTGACTAAGGATATTAATTTTATCTAATATACTTTTTTTTAGATTCTAAGAAAAATTTTTTGACTAGTTGTTAAAATATTAGAATATAGCTATAGGGAGATTTCATAATGCCAAATGAAGAAAGACAAAGAGAGAGAGACCTAATCCTTTCCCCGAATGAATTCGCTTTCATTTCTGATCAGACCAAAGGAAATATAAATGTTTATGTGGGTCCCTATAAGGCAAGTCTCTCCAACACAGACCAGCCAATCACTTTCAATATCCAATCCAAAAGATTTGAAAAATGTTCTCTAGAGTCAGCAATCCAAACCTTTGCAATAGCCCCAGAAGGTTGGTACTTAACACTAAAGAATCCTGCTAAAGACAATGTTCAACCAAAAACTGGAACTGTGAACAGCCATATCGATTTGAGCGTTGGTCATAAGGTAAATATTCCTGGTCCAATTTCTTTCCCACTTTGGGGAGGACAGATGGTAGGTGTAATCAAAGGACATCATCTTCGTTCCAATCAATACCTAATCGTAAGAGTTTATGATGAAAAAGCTGCACAAGAAAATTGGAACAAGGGAGTGATCAAAACCCAAGCTGAAATTGGAGGCTCACATTCTTTTGATTCTAGCAAACTAACGTTAGGTAAACAGTTTATTATAAAAGGTACCGAGGTTTCATTCTATATTCCTCCAACTGGAATTGAGGTTGTAAAAGATAATTCATATGAATACATCAGAGAAGCAGTAACACTTGAACGTTTGGAATATTGTATTCTACTAGATGAAAATGGAAACAAACGTTATGTGCGAGGTCCAGAGGTAGTATTTCCTGAACCCACTGAAGAGTTCATTACAGATGACTATTCAATCCGAAAATTCAAAGCAATTGAATTATCTGAAATTAAAGGGATTTATATTAAGGTCATTGCACCATATACTGAAGATGGAAAAGAATATAAAGAAGGTGATGAACTTTTTATCACTGGAAAAGATATGATGATATACTTTCCTAGAAAAGAACATGCAATCATTAAGTATGATGCAAATAATGTTCATTATGCAGTTGCAATTCCTGCAGGAACAGCAAGGTACGTTATGAATCGCCTAACGGGAGAAGTAACTCTTAGACGTGGACCTGATATGTTCTTACCTGATCCCAGAACTGAGGTAATTGTTAGGAGAATTTTAGATCCTCGACAAGTTAGTCTTTGGTTTCCAGGAAATGAAAAAGCAAAACAAATTAATGAAGAATTAAAAAAGCAAGCAACACTTGCAGAAAGTGAAGCGGGATTTATTTCTCAGGCAATTGCATCTCCTTCCTTACCAAAACAACCAAGTCCTTCACAGACAGAAATAAGTTCAGAAAAAATTTCAGGAGATACTTTTGATAGAAAGAATGTATATACTCCACCAAGAACAATTACTCTAGATACTAAATACAAAGGTGCAGTAGCAATTGATGTTTGGACGGGATATGCAATCATGGTAGTTGGAAAATTCAAAGATAGAAAAGTAATTGTTGGACCAGCAACTTATATCTTAGAATTTGATGAATACTTAGAAGTTTTCTCACTATCCACAGGGAACCCTAAAAGTGATAATAATCTTTTGAAAGATGTTTATCTTAGAGTCCTAAACAATAAAGTCTCAGATACTTTTGAAGTAGAAACAAAAGACCTCGTGAAAATTCAATTTAAACTATCCTATAGATTAAATTTTACTGATGATTCCAACAAATGGTTTAATGTTGAAAACTATGTACGCTTTCTCACAGATCGCTTTCGCTCAGTGATGAGTTTCCATGCAAAAAAATTTGGTGTTGAAGAACTTTATAAAAATGCTTATTCAATCATTTCCAATATCATTCTTGGAGAAGATAAAAAAGGATATCTATTCACTGAAAACAATATGCATATTTATGATGTAGAAGTTTTCAATATTCATATCTTAGACAATAACATTGCAAAGATGATGTTAGATTCTGAACAAGCGGGAATTCAACAATCTACTACAATACAAAGAGAAAGATCTAAATTAGAAACACTAAAGTTTTTAGAGTCCATCAAACAAGAAAGTAGTCAGTCAGAGTTTATCACAAGAGACATACTCTCTAGTTTAGAAAAAAGAGAGGTTCAAAAACGCTCAGAGGTCGAAACAACTAGATTTGAACTAGAAGCTAAGTTAAAAAATCTTGAACTTGAAGCCGAGCTTTCAGAACAAGAAAAGAAAAGTCTTCTATTTGCAAAACAAATCGAGGATGATAAATCTAAGAAAGACTTAGAACTTTATTTCAGAGAGAAAAATTATGAAATCTATTTAAAAGAACTGGAGGCACAGGTAAAAGCAGTTGCTGAAAAAGCAAAGGCAATTACTCCCGACCTAATTTCTGCACTACAATCATTTGGTGATAAGGAACTACTCCAAAAAATGGCTGAGGCAATGAGTCCTTTGGCAATTCTTGGTGGTGAATCCGTAGCTGAGGTTTTCGGAAAACTACTTGCAGGAACCAAACTAGAAGGTGTTTTCTTAAATATTGGAAATGATTCTCTTCCAAAGATTATCAAGAAAAAAGATTAGTGAAAAAATTTCACTAGACCATAGACCTATGCTTAACTGAAGTGCTAGTATTATATGAGTGAGTTCGGAAAATTTTTTAAAGACAAGTCTATTATTGCTTCAGTCTTAATCATTCTATTTGCAGAATTTTTTTTGCAACTCGGTTGTTATAGACCTTTTTTAAAAAAGAATTCTTTTGCCTATAATATTAGAAAAATTGTTTTTTTGCCAATTGCTAATAAAGAAAAACTGAACCCAGAAATCCTACTCATGGGAAGTTCACTTGCTTATGAAGGAATTTCTGCAAGACTATTAAATGAAGAGCTACTTAAGTCTAAGTATAAGGTACAAAATGTTTCTATCTCTGGCTCTGAATTAATCACTCAGAGTCTTGCTCTTGAAGAAATTCTAAAAAAATTAGATAAAACGAAAATTCTAATTCATTTTGCTGATATCCAAACTGCATGGCTAGATAGAAAGGTCTTAAATGAAGCAACACTTGCAATGATTTCTGAACTAGATCGAATGAAGGCATATGAAAAAATTCAAAAAGATCAGTATGAATATACTTGGAAAGATATTTCTTTCTTAATTTTAAAATTGGTTAGTTATAAAAAAGACTTTGCTGATTTTTTTCTAAACCCCGCAAACAGATTTAGAGAGATTGTGAAAAATTTTCAAAAAGAATCTAACTCAGCTTATACATATGAAAATACTTATAAAGAAGCATTTACTGTATACAACTTTAGCGACTTAAAAACTTGTATTGATGCTACTTTACCAAGCAAACCAATTGCTAAAGGCTCAGATGAGTATCATAAGGATGCTGTATTTAGAACCTGTCTTCTTGCAGACACTGTCAAAGTACCATTTGGAGAGACGAAAGAAACTAACGCTTTTAAACTGAGATTAAAGAATTTTTATGATGAAATTGAAAAAAAAGGAATCAAAATCATTCTTGTCTATCCACCTGTTCCGAACATACTTGAAAAAGAAAAGTACAAACAAAGAATAGAATTTTGGAATAGTTATTATTCAAATATATTACCTAAAACTAAAATAGATTTATCTAATATTATTCCTGAAGAAAATAATGGTGATTATTATTATGATATGGCTCACCTAAATGCAAAAGGAATGCGTCTATTTACAGAAGGTTTAGCTAAAGAACTTAATCTCATACTCACGGAAACAAAGTAGATGTTATTCAATTCAGTTCATTTTATTATTTTTCTTCCAATTGTTTTGATAATCGCTAATTATCTAAAAGATACAAGACAAAGATTATTTTTACTCATTGCCAGTTTTTATTTCTATATGGCATGGAATTATTATTTTATTCTATTGCTTCTATTTTCCACTATCATTGATTATTTTGCTGGACTGAGTATTTCTAAACTTCCTAAAGAAGATAAAAAGCGTAAACTATATCTAATCCTATCCTTAGTAACAAATATTGGTTTTCTTGCATATTTTAAATATACAAACTTTATTTTAGGTGCATTCAACGATATCAATGTGTTTAACTCATTTAGGTTTGTTGAGTATAATATCATTCTTCCCGTAGGAATCTCTTTCTATACTTTCCAATCTATGAGCTATACAATTGATGTATATAACCAAAAATTAGAAGCAAGAAAATCATTTTTAGATTTTGCACTCTATGTTGCATTCTTTCCTCAACTAGTTGCAGGTCCAATAGTAAGAGCTGAAACTTTTTTTAGAGACCTCGACAATAGACTACCCGTTGACTATCTTACGATCAAAAAAGCATTCTCACAAATACTAGTTGGTTTTACAAAAAAAGTAGTATTTGCTGATAACTTCGCAGTTTGTGTGGATTCTGTTTTTGGGAACTATGGAAGTTTAAGTAGTCTAGAAGTATGGACGGGAGTATTCAGTTTTTTTTGGCAATTATATTTTGACTTTGGTGGTTATACTGATATAGCAATTGGAGTTGCTAGACTTTTTGGATTTCAGTTTGACGTAAATTTTTATTACCCATTAAACGTAACTTCCTTGAGTGAACACTGGTCAAGATGGCATATCTCTTTTACAACTTGGATCAGAGATTATATCTTCATTCCATTGGGTGGATCCAAGAATGGAAGATTTGCTGCACATAGAAATAATTTTATTACTTTTATGTTTGGGGGAATATGGCATGGTGCTGCTTATCATTATGTTGTTTGGGGAATTACTCATTCCATCCTACTAGGAATAGAGAGAGAGTATAAAGGAACAAAGCTTAGAGAAAAATTAAATCAAGTCGGTGGAATTCCTTATAAAATTCTTTGTTATATCCTAACAATTCTATGTATTGCATATACTGTTGTATTATTTCGAGCAAATAATATGAGTGATGCAATTAGTATTATGAAATCAATGAGTTTTCTTGGAAACAATGCAATTGGGTTCCAAAACATTGGATATTTAAAGTTAGCAATTTTTCTTTTTATTTTTGATTGGCTAGCTGAGATATATAAGTTAAAATCTTTTTTGAAAAATCCTTATATTTTCACAGCTTTTATTGTTGGAAATTTATTTCTATTACTTACATTTGGAGTAAATGAATCTAAAAACTTCATATACTTTGCTTTCTAAATTAAAACTTGTTCTAATAATTTTTCTTTCTAGTTTTAGTCTAGAATTAATGTCCATACCAGTACTTTCACTTAATGATAGTAGTAATGAGTTTATTGGATGTTTTGAGTTCTACGAAGAAAAAGAACAGATCCTATTTAAAGAAGTTTTAAATGTAGGTACTGAGAATTGGACTTTAATTCAGGACTGTAATTATTCAAATCTAGGACACAAAAAATCTCCTTATTGGTTTAGAATTGAGATTGAGAATAAACAAAAGATTGATAAAGAAATCTATTTTGAACTAAAATTTCCATTACTAGACCTAATAGAACTTTATTATTTAAATGAGTCGGGTCAATTTAAAAAGATTGTCTCTGGAGACTTTTTTCCATTCCATACACGTGAAATTGGAGTCAAAAACTTTCTATTCAAAATCCCTTTCTTTGAAAACAAAAATCAGTTACTCTATGTGAGAATTAAAACTGATTCACAGGTATCCTTGTCACATAGATTTTGGAAAGTTAATGGAGTTATAGAAAATTCTTATAATGAAAATTTATTTCATGGAATCTATTTTGGAATGTTGTTTGCAGCATTTATCTTTAATGCATTTTTATCAATAGCATTTAGAGAAAGAACTCTATATCTATATTCTGCTTTTTTAGTAATAAGTGCTTTTAGTACTTCAATCCTTTTTGGTTTTTCAATGAAATATTTATGGCCTGAATTTCCTTTGTTAAATGAATTTAGTCCACTAATATTAAACTTTGGTTATATTGTATTTAATTCATTTACTTCAACTTATCTAGACTTGAAGCACGAAATTAAATTACTAGATAAAATACTTAAGATACTATCATTTCTATCAATCTCTATATTAATTGTATTTATATTTATTGGTTATAGACAAAGTGTTATCATTCTTAACTGGTTAGTCTTATCTACAACGGTTTTATATACTTATGCAGGGATAAAACTAAGTTTAAGAAAAAATATTAATGCATACTTTTACTTATTAGGTTTTGGATTTTATTTTCTTGGGACATTAATCGTTCCACTTGCAATACTAGGTTTTTTGCCAAGGAATTTTTTTATTCCTTATGGAATTCAAATCAGCTTTCTTTTTCAGATAATTGTACTATCTTCTTCTTTTGGTTATAGAGTATTTCTTGTTAAACGTAAAGAAGAAATGAATGAGAAGACTCTTATCGAAGAACAAAAAAAATCTATTGAAGCCTTAAAGAGGATTGATGTACTAAAAGAAGAATTTTTAGTAAATACTTCACATGAATTAAAGACACCACTGCACGGAATAATTGGAATCTCTGAATCTATTCTTTCGGACACTTCAGGTAAGATAACTGAGCTAACCAAAAAGAATCTAGAATTAATCATTAGTTCTGCATTTAGGCTCTCAAATTTAATCAATGATATATTAGATTTTTCTCAAATAAATAGCAACTCGATCCTATTGGAAAAAAAAGCTTTGGATCTAAGTTCAATAGTGGAATTTACATTTGCAATTCTAAATCCATTAGCTAAACCAAAACATCTAAAGTTATTGAATTTAATACCTCCAGACTTTCCTAGAGCACTTGGTGATGAAAATAGAATTGGTCAAGTAATGTTGAATCTTGTGGGGAATGCAATCAAGTTTACTGAAGAAGGTGAGGTAAAAGTAGAAGGAAAAATTATTAACTCAAATAGAGTTTTAGTGAGCATCATAGATACAGGAATTGGTATCCCTACTGAGAAACAAAAAATTATTTTTGAAAGATTTACTCAACTAGAATTTGAAACAACTAGAGTCTATGGTGGAACAGGACTTGGATTAAGCATATCAAAGAAACTCATAGAAATTCATGGTGGAGAACTAATAGTGAGGTCTGAACTTGGAGCTGGTTCTTGTTTTAGTTTTGATCTTGAAATCTCTAATTCAGACTTTTCGAATATCAAACCTAATTTGAAAAATTTTTATCCTACAATTGAGTCAAAAAATCTAATCACAGATAAGTTTTCACAGCAAAAAACAAGAATCTTGATAGTTGAAGATGAACCCATCATTATGAGTTTAATTGAAGGACATCTTCAAATTGAAAATTATTTTCTATATAAAGCATACGATGGAATAGAGGCTAAGAAAATATTAGATTCAAATTTACCTAAGCCCGACCTAATACTCTTAGATATCATGCTCCCCAAAATGAATGGTTATGAATTCTGTAGATATGTTAGAAAGACTTATTCTGGGAATGAAATACCAATAATCATGCTTACTGCAAGAAATTCGATGAATGATTTAGTGTTAGCATTTGAGTATGGTGCTAATGATTATATTTCTAAACCATTTAGTAGAAATGAATTAAATGCTAGAATCAAAAGTCATATCGAATTAAAAAAATTATATGAGAAACTAGAAGAAAAGGTAAAAGAAAAAACTACTGATTTTCTAAAACAAAAAGAAATAGCAATCAAAGCAAACCAAATGAAAGACAAGTATCTAACTATTGTATCCCATGATTTGAAGTCTGGAGTATTAAATGTTAGAAACCTACTCACAATGTTAGTAGAAAACTTTCACAATGTAGGTGAGGTTGATAAGATTCGTTACCTAAGTGAAGGAAAGATAGCTTTAGAAAACTCTTATCAGTTTGTAAAAAATTTATTAGATCTCAATCGTTTTGAATCGGGAATGATAGAACCTAAACTTTCTTACCTAAACTTTTATGATATAATCGAAAAAGTAACTCTTAGTTTAAAGTTTTTAATGGAAGCAAAGAATATCAAGCTAGTTAAAACTATTGATGAACATATGATTTTTCTAGGAGATGAGAATTTATTATTTCAAGTTTTTAACAATCTAATCAATAACTCTATTAAATTTTCAGAGAACAATTCTAGTATAGAAATTAAAATAGAAAGAACAAATGAAGGATATCAAGTCCTTGTAAAAGATCATGGAATTGGAATTTCTAATGAAACACTAGAAGAATTAAATAAAGGCAGCTCAATTCCTTCCACACTTGGAACCCAACTAGAGGTTGGTTCGGGAATTGGACTTGGTATTGTTTCAGAAATAGTAAAACTTCATAATGGCGAAATGATTGTTCGATCCCAAAAAAATCTTGGTACAGAAGTTCTAATTCAATTTACATATTTCGATGAACTAGCAATCATTGAATTAGATAAACCTGAAGAAATAAGCAACATAAGAAAAAAATTATTTCAAGAAAAAATCTTCTCTATTTTTTCAAGAAATTCTATTGAAACTTTAGATCTATTATTACGCTTTATACCCAATCATCTTTATATTAGTGATAATAATTTAAGTAAGGTTGAACGAATCCAAGAACTTCAAAATGCCAACCCAGAACTTATTGCTCTAAAAATCCATTTCTTATTTGACAATTCAAAGTAAACCCTGAATATAAGCCATAGTTAGCTATGGATGAGAAAGAAAAATTAAAAGTTGTAATTGTTGATGATCACCCAGTTTCTAGAATTGGCTTGGAAACAGTGCTTAGCAAAAGTACTGATTTTGAAATTGTATCCATTCTTCAATCAACTTCTGATCTTGAAAAAATTCTTACTAAAAACAAAATAGATTTTACTCTACTCGATATAGATCTTCCTGGAACTTCAGGGCTTGAATTTCTAAAGAAATATAGAAAAAATTTTCCTGACACTAAATTTGTTTTATTTACTGTTCATGAAGGTGAGGGCTACTATCGTGAAGCGATAACATATGGAGCTAACGGTTACATTTTAAAATCTGAGGATATAGGGAAACTAACTGAAACTCTCTCATCAATTAAAGATGGGGTTTTTTATACTTCAAATGAATTCAAAAAATTCCAACTAGAAAATGACTCTAAACCAAGTCTCACTAGTAAAGAACACGAGGTTCTAGTTATGCTGACAAGTGGGCTAACTGCCCCAGAGATTTCAGATAGGCTGGGCATCACTGAACGAACAGTATATTATTACAATAACAGGCTAAAAGAAAAGTTTGATGCTGAAAATTTAATAGAACTTATCAATACAGCTAGGGTTAAATATTTCCAATAGAAATCCTTTTTTTTGTAGCTTATAAATTTTCCAGTCTAATTATGTCTCAAAAGGCATTAGTTTGGAATTAAATAAAGAACAACAAAGAGCAGTAAAACACAAGGATGGTCCGTTATTAATTTTTGCAGGTGCAGGCTCGGGTAAAACTAGAGTAATCACAAATAGAATTGTTCACTTAATTCGCTCGCATAAAGTCTCACCAGCAAATATTGTTGCTTTGTCTTTCACAAATAAAAGTGCAAAGGAATTAAAAGAAAGAATCAAAAAAATGCTTTCTAGAACTGAACTAAAAGGCATGGAGCTTTCTACCTTTCATTCTCTTGGTCTAAAAATCTGTAAAGAACATTTGAACGAACTAGGATACACTCACCCATTTCTTTTATCAGCACCAAGAGACCTAGAGTCTTTGTTACAAGAAATACTTAAACAAAAAAAGATTCCCTCACAAGATATTAAGCTCAATAGTTTAGTCTCTAGAATAAGTATATGGAAAAATTCTGGTTACTCAGAAAATAATCATCCAAATACTGAATATGATGCGTTAGTTGCGATGATATTTGAAAGTTATGAAAAAAGACTTAAGTCTGAAAACTCACTAGACTTTGATGATTTGATTTTGAAACCAATAGAAATCTTAAAAACGAATCCAACAATAAAAGCAAAGTATGAAAAAAAATTCAAATATATCATGATAGATGAATTTCAAGATACGAATTCTGTTCAATATGAATTCATTAAACTACTATTAGGTAAAAACACTAATCTATGCGTTGTAGGTGATGATGATCAAAGCATCTATGGATTTAGAGGATCTAATAAAGATTTAATTCTAAACTTTGAAAATGATTTCACTAATACAACTACTATCAAACTACTTCAAAACTATAGATCCACAACTCAAATTCTTAAATTAGCGAATTCACTTATTTCTAAGAATGAAAATAGAAGAGAAAAAGAATTATGGTCTAACATTGTTTCATCAGAAAGAATTTTATATAAGGAAGAAACTGATGAAAATGAAGAAGCAAGTTTTGTTGCAGGAAAGATTAAAGAACTAGTTTTAAAAGATAAAATACCATTTGGAGAAATTGCAGTTCTATTTCGAACCAATTATCAATCTAGACCATTTGAGATGGAATTTAGAATGAGTTCTATTCCTTTCAAACTTATTGGTGCGTATAATTTTTTTGATAGAAAAGAAGTGAAAGATTTACTTTCTTACTTAAGAGTAATTGCTAATCATAGAGATGATCTCTCACTTCTTAGGATATTAAATTATCCCAAAAGAGGATTAGGTAGTACTACTAGAACAAGGATTCAAGAAAAGGCTAGTGAATTAGAAGTTTCCGTTTGGGAAGTATTGTTAAGAATTTGTGAAAGCCCTGATTTTCTCCCAGAACTCAAAAAAGCTTCCAAAGAAATTTATGAATTCGTTGAACTAATACAAAAGTATCAGAAAGAATTTTACCAAGCTAATAAAATGACAAAGGTATTTAAAGATTTAATTGCAGAATTAAATTTTGAGAAAGAAATTATTTCTGAAGAAACAATAGAAAAAGTTGTTCAAGCAAGAATGTATAATGTTTCTGAACTAGTAAATATGCTAAGCTATTTTGAGAACGAATGGGAAGAAGAATCCAAACCAAAACTTTTTGATTTTTTGATTAGAGTTACGTTATACACTGATGATGAGAGTGTAAATGAAGACTCAACGGGTAAAGTTCAACTCATGACAATGCATTTGTCTAAAGGACTGGAATTTAGTGCAGTATTTTTAGTAGGAGTAGAAGACGGAACATTACCAAGTTCACGATCCTTAGAGGAAAAGGGCTTAGAAGAAGAAAGAAGATTGTTTTATGTTGGAATCACAAGAGCAAAGAGAAAACTATTTCTATCTAGAGCATTAAATAGAAAAAAATTTGGAGATACAGTTCCAACTCTTCCCAGTAGATTTTTGCAGGAACTGGATGAGGAAACTCTTGACAAACCAGATTATAGAGAATATGATGAGGATGAATTTCTTCTTGAGCTTGAAAAATTGAAAGTAGTTGAAACTTGAAAAAGAATAAAGAAACTCTATTTCTAAAGAACAATCCAGTTCTAAATCGAATCTCAGACTATTTTTATACTTTTTATAAATCTAAATGGTTATATTCAGTCATAGTTGCAATCATAATTATTACTAGTCTTCTATTTACCTTAAACAGTATCTATATCTATATAATTAAAAAAGATTATATTAATGTTTTCCAAACCAGAAATCTAGTTGTTGATTACGTTAAGAATAGAATGAAGAAAGCGATTCAGATTGGAATCGTAGATTTTAGCTTAGTTGGTGGTCTTGGATTTGATGAAGTAAAAATTTCCAATGAAGAAGATTTCTCAGGAAATAGAATTTTTTTCTCTAGTGAACGAGTTGAGGTTTCTCTAAACTCAATCTTGAGCAAGGACCCAAAACTAAAAAAGATCACTCTATATTCTTCTAGCTTAGATATTGATATTAATGATGTAATTGGAGATAATTTTTTAGCCTATCTAAAAGAATCTAATTTACCTGAAGTTGAATTTAAAGAACTAAGTATTACTGTTAGAGACGGAAAAGAAATCATATTTCAAACTCCTAGAGATGTATCTTTAAAGTTAAAAGTGATTGATAAAAAAATTCAAATTGATTTTTCAACTGATTTTTCTATAAATCCCTTTTCTGGAAGCGTTAGTGGAAATAGTGAAATCGAAACTGAATTAGAAAAGATGAAATTAGAATTTAGATTTAAAAACCTAAAAGTGGAAACTTTCCCCGGAATTGTGAATAAGCTAATTCATTTTCAAGTTGAGTCAGGAAAATCTGATGGCTTTATTAGAATTTTTAGAAGTCCAAATGAACTTAATCTTGAAGGTGATGTAAATTTTTTACACCTAAGTGCTAGTGAAGAAATCACTAATTTCTTTGAGCTAAATGATGTTACCTTAAATTCAAAAATTTCTTACTTTCGTGAGCTAGATGAAAACAAAAAAGAAGAATCTTTTTTTAATAGGAAAGTAAGTAATCCGAGTTTCTTCTATACAGAAAATTTTTCCAAGGATAAAGCTGGATTAAGAAAGATCAATTATAATGCTAATTTCAATGATATTTCTAAGTTAACAAAAGCAATTTCCCTGAAGGATGGAGAAGCATTTCAGGGTAAACTTAAGGCTTCTATGATAGTTGAAGAAACAGGTAAAGTAAACGATTGGTTTCATTTTGACGGAAATATTAGTCTAGAAAATTTCTCTTTGAAGTCTAAAAACCCTAAGTATGAAATGAATTTTTCCAAAGCATTTCTTTCCCTAAACTCTGAAGGGGAACTAGAACTAACTGCCACTGGAAAATTGCAGTCTAGTCTTGTTCAGATAACCAAAAAAGGAAAATATTTATTTACTAAACAAATTCAACCAAATATAGAATATATACTCAATAGTAATTCTGAATTAGATATTAAGTTTGATAAACTTATTCTAAAAGATTTTATCGATCTATATGATTTTAGTGCAAAGAAGATAAATGACGATATAATTGAAAGACAAGAAAAAATGCTTCCTCAATCATTTATTAGTGAGTCTAGGTTATATTTAGACTATATAGAAAAATTAAATTTAAAACTTAATCTAAGCATTGATGAATTAAAATTTTCTGAACAAAAAGAAAGTCTAGGAAATGTAAATATCGAAGGTAGCTTTAACAAAGGTAATTTAGACTTGAAACTAATTTCTAATAAAAATTCAAATGAAAAAAGTTTTTTACTAGAATCGAGTTTTAGAGGCATAATAGATAAAAAGAATCCATATTTTGATTGGAAACTAGATACAGAGAATCTACCTTGGAAAGAAAAAATTTCTGAATTTTGTGGCTCAGAAATTTTCTCTGATTTTATAAATTTAAAGCTTTCTTTCGTTGCCTCTGGAAATAATTTTTCTGATATAGTAGTATATAGAAACTATGCTGTGAATTTTCATTTTCCAGGCACTAGATTTCAAGAAACTAATAAAGAGTCACAGTTTAGACTTTCAAACCTTTGGAAAGAGAATGAATTTTATGATCTCAAAGGTTTTTTGGGAGGATATGGAACTCAAGGTTATATACAGAATTTAGAAATTTTCAATTCAAACTCTAAATGGGGTGGCAATGGTTCAATTGCTAGAAATTCTAATCAAGTTAGTATTTGGGGACCAAATGGAACAATTCAATTTCAACAAGAAGGGGAAAAATGTTTTTTACAAAAAAAATAATTTATTTACTAATCATTCTAAGTTTAGCTTGCAGCAAAGATAAATCAGATAAAGAGTCTTTTCTAAAAAAATTTGATTCTAAAGATGTACTTGGTGCTTGGAGAATCATTCCTTCACAGAATGAAACAGTGTTATTCCTCCCAACTGGCGAAGTAGAACTAATAAAAGAAAACTATAGATCAAAAATGCTTGGTTTTACAGATGGCAATGGTTTAAGACTTAAAGAAAAAGAGGATGACCCAAATTCTTTAGGTTATTTTTTGTTCAGCGAAAAAAATGGTAACATCTGGTCGGGAATATTTAGAGATGATTTAGTGAGACTAGTAAGAGTAGTAGAACCTAAGAAATCAATTTTAGAATAGAATCAGAAGCAATTTTGCTTGCATTACCATCTCCAAGACTTAACCTCACTTGTTTTAGGTTTTGGATCATTTCTTGTTTATAGTTAGTATCAGAATAAATCTTAAAGGATTCATCAAAAATATTTTTAGCAGTACAATCCCCTTGTATTAACTCCTTACAAATGAACCTCTCTGAAAGTATATTCACAATTCCTACATAGGGAATTAGAATTAAACTTTTTCCGATTAGATGAGTAAGTAAACTATTCTTATATATTATAACCATAGGTTTTTCAAAATAAGCTACCTCAAGGGTTGCAGTGCCAGATGCAACAATAACCTGATCTGAACTTTCAATACATTTAGCAGAGTTTAAAAATTCATAATGAACATGAAAGTTTGAATGAGCTTTTTCAAAACTATCTAAGGTTTCTCTAATATATAAATCTTCTTTTTCACTAATTCCGGGAAGTATGAACTCTACTTCTTTACCAAGAGACTCAATTTTTAGTTTTAATTGATAAGCAGCTTCTAAAATAATTGTAAGAAGTCTTTTGATCTCTCCTGACCTAGAACCTGGCATCAAACAAATTTTATAACTTGTTTTTGAAAGGTTTATTGCTTTTCCTTTCTTTAATTCACCAGGCATTCTTTCAATGATTGGGTGACCAACAAATACATTAGGAATGTTTTCTTTATCATAAATTTTTTTCTCAAATGGAAATAAAAGGAGCATCAAATCAACTAATTTCTTAATCTTATAGATTCGTTTATATCTCCATGCCCAAATTTGTGGAGAAACATAGAATACAATCTTCATTTCAGGAAGTTTTTCTTTAAGCATCTGTGCAAGTGCTAGATTGAAACCAGGATAATCAATTAGAATAGCAAGTTTGGATTCTTTCTTGATAGCAATTTCAACAATTTGGTTTGCAATTTTTTTTAGTTTTCTATACTTTAATAATGCTCCAACAAATCCAACAACATTTAAGTCTTCAATATTTGCAAGGCTATTGAGTCCATTCTCTTTCATCTTTTCAGCACCAATGCCAAAGAATTCAAATGGATGTAAGGATTTTAAGGATTTCATCAATCCACCACCAAGTAGATCTCCTGAATGTTCTCCGGCAATTATCAAAATATCAGACATAGATTACCTGTTTCTTATTGAGAATCTTTATATCCTCATTCTTATCATATACAAAAAAATGAATCGATAGTTCATTCGCTTTTCGAATAAATTCAACTGGGTTCACAACTATAGTTTCTCTTGCTTGAATGGCAAGTGTCTTATAAGAAAATTCTTTCATAATGTTTAGAGTATTGATTCCAACTGTAGGAAGATCAAATCTTTCATCTTGATTACTCTTAGCACTTTTGCAAACTGTTGCACCTTTATTCTTAGAGAGTTGCCCTCCTCTTCTAATTGCTTCATCAGTCCCTTCAATAGCTTCTAAAGAAAGTGCCATTCTATTCATGACAGCAACTGTTTGGCCTAAATCAAGTCTTGCAAGTTCACGAGCGAGTCCCATTCCATATTCAATATCAATAAGTTCATTTTTGTTTAATTTCTTTTTAGTATATCTTCCACCTGTTAATAGAAGTGATTTTAAGTAAGTCTTTTGAGAAAGAATAGTAATCTTATTTTTTAAAAACTCCTGAGCTCCAATTTGAAAGAAAGTATAATCATTTTGGTTTAACATCTTTGCTAGTAAAAAAATTGTTTTTAAATCGAACTTATACGATTTAAGTAGGATATCTTTATTCACTTTACCTAATAATAATATTCTATCTATATTATTCTTTTTACAGGTTTTGATAACAGAACCAATTTTTGTAATATGAATCGGAATGTTTCTATCATTGAACTTTCCTACTTGGAAGTCAGATTCTTTGATTGAAAGAAAGATTGGATCTTCGTTTTCAGAAATTGCTTCTTGCATAGCAAGATGGGGAAGTTCCCCTGCACCTGCTATGATTCCTAGTCTTCCCAAAACTAGTTCTGACTTGGTGTGGGAGTAGTATTTGTTGTTCCTGAACTGGTACTAGTGTTGGAACTTGAATCAGAACTTTTTTCTGTAGATGAAGTTTTTCCTGAGTCTGACTTTTTATAGTCAGTAACATAAAACCCTGAACCCTTAAAGATGATTCCTGTTCCACCAGAAATTAATTTTTTAACAGAACCTTTTTCTTCACAAAGACATGTGGTCAGTGGTTCAGAACTTATTGATTGAAAATGTTCGAAAACCTTTTCACATTTTTCACACTTATAATCATAAGTAGGCATCTTAACTCACCTCTATCTAAATGCTTTTGGTAAAATACTCAGTAACTTTAATTAATCACTTGAGCAACTTCATTTCCAAAATTAATAAGTATAGAATGGAATCAAGCTAAATTTTATTTACATAATGAACATGAATCCCTTCATCCGTTTGAGTGATTTTAGTTAGGGATAGAAATTCAATCTTAAATCTGAATGAGTTTTCCAGAGGAACACCTGTAAAAATGTTTAGAAAAGTACGAATCACTCCCGAATGAGTAACAACTAAATAGGTTTTATCCCCAAGCCTTTTCAAGAAGTTTTCAGTTCTAGCCTTTACTTGTAGAAAACTTTCCCCACCAGGAACAATTTTATTCACAATATCACTTGTCCACAATTCAACTTCTTCTTTAGGAATATCGCTCCAATAACGATTTTCCCATTCACCAAAATTCATTTCTTTTAAGTCAGAATCAAGAATTGGATCAGATGAAAAAGACTTAGCTAGTTTTTTACAACGAACCAAGGGACTAGAATAGGTAATAAATTCATTTGGTAGATAAGTTTTAATCTTATCAACTTCTTCTTGTGAAGCAGTTGCTTCAAAATCCGTAAAACCATAACATATTCCTTTTGGGCTTAGAATTTTAGGATGTCTTAGTAGATAAATTTCCATTTGCTTACTCCAAGAACTGTGAAATAAATCATTACCTCTGATACCTGTTGCACTGCGCCTAGCCCATCTCCAGTAAAACCTTTTGTAATCTTAAAATAATGAAAACGAAAAACTAAATGAACTATCACAATTGCAACTAACGTTAGAATAAATGATTTAGGAAGAAAGTAGAATAGAACAAGTATTGGTAAAGAAGCAAATATTAGCTCAATAAACGTTAGTTGATTTGCCATTGGTTTAGACTTACCAGTTGTACTAGCATAAATATCTGTAACTAAAAAAGCAATCGCGTTGAATCTACTTAGACTATGACCAAGGAGAATTACTAAAAAAAGTAAAGAAGTCTCTACTCTCTCAAGCAGAATCAATTTTAAACTTAAGAGCAAAAAAATTCCTATGGTTCCAAATGCACCAATTCTTGAATCTCTCATGATAGAAATGATCTTTTCTTTATCTCCAAACCCACCACCATAACCATCACAAAAATCTGTGAACCCATCTTCATGAAAA
Source organism: Leptospiraceae bacterium (assembly GCA_033762425.1). Lineage (GTDB taxonomy): Bacteria > Spirochaetota > Leptospiria > Leptospirales > Leptospiraceae > JANRLP01. Next base: position 19,888 of record JANRLP010000007.1, read on the forward strand.
GCTCCTGTGACTAGAATTGTTGTGATCATAGAAACGAGTATAGCAAGTAGTTTAAACTCAAAAATTATATTTATAAACTGAAATGCTAAAAATCCAATCGTTCCAATGATAATTCCAACAAGTGGAAAGTACTTTCCTGATTTGTTCAATTCCTCAGTGGAGTAGTCAGGAGTGATGACTGTAGGGAGTATGGTTAAGAATTGAATTGCTAATAAAAATTCGTTAAACTCTCTAGCTAAAAATTTCAAGCTTTTCTAGATACCTTAGCTTCTTCAAAAGAAGACATCTCCGTTAGCATTAATGTAGCGGATTGGATAATCGGAAATGCAAGAGCTGCACCTGTTCCTTCCCCTAGTCTCATTTCCAAATTCAGAATTGGAAATTTTCCAAGCTTAGATAAAATAAGACTATGCATTGGCTCAGCTGATAAATGTGAAAAAATACAATAGTCTAAAATCTTTCTATTGATTTTTAGTGCAAAGAGTAACGCAGAACTAACGATGCTTCCATCAATTAGAATCACCATTCTTCTAGAAGCTGCTTCTAAAATTCCTCCTGCAATCATTGCAATTTCATAACCACCAAAATTAGAAAGGATATCCAGTGGATCTTTTGAAGAATTTCGATTTTTTAAGGCACTAGTCAAAACAAAATTTTTTCTAGTAAGTCCTTTGGGAGAAAGTCCAGTTCCCTTACCAATACATTTCTTAAGAGGTATGTTTAGAAACAAACTAGTAAGAACGGATGCACTTGAAGAGTTTCCAATTCCCATCTCACCAAAACCTATGATGTTTGTACCGCTGAAACTTTCTTTTCTAACTAACTCACGACCAGTTTGAATTGCTTCTAAAGTTTCTTCTCTTGTCATTGCTCTTTCAAGCAAAAAATTTCTTGTTCCGTTACCAATTTTTTTTGAGACTAAATTTTCTGTATTGATAAACTCACCATCTACTCCTGCATCAATGATTGAAAGTCCGATGGAATGTTGTTTACAAAAGACATTGATTGCTGCTCCTTCATTCAAAAAATTCATAACCATTTGGTACGTTACTTCTTTTGGATATGCACTTACCTTTGCATCAGTGATTCCATGGTCGGAAGCAAACACTAAAAATTTAGGAGAGTGAATTTTAGGACTGAGGGAATTTTGAATTAATGCAATTTGTTTTGCAATCTCTTCCAATTTTCCCAAAGAGCCAATTGGTTTTGTTTTATTATTAATTTTTTCCTCAATTTTTTTTAATAATCTATGGTCTAATTTAGGAATTAATATTTTTTTAAGCAGTCTATAATTTTCTTTCCAGTTCACAAACCCAATTTTTATTTACATAACAATAAGAAAAGAATTTTACTACACTATGGCTAAGATCACAAGTTTCTCGAATGAAAAAATTAAATTCATTCAAAAATTAAAAAGTAAAAAAGACAGAGAAGAAAACTCATTATTTGTAATAGAAGGATATCGAGAAATCAAAAAAGCAATTCTTGGGAAAGTAAAATTCCACAGTCTTTTTTACTCTAGTGAATGTTTCCTAGGGGAAAATGAATTTGAACTCATTGAAAACCTAAACTTGAAAGAATCGAGTATCTTTGAACTATCTAGACCTGTATTCGAAAAAATTTCTTATAGAGATAGACCTGATGGACTGATCTGCCTTGCAAAACTTCCCGAACAAGTTTCCATCGCTGAGATTCAACTAGAAACAAAGTCAGTATATCTTGTCATTGAAGGTGTAGAAAAGCCGGGAAATTTAGGAACCATTCTCAGAACTGCTGAAGGTGCAGGAGTTAAGGCAGTATTTGTAGCCGACCCAAGAATTGATCTATATAACCCTAATGTAATTAGAGCAAGCACAGGAACTATTTTCACCCTTCCAGTTTTTCTCGGAAAGATTGATGAAATCATTGCATTGTTTAAAAAAAGTTCCTTCAAGGTAATGAGCGTTACTCCTGAAGCAGAGCAACTATACTTTAAGACTGATCTAAAACAAGATTTGGTTTTCCTATTTGGTAGTGAACAATATGGACTTTCTGATTATGCAAAATTAAATTCTGATTTAAGCATTTCTATTCCGATGAAAGGTGAGGCTGATTCATTAAACCTAGCTATGTCAGTAGGAATATTGTTATACGATACTATCAGACAAAGATACTAACTATGAAAATAGCTTTTTATGTAAGTAGTCATGGTTTTGGCCATATTAGTAGATGTTCATCATTGATAGAATACTTGATTCAAGAGAATCATGAAGTGGTTTTGATGACTTTAAGAAAAAATTTCTTTCAAGTAATTCCAGACAAACTTGTTATCAGGGTAATAGCAACTGATCTAGGAGTTGAACAAAAGAATTCTTTAGAAGTAGATATTTCTAAAACATTAGAAAAACTATTAGAGTCTGAAAAAAATAAAAAACTAATAATAGAAAAAGAACTAGATTTCTTAAACGAGTTTAAACCTGATATTTTAGTTTCTGATAGCTCATCCATGCCATTTTTATTTTCCAGCAAATTAAAAATAAGAAGTTATTTTTTAGGAAACTTTACTTGGGATTTTATTTATGAAAACTATTCAAAACTTCATCCTGAATTCTTACGAATTTCTAGGAGTTTAAAAAATGAATATTCACTTGCAGATTATGCACTCATACTTCCTTTCTCTTGCCCAATCAATGTTTTTAAGAATACAAAGATTGTAGGCGTGCTTGGAAGAAAACCTAATAATGATAAAAAAACACTGCGCGAGAAATTTCAGTTTGATGAAGGTATGATTTATTACCTCTTCTCATTTGGTGCTTATGGGCTAGAATTTCAAAACTTTCAGCTGGAAAATCTAAATGAAAAAGAAAGAATTGTTGTTTCCCGATTAGAAGCTTTAGACCATGAAAAGGTAATTCGAATAGACGATGCTCATTATCCTGATTTGGTATCTGCCTGTGACTATGTTGTAACAAAACCCGGCTATGGAATCCTGAGTGAATGTTTTTTTGGTAAAACCCCAATACTATTCACGGATAGAGGTGATTTTGCTGAATATCCATTTCTAGTAAATGCAATTGAGAACCATCTAATTGGATCTTACATTAGCAATGAAGAACTATTCCAACTAAACCTCCAAGAAGCAATTCAAAGAATACCTAAAAATTGGATGCCAAAGGTCCAAATTTCCTCTTTTGGACTTGAAGAAATTTATTCATTTTTTTTGAATCCTAGCCTAATTTGACTTTTCATAGATTATAGTATTGGGAATATGTATCAAAATTTAAAGTCGAATGACTTAACAACAGTTACTGGAGAATATAGTATGTTCAAAAAGTTTGGGGTAATGCTCCTTTTAATTTCCTTTCTTTCACTAGGCAATCTTTTTGCTCAAGCAGAAGAAGTAGATAACGCTCCTGAAGAAGAAATCACTGACACAGATAAAAAAACACCTGCTAAAGAAAATTCTTCCAAAAAAGAAGCTAAGCTAGAGAAAAAAGCTAGCAAAAAAGATAAAAAAGCTGCAAAGAAAAAAGCTAAGAAAGCCAAAAAAGCAGAAGCTCCAGCAGAAAAAACTACTGAGTAGGAATAAAAAATCTAAGGAGAGTTTTTACTCTCCTTCTTTCTTCAAATTAAAAAATCCCACCTTCAATTTTAAGTTCTCAGCAATTTTCGATAGTTCTTTGGTTCTAATTGCAATCAGATTTGATTCATCAGAATTCGATTGAGTGATTTGGTTGATCACAGCAATGGAACGAACAATTTCATCAAATGAAATCTTATCATTAGCAGTGATTTCTTGAATTTGTTTCGCTCTCGATTTTGCTACCTGTGACTCTCTCTCCACGGACTGTTTCATAGAGTATTGTTTTTGCATTTGAACATCTACTTGATTCATCAGAGAAACGATTTCAGAAATTCCATTCGTGATCGAATTAGTTTTTGAAAGCATTACAACAACACTCTGTTTTCCATTTTCAATCTCTTTATTATTTTTCTTGATCAGTGAATCAATTCCTTTTAGGCTAGAGGCAGTTTGGTCAGCTAGTTTAGAAATTTCACTTGCTACTACAGCAAAACCTAGTCCTGCATCCCCTGCCCTTGCTGCTTCAATGGATGCATTCAAAGCAAGTAAATTAATTTTTTCTGAAATCTCTCCAATGATCCCAATTATTTTAGTGATGTCTTTAGAACTATCAACAATGGTTTTCATGCTTTGGTCCATAGAAGCTAGAGATTCACCACCTGAAATTGCATCTGCAGAAATTTTAGAAGAATTTTTTAGCGAAGATTGAATGAGTTCTTTCATATCATCAATTGTTATCGAAAGCTCAGTTAGTCTTTCGCTCAATGTTTCTAGGTTTTCAAATTGAACATTAGCATTCTTTGCAACTGAATCAACATTTTGTGAAAGACTTTCAATGGATGAACTGATCTGTTCCATGGTTGCTGCTTGGTTTTGAGCGTTATCAGAATAGTTAATTGTTGAGATGGAAACATTAGAAGAATTTGCTGCAACTTCTTCAGCTAAGATTTTTACATCTATTATGACTGTGCTTAACTTTGAGTCTAGTTTATTATATGCTGTTGCAAGACTTCCAATCTCATCCTCAGTTTTCACAGAAACTTTTTTACCTAATTTTCCATTTGCTAGATGCCTAAATGCAATTACAATACTTTGAATTGGTTGGGTGAGAGAAATTGTTCCCTTATAAAAAACAAATGTTACTAGGATTATTGAAAAAAAGCAAATCACTAAAGTTCCAATTGCTATGATTTTTATGGACTCAGTCATATTCTTTCTAGGAACTACATAGACAACCTTCCAATTAGTTGTTCTTAAAGAAACTCTAACTACATCAATTTGACCCATTCCCTTGTGCTGAAATTCAAAAGTCTTATCAACATCCATTTCTTTCAGAAAATTCTGATCAAATTCTTCACCAAAAAAATCTTTAATATTCTTCTTTAAGAAATTATTATCTGAAGTGATTGTGATGGTTCCAGTATTATCTATTAAAAAAACCTTTGCTTCATAACTAGGGTCAGTTTCAGTAAACTCTTTGCTGACTTTATTGAAGTTCATGGAAACACCAGCTATGCCCTCTGGATTGGTTGGGCTACCAATGATTGCATTAATGAATAGAAAAAGATTTCCTGTCCCATCTGTATTGATGTTTATTTGAAATCTTTCTTTCACTTCCAAAGCCTTATAGAACCAAGAATTTTGTTCTGTGTTTTCTAACTTAAGGGGAATAGGATTATTTGCTCGATAATAACTTAAGGTTCTTTTGTTAGCGGCAAAACTGCCGGTATAATCAGAATGGATTAGAATGTTTTTTAACTTTTTTTCTACTAATTCTTTAAGTAGTGGATTTTGCTCGTAACCCTTGAACCAATCATTTAAAGTTGGGTCATTAGCAAGCTCAATTGAAGTCTCTAAAGCTCTAGAAAGTCTTGTTTCAATTTGTTCTGCCTTAAATCTAGCAATCTGGAAAAGATCTTCAGTTTTTAATTTATGAATTAAAACGCCTTTAGCTAAAAAATAGCTAACCCCACCAGTTAGAGAAACAGCAAAAAGTAAAGATAAAGTAGCAATAGCTATAAATTTATAGCTAATTTTACTAAAAACTTTAGATACAGAAAATTTCACTATAAACCAATATCTAAATTCTAAATACACTTACAACTTCAAAATTTTTCACCGAAAATAGTTTTATTGTTATGAAATACTTTTTTAAAAAGCTAATAGTCTTCTTTTATCTATTATTAACTTTAGTCACATTAGAAATATTTTTCTCTTTCTTAAATGATACTGAATTCTTGGAAAGAAGTGCAGGAACATACTCTCTTTTTCCAAATACAACTGTAGTTGATAAAACCTTAGAACGAAGAACGTTAGTTAGCACAAATTCTAGTGGATTTAGGCAGTCAGGAAGTTCTGAGAAAGTTTTTCCAAATCTTTTCTTAGGAGGATCTCATTGCTTTGGACTTGGAGTTTTAGAAAATGAATCTTTTTTTACTAGGCTAAACAAAAAAAATAATTATTCTTTTTATAATGGTTGTATCATAAATTTTTCAATAACTTCAGTTTTTATGAACTTAGAATCCATTCTAAACAAATTCAAACCAAAAAAAATTCTCTTAACACTGACAGATTCAGATTTTGGTAAACTTCAATCTGATAATGTTCTGAATAGAAATACTCAAACCATTGTTCAAGAAACAATAATGGATTTGTTATACCAATCTGATACTTTTAAACTATTTTTTAAAAATTATCTTTCAAGAAAAAAATTCTATAAACAAGGTAAAGAACCCAATGATCCTATTCTAAATAGAGAAGAATTAAAACTAGTCCAACAAAATTTATCTTTTGAAAATACTAATAATGATTACTCAAGAGAAAAAGTAATTTTAGAAGAAATGTTTTTGAACTTAAAGCAAAGAAAAATTGAGTTAGAAATTCTTTATATTCCTTCTAAATATTATTGGAAGAAAAAATTTATTTCTAAAAAGAAACAAAATATAGAGGAGCTTATTTCAAATTTCTGTGATGAAAAAAAATTAAGATGTTTTTTTCCGGCTTCAAAAATAAAATTTGATCCTGAAGATTTTTTTTATATTCTAGATAGTGAACTAAATAAGTTCGGACACGAGAAAATCAGTGAAATAATTAAATTACAAAATTAATTTTTAAATCAGTTTCCAAATTCTGCTCATTTCTTTAAATTATACTGGATTTACCTATTCTAGGCAAGAAATTTAAGTTGAGTATAATTTTTAATATTTTTTTTTTCTATTTGCGAACACAATGTAGTTTCATAGACTGGTTAACCTACTAGAGTATATTATGGAAAAAATTGGAGAGTTTCTTCTTTTAGAAAAAATCGCTGAGACGAAAAAGTCTGCAATCTACAGAGCCAAAAAATCTTCTGACACTCAAAAAGTAGTTTTGAAAATTCTGAAAAGAGAATTTAACTCAGCTGTAGAAATTGCTAGGATCAAACAAGAAAGTAGTCTAGTAGAAAATCTTTCCATAAATGGTATCATTCTAAGTAAAGGTATTCTTATTAGTGAAAATACTGTTGCTTTGATTCTAGAAGATACTGGTGGAACCTCCTTAAAGCAGTTCTTAAATCAATATTCAGTGAACTATATGGACTTTTTTCCCATAGCGATTAGTCTTGCTAATACACTAGCTCTAATCCATAGTAATAACATCATTCATAAAGACATTAAACCTCATAACATCATTGTTGATCATATCTCTGGGGAAATCCAAAATGCTAGGATTACTGATTTTGGAATTTCAACTATTATAAATGAAAAGATAGCTGAAATTTATGAAACTAGTACGATCGAAGGAACTCTTCCCTACATCTCTCCCGAACAAACGGGAAGAATGAATTTGAATGTAGACTATAGAACTGATCTATATTCTCTTGGAATCACATTTTTTGAAATTTTAACTGGCAAGCTTCCTTTTGAATCCAGAGATCCACTTGAACTCATTCACCAACACATGGCTAAAGAGGCTCCCAAAGTTCATGAAATCAATAAATCCATCCCAGAAGTTTTATCATCTATCATTACTAAACTGATTGCGAAATCACCAGAGGATAGATACCAAAGTGCTTATGGATTAAAAAATGAACTTGAATATTGTTATACTGAAATTAAAAAATCAGGAAAGTCATTCAGCTTTCAACCGGGTTTTATGGACATATGTGATCGTTTCATCATTCCACAAAAACTTTTTGGAAGAGAAAATGAAGTTGAGAAACTCTTAAACAGCTTTGAATCAGTTACATTTGGAAAAACTAAAATAGTTCTTGTTTCAGGTGACCCAGGAATTGGAAAATCCAGATTAGTAAACGAAATTCATAAACCACTAATTAAACACAAAGGTTATTTCATCACAGGTAAATATGATCAGATTAGAAGAGAGGTTCCATTCAGTTCAATAATTCAATCCTTTCAAACACTATTAAAGCAAATTCTTGCTGAAAGCGAAGAAAGAATTTCTTACTGGAGAGAAGAATTAAAACTAGCGTTAGGCGATAATGGTAAAGTTATTTCTTCTGTCATTCCTGAACTTGAACTCATTCTTGGAAAGCAACAAGAAATCTCTGAACTAAGTCCAGAAGAGTCCATGAACAGATTCTATTATACTTTTTTAAATTTTGTGAAAGTCTTCACTAAAAGAGATCATCCTATCACTTTATTCCTAGATGACTTACAGTGGGCTGATCTTCCAAGTCTAAATTTATTAAAGATTATTCTGCAAGATAGAAAACTCAATCACCTACTAATCATTTTTGCATTTAGAGATGGAGAGGTTGGTGAATCTCACCCTTTCAAAATTCTAATAAGTGAACTTGAAAAAATGAATCGTGAAATAGATTCAATTCATCTAGATTCTTTAAAGATTAATGATGTTGAAAATTTTATTGTTCATCTAATTGGAAACCAACAAACTAAATCTAGAGTTATTAGCAATATATTGTATGAAAAAACTAGAGGTAATCCCTTTTTTCTGAACCAGTTTACTAAAAGGTTATATGAAGAAAAGATTATAGAGTTTACTGTTGGAAAAGGTTGGAGTTGCGATTTTGAAAGAATTCAAAGCTTAGAAGTAACTGATAATGTTGTTGAGCTTATGGCAAAGAAAATTGCGTCCCTATCTCCAACATCAATGAAACTTTTGGAACTAGCCTCATGTATAGGAAATAGATTTACACTAGAGCAACTTTCTCTTGTTAATGAAACTTCAATTGAAGAAACCTTATTCATTCTGAATGAAACTCTACAAGAAGGTTTTGTGACTTTTTCGAAGGATTATTATAAATTCTTACATGATAGAATTCAAGAGGCAGCATATTCACTAATCACTGATGAAGAAAAAATTCTCTATCATAGGAAAATTGGTGAACTGACTTTAAAAGATTCTATAGGTGAAAAAATTTTTGAGAATGTTTTTTATATAGCAGATCAATTTAATAAAGCTATTCCAAGTTTCCTTGAAGAAGATGAGAAGCTCAAGCTTATAGAGCTTAATTTACTTGCTGGCAAAAAAGCTTTGTCCTCAGCTGCATATTTCTCTGCATTTCATTATTTTAAGACTTGCCTTCAAGTAATCAAGTCATTTCCAGATTTTTGGAATGAAAAGTATTCTCTTACACTATCCATATATACTTATACTGCTGAGTCAGCATACCTTTGTTTAAAATATGATGAGATGGAAGTTTATTCTGATGAAGCTCTAAGTAAAACACAAAGTATGATTGATAGAATCAGTATTTATGAAATTAAAATTAAAACTTTTATAGCTAGATATGATTTAAAAAATGCTGTTGAAGAAGGACTAAGAGTTCTAAAGGAATTAGGAATTAGATTTCCTAAAAAACCTAATCCTGGACATGCTGTTTTAAGTCTTTTGAGTGCAAAAATTAAACTCCTAATTAGAAATGACAATATATTAGATTTACCTAAATTAGAAGATGCTAATACACTTGCTGCAATTAGGATTATCTCAACAATCAATTCGGCTACTTATTTTGCAGCCCCAGACTTACTTCCTTTATTACTTTTAAAGGTAGTAAACTTATCTCTTTCTAAAGGGAACTCTCGTTTTTCAGCATATAATTTTGTAGGCTTTGGACTCATTCTTTGTTCATTAGAATTTTTTCTTTATGGAAATAAAATTGGAAAACTTGCAATTGAGCTTGTAGAAAAACAAAATCAAAAAGAAGAAAAGCCCAGAGTTTATTTCGTATATAATACATTTGTTAGACCTTGGGTTGAGCCAGTCAGCAATTGCTTGGATCCTCTTTTGAATGCCTATCAAAATGCTATTTCAGTCGGAGATATTGAATTTGCTTCCCATAGTGCTCTTGTATATGGTTATTACTCTTATTTAAGTGGTCTAGATCTAGAAGAAGTTTTAAGTAGAGTTAGACTTTGTGTAGATGCTTCACAAAACTTAAAACAAGAGACAGATTTGAATGTATTAAACATGTATAAACAAATAACGATGACACTTACTGAGAGAGATTCTTTTCACCATAATCTATCAGGAAGTTCTTTTGAACCTAAAGAACTTTTCAAAGTAAATGAATCAGAAATTGATAAAACAAGTCTTTTTCATTTTAATTTCCTTTCGCTAATTTTAAGTTATATGATGAAGGATTTTGAAACTGCAATCATACATGCAGAAAAAAATGCACTAAACAAAGAAGGAGCATTAAGTGTCTATATGCTCCCAGTAAATTACTTTTATGATTCACTTGTAAGACTTGCATTATATAAAAAAGGGGATCTAAACTCAAAGCTAAAATCTAAATATTTAAAAATTGTTAAAAGTAATTTAGCCATATTGTCAAAATGGGAAAAATACTGCAGTGAAAATCTTGAGAATAAAGTTTTGATTATTAAAGCAGAACTTGCTTCGATTGATAACGATTTTTCTAAAGCAGTTTTTTTGTATGAAAAAGCAATTTTAAAATCTAAAGTTAACGGCTTTACTAATGAAGAAGGAATTGTCTCTGAACTTTGCGGGAATTTTTATCAAACAAATGGATTAAAAGAAGTATCTAGATTATATTTTTCACAGGCTAGAATTGCTTTTAATAAATGGGGAGCATCACTTATTGTAGCAAGACTAGATAAATCAAATCCTACCTTAACTAGAAAAACTGACATCGAAATATCTGAGATAATATCGACTAGTGATACTAGTCTTAATCTTAGCACTAAGACAAGAGGTCTAGATGTATCTACTATATTAAAATTTTCTCACGTACTTTCTAGTGAGACTGATTTGAAAAATTTATTAGGAAAAATTGTTTCTATGTCAATGGAAAACGCTGGAGCAGAAAAAGGAGTTCTAATCCTTGAAAAAAAGGGAAAACTTTATGTTGAAGCCTCAATCAATTCTAGTAATAAAATTGTTAAGGAAGAGTCAATTCCAGTTTTTGAATTTTCAGAACTTTCAGAAAAAATTGTAAATTATGTTTGGAAAACTAAAGAGGGGGTAGTACTCGCTAATGCTAGCAATGAAGGACTATTCATTAAAGATCCCTATGTTCAAGCTAACAAAATTAAATCAGTTTTATGCTCACCAATACTACACAAAAAAAGACTATCTGGAATTTTATACCTTGAAAATAATCTCACTACTAATGCATTTATCAATGAACGTCTTGAGTTATTATCAATACTTTCAACTCAGGCAGCAATTTCAATTGAAAATGCTAGACTTATCTCTGAAAGAGAAAGTTCAGCTAAACTTGCTAAAGAAATGGAAATCACTGCAAGAATTCAAAAATCTTTGATTCCTGAAGTTCCTTACTGTGAAGGTTATGAAATCAGCTCTTTCATGCAAGCAGCAGAATCTGTTGGAGGAGATTATTATGATGTAATTAATACTAAAGATAAAGATTGGTTTATTATAGGTGATGTTTCTGGTCACGGGATTCTTTCTGGATTAATCATGATGATGGTTCAGACTTCTATTCATATACTTCTGTCAAATGATACTAGTTTCACACCAGCAAAACTTTTATTAACCCTTTTGAATGGGATCGAAGAAAATATTAGAAAGATTTCAAGACATGAGTATAAGTATATGACTGTCACCTTTTTGAGTTTTAACAAAGAAGGTGAATTTAGTTTCGCGGGACAACATCAAGACTTAATCATTTATCGCAAGAATACTAATTCAATAGAAAAGATTCAGACCGAAGGAATTTGGATTGGTGTAGGAAGTATGACTGATCATAAAGAGGATTTGATAAAAGATAAAACTTTTAAAATGGAATCAGGTGATATTCTTGTTCTATATACTGATGGAATCACTGAAGGAGAAAATTCTGATTTAGAAATGCTTGGTACAGAGGGACTTTGTAAATTAATTTTTCATAATTCTACAAAAACTGTTTCTCAGATTAAAGATGAAATATTAAAAATTACAAAAGAATATAAGTGTAATGACGATATAACTTTTTTAGTAATTCAAAAAAAATAATCATTATAACTAAATAATAAATTTTATTCTATTCAACAAAACTGGATTTAAGGAATTGTTACTAAGAATTTTATTAAAGAACTTATGAACAATTCCATTCAAACCTCTTTATCATTAAATGAATTAAAAAATACCATTCCATCTAATCTATTCAAGCCATCAGATGGAAAGTCTATTTATTATTTCATTAAAGACATTATCATTATACTTAGTTTATTAGCTCTGGCATATTTTATAAATTCTTGGTATTTTTACCCAATTTATTGGTTAGTCCAAGGAACTTATTTTTGGGCGTTATTTGTAATTGGTCATGACTGTGGTCATGGGTCATTTTCTTCTAGTAAAAAAATTAATAACCTTTTTGGTCATCTATCTCATGCACCAATTCTAGTTCCTTTTCATGGTTGGAGAATAAGTCATAGAAAACATCATAATAATACTGGCAACATTGAAAAAGATGAAAGTTGGTTTCCAATTCATGAGCATGAATATAATGAGTTGAATTGGGCTTCTAAACTTATTAGGTACCAATTGTTTCTATTTGTATTTCCATTGTATCTACTTGTACGTTCTCCTAAAAGAGATGGCTCACATTTTTTTCCATCTAGTGATCTGTTTCAAGAATCAGAGCGAAATGAAGTTTTAATAAGTTCATTTTCCGTACTTATCGTTTTGATTTGTCTAGTTTTATTTGCCTATTTTTTTGGATTTAATTTACTATTTAAATTATATATTGCACCATATGTTATCTTTACCGTATGGATTTCCCTTGTTACCTTGCTTCATCATACTGATATAGATATTCCTTGGTACAATAATCACTCTTGGGAATATCTAAAGGGTGCTCTATCCTCAAGAGATAGATCTTATGGATTTATTGAAAACATACATCATAACATCGGAACCCATGTCATTCATCATATCTTCCCAAAGATTCCGCACTATAATTTGATTGAAGCAAATCAATATCTTATGAAAAGTATTGAAGTTCCTACTTCAAAAGAACCAGTTTGGAAAACTCTACTTAGAGTTTATAGGAGTTGTAAATTCATTCCCGATGAAGGAAATATTTTCTACTATAAATCTCCTAAAAGTTTAAACTAACCTTCGATCCATCATGAGTTAGTTCTACTTTTAAATAAGTATTAATTTCATTTTTCAATTCTTCAACATGAGAAATAATTCCAACTATTCTATTTTCTTTACGAAGTGATTTGAGTGAATCAAGGACTATTCTAAGTGAATCTTTGTCTAAGGAACCGAATCCTTCATCTAAAAAAAAGAAATTTTCTCTTCTTTGGTTTGCAAGAGTAATACTATCGGCTAATGATAGTGAAAGTGCTAAAGAAGCCTGAAATATTTGACCTCCTGAAAGAGTTTTCACACTTCTAAGTTTTCCACCATTCAAAATATCCCTTACCCAAAAATTATTATCTTCGTCTAGTTCTAGTTCAAGACTTCTATTTGTAAACTTTCTAAACCTCTCGTTTGCCGACTCGCAGATTTGGTTTAAATAAAGTCTAGAAACATAGTTCACAAATTCCTTTCCTTTAAAAAGTTTACTAAGAATTTCCAAACCTTCTTTCCGTTGTTTGAGTATGCTCTTTTTCTCGTTTAACCTATTTCTATTCAATAAGTTCAGAGATTGATTCTTTACTCTTTGTTCTAATGCACCCTTTAGCTCATTATTACTTTTAAAAACTTTATCTAGTTCAATTTGATCTTTTTTAAGTCTATCAGACTTATCTACTAGATTCGTTTCCTTTGGTAATTCTTTTTCAAATTTTTGTATTTCATCTTTAAGAATATTATACTTATTGAAAAAAATCTTTTCCTCACTTAGTTCGTTCTCAAAATCAGACCTTTTGTTGTAAAACTCAACAAGTTCAATCTCCGAAATATTGACTGAATCAATAATTATTTTTATCTTTCGCCAAGACTCATTTTTTATATTTAATGAGTTATTAACTTCATGTCTTAGAGTTTCAATGTTTCCAGAAATATTCTGAACTAACTTATCAATCTCTATCTTTTCTTTCATAAAGGTTTCTAGTTCAGTTTTCATATTATATAATTGATTTGATACTCTATCTAAATCTTTTTGATAAGAATTGATATCAATCGAACTAAAATCTATCGTATAATCTTTGGGTATTAGTTTAAGAATTTCTTGTGCTCTACCTTCAAGAATTGAAATTTCTTTATCAAAATTATTTAATAAATTTTTTTCAGAAATTAACCTATCCTGTAAACTAGAAATAGTTTCCCTAAGTCTTTGCTTTTTGGATTCTAACTTTATTCTTTCTTGTCTAGATTCTTTTAGTTCAGAGTATCTAAGTTCAAAAGTTTCAATCTCAAATCCTAAACTCTTTAGTTCTTCTAAAAAAGAATGATTCTGAACCTCTAATTGATTTAGATGATACTTTTCTTCATTCAACATTGAAAGTTTTGCTTCTATCATTTCTGCTTTTGATTTATAAGAATTCCTATTATTGAAAAACTTCATTATACTAGCTTCAATATCTTTCTTTGCAAGTTTTAATTCATCTAAAGAAACATGAGCAATAGTAAATGGAACAGGATGATCTAAAGATCCACAGATAGGACAAGCGTTACCTTCTATTAGTGAACTAGATAACTCGATTAGAATTGACTCTTTCTGCTTCTCCTCAAGATCTTTTTCAATCTGCATTTTTTTGTTGCTTAATGTAATACATTCTGAACTAATATCAATAAATTTTGGTTCGAGTGCGACTAGTTCTAATCTAATGAAGTTCTTTTCTTTTTCTAGTGACTTTATATTGACTTCTATCTCTAGAATCTTATTTCTAACGTTTTGAATTCTAGTTTCTTTTTCTTTGTAGTTAGATAGATTAGAATTAACATCACTTAGTTTATCATACTCTAATAGACTATTTTCTAATTTTATGGAAATTGAATCTAAGTCTTCTAATGTCTTTTTTTGCTGAAACAATTCCTGATTAGTTTTTGAAATTAGGTTTTCTATATTAGATTTTTCTAATATAATTTCTATTTTTTCTTTATGAATTTTAGCTCCATCTAATATATTTTTTTTAATATTTAATTCATCTTCAATATTTTCTTCTAATAATTTATTTTGAATTTGTTGAATTTTTTTTTCAAATTCTTGCTTTTTTAAATTTTTTTCTTCAAATAACTTTTCTTTTTCTAAAAGATTAAGCATAAACTTTTCATAATTTTTAGATTCACTTTGATATATCCCAAAATTATTTAGAGTATCAGTTTTTGTAATTTCTTTAAATTTCATTAGGATTTCTTTTCTTGAATCTCTTTTTTCTTTTTCGAGATTAAGTTCATTTAACTCATATTTCTTTTGAAGAAAATGATTCCACTGATCTAATTCCTTCGATGTTTTAATAATTTCATCTCTATTAAAGTTGATTTTATTTTGTAAATCTTGAAGTTCTGCTTCTAAATTGACCAAGCTATTTTTATCTGCTTCCAAAGATTCTTCACTAACTTCAACTAACCCGGATAGTTCTCCTTCAATATAACTTAGTTCTTTTTCATTTTGATCAATCTTTGTTTTTACTTTTTCTGTTAAATCAAATCTCTCAAGATGAAATAAATCCATCAACATCTGAGATCTTTCTTTTGGTGTAAGAGTTAGAAACTCTTGAAACTTACCTTGAGGAAGAATCACTGCTCTTTTAAAATTTTGATAATTCAATCCTAGAATTTCTTCTGGACTTCTTATTTCTACCTCCCAATTATCTTTGATAAGTTTATGAATTTGCCTTAGAGTAGATTCTACCTTATGGAATGATTTTTGATTTCTTCTATATGCTGCATAAAACTTATAAGTTTCACCATCAATCTCAGCAATAAGTTCTATAAAACATTTATTGCTCTTCAAGTTCATCGAGTTATAATTTTTATCTGATGAACCTAACTTATCAATTTCTCCATAAATAGCAAAACTAATTGCTTCTATTATGGAAGACTTACCAGAACCAACACTTCCAAAAATACCAAAAAGCCCACTTCTAGTTAATGTTTGAAATTCAATCTGTGTTTCAGATTGATATGATGCAAACCCAGAAAATTTAAGTGAAACTGGAATCATTCATCCTCGTTTAAAACTTCTGAAAATAAGTTCTTCAAAAATTCATTTGGTTTAATCTTATTCTTAGACTCAAAAAATTTTTCAAACAATTCTTCGATAGGTTCTCTGATATCAGGAACTGAATTTTTCTCAAGAGTATTTGTTCTTAAAAAAGGAATTATATTTAAGATTCCAGAATGAGATTCTCTAATTTCTATCAAATCTTTAGGTTCGGGATAGTTTTCTAAATTCAAAGTGATTTCGACTAACGCATCAGGATTTTCTTTCAACCAGAATATTGCATCTTGAGGAGAATTAAATTCTTTTCTAAAAATTTTCTTACCCGAATTTATTGGAATTTTATCAATAGTAGTTTCCTTTTTAGTAATTTCAGTAACAACCACGAATTTTTGTTGGTCTGCTTCAGATAAGGAATATGCGATTGGACTTCCAGAATATATAACAGGAAATTTTTTTCCAGATAGTTGATGATATTTATGAATATGTCCGAGGGCAACATAATCGATCCCATCCGGAAGTTTAGAGACTGAAATCTGCCCTATCCCTCCTACACTTACAATAGACCTCTCATCCTCAGACTCTTCTATAATTTCTAAACTTGAACCTGTATAAAAATGATGACTTAAAAGCAGTTTAAAACTATCTCCAGAAAATTCGTCTTTAACCTTCTCAGCAATATAATCTATAATAAAACTCTCACTAGTTTTTTCAGTAGAAAAACTTTTTCTCATTCTCTCCTCACTAACATAAGGAAGAGCTATAATCTGAATCCTAGACTCAATACTAGGAAGCCTAAGTTCAAAAAAACTTTCACTTGATCTATCAATCATGATATTCTTTCCAATTTCGCCTAACGTAGCTTTAAAATTTGGATAACCAGCTAAAATTACTCCATGCTCGAGAGACAAGGATAATGCAGATTCAATTCGATCAGGGCTATCATGATTTCCTGCAATTACAATTACAGGTCTAGTTCCATCAGAAGAAAGTTTAGTTAAAGTTGAATAAAAAAGTTTTACTGCATCAATAGGAGGATTTGCAGTATCAAAAATATCTCCTGCAATTAAGACTAAATCAATATTTTGTTTATTTGTGATAGAAACAATTTCTTCTAATACTTTTTCTTGTTCAGGAAGTCTTGAAAAATTTTCTAAATACTTTCCAAGATGCCAGTCACTAGTATGTAGAATTCTAAGACTATTCTTCATTAAGAATTTTAATATTTATATCAGTTGAAATTTTTCCTGTTCCATACTCAGAGTAATAATTCATATTTAATTTGTTTGGAAAAACATTTCCTAAATTGGGAAAATATCCCGACTCTTTTTTTTCATTCTGTCTTTGTTTAAGAATGCTGCCAAGATATTGAAAGGACCCAATCCAATTTTCCCCAAACTCAACTCCTTCCATAATACCTCTAGAACCCGAAAACTCGTAATATGCTTGATATGTTCTTTTTAGTTCTTTTTGTTCAGTGATAGTAAACTTTCTATTGAATCGAATCAAAAAACCCGGTGTTTCTCTAGATTTAAAATAAAGATAATTAGAAAGTGCATCCCAAGTATCAAATCTTCTATCTCTAGCAACCTTAATTTCATAAAGATGCTCTTTATTTAGAGCTTCTTTACAGACACCTTCTGAAGTGAAATTACCACAGAGTTCAACTGAGTCAATTTTTAATTGAGAGGGTTTACATCCAAATATTATCGCTAGACAAAAGTATAATAATATCTTCATAATCACTTCCTAAGATTTGCAATATGAAAGTCTCTAAGAGCAGTAAAGAAGTAATGAACATCTTTCATCGAAAAGAATTCAGGTGAAGAATCAGTTGGGATTAAATCTAAACGTTCATACTTATATACTATCTCAGCAAATACTCCTTGAAACAAATAGATTCTATGAAAATCATCATATGATGAAGAAATAACAACGTTATGCGATGTTAGATAGCCTGGAATCAATTTTAAGGAATAGTCCTTAGCCTCTAATTTTTTTTGAATCTTTATAGCTTTCTTTTTTAATTCAGGAAGTTCATCTCTATTTATCCTACGTTTAAAACTGAGAATCCTAGTTTCTTCACCAAAAGAATTACCAATCCTTTCTGTGAATTCTTCTCTCCATCTTGGTAGAGATGGGCTTTCTAAATGAACCGGATAAAAAACTTGTTCAGCAAGTTCTTTTACTTTAAAATATATTTCTAGATAGTTAAAGGAAACTATCAGAAAAAAAATTGCACTCTCAGGTTTTCTGGTAATTTCTTTTGGGTTAAGTAGCATTATTTAAACCTATTAATTATATGGGGAATATCGTCTAGTGGTAAAATTTTATCTACAGCACCACGTTTAATTGCTTCTTTGGGCATTCCAAATACCACACAGGATTCTTCGTTTTGTGCATAAGTGATCGCACCACTTTGTTTCATTTCTAAAAGTCCATTAGCTCCATCATCACCCATTCCAGTCATAATAATTCCAATTGCATTCTCACCAGCAGACTTAGCAACTGATCGAAACAAAACATCAACTGAGGGTCTATGCCTACTTACAAGTGGTCCGTCTTTAACCTCAACACGATACTGAGCACCACTTTTTACTAAACTCATATGAAAACTTCCTGGTGCAATTAAAACTGTCCCTGGAATTACCCTATCCCCATGTTCCGCTTCTTTTACATCCATTTGGCTAACTTGGTTTAAACGACTTGCATATGCTTTGGTAAATTTTTCTGGCATATGTTGTACAGCGATGATTCCAGGACAATCTCTGTCAACTCTAGAAAGAACATATTCTAGGGCAATCGTACCTCCCGCAGAAGTTCCAATTGCGATTACTTTGTCAGTTGTAATAAAATTTTTCTGTGTAGGTTTAGTTTTATTTGAAGATTCCATTCTACTTAACTTAAGAGAATAATTTACATTTGCACTTGCTGCAGTTCTAATTGCTTCCGTGAATTTAATCACTGAATCATCTAGAAAATTTTTGATTCCAACTAACGGTTTGGCTACTACTTCAACAGCTCCAGCAGAAAGCGCTTCCATACTAAGTTCAGATTTTTCTTGGGTTAATGTAGAACAAATGATTACTGGAGTTGGACGCTCACTCATGATTTTTTTTAGAAAACTAATTCCATCCATTCTAGGCATCTCTACATCTAGAATGATTACATCTGGCCATGCTTGTTTCATTCTATCCATTGCAAAGATTGGATCCAGTGCTGTGAAAAGAAGTTCAAATTCAGGATTGTTCTGAATTATCTGACCCATCACTTGCCTAACAAGAGCAGAGTCATCAACGATTCCAACAAGAATTTTTTTCATAACCTTTTCAACCAAACATTTCCACTCCAGATTTCAAAATGAATCCTTCTTGGTCTTAACCCTCCAACATTTTCGGAAACTAAATGAAGATTATTTTCAGCCATTCTCTTTTTTGCAAACAATATATTTTTTTCGCCAACATTAACAATATTAGTTTTTCTTAATATTCCTTCTTCTTGATTGCTAAAAAGACTGGATCCACCAAAAATTTTAATTTGGTATTCATTAGGTTTAGTATGGGTCTTATAAATTTCTTTCATAAAAAGTTCCCAAGCACCATTTCCATATCTTCCAGGATAAGGCATTTCTAAAAGCTCATCAATAGAACTTTCAGGAAGTACGTAATGGCACATTCCACCTTCCTTCTTTTTAGGATGCCAGAATATAATTGAAACACATGAGCCAAGGATTGTTCTAATTCTAGTCGAAGTATCTCCCCAGTAAAATTCACCGGGTTGTAAAAACACATCTAATATATGTTCAGGTAGATGCATTCCAAGTTCTCAAAATTCTATTTTTGTAATTGCTAAAGTTGGAAATCTAAGTATCAAAGGATATACCTAGTTAAATCTCTATCTTCCACAATATCTTTAAGTTTTGATTGAACAAACTCTGAAGTTACATTAATCTTTTTCTGCTCAGGTTCTAAATCAGGTGCATCAAAACTAATATCTTCCAGAACTCGTTCCACGATAGTATTCAACCTTCTTGCACCAATATTCTCATTCTTTTCATTAACTTCAAAAGCAATTCTAGCAATTTCAGTAATTCCATCTTCAAGGAAGTTTAATTCAACTCCATCTACTGCAAGTAATGCTTGGTATTGTTTGGTAAGGGAAGATTTAGTTGCAGTAAGAATTTTTACAAAATCATCTAGCTTAAGTTTTTCAAGTTCAACTCGAATTGGAAACCTACCTTGAAGCTCAGGAATAAGATCAGAAGGTTTGGAAATATGAAATGCACCAGCTGCAATAAAAAGCATATGATCTGTCTTAACAGAACCATATCGTGTAGTGATAGTAGCTCCTTCTACAATTGGAAGTAAATCTCTTTGCACACCCTCTCGAGATACATCTACTCCACCTCCTTTATCTTTTCCAGCAACCTTATCTATTTCATCAATAAATATGATTCCCATTTCTTCAGCTCTTCTAATCGCTTCCCTGTGAATCTTGTCTTGGTCGAGTAATTTTTCAACTTCTTGTTCTTTCAAAATCTCTCTAGCTTCAGAGATCGGAAGTTTTCTTTTTTTAGGTTTTTTATTAGTAAGTTCACCTAACATGGATTGAATCTGATTATCCATATCCTCAAGGTTTCCTGCTCCAAAAACTTGCATCATTGGAAGACCTGCCTGAGGTTGTGCTTGGTCAATTTCTATTTCCTTTTCATCTAATTTTCCAGAGTTCAATTTTTTTCTCATCAACTCTTTTGTTGTCTCATAACTTTTTTTTCTTTCTTCCTCTTCTGGGCTTAAAGGCACATCAGAAGATGCTCCAAAACCAAAGCTAGAACTAGTATCGGGACGTGATACTTCAGGAATCAATATTTCTAAGATAACATCTTCTGCTTTTTTTTCAGCTTCCAATTCCACTTTTATTCTAAATTCTTGTTTTACTAAACTAATAGAAACATTCAATAGGTCTCTAACCATTGATTCCACATCTCTACCTACATAACCAACCTCAGTATATTTAGTTGCTTCCACTTTTATAAAAGGAGCTTGACAAAGTTTCGCTAGTCTTCTAGCTATTTCAGTCTTTCCAACTCCTGTTGGTCCTATCATGATAATGTTCTTAGGATAGATTTCGTCTCTAAGTGATTGGTCAAGTTTTCTTCTTCTAGTTCTATTCCTAAGTGCAATAGCAACTGCTCTCTTAGCATTTTTTTGACCGATTATATGAAGGTCTAATTCATTCACGATCTCTCTAGGAGTGAGTTCAATCTCTTCTTCAATTTGTTTATGTTCTGGTTTTGTTAGTTCATTCATTCAATTTCTTCTAAAACAAGATTATGGTTAGTATAGATACAAATCTCAGCAGCAATATACATTGACTTTGTTACAATATCTTTTGCACTAAGATCAGTATTCACAAGAAGTGCTCTGGCTGCTGATAATGCATAGT
Organism: Leptospiraceae bacterium; assembly: GCA_033762425.1. GTDB lineage: Bacteria > Spirochaetota > Leptospiria > Leptospirales > Leptospiraceae > JANRLP01. The sequence goes on from JANRLP010000007.1 coordinate 41,442, forward strand.
TTCCACCCGAACCAATTGCAAGAATACCATCGTCGGGCGATATTACATCTCCTGTTCCAGAAAGTAGAAATGATTCTTCTTTATCAGCAACAATGAGCAATGCTTCAAGTTTTCTAAGCATCCTATCAGTTCGCCATTCTCTAGCAAGCTCCACTACACTTCTAGATAAACTTCCACCATATGCATTTACTTTCTTTTCAAAAAGTTCAAACAAAGTAAATGCATCTGCAGTAGCCCCAGCAAAACCAGTAATGATTCTATCATTAAATAATTTCCGTACTTTTTTAGCACTATGTTTCATCACAGTACTTCCCATCGAGACCTGTCCGTCTCCACCCATTGCCACCTTTCCATTCTTACGAACACAAAGGATTGTTGTGGCATGAAATGTTTCTGTCATATATAGAATTTTTTGCGAGAGGGTTTTTCTGTAAATCTATTTCGGAGAAGCCGGGATTCGAACCCGGGGTGCTTGTCGCACACATCGCTTCCAACGATGCACAATAGACCACTCTGACACTTCTCCAGTATAGCAAAAAGCATTGCTTTATGCAAAGATAGCTAGTATCTTTTGTTCACGGTTTCAAGTGACTCATTCTGGTCAAAACAAAATTTCATTTACACTTAGATTAAGAGAATTTCTCTTGTAAACAAAACTAATTCAAGCAATTAAAATTGCAACACGAGGATTTATGGCATTAGAACATCCTAGCACAGCCCTTTTTAGAGGAGAAAAACCATTCCCTATCATTCCCGCTTGTGAACACTTCGCTGGTTCAGAAAAATTAATCACAAAAGCATTAGAACTTCAAAACAAGATGGGTGGACTTTTTGATATCACAATGGACTGTGAAGACGGAGCTCAAACTGGAAAAGAAAGAGAGCACGCTGAAATGATTGTGAAAATTCAAAACTCAGAGTTAAATAAACATAAAATGAGTGGTGTAAGGATTCACGATTATACCAATGCACATTGGAAGTTGGATGTAGATATAGTTGTTCCAGGAGCAGGAAATGTAATTGCATATATCACAATTCCTAAACCAACAAAGGCTTCTCAAGTAGAAGAAATGATTACATATATCCAAGGTGCTTGTGCTAAAGCGGGAATTAAAAGAGAAATTCCAATCCATGTTCTTATAGAAACTCATGGTGCATTAGCTGAAGTAGAAGAAATTGCAAAACTTCCTTGGCTACAGGTTCTAGACTTTGGTCTAATGGATTTTATTTCTGGTCACCATGGCGCGATCCCTGCATCAGCTATGAGAAGTCCTGGTCAATTTGATCATGAAATTCTAAGAAGAGCAAAATCAACTGTAGTTGCTCATGCACTTGCACACGGTGTAATACCTGCGCATAACGTTACCTTAGATTTAAAAAATCAATACCAAACTTATAAAGATGCATCCCGTGCAAGGAATGATTTTGGTTTTTTAAGAATGTGGTCAATCTATCCAACTCAGATCCAAGCAATTTTAGATGCAATGTCTCCTGACTATTCAGAGGTACAAGCTGCTAGTGAAATTCTAGTCAAAGCACAAGATGCTGATTGGGGTCCAATCCAACATGATGGAGAACTACACGATAGAGCAACCTATCGCTATTTTTGGGAACTAGTTCAAAAAGCTAAGATCACTGGTCAAAAACTTTCTGACGAAGTTCTAAAAAGATTCTTTCCATAAGAAACATTAAATTGTGCTAAGAAAGTATTGAATTTATTCAATGCTTTCTTAACTCAACTATTCATAAACTATGCAATCCATTTTTTTACTTTTTCATAGAGTGATTCGAAAACAATAGGTTTACTAATATAATCATTCATCCCTGATTCAAAACACTTATCAATTTCTTCTTTTACAGTGGCAGCGGTAACTGCAATGATAACTACTTCTTGAGAATTTTCATATGATTTGATTTTAACAGTAGCTTCAAGTCCATTCAAAACAGGCATTTGCATATCCATAAAAATTATCTCTGGTTTAAAATCTTTGAATTGAGTCACAGCAACTTCACCATTTTCAGCACGAACAATATTTGCTTCGGGTAAAATTCTTTTCAGCAATGTTTCGAGTAAAACTAAATTTAAATTCACATCATCAACAATCAAAACTTTAATGTCCTTCATTATAGGAACCCAAGTTTTTTCAGTAAATAATAACTCTTTAGTTTCTTTAAGAATGATTTTACTTTTAAGATTAAAATAGAAAGTGCTTCCAACTCCTTTTTCACTTTTCACTTCTAATTTACTACCCATCAAGTTCAGTAGTTTATTGGAAATTGTTAAGCCTAGCCCTGTACCTCCATACTTACGTGTGGTGGTAGTATCTTCTTGAGAAAAAGCGTCAAATATCTTAGTCTGATTCTCTTTTGAAATACCAATTCCAGTGTCTCTAATAGAAAATTGGATTATAGCTTCATCGCCATTTTCTTCTAAATTTTTGACAGAAATTTCTATCTCACCAGACTCAGTAAATTTTACTGAATTACTCAATAGATTAATCAATATCTGCTTGATTCTTAAAGAATCAGTAAAAATAAACTTAGGAATTTCTGGATCAATTGTTGTAATCAATTTAAGATTATTTTTCTTCAATGAAAATTGAATTATGCTTGCTGCTTCATTGATTAGTTCAGAGGTATCTACAATATCATAATTAACTTCTAATCTTCCCGCTTCTATTTTAGAAAAATCTAATATATCATTCAATAAAGAAAGTAGAGAGTTTGCTGATTGATGAATATACTTTGCATAATTAGATTGAAGCTCTTCTAACCTTGAGTTTAATAAAAGATTAGAAAATCCAATTACCCCATTCAAAGGAGTTCTTATTTCATGACTCATATTTGCTAAAAATTCTGATTTAGCTTTATTAGCATTAACAGCTACTTCTTTCGTTTCTTCTAGTTCTCTAGTTCTCTCTTTAACTTTTATTTCGAGTTGATCTTTTAGTTCTTTGAGTTCAAAATTTGTAAATTCTAAATTCTCTGTTAGATTCTCAGCAAGTCTAAATGATTCAGCGTTCCTTCTAGTAAGTATAACTGCATAAGAAAACATTACAAATAAAATTCCAAAGGGAGTAATCATTGATGTTTCAACTATATCATAAGTAAATAAAACGTCATTTAATACTGTAAGAATAAAGATAAATGCTCCAAATACATTAGTCTTTGCACCAAGAACCTTATCTTTAACTGCATTGTACATAATATAACTCGCTAGTATAACTATCAATACTACTAATAGTAATTGAATTCCAAAAGTTTTAACAGGAGTATTAAAATCGAACAGTACCATTCCCGTCCAAAAAGGGAGTGCGATTAATTGAAAAGTAATAAATATCTTTCTATTGATATAGTTTGGAAAAAAACTATTCACTAGAAGTAATCCTGTGGGAGGGAGAAATCCGAGTGATAGATATTCAAGTCTAGTCACTAATTCTATAGATATATTTGGAAAAAAAAGAATGAAAATTTTTTCACCAGTCATATTCATTCTAAATGCAAACAATAAACAGATAAGCCCAAGGAAAAAAGTTGTTGATTCGTTTCTTCGAACTAAAAATAAAGAAAAATGATAGATAGAAAGAATTAACAATGCTCCAATAAGTATATGCTCTTTTAATTTGCTAGACTCATTTAGTTTTCTAATAGAATAAAACTTACCTAAATAAACAGGATGCCATAATCCACCAAATAAATGATGGTAATTTTCAATCTGAACAACTAAAGAGTTTTCACCTTCGTTCAAAGCAAATTTAGTTTCATCAGGAAAGATATTTATTTCAGATTCAGTTTGCCCAACTTGATTTTGAGAAATCAATTCATCATTGAAAAAGACTTTGAATTTAATGACAGAATTTATCATTTTAAGAGATAAGTTTTCTATTCTTCGATTTGAATATATCCTCAGACGATAGGTAGCAAATCCAAAATGGGGAACATTTTTTCCATCAATTACTAGTTCAGCCCATTTGCTTGGAACTTTTATATAATTCATTCCTTGAATTGAACCATTTCTAAAATCACTAGGTAAATAATTCTTTTCCCAATAAAACTCCCAGTCACCTTTAAGTTCTAGTAACTCATCTTTTTCTGGATCCCAATTTTTTAGATCAACCTGACCTTTGGATAAGTTATATTGATTATGAGTTTTTAGATCAGAACATGAAACAATTAATAAGAATAACTGAAGATAGAATAAAATTTCAATAAACTTCTTCATAAATTTTTCAATTTGATAATTGATTCAAATCATTTCTAACTTTACATGATAACCAGCATAAGCACGAATATTGGTAACTCCATCTTCCCACAACATGTATTGACCTTTGATTCCTTGAAGAATGGATTCAACTGGTTTTATTGGATCAATTTTTAAAGCAGTTTTTTTCTTTGGATATTTAAGAATTGGATATTCAATGATTACTTCTGCTTCCTCTAAAGGTTTAGCCTTTTGTAATTTTTCAGAATTAATTAGTTTCAATAGTTCAGCTTTTTTTTCAATCAATGAAACTTCTTCTGGGTCAGAGCTAACCATTTTTTGCCAAGAAGTTTTATCAGAAATAAATTTAGCAAATTCAATTTCAATAATCCCCGCTTCAAGTCTTGAAGGAACTTCAAAAATAACAAGTGCCTTCCTTGCACCCTGATCCACCCAACGTTTAGAAACAGGATCTTCTTTAGTGATTCCAACTTTTAGCCCACTTGTATTTGCAAGATATACTCTATGCTTTTTAAAACAATTTGCTTGTCCCCAGTCAGGTTCTCTGCAAGTTCCTAAATGATAATGACAGGTTTCAGGCTTTAAAATGCACATATCATTCGAAGCAAGATTCATAAAACATTTAAAGCAAGAACCCTGATTGAAACTTTTTTTTGTTATATCCCCACAATCTAAACAACGAATTTCTCCAGTTGTTGTTAGTCTTAATTTTTTTCCTAGCAAAGGTTTAATTTCAAGATTGGATTCTATTTCTCCCGAAGCTTTCTTCTTTTGAATTGACTGATAGTTTACTACTTCAAAAAAATATTCCACAGGAGAAGTCCCTTTGTGGCTCAACATTCTAAGATATCCTTCTATCAAAGTTTCACTCTTGAAATTGAATTAGGTTCTTTGCTATCACCCAGTGATAGTATATAGATTTTTTTTAGTGTTGGCTCACCTTTTTCTTTCTTCCAAAGAAAAACAGTAAGTTTATTCTCAAAAAGATAATGAGATATATAATTATCCTTTTTATAAAAAAGTTTCATAGCAGATTTTGCATCATCATCTTCTCCTGAAACTAGAATTACTAGTCCACCCATAACTCCTCTAGTGACACTATTTCTTAAAGATATTTTTCCTCCATCCATAGTATCCAAAGATACTGGCCCATCTTTTCCCGAATCTTCAGTGAGAAAACTACACGGAAAATTAGCGGGTAATTCGGGAAACTCAGCACTACAATTATAGTAAGGAATGTTGGATGCAGCTCCAAAATTTAATTCTTCTTCCAAAGACTTTTGAATCTTTTTCCAATTAATTTCTTTTAGAATTCTTCTTGTGGCTTTGACAGACTGTTTTTCAAGTACAGCAGGTTTTGCTTCAAGGGAAACAAATAATAATGTGAGTGAAAGGATTAGTATTTTTATCATGGTTTATAAATAAGATATTTTTCAATCTTCTCCTTGTTTTTTTGTTCAGTTGCAGCGAGAGTTCTAGCAAACTCTTTATAACTGACACCTGAATCTATCGACTTTCTAAAACTATCATTACCCCAAAGAATATCAATAGTAAATTGTTTTCCCGAGTTCCATTGAAAGTTTTTCTTAGATTTATTTTTGATGCTTAGAATTAGATTATAAACCATTTCAATTGGATCATAAGCTGAGTTTACCACTGTAAGCCTAAGTCCTTTGCAAATTTGATCCTTATACTTACTAAAACTAGGTTTGAAATAGACAGTTTGGAAATAATAATCGTTGGTTCTTTCATTCAACTCAGATTTTATTTCCTCAGCAAAATTCATCCATGGTGCCCCAAAGTAGATGAACGGTGCTTGGGTTCCTCTTCCTACGGATACATTAATACCTTCTAATAGTACTAAGCCAAGATAATTTCTTGCTGAATCTAGAGTTGGTAAGTTTGGAGATGGGGTATTCCAAGGAATACCAGTTCTTTCGAATTTTGTTCCTCGATTATAGTTTTCTACTGGTATAACAGTGACTTTCTTGGAAGCTCGTAAAAATTCTGCATTATAATAATTAGCAGACTCACCTAGGGAAAGCCCAGTGAGAAAAAGTAGAGGAAATTCACCAGCAAAATTTTCTAAACCCTTCTGCATAAAATTGCCTCTAGGAGAATATTCCATGCCAATATTCACTGAATCTAATATAATAAGTTCCTGAGAATTTGTTTGCTCATCTAAAATTCGTTTAAGTACAGTCAGGTAAGTATAACATCTCATTCCCATATCTTGCACACTAAATAAAATTACATCTATGTCTTCTAAAACATGTGAGAGTTCGTTAGATTTTAGTTTATAGATATGATAGATTGGTATCTTGAAAGTGGGGTCTAGTGTGACAGGCGAATTGCTGAAGTCTTCTTCTAAACCCAAAAACCCATGTTCTAGTCCAAGCAAACTTTTAATCTCAATATCATTATCTTTAAAGCTTTGGATTAACCTCTCAGGATTATTTCCAATACCCGATGGATTTGTAACTAGTAAAACTCTTTTGCCTTTGAGTTTGGTAATATATGATTTATAAAATGTATCTATTGATTCTATAATCTTAGTTTCTCTAGGGTGGGCTTTTAGAATTGCTTCTGAATCAATGTTTGATCTACAACCAAAAAAAAGGATAAGGAGTGAAAGAAATTTTTTCAATGTATTGTCCTAAAACTGAAAATAAATAAATGGAACGTTGTTATCATTTGTTAGATATGAGATTACTAGAACTAACGGAATATAAAGTGAAAATTCTAATGCTATCGGTACGCGAAAAGTTTTATTTTTCTCAAAAATTTGATAACCAATCCATTGCCCTAGATAAAGTATTATTAGTGAAGTTAAACCAACTTTTAAAGTCCAAGGTATAAACTCTTTATCTGTAAAGCTAAACATATTATAAAAAATTGAGTAAGCATGAGATAAAGATTTTGAACGAAAGATTACAGTGGTCAATGTAACTAGCATATTAGTTAAGAAAATGGAAGCTAGAGTAATAAAAATATTTGAACTAGTTTCCTCTTTATTTGGAAAATATTTTTTAATTAAATCTTTATAAAGAGTTTCGATGATTAAAATGCAACCAAGACAAATTCCCCAAACAACATAAGTCCAATTGGCACCATGCCAAATTCCCGCAAGTAACATTGTAAAAAAAAGATTAAACTTATGCCTAATATAACCAGTTTTACTTCCTCCAAGAGAAAAATAAACATAGTCTCTAAGCCAACCAGATAAAGTCATATGCCAATAACGCCAAAAATCAGAAAAGGATTGCCTTATTAAACTCATACGAAAATTTTCAGGAAGTTCATAACCTAAGAGTAATGCTGATCCATAAGCCATGTCGGAATATCCACTGAAATCACAATAAATTTGTGCTAGAAAAAGTACTGCTGCAAAAAAAATTGATGCACTTCCGAAATTCGCCGGATTATCATAAACAAGATCAACGATAGGCGAAATATTATCAGAAAGAATTACTTTTTTAAAATAACCTAAAAAGAAAAAACGTATAGCAAGCTTAAATGGAATTTCTTCTAGTTGAACATCTTTGTATAATTGATGGATGAAAGTTTTAGCAGTTACAATTGGACCTGCAACTAATTGAGGAAAAAAAGAAACAAAAAGTGCGAACCTTACAAAACTTTTTTCACAATCAATTTGTCTTCTATATACATCAATCGTATAACTCATAGATTGGAATGTAAAAAAAGAAATCCCAACTGGAAGGATAATATTGAGTTTTGGTAAAATTTCTTTTCCTGAAAAAAAATACTGAACCGTTTCTGCAAAAAAATTATAATACTTAAAAAACCCAAGGATTGCCACTAGGTTTAAGAATAAACTCAACCTCAAAAGCCAAAGACGCTTTTTTTCATTTTCAGTAGAAGAAATTTTGATTGCTAAATAATAATCAATAATCGTGGAAAGAAAAATGAGACCACCAAAGCGGTAGTCCCAACTCATATAAAACAAATAACTCGCTATGAGTAAAAAAAAATGAAGTATGTCTCTAGACTTCTGACCTTCTGCAAAAAAGAAAGGGTGAATATACCATCTGTAAAAAAAGACAAAACCAAAAAATAGAAAGTATTCTAAAGAATTAAAAAGCAAGGAATTCTATTCTTGTTTTTGCCAGAAAATACTTCCTTCCAACTGGAATGGTTTATCTCTATATTCTACGGAACGATAGTTACCATCTTTAGTTTCATAAGTTAAATCTTTGGTTGTATTACCATCTGCTTCTTTGTGTAGAGAAACACTAATCATAGTTTTGAAGTCTTTGGGTAGATCCAATTTTTGGTCACCAAAACCCAATCTAGAAAGAGTCCTTCCACAATTAAATTGACCAAGAGTGAGGATCAAACATAAACAGGATAAAAAACCAAGTAAAAAATCTTTATTCATAAGTTTCATATACACATGATTTTTATTCTAAAAGAAGATTGTCAATAAGAATTGGCTTGAATTAAATTCATCTTTGAATAGATTGTTCCAATCTTTTGGAGGAAAAATGAAACTATCAAAAAAAATTCTACTAGGATATCTTCTAGTTGCTTCGCTAATTCTAGGAACTGCAAATTGCTTTGGAAAATTTGCACTTGTGAGAAAAATTTATGGGTTCAATGAAGAAATTAATTGGGGTGGTGGTCTCATAGGTAAGGTTTGTAGAACATTAGTTTTCTATGTTTTGGCAATTTTTGTTTATTCTATAGCTGGCTTCATCGATTTCATTTTCTTCAATTTATTGGAATTCTGGACAGAGAAAAACCTAATTGGTTTGAATGAATTCGATAAAAATGGCAACTTTACTAAGATTCAAGAAAAGAATGGGGAAAAAGTAATTCTTGCTTATTCTGAATTTGGAGCAAAACTGAAATTAACTGTTGTTGCAGGTAAAAATGAAGAATCTTTTATTTTCCTTAGAAATGAACCAGGAAAAATTTTCAAAGAAGTGGAAGGAAGTCTTGTTGCAGTTTCTATGAATGAAAGAACAATTGGCGAAAGTACAATTGTGAAGTTTTCTGAAAATGGAGAGTTGAAAACTTCTAGAATCCTTGATTCAAAAAAACTTAGAGAAATGAATTCTAAGTTAGCTGAACTTTACTAAAAAACTATGGTCCAACTTGTGAAATTTAGAGTGTAATACTCTATACAAGTTGGATTTTTTCTCGATACTATAACTAGGAACAAAAAATGAATCAAAAACTGATTATACTTTTATTACTCACAAGCTTTTCTATTTTCTCATTGCCAACCACTAGACCCTTGGCTGAAAAAGAATACTATCAATATGTTCAATCTGTTAGAGCTAAGAACTTTGCTGATAAAGAATTAGATAGATTGCACCAATCGATTTCTAATTCACTAGCTAGAATGGTAGAAACTACTTCTAGTGGAAAAGCAAAGAACGCTGCTAGATATAATGATGTTACTCCAACTGTAGAGCCAGTATATTTACAGAAAGATAAAGACGGAAAGGATTATTATACTATTGAACTTTCCCAAGGTGTAACTGGTGAAGATTACCCAATCTATAGAATTTGGGATACTAGAGTATATATTTATCCTGGTTCAGACAAGAAATCCTTGGATAAAGTTATGATCCAAATGAATACTGTGAACACAACAATTCCTAATGATAATGAACCACTTTATACTAAAGAGATGAGAAAGATAATTAACCCTACTCCAAAATTTGCTGGTCCTCCAAAGGCTGAAGAGTTATACAAGAATGGAGTTCCACTTTGGCAACAAGAGAATGTAACTGATCCAAACATCCCTGCAGAAGATAACAGTGATATCTTTGTTGAATTTTATTCAGACCAAGATACCAAACTAAAATGGGTTGATATACTGCCAATAGCAGATTATAAGCCAGGACTCACTGTAAAACTATTAGACCAAGCGGATATGATGCCTTTTGATATTCAAAAGAAAATTTATCTTACTTATCGTGACACACTAAGAGAAGTAGATAGCAAAATCAAAAAGAAAGTAAGGATGATTGAGCTAAACGAAAGAAGAACTCTACAGAAGATGACTGAATTTAACTAAAGAAACCTCCATTGAATATTACCTAGATTTCTAACGTAATTAATAATGAAGTAATTATTCATTGGTTTATATCATTTTTGATAATAACTGCCTGTGACTTTTGCGTAAGCAAAAAAGACGCCGGCAGGCTTATCTTTATTGATTAGATTTGTTATCTAGCTTTAGCTACGCTTCGCCGCTGCGCTATTAGAAATCTGAGTTAATCTATTGAATGAACTGAACTTATCTATACCAATCCTTTGAAAATTTCCTTTAAACTTGACGTGAGAGCTAATAAAAAAAAACTAGTGAAACGAGGAGAGATGGCTGAGTGGTCTAAAGCAGCGGTCTTGAAAACCGTCGTGGTAATCCCACCGTGGGTTCGAATCCTACTCTCTCCGAATAAATTGGAGATGTGCCTGAGTGGCCGAAAGGAGCAGTTTGCTAAACTGTCGTATGGAGAAATCTGTACCCAGGGTTCGAATCCCTGCGTCTCCGAATGAATTACATGAAAGAACTTTTACTTAAAAAATATAATGAAGCCAAAACATTTTTAATGACTGATATAGGTAAAAGTTTCATTGCACTTTTACCTTTATTTTTCACTTGGCAACCAGTCCTAATTTATAATTTAGATAATGAATTAGTGAAAAAGAATTCAATAAGAGGATTTTTGTTTACTTTATACTTTTTCTGTTCCCTTGTAATTTCATTTATAGTTTCTTATCTTCCTCTAATAGGACAAATACTTGCAGGAATTATACATATTCTTGGAGTAGGAATTTATCTTGCTCTCTCAGGTTTTTTTATTTACTGCCTACTCAAGAATAAAAACATGGAACTCGAAATGATAGCAAAGCATGAGCAAAAACTCAATTCTTTGTTATTCTAATTTTCGCTGCGCCCATAGCTCAACTGGATAGAGTATTTGACTACGGATCAAAAGGTTGGAGGTTCAACTCCTTCTGGGCGCGATTTGAAAATTCATAATCAAACTTTTCTTTTCAATATGTAATACCTAGATTTCTAATGCTGAGTAATATTTAAAATTAATCTAGTTGCAAATTCGCTATTAATTTTTTCCCTGTAGGAAAAGGAGAAATTATGAAGAACATTTTTTTCATTTTATCATTATTAATTGCATTTAGCAATTGCGAAAAAGCACCAGAGGCACCTAAGGCTGAGGTCAAAGAAGAAGTTAAACAAGTAGAGGCTCCAAAAGTTACAGGGACTCCAGTTACTTTAGATCTAAAAAAATCATTAATCAAATGGATTGGAACAAAGGTAACAGGAAAACATACAGGAACGATTGGATTATCTTCTGGTGAGATTCTAGTGAACAATGATAAAGTAGTTGGTGGAAATTTTACTCTAGATATGAAAACAATTGAAGTGACAGATTTGAAAGGTAAAGATAAGAAAAAATTAGAAGGTCATTTAATGACTACTGATTTTTTTGAAGTAGAAAAATTCCCTACAGGTACTTTTACTATTAGTAAAGTAGAAGAAGTTAAAGATGGTGAGGCGACAATTACTGGTGAGTTGGTTTTAAAAGAAATCAAAAAGACAATCAGCTTCCCAGCAAAGATCACCTACAACGCTGAAAAAAAACCAGTAGCAGCAGCAGCAAACTTTAACATCAATCGTAAGCTATGGAATATCAACTATGAAGGTCAAGCAGACAATCTAATTTCTAATGATGTCAACCTAGACCTAAACCTTGCAATTGCTTCTGAGGTTGCCCCTAAAAAATAAATTATTCCTAACTGGTTTAGTATAAAATTTACTTCCTAAGTTCACCTATCATTTTTTTAGTAAACAAAAGATACGGTGGGCTTGGGTTATAAAAAAAAATTGTCCCAATCGAGTCACAGGGACAATCTCGTAATTTGTTTGCTGCACAAACCTAGTTCATCACGCCTCCGACTAATAATGACTATTACTAAGGTTTACGTAACAGATGTTCGATTAGCGGATAGTTCCTTTTTTGCTCTCCAACCAGCTGTCATGGGACATCCAAAGAAAGAGAATTATATGTAGATAAACAAACAGGTAATTTTCATATCGGCTTTGCTGTAATAATTAAGAAGGATTAGCGGAAAGGGAGAATCATAATTCTATTCACATGTCGTTCAGTTAGTTGAGCGAGCTGTTACGGTAGTACTTCGAGCCCTTGACTACAAGCTCGAGTGATAGGCCGTTGTTTGTGATTTGGTAAAGCCACACTCCAGGCTTTACAGAGATTGCTCCCTCTAATGCAAGTCCAGTTTTTGAGACCTTTGCTAATGCGGAATACTGCCCGACTAGTTCCCAGCCTGAGTTCACGAAGGTGTTAAAATTTGCTTTATCATCGAAGACCCAAACAAGACGAAACTTTTTGATGCCCATGCCCATGCCTGCTTGCAGTTCGACCATCTTCATCGGGATGCTCTTTCCACTGATGACTTCAAATGCTAGTCCCTCTCCACTACCTCCTCCTGCAATAAAGAAACGCATTCCAAAGTTACTAAATACTGCGTAACCTGCGGATCGTTCAATTCGTATGCGTGCATTAGGTTGAAGCTGATAGAGTTCATCTAATGTTTCCTTCGACATTTGTTCTAATTCAAGTCTTGCTTCAGATTTATGATTATGAGAGCAAGCACTAGAGATGGAAAACAAAGTTACAAGATATAAACGTAATAAACGATTAATATTAATTAGTGACACGATAAATACAACATCAAGAAAGCTAGCTTAAGTGCTACTCAATAATTTTTAAAAATTTTTCTTAATCGAAAGTTTTTTTAGGATATTTTTTTAGATTGAACCTACCTTTAAATTAGTAAAGGTTATTAGTTATTTTCATTAAAAATTGAACTTTACTAATCTTGTAGATTTCAAGAATGTTTTATTAAAAACAGTTTAAAACATGTCCGTCTTTTAATGGAGTAGTTCATACATTGATGTAGAAGGTTAAATAGATGCCGAAGACCAAGCCTGGCTTAAATCTTTACGAATTTCCATGTCAAAAGAAGGAGGGGTGCATTATCAAATTATCCAAAAGGGTAGATCTGTATATTTCCCGAGAGTCCGTCGTTTCGATACGAACGAGGAAATAGACAAATAGTCTGGTTGAAAGAGTTCGTTTCGATTCAGCCCTTTATGTGCCGATCAAAATTAAGAGTCAAGCCATAGGTGTAATGGATTTCACCTGCAGGAAATCCAGTCTGCGTTTAAACAAAACAGAAATAGCCGAATTGGAAAGTCTAGTTACGCAAGTAGCAGGGGCAGTGCATAGCTCGCGGTTATTAAGCCAGGTAAAAGACGAAAAAACTGCCGCAGAAAAAGCCCGATCTGAATCAGATCGTCTGCTAGAAACTGTTCTTCCCAAAAAGACTGCAGCTGAGCTAAAGCATAATGGTTTCGTTATTCCTCGATTTTATGAAAGTGTTTCCGTCTTGTTTACAGACTTTGTTGGTTATACTGAATCTTCAGCACTTATGAAACCTGAAAAACTTGTAAAGGAATTGGATGGTTGTTTCACACAATTTGACGAGATTGTTATTCGCCATGGACTGGAAAAATTGAAAACAATCGGTGACTCTTATATGTGTGCTGGTGGTTTGCCAAAACAAAACGAATCCCATGCTATTGATGCTTGTCTTGCTGCAATCACAATTCGCTCATTTATCCAACAACTGAGATCTCTTAGGTATGAGCAAAATGAAGATTTTTGGTCTATTCGCATTGGTATTCATTCAGGACCTGTCACTGCTGGGGTTATAGGCACACATAAATTTTCCTATGATATCTGGGGTGATACGGTGAACACTGCTTCGCGTATGGAATCTCACTCTCAACCTGATCAGATTAACGTTTCGTACTCGACTTATTCACTAACCCAAGATTTGTTCGAATTTGAAAACAGAGGTCAAATTTTTGTCAAAAGCAAGGGTCCAATGCAAATGAATTATCTCAAGCGGATTAAATCAAAATATTCAGTTGATGAGAATGGATTTATTCCTAATGGAAAATTTGAAGCATTACGTGCTGGCCTATCCATGACTGAAACAAAATCCTAGTATCAGTTAGTTAAACATTGTTCTTCATAAAAAAATTTATTGAATTTCTCGTTGAGGGTTATGCTGAAAAACTGCATTCGATTTGTATGAACTCATACTAGAGATTACCAAGACTAAACAATTTATTCTTTCAAAGTTAATTCGTAAATTACTTCTTGAGTTAGTTCAATGAAGAGACAGTTGCTACGAATGTATCAATGCACAACAAAAAACTAAGATTTTTGATTTTTAAAAAGCAAAGCGGTAATTCCTAACCTAACATGGAAGAAATCTTAACTATATTTGCTATGGGAAAAGAATTACGAGAGTAATCAATAACCAAGAAAGAGTAATGCGACCAGAGAAAAGGTGTAGGTATCAACCATCAGTTGAAAGGGTTAAAGTAAAGAGCGAACTCTAAACTACCCAAGCTCTGATTTATTTTCCTTTAAAAAAGGAGGTGATCCAGCCGCACCTTCCGATACGGCTACCTTGTTACGACTTCACCCCCTTCACGAGTTTCACCTTAGTAGTCTGCCTCTCTTGCGAGTTAG
>JANRLP010000008.1:0-10596 GCA_033762425.1 Leptospiraceae bacterium
CTTCGTAGCACAAGGTTTAGTAAATATCTTATATCTAAGAAATTCTATTCGTGAAAATTGGTGAACCGCCGTGTACCGAACGGTATGCACGGTGGTGTGAGAGGACGGGGTCACACCCCTCCTACTCGATAGGAAAGCCCGTCAGCCGCCCAAAATTTTTTTGATAGTTGTTTTATGATCTAGAGAAACTTTGATTCAAAAGAACTTTATTAATGTTACATAGTCTAAAAATTATGAAACATTTTACTATACTAATTCTATTATTACTTTCTTTAGAGGTTATTCCTAAAACAGGAAAGCTTAGTTCCGATTGTACTTTCAATGGAAAGAAATTGTACGGAAAAATAAAAATAGTTGATAACTTTGAAGATATCAAAGCAAAAGCTGTGAATTATTTTCCCGATCTAAAAGTTGAGGTAGTAAATTCCTTTCCTTCTAAGTGTGGGCAATGGCAATATGTTACTTCATTTCCTGACTTAAAAGTCAAACTAGTGGATAATTTTGCTGATATAGAAATTCAATTCGTAAATAGTTTTCCAGGAGTGAATTGATATTTTAGGAATTAAAAATCAATTGCGTCTTGTAGTTTAGAAAATCGCTTGAAAAGCCTTGCAAAAGAAGTGAGTCTAAAAAGATGTTCTAGTCCTGATTTGATTCCCACAAGCATGAAATCCACTTTCTTTTCTTGGAATTTTGTGCTTTGTGAAATTAAAAGTCCAACTCCAGAGGAATCTATAAAATCAACATTAGTAAGATCAATAATTAATTTCTTCAGCTCTAAGTTTCTAACATTATCAAATTCATCTCGAAGAATCTGAATTTCATATAGGTTGATGTCCCCATCTACAGTGATGATCGCAACTCTATTGTTTACCTCACTTCTTGCTTTCAATCTCAAACCCTCCGATTTGGATTAAATTATTTCATATAGTACAAACTGCAAGTAGGTTTTTTGACTTGTAGTTTTCTAGTTTACTGCATTATTGGACTAAAGCATAAGACGACATGAAAAAAAATATTCTCATAGGCTTTTTAATTTTTTTTGGGCTTTTGTTCACTATTACTGAGGCAATATCACCTGAAAAGAAAGAAGTAATTCAAGCCATAAAAGAAAACCGTTTAGAATATTTCAAAACTGTTAAACCAAACACACTTTCTCTCGCTTTCAAAACTAAGTCAGGAACATTTTCTGGGAAAGTTGGGTTCTCAATGTTGCCTTTTTTAATCAGTGGGCTTGATAACCCTGAACTTGAAGCAAGAAAAATTTTTTATTTAGAATTATTATTCCCTGAAAAATTGAAAGACAGGAAATCTCTGGATGAATTTCTTCAAGACCCTGAATTCAAATCGAATGTGAATGCGTTAAGAGAAAAACTTTTCTCTTTAGAGGAAAAAGACATTGCTGCCTCCGAACTAAGGACTAAACTGATTCGTCTCTATAATTTTTCTCTAAGAGAGGCAATCAATAAAAGAAATTTTGTGTCTATATCTTATTTTGATGCTCAACAATTTAAAGAAGAAAATTCTAAACATGAAAAAACAATCATTGGAAGATTTGGAAAGACTGCTATCAAACCACTCATCAAAGCAATGAACGAAGATAGAATGGATAAGGAAACTAAACTTCAAATCATAGAAGCACTCCAATTTAAAAACACTGGTGGGATTTCTTCTGTTATAAAAAAAGATACAACAAGACTCAAAAGAGCTGAGGACATTTATCTTCTAGCTGATAAAGAAAAAGATCTAGAGGTTCAAAAAAAGCTCGTTGAACTAGCTGAAGTCTATATGCCCAATGATTTGACTCAACCATGATTGATCTTAGCAAAATTTCATACTTACTTTTTGACATAGAAGGAACAATTGCCCCAATCAGTTTTGTTCATGAAGTCTTATTTCCCTATTCCCAAAAACATTTAGTAGAATTTTTAAAAAATAATTCACTTGATGAGGTTCTATTCAATAATTTAAAAGCAGAAAATGAAAAGGATACTAAAGAAGATAAATATCACAAAACGATAGTATCCTTAGATGATACTATTGAATATTTACAATTCCTTATCAAAGTGGATCGAAAAAGTCCAAGCCTTAAAGAAATTCAAGGAAGGATTTGGAAGTTTGGATATGAATCTGGTGAACTCAAAAGTACGATTTTTTCTGATGCAATTGAATTTTTTCATAAATATTCAAAAGATAAAAAACTGGGAATCTATTCCTCGGGCAGTATGCTTGCACAAAAACTAATTCTTCAATATTCTGAATCGGGTGATCTAACAAGTCTTTTCTCAAACTATTTTGATACTGAAGTAGGTGGAAAAAGAGAATCCAAAAGTTATTCAACGATTGCTACTAGACTTGGGCTAGCTCCAGAAAAAATTCTTTTTTTTACTGATATACTTGAAGAAGGAATTGCTGCAAAGAATTCTAAATTTTTTGTATATCTAGTTTCTCGTGTTGGCAACTCTCCGATACAGAAGGATTCTGATTTTCCGATTATCGAAAATTTTCTAAGGTTAGAATAACTTGGAGAAGTATCATAAGTTTTTAGAATCTTTCGGCAGATTTGAAAAAATTTTACCAATAGCACAAGAAGCATCTTCCAGAATTTACTATCGTATCTATTATGAATCGGGAACAAAAGTTCTTTGTGTAGATGATAACTTTCAAAACCTACCTTATGCTTTCCTACAAGTAAATGAATTTTTATTACAGAATGATTTTTCGATTCCCAAAATCTTAGGTTATGATCTAGGACTCAGAGTAATCTTACAAGAAGACGCAGGAGAAAAAGACTTAACTTCTATTGATCCAGAAGAAAATTATGTTTCAACTTTAAAAATCGAAATTTTAAAACTACTTAAGCTTCAAGAATTGAAACCAATTCCAATCATCCAAAGTAGAGAGTTTCATTATGAAAAATTAAACTTTGAACTGAATTTTACTTATACTCATTATGAAACTTTTAGAAAATCAAATAATCTAGATATAGATTTTAGCCCACCACAAAAAGAATTTCTAGATCAAGCAATCATATTTCTTTCAAAGTATGAAACTAAAGTGATTTGTCATAGAGATTTTCATGCTAGAAATATTATGATGAAAGACAGTACGAACTATTGGATTGATTATCAAGATATGATGATGGGAACCCCACATTATGACGTTTCAAGTCTTCTTTATGATGCCTATAAACCTTTAAGCCTAACAAATAGAGAAATGCTCTATCAATTCTTCAAGGATAACTCTAGTCATAAAAAAAATCGTTTCAGAGAGTATTATCTTACACAATGTCTGCAAAGAAGTTTTAAAGCACTTGGTAGTTATCTTTATTTGTTGCAAGAGAAAAAAATGCTAAAATATAAACCTAGTATTAAATATTGTTTATTGAACCTAATGGAAATATCCCAACTTGGACTTTTCCCTGATTCAATGTATCTTTTTGTTTCACTGCTTCTCAAGAGGTTAGAAGAAGATGGTTTTTTTGAATAGAATAATTATTATTATATTACTATTGTTTAGTGATAGTATCTTCTCGCGAGAAGTATATCTTTTTCCCGGTGGCAAGTTTATATTTGATTTTGGAAAATGGGAAGAAAAAAGAGATAATCATAATTCCTATGAACTTCTGGAAAATGGCAGAGATGCAGATTGGATTCTTCTATATGATGAATCCCGACAAATGCATATCAAACTTCCTGTTCTTGGTGGTCAGGCATATTTTAGTCCAACAAAAGATCGTAATAATTGGAAGATTCTATTTCTAATAAAAAAAGAAACTGGTTTTATCGATAAGAACAAGAAAGGAAAAATCATCCAAGAAGAGGATTCTCCAAAACAAGAAGAATTCACTTCTTGTATTTCTGAACTTGAAGCAGCACTGATTCGCACAATTGCAATTGATAGGGCAAGAAAAAAACTAACACCAATTTCTCTTTCTCAATCCTTGACAAGGGTTTCTAAGGCTCATCTACTTGATCTAGAAAAGAATCCACCTGCCGAAAACTGTACTCTAGAAAGTTGGTCTAAATCGGAATCATGGACTGAATGTTGTCACGATCTAAAAGAAGAAAAGCCCAAAAAATGCTCCTTACCTAAACCTAAAGAACTTACTGACTATAAAACTGATGGAATTGAAATTCTATACACAAGTGAAAAACTTAAGGCTCATGAATTATTTCAGTTTTTCAAAGAATCCACTCTAATAAACTCAAATTCTTGGAAGGCAATTGGTGTGAGTATTCGAGGAAATAGAGCAAGTATTTGGCTTGGTGAATCAGAAGATCCAAAACCAAGTCCTGGGGTTTGTAACTAGTTCTTCAGTTTTAGAACCATTGGTCTAATTAATTTTTCATAAATAGGAAAGATGAGTCTATTATAAATTGGTTGAAGAACTTTCTCATAGATTTTTTTTAACACTCTTTCATTAAGTATAATTACATATTTCTCTAGATAGGTAGTATAAATTTTATTTTTGAATCTATTGATCGGTCTAGAAATTTTATAATACAATCGTCCCACGAAACTATCTTTTACTTGAATATCAGTTCTAGAGATCATTATATAAATGCTGAATCCAAAGATCAAAATATTTGCTAGCCAAACTCCCATCCAAACGGGAAATCCTGATTTAGCTGTCGCTTCACTTAAAGAAATAAAAATAGTATAATATACTAACAAAATAATGATTGCTAAAGTGAAGCTCATACCTTTTCCCGAACGTTTCACAAATAGTCCAAGCGGAAAAGATAAAAAGAAAAATAATAAACAAGAAACTGGAGTAGCAATTCTTTTGTGAATCTCTGCTTGAAATTGTCTGAGTACTCGGATTGAATCTTTTTGCAAACTAGAAAGTTGGGTGAGAAGTGCGAATCTATTATTTATGTTTTCTGGAGTATCACATTTTTCCATCGCACAACGCATAATGTCTAGTTTCATTTGTTCAACGAATTCCTTAAATCCATTGACACCTTTAATCTTAATTCCATTTTCTTTGAGTGGACTTAGTTGAGGTATTTCTTCAAGTCCCTCTGATTCAATGTTTCTCTTCATTGCTACTAACTCAGGAAATGAATAAGTATCTGGTTTAACATTCAATTCAGTTACCTTAGCAGTCTCATCTTTAGGAATATTATAATCCATTTCCCCACCGAGAAAGTTTGTTACAGTAAACCCATCTTTTTTTTCATTCCATTCTAAGATGAATCCATCCTTTAGTCTAATTCCCTTTTCATATTCACCTTTATCATTTTTTTTCTCAACAACATGACCTGATTTAGCAGAGATGATTTGTAATAGTCGGGACTCACCCATCTGGATCATAATTCCATTATGCATTAGATAATCACTACCAGTAGCACTCACTTCCCATTCTCTGATCTGAACATTCTTGAGTTCACCTGTGTCTTGGTTCATTCCTTCTGTATACATTGTTTTTGCTCTAGCAGCAAAATTTTCTTTTACTTTATCCCCACTAAATTGTCCAGGGGATACAGCAAGCAAGGGATTATAAGCAACAATCCAATTGTTAAACTCATTCATCTTCCTAGTGTTCTCAGGTCCCAAGTAAAAATTAAAATATAACACGACTGCTGCACCTGCTAAACCAAATAAGATGAAGTTAGAATAGATCTTAGAATAACTAATTCCCGCTGATCTCATAGCTGTGATTTCTGAATCCCCCGAAAGTCTTCCCGCAGCCATGATTCCACTGAATAAACATGCCATAGGAATGGTGGATGGAAGTGTGTTTCCCAGTAGATAGCCGAAATAGTCCATCAGTCTTGAAGTCTCAACTCCTTTACTCACCGCAAGTCCAACCATTTTTTGAATTGCAGTAATCATGAATAAAAAAGTGAAGAATAATAATGATACAAAAAAAGGACCAGTAATTTCACTTAAGATATATCGCGTGATGATAGGTAATTTTTTGTATGGATTAAAACTTGTTTTATCTGTATGAACCTGAAAACCAGCAGGAAGGTCAGAAACAGAACTGAGTCTAACAGTTCTAAGATCCTTCTGTTTTTCAGAAGTATTCATTTAATCTACAATACTTGCTCTGAGTGTTGCACTAGTAGCAGAATTGATTTTAACTTTCACAAGTTTTCCGAGATAATCATTCAAAGTTTTATCTTCGGGAATTGGAAAAACAACCATTCTATTCGATTCAGTTCTACCACATAATTCTTTCTCAGATTTTCTAGAAGTATTCTCCACTAGAATCTCAAATTCTTGCCCAAGTTTTTTTTGATTTTGCTTCAATGAAAGTTTTGTTTGCAGTTCTACCAATCTAGTGAGTCTATTCGATTTATCTTCTTCTGATACATCATCAGGATATCTTTTTTTTGCAATTGTGCCTTCTCTTTCAGAGTATTTAAACATGAAAGCCATATCGAATTCCACTTTCTCTACTACATCGAGTGTATCTAAGAACTCATCCTCAGTTTCAGTTGGGAATCCAACGATGATGTCTGTTGTTAGTCCGACGTTAGGTACTTTGTCTCTAATTGAATGAACTAGTTCTAAATACTCCTCTTTAGAGTAATCACGTTTCATCATATCCAGAACCCTAGTGTTTCCCGCCTGCAAAGGAAGATGAATTGAAGAAGAAAAACGTTTTTCAGTCGCCATTAGGGAAAGCAAATGAGGAGGAAAATCTTTTGGATGAGGAGAAGTAAAACGAATTCGTTTAATATTTGTTTCTTTTAGCAATGCTTCAATTAGCCTAGCGAAATCAGCATCCTCAGTTTTATAGGAATTTACATTTTGACCTAGAAGTGTAACTTGTTTCACACCAAGATCGCATAACGTTTGAATCTCTTTTACAATAGAACTAACGTCTCTACTTCTTTCCCTTCCTCTAGTGTATGGAACTACACAAAAAGTACAAAAATTATTACAACCCCTCATGATTGTTACAAAAGCTTGAATTCCTTCAATCACTTTGGGTTCAATTTCATCATAGGTTTCAATCTTTGAAAGTCTGGTCAGATTTTGTTTTCCTTCACCAGTTCTAATTTTTTGGATGAGTTCAGGCAGATCTCTGTAGTTATCGGGACCAACTACTAGATCTAGAGGAAGTTCTTCATGGAATAAATCTTCACCTAAATTCTGTGCCATACAACCCAGAACCCCAATTACTAGGTTTGGATTTCTTTTTTTTAGAAATCCAAGACTTTGGAGTCTAGAATAAATTTTTGCGTGGGCGTTTTCTCTAACTGCACAAGTATTTAAGAAAATGATATCTGATTCTTCAGGAGTTTGGGATGTTCCATAACTAGACTTTTTCATTAGGCTAGAAATAAGACCACTGTCATATTCATTCATTTGACAACCATATGTCTCAATATAAACTTTTCCCAAATCAGGAGTTATTTTCTCTAATACTTCTTGCATAATTGCAAATTGAACAAAGGTTTTTATCTTGTAAAGAAATTAAAAATTCCTTGCAAAGACTATTTAAGGGAAAAAACTAAGGTTAGGAGTGTTTATGGAAAATTCACAGAGTGCTGCTATGGCTAGTTCTTCACTTGAGGAAATTAAATCACTTGATCAATTGAATCAAACTGAAAAAGAAAGGGTTGAGGAAATCGTCAAATCCATTAATGTTGAAGACTCACAGGGAATCATACAATATGGTGTTGGTGCTCAAACCAAGATTTCCGAATTCTCAGACTCTGTTTTAAAAGACATTAGAGCAAAAGATGCGGGCTATTCTGGAGAAATTTTAACTGAGTTGATGTTGAAGGTCAAAGAACTAGATGTGGACAGTCTAGGAGATTCTGAAAGTTTTATTTCCAAAATTCCACTCTTAGGTAGCTTAGTAAGTGGCTCCAAGAAATTTCTTGCAAAGTATGATACGATCAGTGTGCAAATTGAAAAGATCATTGATGAACTTCACAAAGCTCGCCAACAACTTCTCAAAGACATAACTTTACTTGATGGCATGTATGCAAAGAATTTGGAATACTACAAAGAACTAAATCTTCATATCATTGCTGGTGAAAAAAAACTCAAAGAGTTGATAGAAGTTTTACTTCCTGAACTCAAAGCAAAGAGTGAGGCTTCCAAAGATCCTTCTGATGCTCAAAAGTACCAAGACACTGCTCAGATGGTGAATCGATTTGAGAAGAAACTTCACGATCTAAAACTTTCAAAGATGCTTGCAATCCAGATGGCTCCACAAATCCGTCTGATCCAAAATAATAACCAAGCCCTTGTTGAAAAAATCCAAAGCTCAATTTTAAACACAATCCCACTTTGGAAAAATCAGATTGTAATTGCTTTAAGTCTTCTAAGACAAAAGAAAGCACTGGAAGTTCAGAAAGAAGTTTCTCAAACAACTAACGATCTACTTTCTAGAAATTCTGAAATGTTGAAACAAGGCAGTGTGGATATTGCTCGTGAATCTGAAAGAGGAATTGTAGAGTTAGACACTTTGAAAAAAATCAATAGTGACCTAATCCAAACTCTTGAAGAGACTTTGAAAATTCAAAGTGAGGGCAGAACTAAACGTAAGGCAGCAGAAGTTGAACTTACTAAGATGGAAGCTGATCTCAAAAATAAACTTTTAGAACTAAAGAAATAAACAATGTCTGAAACAAAAAACCCTGAAGAACAATCTACAGCAAGGAACATGCACCTTGCTTCTCTATTGACTTACCCGTTTATGTTAATTCCAGGAATTGGAGCTTGGGGAGCAGCGTTAGTCGCTCTTATCTCTCCACTCCTTATATCGATTTCAAATCGTAAAAGCAATTATGTGAAAGAGCAAGCATTAGAGGCAGGATTTTTTCAGGTGCTACTCTCTTTACTTTTTTTTGCAATGAGTTCAGCCTTACCAGCAGATGGTGCGCTCAACACTTTACTTAAGATTTTAGGATATGCAGGAATTGGAATCTATCACCTAGGAAATTTGTTATGGGCAACTATTTCCACTTCCTATGGCAAAGACTTCAAACATTTGTTTAGTCCCTTCCGATTTATTAGAAAAAAACAGAAAGAGTTTTATGAAGAAAAGCAAATCCTTTCTGGAATGGATGAGGTAACTAAAAGTGTTTATGGTGATACCATGAAGAATGCTACGATGAGACTATTAGAAATTGCAAATATTTCCGTTCAAATACAAGACATTGCAGTAAAAAATAAAGTTGCTGAGATGATTGCTTCTATGCAAGGAATCTTGGAGGAGTTTAAGAAAGATCCTAAAGATGTAGTGAACTCCCGACATTTTGTAAACTATTCACTTGATTCAATGAAAAAAATTATTTCTAAATATGTAGATATTAGTTCTAAAGTAACACCTGATAAGGAAATGCAAGAAACACTATCTAAAGTATTGCCTGTGCTAGAAACTATGCATACAGCTATTGAGGCTCACAAGAAAAAACTTTTAGAGGATGATGTTCGTGAACTTGATGCAGAAATGAAAGTTATGGAAAAAACAATTGAGATGGGTGGTTTTTAAGCTCTTCTGTTTTTAAATCCTTGAAGAAGGAAATAAACATAAAACTGAATCGTTTTGAATAGTTTGCCTAGTCTCCAAGGTTTTTTAATCACACTCCAAAGCCAGTTTAGCCCTCGAGATGAAAAATAATCTGGGGATCGATCAATCTTTCCCGCAAGAGTTTCAAAAGTATTCCAAGCACCAATCACAACCGATTTCCCAAAAAAACCAGTATTGTTTTCAATCCATACTTCTTGTTCGGGAAAATTCATCCCAAGAAAAATTATATCAGGACTGGTCTTACGAATTGCTTCTTTGACCATTAGATCTCTTTCTTGGTTTAGATAGCCTGAATGTCTTCCTACAATTCTAATCTCAGGAAAATGTTTGATTAGATTAAAAAAAAGTTTCTCAATGACAGCTTCTTTGCCACCTAAGAAGAAAAGTGTAAGACCTTGTTTCTCAGAATAACGAATAATATCCATCATGAGACTGATTCTAGAAATTCTTTCTGCAAGTTTAAACCCAGAATTATTAGCAGCCCAATCCAGTCCCCCCGCTTCAGCAAGAACCAAAGATGCTTTTTTTGTGATTCTATGAAGGGAGCTTCCTTCTTTCATATACATCATCTTGATTGGGTCTAAAAGCAAAACATGTTGAAAGCGTTCTTTTTTATTAATAAAATCTAAAATAACAGCAACTGCATGATTTCTGCTAAGGTTATCAAACTCTATTCCCGCAAGTTTTATCTTTGGTCTGTCATTTACATCTATGGACTGATATTCAAGTATATAGTCTCTTTCTTCTTTAGAAGATTGATGTGTGACTTTTATTTCTTCATTCATGGGAATATTTTAACATTTGGAGAAGCATGGATACTTTAGTCAAGTGCATTCATTAGAATTTTCTTAAGAATATTGGACAAGTTTTAATGATAAAAAACTTGATACAATTTTACCCTATTAAAATGGATGGAATTTGGTTGTAAATTAAGCTAATTTTCAAAACATATATACCGAACGCCAAAAATATTTACCCAATTCTACATAGGGATATAATCTTTTCTGGGTTATTGCAGTAATAAGTTATTGCTTGAGTAATTCTATTGATTAATTCTTCAGGATTTTTTGAAATAAAGTTTGAGAAGAAAT
>JANRLP010000009.1:0-61161 GCA_033762425.1 Leptospiraceae bacterium
AACCATTCGATAAAAATACATTGCATTGCTTTCATCAAACGATAGCATGAAAGCAAATAACAAGGACATGGATATCCTTAAAAAATTTGCCAAAGTCTTTAACCTCAAATAGTCTCGTGAAAAGACTCGAATTGTTTGGATCTTGTAGTTCTCAGCCTCCACCTCAGACTCACTCGCCTTGACCTGATATTTGGTTTTCATGTTTGCGTTCGGTTTCAAAATCATTCCCGACCAACTCGCTGTTTCATATCTATCCAATAGTTCTTGCAAAGCCTTAGCATGTGTTTTACATCTAACAAGCTTTCTTAGGAATAGTCTGCGTGCGTTAGTTCCCATGTTGAGTGTGAAGACTAGTGTTCCTTCTCCCTCTATTTTGTATGAATTGTCCTGTAATAGTTCAGCCATCTTGTATTAGTAGTGTCTTATCTGATCGTATTTGATTCACCGTTTTCGCTCTGGTAGAAAAAATGGTTTTTAGGCGTAAAGACTTTTTTGTGGGTTCGCCAAACAAACAATTATTACAAGAAAATTTGGATTTAGTTATTACTTAGTCAATAAATTTCATAAAAACAGTTATTACGAAATAAATTATCGATAAGTTAATAGTTATTACGAAGCACAAACCACGGAAAAGTCCTCCCAACTAGTGTAAAGCTCCTCAACTAGAGCAACAAAAGGAGAGTCTCCAATTCAAGAGAAAAATTACCCTAACAGAGCAACTACACATAAATCCATACGATGTAAACAACAAAACTCCTTGCGTCCCAGATCGAAGCGTGGTCAATAAATTTCGCACTTCGATAAAATTGCTTCGCAATCACTCAGTGACCGAAATTTATTGACCGAAGCGAGAGCTGGAAATGACGCCCAAAAAATAATTACCTATAAAAAAGCTTACGAATCTCTCCAATCGATTTTTCTGCCTCTTTCTCACCTTTATCAATAATTTGTTTATAAAGTCTGAAATCAAATAGATTGAATTCTTCCAAATGAAAATGCAAAAAAAGATCCATTCTAGAAACCTTAGACTTTACTATCTCACGACCTTCCAACATACTTGCTCTACCCATAATCTTTAGAATGGGTGGATACTTAATATATTCCCAAAGATTTCTAAAGAAAGATTTTCCCGTCTCCCGCCTATCTTCTAAAAGTTGGTAAAGTCCTTTATCTTTAAGTGGGGATACATTCACAGAAAGAATTGTATCAGCACCTTTATCACGAATCAAATTATCAGGAACATTATTCAAAACCCCACCATCTACTAATAGATGTTCTCCTAAGAAAACTGGTGGAAATACTGCTGGCAGACTCATTGTGCAAAGCAGTGCCTCCCAAAGTGGTCCTTTATCAAAGATATACTCTTCCCCTGAATGCAAATCTACTGCAGAAGTAACAAATGGAATAGAATAGTCTTCAATTCGGTCATCCCCAAATGCTTCCTTCAACATTTTCTTCATCTTCCTACCCTTATAAAAAGATATGAGTGGCAGAGTAGGATCGAAAGGCGACTCGATACTTCCAAAAAATTTTTTCACATAGGCTTCAATCTTATTTGCTGACTCACCTCTTGCATAGAGTGCACCAATGACAGCCCCCATAGAAGAACCAGAAACATAGTCAAAATGAATTTTATTTTTTTCTAAAACTTTTAGTAGTCCAACATGAGCAAGTGCTCTTGCACCACCACCGCCTAGTGTTAGTCCCCTTGTCTTTCCTACTAAATATCTACCTAAAAATTCTTTGTTATATAAAACTCTCTCAGTTTTAATCTTTTCTTCACTCCTAATCTTTGAAAATCGGATTACCCTACCCTGATAGTTTCTAATTCTATCCTTCCAGTGACTCCAGATTCTATTCTTTTCATGAATATTCTTAGTTAGATCTAGTTCATAAAAAACTATATAATCAGCTTGAAAAACGATACTCTCATTCATTGATAGCATTTCTGAACTATCAAACTTGATATGAAGAATTGGATTCTTTTTTCTTAAGTCAGATAACTTAATTAAAACTTTCTCATGGCTTAAATTTTGAAATACTTTACTTGAAAATAGACCAGATTTTTGGACAAGTCCATCATCTGAAACTTTTATAACTTGTGAAACTTCCTCAGAAAAATTTAGCTCTGAGTCTAGCTTCACATGTAGAATCAGTCTTCTAGGATTTATGGAATGCTTTCGTGAAACGATATTATCTCTAAATCTATCACTAAGTAAATTGATTAGATTTGAGGATAGAACTCTGTCAATACTTGCTAGCTCCATAAACTTTTTTCCATCTATCTCATAAAGAAGTGAATCTAAAGAAGCAGTCGCACTACTAGAATGGGAAAGCCCTGTAATCACACTTACCTCGGCAAGTACATCCCCAGGACCGAGATAAACAGACTTTTGTTCATTGACTCTAACAATTGCCTCTCCATAACGAATGATGAAAAGTTTCTCCGACTTTTCCCCCGCAAAATAAATTGTATCTTTATTATGAATCTTTCTTTCCACAATTGAGGAAACAATTCTTTTGAGAGTATTTTGGTTCACACCTTTAAACAGTGATACTGATTTTAAGAATCTTAATCGATAGTTTATTTCATTAGATTTCACAAGGAATTCATAATAAGTGAAAAATTCTTTTCGTCAACCAATAAAATCTTAGTTGACTTAATTGGAATTAGTGATATATTGATCTTATGAAAAAGTTTGGTGGGTTTATCGCATTGGTCTCTTTATTAACTTGTGCTTTGTTTTGCTCAAGTCTATCTAGCGAAAAAACTAAGGTTTCCAAACTGCCTCCT
Source organism: Leptospiraceae bacterium (assembly GCA_033762425.1). Classification (GTDB taxonomy): domain Bacteria; phylum Spirochaetota; class Leptospiria; order Leptospirales; family Leptospiraceae; genus JANRLP01. The sequence goes on from JANRLP010000009.1 coordinate 2,795, forward strand.
TGTCATTCTACTTCTAGCGAAAAAACAACTGATTCCTGTGATTGTCCTTTTTTCAAAGGAAAGCTAACTAACGACTCCCTAGTGGATTTCACCAGCCCAAATTTTGAAAAATCCTTTGCTTTCCTTTCGCCTATCGTTCCTTTATTTTATAACAATCCTTTTTCTAGAGATTTTACGAATCATAATTTCAATTCTCAACTACTCACTATTCGGCTTCAGATCTGAAAAAACCAGCCTGAAACTTATCTTCAGGTCAGTATGAAAGATGCAGGCAATAAAATATTTCTGATCAACAAAATTTTAGGAGGAGCATTATGCTCAACAGAAAAGAACTTATCAAAAATTCGGTGGTTACACTTGGAGTGCTTGGTCTTGCAAATGAAGTATTTGCACAAGGAAAAAATCCAACTAGTGAGTCTAAACATAAATATGCAAAGGCTTTACTTGCAGCAAATAATTGCAAACTAGCTGCAGAAATCTGTATAAATCATTGTATGGATGAACTTGCAAAGGGAAATAAAATGATGGCAAACTGTCTTAAGACAGCTGCTGAAACAAAGGCTGCTTGTGAATCATTTGTTACTCTTGCATCCATGGAATCTGATTTCACTAAAAAAATGGCTGCACTCTGTATCGAGATTTGTAAGTCATGTGAAGCTGAATGTAAAAAACATATCAGTCATAGCCCAATCTGCAAAGATTGTATGGAAAGTTGCAAAGCCTGCATCAAAGAGATGTCTGCGATCTAAGCTTGGTACCATTCCTTTCTATTGGAAAGGAATGGTTTTTAATTTTGTGATTGCTTGGTTTAGAATCTTCTCAATTGGAAGTCTTTGAGAATCTGTTTTAATTCTAGAAAGTAAATCCTTTAGCTTTGTTTCTACACTTGGATAGTCAGGAGCTAAATTAAATGTCTCCAAAATATGTGGCCATGCTGATTTTAGAATTTGAAGCACTTCGGGTGGTTGTTTTTTTAATTCAGTAATGGTAATGTCTAAAAACTGTTTAGTCTTATCTAGATGAGAAATTTTTAACTTTAGTTTTTGGAGTGTATTCACACTATATCCCGTTTTATCGGAAATATTATTAAAGTAAGAATTCCAGTCTATTCTGTTCCCCTCTTTCTCTTTAGAAAGATTGTTTCTAATTCCAACAAAGGATTTCTCTAATGAGTTAGCATTTTGAAGCCATGAGTTATAACCATTTAAGTCGTTTGCCGACTTATAGCCTTGGATGATTTTATTGATCTCAGAATAGGATTTATAAGTAAATTCATCTGCAACATCAGGTTTCGGGATTGAAAGTTCTGGGGATTCAACCTCGTCTAAGAAATTAGAAAGGTCATCTGGTTCTTCTTCTTCCTCTTTTTTAGAATCATATTCTTCAATATCATCTAGGATTCCAGGTTCATCATCTTCAATTGCATTATAAGATCTTGTAATTGAAGACATTGAGCTAGTTACTGCTGACATTTCAGGTGCAGTTTCTTCCAAACTCAATTCTTCAACGTCATCTAAGATTCCTTTTGGTTTATTGTCCTTAGGAATGATAGTGACTACAGCAACTTCTGGTTCTAGTTGTTTGAGTTCAAGTCGTTCCCCGGTAAAATGATTCCCCAACTTTTCAAAGATTTCAACTAAGATGGACGTTTCATAAACTTGTTCAGCGACAGGTTTTTCTTTGCGAACAACTTTTTCTAGTTTTTCTTGGGCTTGTTTCTCTTGTGCTTCTTTGATTTCACTTAGGATTCCTGTTGGTTTAGTGATCTTACCCGTAGCCATTTCTTCAATGACAAGAAGTCCATCTTGGAAAATGAATCTAGAACCCGCAGGAAAAATATCCCCAAGCAAAAATAAAATTTCTTCACTGATTCCCGAAAAATTACTCTTAGAACTCATTTTAGCTAGTTCTTGGTCTTTTAACTTTGCTTGAACTTTGGCTAAGGATTCTAAGAAATTAGAATTTAAAAAAGTTGTGAGCTCAACTGTTGAGACAGATAGAAAAGATGCAAGTTCTCCACTCTTTTCAAAAAAATGGTCATTGGTCTTAATATTATTAACCATATAACCCTTGATTCGTTGGTAGATTTTTTCAGCCTCTACTGGATCAACTTTCTTTTCTTGCAAAAATTTCTTGAAAAGTTGTAGGTGTGCATGGTAGTAAGAAAGAAACTCACCATAGTTCGTAAATTTATAGTCTCCATCGGAAGACCTTTCGAGGATTTTTTTCTCCACTTCACTCATTGAATGTCAATCATTTATCAATGGAATGGGAAATAAAGTCAAATTTTCACTTGGGATTAAAAACAAAATCATCTTACCTTAGATTCCTAACCCGATTTAGTTAGGAATCTTGCTGGAATCTTAGTTTTCAGTATTATCAGTTTCAGAACCTGATTTTTTTTCAGGTTTCATAATCTTGGTTGGACCACCATGAGAAGTACCGTTTTGTTCTTGGAATAGTCTATCGTTGATATTTACATAAGTTGGAAATCCATCCTTTCCAACGGGAATGAAGATTAGCTTTGAATTTGGACTATCAAACGCTTTATAATGACTTTCAATCGCTCTGAGCTTTAGGTAGTTCGCAGAAAGATTTTGGTTTATCAATTTCTGTGCCTCACCTCGAGCCTTAGCTGCAATCACTTCATTCTCAGCATCTCTCATTGCTCTCATTTTTGAAATTTGGTCCTCTTTCTCAGCTCTAATAAAACTTGCCTCTGCTTCTGTTTTAGCCTTTTTCTTTGCTAGTTCATCTTCTTCTTCCGCTAGTTTCTTTTTGAACTTGATCGTTTCCACTTCTTGTTGCATGGTCACTTTTTCTTCAATCTGTTGTAAAATTTTCTGACCTAAATTTAGATCGTCAATGTTTACATCCATAATCTGAATATGTTTGGATTTCATTCTAGCAGCAATTAGTTCTTCAATTTCTTTTTCAATCTCTTGGTTCTTCTTATTGATCTGAATCATTGGATACATGGAAAGAATATTTCTAACAGCTGACCTGAATTCATTTTGGACTACATTAGCATAATAATTTCTACCAATGTATTTATGGAAATTCACAATTTCAGCTTCATTGGGTCTTACCTTGATGGATGCTACTACATCAATATGTAAATCATCTTGTGTAATCACTTCAATCTTTTCTGTTTTGTTTTCCCATAAGGTTGAATAGGTAATCACTTCTTGGTTTAAAGCCAAATAACCTCGTTTCTTTTTATTCAATGAAGTGATTGTATTGTCATTTGGATCATAAAGAATTCCAACTTCTTGAGAACGAATTTCATAAAGACATCCATTCACAAAGCCAATGATTAAAAGTAAAAGTAGAGATTGTATTAGTTTCATAACAATTAGACAGAGTAATCTTAGATGTAAGTTTTTTGAGAAACTTTTTTTTCAATTTTTCTAAAAAAAAATCAAATCAATTAGAATAGAGTCGTTGAAAAATCAGAGTATAAAGGAACTTCACTCGCACAAGGTGCGCGGGTGAATCCACTTTCTCTAATTTATTTTTCAACAACTCAAATATTTACTATAATGAGCTTAGAGGATATCATTCAAATTACTTTATAAATATAAACTTTATAGCAAAGAAATTTCATGAAATACAATTCATAAGATAAGAATTATTCTATAAAAACTTCATGAAACTGCAGTTTAGGAGGAATCACTTCTTGTTCTTCGTTTGCTAGTATCTTCTTTTGGATAAGTTGAATTTCCTCTAAAAGACTTAAAGAGAATTTTTTTCCAAACTCGGTTAGTTCATCTGAATCTTGAATCAATAATAATTTATTTATTGACTTTTCTAGTAAGGAATTTGCTCCCACTAGGTTTGGGTTAACAAAAATTTTATTCATGGAAACTGAAATTTGAATCATGGCTTGTAAGTAAAGTTTCTTAGGACCAACTTCTTTTTTCCATTGAAACTCCCATACTTCATGAGCTTCAAAAAAATTTTTGTTCAAGTAGTATTCCATTCCACTGTCAATTGCAAATATACGCGTGGATTTAGCATCCTTTGTTGCCTGAATTACTTCTAGGATATTTTTCAGTTTATCAGTTAAGTTCATCGATTTTTAGAAATCATAGCCTGATATACATTTGATGGAAGTTTTTTTCCAAGATACTTTTCTATAGTCTCGCTAGCCGATATTAGTTTATCCAAATCCACCCCTGTTTCAAAACCTTCTTTCTCAAGGTAATAGACTAATTCTTCTGTAGCAAGATTTCCACTAGCACCAGTAGCATAGGGACATCCTCCAAGACCACCACTAGAAGAATCAAAACTTCTCATTCCTAGTTCCAAACTTGCATATACATTAGCAACACCCATTCCATAGGTATTATGATAATGACCCGAAAAAATTTCTATAGGAAATTCTCTAGTCAAGGTTTGAATGAGTCTTTTTATCTCTATGGGAGTTCCCACACCGATTGTATCCCCAAGAGAGATTTGATAACAACCAAGTCCAATCAATTTTCTTACTACATCCAATACCTTCTCCGGAGAAATACTTCCTGAATACGGACAAGCGATTACAGTAGATACGTATCCTCTGACTCTAATTCCATTTTGGTTTGCAATAGAAATAATTTCTTGAATTGTCTGCATGGATTCATCAATGGTTTGGTTGATATTTTTTTTGGTGAATTCATCTGAGGCAGCAGTGAACACAGAAATTTCTTTCATTCCCGACTCCATTGCTGAATTTAGTCCTTTCAGATTAGGTACAAGGCATTGAAATTTTCGAAAGTCTTCTGATTCTAGTTTTTTGCAAAGCTCCTTGGAATCAGCTAGTTGTGGAATTCTATCAGGTCTTACAAAGGAAGTGATTTCAATCTTAGAAAGTCCTGATGTCAATAATTTTTTGATAAACGAATATTTGATTTCTGTATCTATGCTCTGTTTCTCATTTTGTAGTCCATCCCTTGGTCCTACTTCTATTATCTCAACCTTTTCTTTTTTCATAAACCCCTCTCAAAATTCCTCTCACAGAATTACAAAAAAACACTTCTTCAGAATTCAGAATATCTTTCTTATACAAAATTTTTTCTTTGAAGTAGGAAGGAAATCTATTTAAAAGTTTTCTTCTATAAATCCCATCCAAAACACCTGCGTTTAAAAATGGTGTATAAAATATTCCATCAATTTTACAAAATATATTATAAATGGAACCTTCTGTGATCTCGGCTTTTTCATTTTCAAAGATTAGATCCATCAACTGATGATTAGAAGCGATCTCAAATCCCTTCCGATAGATCTCACGTTTAGAAGTTTTATAATAAAGAAAGATAGAATTAGATCTGGTCTCTAAAGAAAATTCTTTAGCAAAACTAAACTTTCCTTTTTTTTGTTTTGAATTCAATTCAGTAGTTTCAATTTTTATATGACTCTCTCTTTCAATTGTAATTTTAAGTTTATAGACCTTATTAAAATCAAGATCAAGTTGATTCAGTCTATTTTTTATCTCATTTTCTGAAAATCCAAAACCAAAAAATTCAGCTGACTTTTTTAGTCTCATGAGATGATAGTCTAAAAAATAAAATGTATTCCTTTTCCAAACTAAACTTGTAAAAATTTGCATAGGAATGGATTTGAATAAAAACTTAGCTTTTAGAAAACATTCTTCCCACTCAAGACTTGGGACTGAATCAAAAACAATTCCACTTCCAATTCCAATCTTTGCTTTTTCATTCTTTATTTCTAAACTTCTGATTGCAACAGAGAATATAGATTTGTTAGGAGAAAAAAAACCAATTGCACCTGTATAGACTCCCCTATCTTTTTTTTCTAGACTTGATTCTATAGCCTTCATGCTTGCAAGTTTTGGTGCTCCTGTAACTGAACCACTCGGAAAAATACCTTCCAGAATTTCGAATAACGTCAATGAATCTTTTAAATTGGACTCAACGTTAGTTGTCATCTGCGTTAGTGTTTCAAAACTATCTTTAGATGCAGGATTTAAGACTTGGACTGAACCTAGTTTAGAAATCTTACCAAGATCATTTCGAATCAAATCCACAATCATAAAATTTTCCGCTAAATTCTTTTCAGCTTCTAGCTCAGATTCTTTTCCTAAATTTGAGGTTCCTTTCATTGGTTTCATGAGCATCTTTCCGTTTTCCATTTTAAAAAAAAGTTCGGGGGAAAGAGATAGAATCGATAACTCATTTGTTCTAATGAAAGCGGAATATTCAGTTGTTTGATTTTTAGAAAGTTCCATATAGAATGAAAGTAAATCCCCAATCAGTTTGAATTCTAGGGGAAACGTATAATTGATCTGATAATAATTTCCTGATTTAATATTTTCAATTATACTTTTTACATTTTTTTCGTACTCCTCGAAGGAGATACTAGAATGAATATCCTCAATTTGAAAATTTAGACTACTTGGGATTCTTTCCTTAGTATTTGAAAATTCTTCTACTTCAGTATATACATTAAAGGATAGTAATATCTTATTTCCTTGGTTTGATTTCAGCTTATTTAAAAATTTTTTCCCAACCTCATAGGAAATCCACCCTGCTACGAAATAATTTTTAGACTCTTTTTCAATTTCCAAAATACATTTTTCAATCTCATCTTCTGATACACATATTATTTTTTTAATAGGATTTGAAAAAAGATAAGTACTTGAACTAGAAGTATTTTTGCCAGATTCAAAAAAATGAAACTCAGTATTTTCATTTATTAGTCTAGAGAGTTTTTCAAAAACTAAATGATTCATTTTACTCCAATAATTAATAGAAAACTTAAAAACATTACTAATAAAAAAACTTTTACTTCTATCCAACAATAAAAAAAGGGGGTTGAAGGGCACTGCCCGCAAAAAAAAAACTAGCCAATGGAATTTGGTCGCGATATGAATAATTAAAATTCTTTCATACTTCTTTAAGATCGTATTACAATCTGACTTGACATAAGATAAAACCCAAGGAATTTAGTTCTATTGATTTACTTAAGACTAATATTTCTTTTTTTAGCATTCACTCAACTCAATTCAACCCCATTGATTTTTAGTAAGTTTGACTTAGATGATGGAAAAAGATTCAAATCTTGTGAAATTCAGTCTAATAATCGGATCAAAACTTGGAATACCAAACGTTCCATCCTTGAAAAAGAAGCAACTGAGCTAGCAGAAAAACTTGCTAAAGAAAGATATTGGCAAATAGATTGCGTCTATCGTTTGAATCTAACCGATGAAGAAAAAAACCTATTGGATAGAATCTTGAATAGAATGAGAGAAAGAGAAATTGAAATTTTGGAATATAATAATCGATTTTTTTATCAATTAGTAAAAAAGAATCTGCTTTATCCTGGAGAAGAAAACCTGATTTCAGAATTCCATAAAGGTAAGTTTGATCTTTATGAAATTTTATTCAAAAGAACTAAAGAGAAAATTTTTAGTAAGTCGGGACGAGAAGAATATACTGAAAAAGATTTCAACACGATTTATACTTCTATTCTATTCTTACATATTGAATTTTATTTTTCACTGAATGAAGAAGCTAGAAAAAGAATATTTTCTAAACTGCCTTAAGTAATTAGTTTGACAACATCATTCATATAAGAGAGACTAAAAGTATGAAGTTATTTTTAATTATAATCTTTTTATTTGTCTTTAGTAGTCCAAATTTTGCTGAAACACAAGTCAAGGAAGTAAAGACAAAGTATTCACACATAAAAGTATTAGATGAAGGCTCGATTAGAACCATGTACTTTGTTAGAGATAACGGTGAAGAAGTGATCGAGAGTTCGCAGGATAAATTATTTCCCAAGAATTTATTTTTATTATACACCCAGAAGATGTTCGCATCCATGTTAATTCAACCTAAACCTGAGAAAGCAATTTTAGCTGGTTTAGGTGGTGGTAGTATGGTTCATTATATTAATCATACTTATCCTAACCTAGAATTAGATGTTGTGGAAATTGATCCAGAAATCTATAAGTTAGCAAAAGAATATTTTAGTTTAAAAGAGAACAAGAGAACAAAGATTTATATTGAAGATTTTTTTGTTCATATAAAAAAGAACAAGCAAAAGTATTCAATCATTTTTATGGATGCTTTTTTAAAACCATCAGAACTTACAGATGAAAGTGGAATCAATCTAAAAGCAAAAGACAAAGAATTTCTAAATGATTTGAAGAATCATCTTGCACCTAACGGTGTGGTTGCATTCAATATCAATACACATTCAGGATTTAAAAAGGATATTAAACTCATAAGAGAAAGTTTTAAGAATATCTATGTTTTTAATAAAACAGGCTCGGGGAATGTAATTGTACTCGCAACAGAAAGTGCTGAAAGAGTCAGCTACAAAAAGATGCAAGAGAATGCACAAGTGTTAGATAAAAGCATTTCTTCAAATTTTAAATATTCCACATTATGTGAATATTATAAGGAAACAGATGAACTTTTCAAATAAACTATTCAATTATATTTTTTTAATCGGAACACTATTTCTACATTTGAGCATGGCTAGAACTCCTAAGTCTATTGTATCTAGGAATGCAGGGGTTGTTAAGGATAGACTTCAGGGCAAAGGATATAAACTTGAGCCGAAACAGTTTCAGTTTGTTCTAAGCAAGGGTCAGATTGTTAGATTTGTGATCAAAGCTCCCGCTTATATTTCTAAAACTGCAATCGGAATTGCAGACGATGGAACTGTGAAAAAGATGAAGATACTAATCTTCAAAATGAATTCTAAGGATGATAAAGAAGCTACCCTTTTAGATGGGCTTTATGATACTGAGGATTATTTTCTTTATGAAATTTTAGAGAAAGCGTATTATTATCTAATTGAAATTAGATTGATTGAAGCCGCAAAGACTGAATCTGGTTCGTTAGTAGAATTATTTCATGGATTTAGCATTCCCGAAAAACAAGTGATTAAACCTTTTGATTATCATACGGATGAAAGAGAGAAGCCTACAGGAAAGATGCAACCCCCCTGTGCTTATCCTGAAAGGCATGGAAATTGTACTGGAGGAGAAGAAGGTTATATTCATAGACTAGAATAATTTTTTTCTTGACAATCATAAATCAATCAAACTGATTGAGATATGGTTATTAACCCAAGTTTCCAGAGAATTGGCACCTTCTTAGTCTTTAAGATTCCTAATGAAGTGAATATTTATGTTTCTAGGGAATATTCAAAGTTTCTAAAAGATGAGTATGCTAAGGAAAATTTTCAGTTTCTTGTATTGGATGCAACAGGAGATTTTATTCTATCTTCGCTGAGTTTTGGGTTTATCATGAATCTATACAATTTTTGCAATTTAGAAAAGGTAGAACTAAGACTCATCTGCAATAGAGAGAAAGTTTTGCAGATGTTTGATCTTATGAAGATTGGACATATGTTTAAGTTATATAGTTCTCTGGAACAAGCTCTAGTGGAATAGTTCTCGAATTGATTCGATTCTTTTTCGATTCACACCCATATCACCTTTTCCTAATCTAGAAGCAGATCTGACTTGAATTACTTTTGCAGTATCATCGAAGGTAAATTCCACATCATCTACATATCTCATGATTCTGGAAGTAAATTCAAAGTATAGATAATTAGATTCTTCTTTGATAAGATTAGTTCTTGGAAGTTCTAGGATGATTTTTTTGAGCTTAGACTTGGCTTCCTCTTTAGTTTGAGTATAAGTAAGGTATGGTATATAATGAACCTTGTCATTATTAGCAACCTCACTGGAAACACAGTTAGGACTTTCTGGACAAGGCTTTAACTTACCTTCTCTAATTCCAAGATCCTCTGGTCTTTTACCTGAACAATTGATAACAAATAGAAAAAAAGCGATTATAGTTAATTTCATGACTCTAGTACGATTTGTGAAAGAAGAATTGCAAGAAAAAAAGAATTCTTAAATGAGAATTTATCATCAATAACGATTGTACAAAGTTATTGTGTATCATTTAAGAAGGAAGATTTCTTTCTGAATTTGGAAAAATTTTTGATCTATTTCAGGATCATGCAGACTAAGTAAGAAATGATTTAGAAATTTTTTGGAAAGCTCTTTGACGAATAGATCATTTTTCTTTGGATTAATCGCAGCTTGTGCCTTCAGTCCAATTCCTTCTTTACATTCTTTTAAATAATAACATTCATCGCCTGTAAATAAATAGTTTCTATTGTTGGTTTTTAATTCTATCACCCTTGATCCAATAGTATGACCTTGAATATCATGAAATACAAATTTATAATTCTCAAGATCAATTTCAGATAGAAAGTTTATCTCAGATTTTTTTTCCTTTTCTAGAAAAAAGGATTTTTGTTTTTGATACTCAAGCTTCTTTTTAAAGTCATCATATTCAGTTTTATTAATATAGATAACAGCATTTTTAAAGTCTTGGACTGTTCCAATATGATCAAAATGGGAATGAGTAATGATTACATCCGTGATTTGATCAACATCTATTTTTAATTCTTTTAATAGATTTTTAGGGGATTTGAATTTTTGAATTCCAAATCTTTGAATCATTAGTTTATCATCTGTTCCGGTATCTATGAGAACATTCCTAGTCCCAAACTTGAGTAAGTAGAAATTCCAAATAATTTGAGGTCTATCCCCTCTAGCGGGACTAGAATTCAAAAGTCTTGCAGGATAATTACTTTCACCATACTTGAGTAGATAAATTTCCAGACTAAAAACCTGATGAAAGCTAAGAATAAAGAATAAAATTAATTTTAACACTATTATATTTCTCGACTTGAATTTCAAAATAATTATATAAAGGATGAAAGTTGAATTTAATTCTAACTAAAAGTTAGCGGGAATGGGCTGCAAACCCAAAAGCGATGCACTGAGCCTGCCGAAGTGTGCCACAGGCTCCCTGTATAGTTAGAATGCTAATTGAGAATTAGCGACGCTTCGCCGCTTCGCCGCTTCGCCGCTTCGCTATTAGAAATCTGAGGATTAGATGTTCAATAATGATTCATTCACAAGACTTTATAAGAAACTTCTCCGAAAGGCACTTGTAATCTAATAAATACATATTGACTGATTTAATATTGAATATTAAATCGGTCAATATGTATAGGAATAGACTTTTACAGAAGACCTTAAAACAGGTTGCTAAAACATTTCCTGTTATAGTAATCACAGGTCCTAGACAATCTGGTAAAAGCACTCTTTTGAGAAAGGTTCTAGCAAACAAAGCAAGTTTTATTAATATGGATGACCCCAATGTTCGAAATATCATTATTGATAATCCTATGGAATACCTAAAGAGGTTAAAACTCCCTATTGTAATTGATGAAGTTCAATATATGCCTGAAATCATGTCTTATATCAAAATAATTATTGATGAAAAAAGAAAACCGGGTTCTTTCTTTTTAACAGGTTCACAAAATTTTATTATGATGCGTGGAGTTTCTGAATCTCTAGCAGGTAGAGCAGCTATTTTATCTTTACCCTCATTTCAATTAAAAGAAAGAAAAGTAATTCCAGAATTATATTCACTTTTAGTTCGAGGAAGTTATCCTGAGGTAGTAATGAAGCCTAAGATAAATATTGATATATGGTATTCAAGTTATATGCAAACCTATATTCAAAGAGATTTAAGAAGTCTTTTAAATGTAAGTGATCTTAGAAGTTTTGAACAATTCCTTCGTTTACTTGCTGCTAGAGTTTCTGGGGAATTAAACATGTCTCATTTAGCGAATGATCTTGGAGTAAGTGTGCCAACAATTTCTAGATGGATTTCTATTTTAGAATCAAGTTATATTATTTTTTTACTCCCCCCTTATTTTAAAAATTTTGGCAAACGAATTATCAAATCACCCAAACTTTATTTTTATGATACAGGAATGATTCTACATTTATTAAACTTAAAAGAAAAAACTTTATTAGAAAAAGCTCCTTTTGTTGGAGCTATTTTTGAAAACATGGTTGTGAGCGAGTTATTGAAAAAGAAATTTGCGGAAGGAAAAAAACCAGAAATTTACTATTGGAGATCTCAGAGTGGAATCGAGGTGGACTTGATTTACGAAGAAAATGGTAGTTATATTCCTTGTGAAATAAAATTATCAAAAATAATTAAACCAGAATTTGCAAAAAACTTAAAATTATGGATGCAAATTTCAGGAGTAAAGTCAGGTCTTATTTTGTCTAACTGTACTGAAAAAATATTCTTAGCTGATAATATTCAAAATAAACATTGGAAAAACATCTAGAGATTCCCCCCGCCTAAACCTATCGCTAGAGAGGGGGGCAGTTTGCTTATTTTCCCTTTCCACTATTTCGCAATTCACTTGCAAAAAACCGTTCCAAACAAAATACTTGTAAGAATCGGGGAGCAAAATGAACAAAAATATCCGCACGATGATCATTCTACTTTTTATTGGACTCGGTGTGTTAATGCTCAGTTTTTTTGGGAATAACAAAGAGCGAGTTGTTGAGTTATCCTATTCTGATTTTTTGAATATGGTAGAACCTGTTGAAGGCAAGAAGTCTATTGGAAAAATTTATTCTAGTGAATCTAAAGATGGTAAAAGTAAAAAACAAATCACCATTGAAAAAGACGTAATCGAGGGCTGGTTTATTCCTGAAGACAGCGTTGGAGAGCCTAAACCTAAACAATTTAGAACCCAAATCGCACCTGTGAATAATGAAGTCTTGAATAAACTCAGAAAATCGAATCTAGCATTTCAAGCAAAGAACCCAGAAGACAATAAATTCATAAATGCACTTTTAAGTTACCTACCCCTAGTATTTATCTTAGTAGTTGTATGGTTCTTACTCATGAGACAAATGCAGAGTACTGGCAATAAGGCATTCAATTTTGGCAAGAGTAAGGCAAGAATGAATGTAGAAACTAAAACCAAAATTACATTTGAAGATGTTGCTGGTTGCGATGAAGCCAAACAAGAACTTGCAGAAATCATTGACTTTCTTAAAGATCCGAAAAAATTTCAATCCATTGGAGCAAGAATTCCCAAAGGAGTTTTACTGGTAGGTCCTCCTGGTACTGGTAAAACCCTTCTAGCAAAAGCTGTCGCGGGAGAATCGGGAGTTCCTTTCTTTAGTATCTCTGGTTCTGATTTCGTAGAAATGTTTGTGGGTGTGGGTGCGTCCAGGGTGAGAGACCTTTTTGACCAAGGAAAGAAGAATGCACCTTGTATCATCTTCATTGATGAAATCGATGCTGTGGGAAGACTTAGAGGAGCAGGACTTGGTGGTGGTCATGATGAAAGAGAACAAACCTTAAACCAGATGCTTGTGGAAATGGATGGATTTGAAGGAAATGATGGAGTCATTGTAATTGCAGCTACCAACCGTGCTGATGTGCTAGACCCCGCTCTACTTCGTCCTGGAAGATTTGATAGACAAGTTATGGTGGATTTACCCGACATTAAAGGTAGGGAAGAAATTCTTAAGGTTCACTCCAAAAAAGTTCCTACTACTAGCGACATTTCATTAAATTCCATAGCAAGAGGTACTCCCGGTTTTACAGGAGCCGATCTTTCGAATCTAATCAATGAAGCAGCACTTCTTGCAGCTCGTAAGAATAAAAAACGTGTTACTCAAGAGGAATTAGAAGAAGCTAGGGACAAGGTTCTTATGGGACCAGAACGTAAGTCCTTTTTCATTTCAGAAAAAGAAAAAGAAGTCATTGCATATCATGAAGCAGGTCACGCAATTCTTGCTACTCTTCTAGCATACACTGAGCCTGTTCATAAAGTGACTATCATCCCAAGAGGAAGGGCACTAGGACTCACAATGTCATTACCAATGGAAGAAAAGCATATTCTTCCTAAAAACTATTGGTTTGATCAAATCGTGATGGCTATGGGTGGATACATTGCCGAAGAAATGAAATTTGGAAATCCATCCACAGGTTCTAGCAATGATATCCAACAAGCAACTAGAATTGCTCGTAAAATGGTTTGTGAATGGGGAATGACTGAACGACTAGGAACAGTAAACTATAGTGGTGGAAATGAAAGTGTTTTCATTGGTAGAGATATGGGACACCAAAATAAACCTCATAGCGAAGAGTTTGCAGCGATGATTGATACTGAAATAAAATCTATCATTGAAAAATGTTTGAATAGAGGTAGAGAACTTGTAAAAAATCACTACCCTAAGTTTGAAGGAATAGCAAAAGCACTTCTAGCTCAAGAAACAATCACTGCTGAAGAGCTACAACAAATTATTAACTCTAATCCTTCTGGAACAGAAAAACAATCATCTAAGTCTAAAAAGTCAGGGAACAATGGATTAAAACCTGCTCTCTTAACATAAGGATTTATGAACAAGAATCTTGGAAAATTAGTAAAGGACTTACCCACAGTCCTTTCTTTTCATATTACAGCAGTAAATGGGATCAGAGGAGTTCTCACAGATTCTTCTCAAAAAGTTGAAGTCAGAGAAATTCTTCAAGCACAGTATGATGAAATCAATTCCTATCTAGTAAAAATTGATTCTTCCTATTCTAAGTTTATTGAAAATTTAGTTGGTGCTCCTTTTCAAAGAGAAATTGATAAACAGTCCAAAGAATTATTTGCTGATTCCAATTTATCTAAACAGAAACAAGACTATGTAAGAATTAAAATTGTTTTTGAGTGGGTTTCTTCTTTCATCAAAAATGCTGAAACTTCTTGGAATTCAATCATTGGACTAACGAAAATTTTTAATACCTATATTGAGACCTCTTCTCTCCAAAAAAAAATGGAGAGTGAATTTCTCACTAAAGTTTTTGATCTAAACCAAGACACAAAGTTTTTCCTAAATGCAATTGAAGCTAAGTATAAATGTAGAATCATCGGTCTCTATGCTAAAGACAAAGATGTGCTCATCAGTAATCTAATCTTTGAAGAAGACAAAGACTATGATATGAGTAAACTTGTAGAGAAGGAAGAGGAAGAAGAAATTTCTTTGAAAACAATCGCTAAACCTTTTTCTAAAGGTGCACCGATGAAAGTTGAGTTTCATTATACTGAGGTGAAGGGAACCAAAGACTGGAATAGAAATGATGCATACATTTTGTATGTTAAGACCAATGATGTCAAAGAAGAAGAACAGAAGTTTTATAGCTCTAGTTTTGTAATCCTAAATCCCGCTGAAAATGCTAACATAAATCTAGCTGCTGCTCTTGTAAGAAAAAACACAGGTTATGCTGCTGCTCCAAAGTACAACAAGATGGTAACAACCTTACTTGAGTTTATAGTTTCAAACCTAACTACTAAGGATTTTAATGACCTAGGTGAAGATACTCACAGTTTTCTATACCATATCGGTCCAGTAGTTATCTGGAATATAATCCAAGACGATCTAATCCGACGTGATTTTGGTCATTGTCATTATGTAGAAAAAAATTCTATCATTAAATTCTTTCCTGAGAATATCATTAAAAAACATATCATAGACTTTTGGGCTGAAAAGTTTTTTGATTTAAAAACCCCAAGTGTTGATTCCTATATTAACTTTTCTAAAGGTGTTGCAAGTGTGAGAGAATCCTATAAAATTCTCTTTGACCAAGCTGCTTCTACTAGAAAAAGAATTTCTAATGAAAGTTCTTCGATAGAAGACTATCTCAAAGAAAATACTGGAAAGTTTTTTGGTTATAGAAGAGCTCAGGTTTATAGAAGATTTGTTTCTGATTGTGTTTGGGGTGCTTTACCAGAGAATAATAGCTCTGAGTTAGTCAATAAATTTAAAAAGTAATGTAACTCTTCTAATTCGTAAAACACCCATGCAAGAAAATATCTATTTACCTGATAAAAAAAAATTTCATAAAAGAATTCTCTGGAAATATATTATACTACTTCTAGTTAATTCTTCTTTGCTGTTTGGAAATTATTTTTTGAATAATTATGGAGATAATAATTATCTACTTCTTTGTTATTTCCTTATCTTTGTTTTCGGACTGCTCTTCTTTCAAAACTACAAAAGACAGATGAAGGTAATCTCTGGACTCAGTCTGGAGATTAAAGACGGTAAATTGATTCAAAATGAAGCTTCTGGTCGTTGTGAAGAACTAATTCTAAAAGATACAAGTTCTTTAAAAACAGATTCTATTCTGGGAATGAATCGAATCTTTCTTACAGGAAATGATGGTAAACAAAGAACCTATGCTGATATTGAAAAGCTAAATGAATTTAAAGAAAAATTATCCCAAGAAACTGGACTAACGATAACTCAAATCCAAAGAAGTTATGGGTTAATCTTATTTAAGATTTTCCTAATATACCTTCCTAGTTTATTGGTTTATATTGGAACTAAGTTTGAAAAAACAAAAATCACTATTCCAGTTTTTTATTTAGTAGTTATTATTAATTCCATTTTCTTTTTCAATAGTATTTCTGAATCAAAACTTGAAGGTGGAATCTCTAATTCAATAACTAGAAGAATTATTGTGATTTTAATCTTGATCTTCTTCTTTCAGTTCTATAGAGTCTTTACTGAGATGTGACCTTAGGAGCATTCATCTTTCGAATATGATTAATCTTGCCTTGGCAGACTCTTCTAAGTTCTATCATTTTTTCTTTGTGGTATTTTAAAATTGGATCAGTATCATGCATTTTTTCTAATTGTATAATGGAATCTCTGATAAAAACAATATGATCTAATTCTCCGATCTTGCCCGTAGAGATGAGTTTACGAATCACTTCAAACTCATACTTCCTAAGATGAATTCTCAATAAGAACTCAGTAGAAAATTGGTGTACTGCCCTACCCCATTTTGTATTGGGTATTGGTTCTCGGGACTTAGCATTATTTAATTCATTTTCTTCTTCAGTTGAATCAACTTTGATTTCATCATCTCTATAAAGCTTAAAAAGTTTTTCTTTCTTCCAACTATCAGTATATTCAAATGCATTTGCAGAAACAATTTTTACATATTCCTCAATATACTTAGCCTCAGCTAGAGCTCGTCCAAACGGAGTGTTATTATACTCCTTCATTCTAGGAAGCATTTCTCTTAAGATTTGAAATCCAGTTTTTTTCTTGTAAAAATTGGATTCATAGACCTGACCAAGTTTATTTTCTGAATAATGTTTAAGTTCATTTAAGATACTTTGTTCAGCATAAATATAGCCATCCACTCCTTGAACAAAGATGGAAGGATCGGGCTGAACCAGACTGAATGTGAATATATAATGTGTTTCTCTAAGTTGGTCTAGATAGAAAAGAATTTCATCCACTGGTTTATCAAAATAATTCACCATCTTTCTCACAAAAGTATCTGAAGCAGGAATTCTCTCCTTACCTTTCAAATTTTCTTCTTTTATGAAGTTTGCTATTTCTAAAACTATCTTAACTGAGGGATTCATTCTTACAATTATTCATACGACAAAACTTTTCGTAAACTCAAGTTTTTTAAAACAAAACTAGGATAGATACAACCTAAAATGGCTAGGATTGGACTTGCAACTAAAAAACCCATCATTAGGTCGATTGGATACACCTTTGTAATTGTCCAACCAAACGCATTTCGATTGATCACGTCTAAGGTGATTGGTGCGAGCAGTATTGAGGTTAGAATTCCCGCCAAAGAACCTGAAAAAATTAAAAATAAGTTTTCAAAAAATATTACCTTAACTAAATCCCAAACCCCCGCCCCAATAGAATTCATCAAAGCTAGGTTTTTCATTTTATCAGAAAGTCCATAGAGAATTGATGAGAATAATGAAATCAAAGCAATTATGCATGCAGTATATTTTAAGGAATCTAAAACCTTAAAAATTCTTTCCGTTCCTTCTAAATAAATTGCTTTTACCTCAGCACTACTCAAAATTTTTAGATCAGGATATTTAGCTAAGATTTGATTGATTTTCTCTAAAACTAGTTTTTCACCTATTTCCTTTTGAAAGTTAAAACGAATAGCTTGGTAAGAATTTAACTTGAAATTTTCCTTATAAAGTTTTTCATCCATCATTATAGTTCCATTCTCAGAAAAAAAATGCTCTTTAATTCCAATTATTTGAAAGTCTTTCTTACCTTCTTTAGTTGGTAGATTTATTTTTTCACCAACCTTCCAACCAGAAAGAAAAGCCATATTAGAAGAAATTAATATACCTTTTTCGTCTGTAGAGGGATGAATTTTTATTTCAGAATTAATCTCTCTTCTTTTAGCAAGATTAAAATCATAACTATGTAAAACATAAATCTTATTTCCTGATTCAAGTTTAGTATTCAAAATAAATGAATCTACCTCTGTAATCCCAACTTCTTTTTGAACTAAACTTTTAATCTCAGTTGGAATTCCTACTAACGTTCCATTCTGTATATCTTTACCATTTACAATCGAATAAGAATATGGAAACTCTCTATCGGTCCAATCACCAATTGATTTTTTATAACTCTCAGTTAAAATAGAAAGGGAAATTACTAGTGATACTGCAAGCATTAACGTACCACCTGTGAGAGTATTCCGGATTAGATTAGCAGAAAGTTCTTCTAAGCCAATTCTAAACGTAATCATTGGTTTTTGAATAGTTTCAAAACTCTTCACTGCAATATAAGTGAAAAATTTGAGTATTGCGGGAAATTGTAAAGTCCCTCCAAATACAATTAGTCCAATTGCAAAAAGTCCAAAGAGAGGAAGTGCAAAACTTGTCTTAATCCTAGATATAGGAAAGGAAATCAAAAGAGAAATGGTTCCAATGATAAATAGAATCAATGGATTGAAAAATTTAATTGGTTTGACCTGATCTTTTATGATAATCAGTGGGCTTATGTTGAAAGAACGAATGGATGGTGCAAGGCTTGAAACAAAAGATCCCAAAATCCCAATTGCAATTCCTGTGAGTAAAACTTCGTTGGGAAACTCTGTATAACTAAAGGATTGATCAGAGTCTGTGACTGTTGACTCACCTATAAAGAAGGATAACTTGCTAAAATAAATACCAAGTATGATTCCCAAACCTGTTCCTAAAATTCCTAGGCTCAGACCTTGAGAAAGAAATAGAATCAAACTTTCCATAGGTGTAACACCAATCGAACGAAGAATTCCTATCTCTTTCTTTCTAGAATGAAACACTGCAGTCATTGTATTGGAAACCATAAAGAAAGCGATTAAAACTGAGATCATTGAGATGATTACCAAATTTAAGTGAAAGGATTTTAAAGCACTAGATGCTCTTTTTATGATCTCATCCTTAGTTTCCAATTCTAAACTAGAATCTATTTTTTTTAGCTCCTCTTTTAAAACCTTAAGGGAATTTTCATCTGTGTTTGCATTCAAAAGCAGATAAGAATATGGGATGTTTTCACCAAACCTTTCTTTGGTTACTGAAATATCTTCTAATAAAAATAAACCACCTTTAGTATCTAAGGTTTTATATTCCTCGAAAAGAATTTCTTTTGAAGAAAACTCCAATTTCAATGCTTTAGAATTTAACTTATCAGAAAGTCCCGAAGATACAAATGTCTTAGCTAAAAAATTTGTTTCTGGGACTTTATTTTTTTTGGCTAAACTAGAACCTTCTTTAGTTGTATCAATACCTTGATAGACTACCTGTATCGTATTATTATTCTCTCTTAGAAAACCAACTCTTTGGATTCTAGGAATGATTTTTTCAATAAACCTAAGTCTTGGGTTTCGATAAATTTTTTCAACTACCTGATCAGTAATTCCATGTGATTCATCCAAAGAAAAAACTTTTACCCCAAACTCAGCATCAAAATACCCACTTGAAAAATCTACGAGTGAATTCTCTGCCCGAATCCCATTCAATGTTGTTGTAAGAAAAAGTGCAACACCTAGAGCAATACCGACTAACGCAAAAATTGTTTTTAGACTACTTGTTTTCCAATACTCAAAAATAAACTGGTAGAGTATTCGACCCATTTAGGAGAAATTTCCATCTCTCATCACAATCTTTGTGTCTCCTAAATCACCTATCTCGGGGTTATGAGTCACCATAAACATTGTGAATTTTTGTTTGGCTTGTAAATCTTTTAATAGTAAAATAATTTTCTCAGAATTCTCAGTATCTAAATTTCCTGTTGGTTCGTCCGCTAGAATCAATCTTGGAGAATTAACAATTGCTCTAGCAATTGCTACTCGCTGTTGTTCACCGCCTGACAGTTCATTTGGTTTATGAGTAACTCTATGAGATAGATTCACTGATTCTAGCGCAGAGAGTGCGAGCTCAGTAGCTTGTTTTTTATGTTTTCCAGAAAGAAACAAAGGCAAAGCAACATTTTCCAGTGCAGAAAGATAAGGAAGTAGATTAAAGAATTGAAATATAATTCCTATTGTTTCTCTTCTATAGATTGTAATCTCAGTTTCTGTGAATCTGGAAAGGTTTTTATCAAATACCAAAACCTCTCCTGAATCGGGTCTATCTAATCCCGCAAGTATATGGAGCAAACTAGATTTTCCTGAACCAGATGGTCCCATGAGAGTAATTAATTTACCCTCTACAAATTCATAGTTGATCGATTTTAAGACTTCTAGTTTTGTTCCACCAATCTCATAACTCTTAACCAGATTATGAATGGAAATTGCTGTCACTAATTACCCACGAGGATGGAATTTTTTATGAACCTCTTTCAAGGTTTTATTAGCCATATGAGTATAAATCTGAGTTGTTGAAATATCAATATGCCCAAGTAATTCTTGAACTGCTCTTAGATCAGCATGATTCTCCAATAGATGAGTTGCAAATGAATGCCTAAGTGTATGAGGAGTAACTTTTTTCTTGATCCCTGTTCTTAGAATATATACATTTAATAGTCTCCATACTGACTTGCGATTGATGTATGATCCTTTTTTAGAAACAAATACATACTCGCAGTTTCTGGATTTTAAAATTTCTGGTCTGCTCTTACTAAAATAATCATTTAAAATTTTAAGAGCCTTTTCACCAAAAGGAACAAGTCTCTCTCTGCCACCCTTGCCTTCTACAGTGATACTCATATTGATTAGATCTACATCAGGTACTTTCAGGTTACAAGCCTCAGAGATTCTAAGTCCTGAAGAGTATAGAAGTTCAAAAATACACTTATCTCTAAGCTCATAGATATTTTCTTCATTTATGGAATTGAATAGTTCATCGATTTCTGCGGTTGTAAGGTGATCGGGAATCTCACGCATAACCTCAGGAGTTCCAATCTTATCAGTTGGGTTGAAGTCTAGCTGTTTTTCATCTCTTAGGTATTTATAAAACTGTCTAATTGCGACAACTTCTCTTGCTAAGGTTTTAGAAGAAATTTTTCTACTCTTCTCTTCCCCAAGAAATTTCATAATGTCCTTGGTCTGAACTTCCAACAAATCAATCTGGTGTTTCTCCATATACGATTTGAATTTGTTCAAATCATAACCATAGGAATCGATAGAGTTCTCACTCAGTCCTTTTTCTACGGATAAATATTCTTGAAAATTCTCTACTAGTTTTGCTTGATTGCTACCCAAGGTTCAAATCCCTATCTGATGTTACTATAAGATTCGGTATCTTATCTCAGTTTTTTGTATTATTTTTTAATCATACATAATTCTTTGTAGAAAAAGAGAATGGATACGCTACTTTTTTTTATGAATAAAAATATTTTTTTTGCTAAACTTTTATTGTTCACTGTTTATGTCTCATTTTTCATTTCTTGTACAAGAGAGGATAAATTAACTTCTATCGGGATTGAATTGGAAAAACAAGGAAGACTCACTGAAGCCCTTTTCTATTATGAGAAAGCTCTTGCTAAAAATCCCGATTACGGAATTGCAAACAAACGAAAAGGATTCATTCTTTCTAATTCAGAAAAATCAAGTATCCCAGCAATATTTCATCTGGAAAAAGCATTGAAAGAAGAAAATTCTTCAATTCCTATCAAGATAAAAATTATTGACTTACTACTTTTTGATGGAAATTACTCTATGATAGAAAAATATACCAAGGATCTATCCCAAAGAAAGGATTTACTTGAACTAGTTATGATTACCAAAAACTGTCTTGAAAAAGAAAAGGATAGAAAGAAAGCGATCTCTGAATTAGAATCTAAACAAGAAGTGGATGAGATTAAGTATCTCTATAGAAGCATTTCCCTTTGTTTCTCACTGGGTGGAGAAGAAACCAAAGGTATGAGTTTTGCAGAAAAGTTCAAAGGAAAATTTTATGAATAGAGTATTTAAGGTTTTTCTAATATTACTAAGTAGTGTTATTTTCCTAGAAGTATTCTTAAGAATCATTAAACCCAAAGCATTTGAATTTTATTTTCTTCAAAAACAATTTCATAAACTAGATAAAGACTATATTGTTGATCTAGAACCAAATGTAGATGTTATAGTTAAACATTTTTTAGGAACATTTCAAATGAAATTTTCTACTAACTCATTAGGGTTTAGAGCAAGTAGGGAACTTCAAGCAAACCAAAAAAAAATTCTTTGTATTGGTGATTCAGTTACTATGGGTTTTGGTGTAAATGATGAAGATACATTTTGCAAAAAATTAGATGGGTTTCAAAACAGTAAAGGAGAAATCTATCAAACATTGAATCTTGGTGTAGATGCCTATGGTCCAACTAACGTTTATCATAAACTAAAAAAGTATATTCCCATTCTAAAACCAGAATTGATTTATTATTTTCCAAGTACTGGTGATGATGTTGATGAAATTGTTCAAGAGCAAAAGAATAAAAGTCCATTGAAAAAGAAACTCTTTGAAATACAGTTTCAACTTTCAAAATATAGCTATAGCTTTCTTGCATTAAAAATTTTTTCAGAACAAATACAATTTAGATTCAAAGAAACATTCATCTATCCATTCATAAGAACAATGAATGAATTAGATTGCCTGAAAGGAGATAAAACTTCAGATTGTAGAGTTAATCCTTATTCAGACCTATTCAATAGTTTTAAAGAAGATTTTTTTGTTCCTGAAAAAGGAATTCCTGCAAATGAAAAATTTCCTGTTTTCTCTGAAAAAGAATGTGAAGAGAACAAAACAGAATTTAAAATTCCTGAAATTGCAATTGCTTCAATGGATAAAATTCGAGAATTAGGTCAAAAAGAAAAAATCAAGATTGTATATTTTCTTGCACCAATAGATATAGAAACTGCTTATTGTAGTTCTAAAGAAAAAAAAATTCATAGGTACTATAAGTATCTAGAAGTGTTGAAGAAATACCTTGAATCCAATCAAGAAGATTATATTGATCTTAATCAATATACACATGAAATGATTTTTGGAAAAGAAAATTCTTTCAATCCAAGACCCTACTATATTTTGGGTGATGGTCATTATACAAAACTTGGAAATGAATGGGTTTATAAACACTTACTTCAAAAAACAAATGAAGTGCTAAAGGACTAAACAAAATGTTATTTAACTCACTAGAATTTTTTGTTTTCATCCTGATTCTTTTTCCAATTTATTTTTTTTCAAATCTTAAAGTACAAAGAATCATTTTATTTTTATTCTCATTGTATTTTTATGCCTCTCTTAAAATTATTTTTGTTCCTCTAATCTTCTTTAGCTTTTTTACAACTTACTATTTTACAAAAAAACTAGATTCAACAGATTCTAATTGGAAACAATTTTATCTAGGAATTGTTTTAATCGTTAATCTTGGTTTACTTGCACTTTTTAAATATACTGATTTTTTTAGAGATGCGATTACTGATCTTGGACTGAGTAGCTCTAAGTATGAAAAAATTGGTTTTGTTCTACCACTAGGAATTTCCTTCTATACCTTCCAAGCAATTGCATATTCTATAGATGTTTATAGAAAAAAAATTCAAACTGAGAATAGCTTTTTTAATTTTTCTTTATTTCTACTTTTTTTCCCACAACTAGTCGCAGGTCCTATTATGAGAGCAAGTAATCTTTTGCCTCAGTTTGAAATTGAAAAAAAGTTTAACCTAGAAAATTTAAAGTCGGGACTTTTGATCATGGCACTTGGGTTCTTCAAAAAAACAATCATTGCTGATCCAATCGGAGATGTAATCAAACCGATCTATGACTCTCCCGAACATTTTGGTGGTCTAACATGCTTTCTTGCCTTGATACTATTTGTTGTTCAAATTTATTGTGATTTTGCAGGATATTCTGATATTGCAATTGGAATTGGTAAGGTTCTTGGCTTTGAGATTCCGATCAATTTTCTAAGACCATACCTCGCAAACTCAATTACTGATCTTTGGAGAAGATGGCATATCTCACTTTCTACATGGCTCAGAGATTATGTATTTATTAGTCTTGGAGGAAGCAGGGTTGGAAATTTTAGATCTTATATCAATGTATTTTTCACAATGCTTGTAGGTGGACTTTGGCATGGAGCTAACTGGACGTTTTTAGTCTGGGGTGGGATCAATGGACTATTCCTTTGTATTGAAAAGCTTTTTTCTGATACTAGGTTTGGAAATTATTGTGCTGGTTTACCTAGAATCATTCGCACTTTCTATTGTGTGTTTATTTTTGCAATTGGAGCAAATTTCTTTAGATCGAAAACGTTAGGCGATACCCTAACCTCTTTCAAAAAAATGTTTACCTTGCAAAATGGAGAAGTAAACACTGATCTTTATTCCTTGAATTTAGTTCTACCAATCATCGTTCTATTTGGGATTGAAATCTTAGAGGAAAGCCAAAAATTGGATTCTTTCAAAAAGTTTATCAATTGGGACTTTTGGAAAACACCAATTCTTATCGGACTCTACACTCTTTGTATATTGATCTATACTGTGATTTCTTCTCCTCAATTTTATTATTTTCAATTCTGATATGTTTACACTTAATTCCTTAAAAAAGATCAAACTTGAATTTCAAAATTCACTCACTCAAGAATTTTCAAAACTAAAAAATATTTCTGAAAAACAGAGGAAGATTTTTCTAAAGTACAAAGAAGACGAATCCCTTGGTGGAATGGAAAACTGGTTAGTAAGTTTTTCTGAAAAAGAATTCTTCTTAGATTGTTTAGAAGAACTGGGTACTAGAAAATCTCTTGGAGAAAATTTTCTAGATGAAATTATTTTTCTGCTGAAAGAAACCTATGGTGATGAAGAATTCAGATTTGGCTTCCTAGAGGATATTCCTAAGGATAGAAGTATTATAGAAAGTACTCTCAAAGAATTCTACTTAAGCTCTGAGAAAAATCTGATCCAACTTAATTCTGACTATTTGAAGGGAAATTTTCAGAGTTATAAACATTATCTAAAATCACCAAGTGAATCAGGGCTAGATCTAAAGTTTAGTCTAAAGAAAACACCTAAAAAGAAAATTCAAGAACTAGAGCTAGCGATGGAAAACCTAGAAATCTTATGGAAAGAAGGTTTTGAATTATTCAAACTATTCACTTCAAAGATCAATCTTGTTCGATCCCAAAATCTAGTTAGTTATAGTCATTTCACTGAATTTGGAATTTCTTATTTGAATGCTTTAGACAGAAATTTTTTAGATCTAATTGATGACCTAATTCATGAGAACTCTCATCATCACCTCAACCTACTTATAAAAAAATATCCAATATTTAAAAAAATGGATAGAGATGAGAAATTTTACTCTCCTTGGAGAGAATCCTATAGATCGATTTACGCAATCTTTCATGCAGTATTTACTTTTACTTATGGCTCGATTCTGTTTTTTCAAATTTTCAACTCTCCTAACTTTAAATACTCTCGTTTAACGACAATAGACCTAAAAAGATCAGGGTTTAGATTTTTAGAAGAATCAATTATGAATGAATTTTCACTAATCGATTTAAAAGAAAATTCAAATAAGTTCACTAAAGAAGGAAACGAGATTATTGATTACTTAGACTCTTGGAACAAAAATTCAAAAGTTTATGTAAACGAAATTTACAAATCTATTACTAATAATGATAAGAAAAAAATAAAAAATTTAAAAAAAAGATTGAATAAATTTAGAAGTTAGTTATTAAAGACAAGCCAATGTAAAATAGAATCATGTTTGTAAAAAGTTTTTTGAAATTTTGGATAATTATTTTTTTGTTCAGCTACCAATTATTTGCTGATACTGTTTATTATAGATCAGGTAAAATTGAAACAAATTTAAAAACTATAACGAATTTAACTAATGTTCAAATCAAATATGATTCAGGAATCTCTACTTTTGTTCCCAAAAGTCAAATTAAAAAAATCAATTTTGAAAAAGTTGTCTGGAAAAAGAAAATAAATCCAAAGAACCAAAAGCAAAATGATAAAAAAAATTCTAAAGAAGAAATAACTCCAGAGTTAAGTTCTCTTGAAGAGGAAAAAGAAGAGGAAAAACGATTAGAAAAAGAGACAGAAGAAGGAAGTGAATGGACTGCAACTCCTGAGGAAAAGAAAATTGATCCTACCTTGAACGCAACTCTTGCTCTAATCCCGGGCTACAGTGGTTACTATCGGACAGGTCACTACTTAAAAGGAGCAATGTTTAGCGTAGCTGAATTAGGAGCAATAGGTTTGTTAGTAGCACCTTCTATTAAATCTGATTCATCTAGAGGCATATTTGGTGGAGGTAGAAGAGAACCTGAAACTATTGATTCGTCAAAATTAGTTCCACTTCTTTTTTTACTAGGTGCATTGACTATGGACTCTTATCTATCTTACAAAGCTGCTGATGTATTCAATTCTGGAACATACGCTGGAAATAAATATCCAATTAAATATACTAATCCATGGTCTAGACTTTGGAGATCAGCTCTAATTCCTGGACTTGGGCAAGAATACGCTGGAAATGAGAATAGAGGAATTTTTTTTGGAGGTGGAAGTTTATTTTTAGCCTCAGTATCAATTTTTAATTATATAGAAACCCAAAACAAATCTCAATTCTTAAATAGAGGAAACCCAGGTATTTATTTCGGCTTGTTATCTATTGATACTAGCATTCTTTCGAGTTCTCAAAGTGATTCTAATAGACTCTCACTTCTTTCAGTTTATTTTGGTAATGAACTAAATCTACAGAAACAAAAAGAATATTCTCAGTCTGTTAATAATTTGAATACTTCATTATCTATTTTTGCAGCATTTTATTTTTACAATCTAATCGATGCCTATTTTTTCTCTGGAACCAATCCAATCGAAAATAGCAAAGAAGATAAAAAATCAACTTTGCATTTTGCTCCTGACATCACTATCCGAGAAGCTAATTTTCTTGGAAAGTCTCAATTGGAAAATTATTATGGAGGAAAGCTTCATTGGAATTTTTAAAAAAATTATTTCTATTATTATTTTTTATAAATTGTGCATCCACGATCAATCATAAAGAAATTCATTCCAATGTTACTGAAATATATGATACTATTTTAGTTCTTCAAAAAGAAGGAAAGAAACAAGAAGCCTATAACTTTCTTCTTATTTTGAAAAAAATATATCCCAATGATTCAAATCTTTTGGAATTAGAAAAAAGTTTTTCAGATGAGGATAAAGAATATGTTGAACAAAATTGGTTCTTGGGCGTGAATCAACCCAAAAGAGCTAGACTGAAAACTAGTATTCTAAAAAGAATTTTGTTTTATATCCCAGATAGAATTTCTGATATATTAGATTTATTTGATATTTGGATTGATTTAGGTCCTCAACTTGGTGTAGAAGCAAAAGTTACTTCAGTAGTTCAATTGGAACTTTTTAGTGGTGCCTATACTGGTGTTGGGTTTGGCCAAAACAAAATGATTGGTGGAAAAGTTGAAAAAAGAGCATCCTTTGCAGTTGGTCCAATTGGAGTTACTAATCATTCAGGAACTACTGTTGGAAGTTCTGGTATCAAAGTAGCTGAAGATTATTTTTTCATTCACTCACCTGGAAAAAATCTTTACCAAACAGACCAAGACTATTGGGCTTTTGGGGGAAAAGTGGGAGCAGGACTTGTTGGCGTTGAAATAAAATTTCATCCATTTGAGTTTCTGGATTTGATTGCAGGAATTTTCTTTCTTGACCTATCAAATGATGATCTTTCACGAACTAGAGCACTAAACTATAATGTAACTCAAAGATACTTACCATCAAAACTTTTAAGCAATACTAAATACATGAATTCAAATGAATTAAAGTCTTTCTTGCAAGAATATCCATCGGTTGTTGTTGAATCTGAATAAGTAGATTGATTTTAATCAGATTTTTTTCTTTCCTGAGAATTCCCTTTATAGAATTGTGAATCTTGGGACAAAATTTTGGGTCAAACAATTATCAAACTTATTAAGCTATTCTTTCTATTGAGCTTCATTTCATGTACCCTACTCCAAAAAAAAGTTACAATCAATCCAGGTGTTTTTGATTATGCAGTAATTTCTAGTAACTATTTTTCTAAACCAAACCAAAAACCTTTCCCGCTAACAGTGCAAAGTGGAAATAATTTATATAACTCAACTACTGGAAATGGAGCATTTCTGTTCTATACAACAGACCATGATGGAAACTATAACATATCATTTAGAGACTTAAGAAGCTCAGTAGTAGTTCCTGTAACGAATCACCCCGCCCCAGAATATAAACCAGCAATCAGTCCCGATGGTAGATTTCTTGCCTTTGTTAGTGAAGAACATGATTCAGAAGGAGATATTGTACTTCTAGAAATGGAACCAGAAATTTGGGTAAAAGAGTTCTTGAAAGGAAATAAATTTATTAGCACCGATTTTGAATTCATTACAAATCCAAAATATGAAAACCTAAAACAAAAAGATCATTTCAAAGACACTGATCCAGTCTTTACCCCAGATGGAAAAAAAATTATTTTTGTAAGCGAAAGGCTTAGTCAAGGAATTCCAAATCTAGTCTCTTATGATCTTAAAAGTAAAAAGTTTTCTACACTAACTGAGAAGGGAGCTGCAAGTCCAAATGTTTCTATGGATGGGAAGTTTATTGTATATATTTCTTATAAAGATCATCCGTTAGGCGAAATTTATAAAATTGATCTTACAAACAATTCAGAAGAAAGAATCACTAAGGATGAATTTCTGGATCTTTCTCCAAGCCTATCTAGGGATAGTAGAACTTTATATTTTACATCCATAAGAAAAGATAGTAATAAGAATGGAGCATTGGATACAAATGATACAAGTTCTATATTTTCATTAGATCTAAATTCCAAAAAAGAAAATAGACTAACATCTGGTAGTGCATCAGCATTTGATTCCCATTATTCCAATTTTAACTATGGTTCAATCATATATTCTGCTACTTATAATAATTCGATTAATATTTATTTTATGCCATTGAGTGGCTCCATTGCTAGAAAGAATACTATCGAAGAACAATATGACTTTGCTCTTAGTTATAAAAAAAATAAAGACCCTGATACATTCCTTTTAGCGTTGGATTCTGTGAAACAATTTTTTGAATCAGACCCAATGTACGAAATCTATTCGGACTTAGTTGAAGATGAAAAACTGGGAGTTTTAGAAAGAACTAAAAAATTCCTTGAGCTAAACCAAAGAATGGATTTCATTCTAACTGAAAAAGAAAAACACTTCAGAACAGCATTAGTGCTCCTAAGAAAATCTAAAATGAACAAGAAAAAAGATTTGAAGTCAATCGAAAGTCTTTTAAAAGAAATTGAAACAGAGCCAAAGAAAAATGAACAAGTAATTGGTTCAATCATTCATTTGTTAGGTAGTGAATATGAAAAAGAGGGAAAGATAGAAAAAGCAGTCGAACTCTATCATAATCTAATCAATGATTATCCTAATTACTACAAAAAATCTTCTGTGACTAGAAGACTTGGATTACTTGCATTCAATGAAAAAGAAACTAGAATTCCTGAAATCTTCTTTAGTCTAGCAAGTGATGAAAAACTAAACCTTTCAGAGAAAAGCCTACTTTTAAATTCCATTGAAGAGAATGTGAAGAGAGATAAAAATTTTAAACAAAAACTTGAACATACTGATGCAATTATTCAAACAAATAATTTAAAAGAACGATCCAAAAGTTTCTTTGATCTAATGACTTATATCAAAGCACAGGCTCTTTATGAAGAAAAAAAATTCCAAGAGAGTAATTCGTTACTCGATACTATTCTTGCTCCAATTCCAAAAGAATCTGAAACTTGTGCATTTGATCCTTCTACCTGTGTTTTAGAAAAACTTTGCAAGGATGATCCGACCTGTTTAAAATCACATCTATTGAAGTTCAAAAATTTTGAAGGTTTAGGAAAGATAATTTGTGCTCAGAATGAAGGTTGCTCACTGACAGAACTTAGAGTATTTTTAGAAAACTATAATCCAAATCTGGGTGTAGAAATGGATAAAACAGAGATGGAAAAATCTTTCAGACATTTTGAAAATCAGGCTCGCGAATATGAAAGTAGAGGGAATCTAAAAGAAGCAGCATTCAATTATTTTTATAATGTGGAAAACATGAGAATCCTAAAGACTAAAGACCTGCATGTAGATACTCTATACAAAGATTATGCTGTTTACTATCAAAGAAAGATGGTGGACTCAATTTTGAATTATGCAAAACAACAAGCTGATGAAAGAAGGAATAATCTACTCACAAAATTAAATATCTTAGGCAAAGATAAATTAGATGTTTTAGGAAAATTAAATTCTATACTAACAACTATATTAGAAAGTACTAAAATAACTGATTCCTTAAAATCTGTTTTTGGTGATCTCAGAGATTTAAGAGATGCAGAAATTTTAGGTAAAACAGGGGAACCAGATGATATTTTACAATTCATTGAAAAATTTCATTTCGAAGAATACCGCCCAAGAGCAAGACCAGTTTTATATTTAGCATCATTATACGGTTATGCATACTATCTTATCAATAAGAATGTAATATTTGATGTTTATTATCGCGAAAACAAAGAAATGACTGTGGCAAGGAAAGAAAAAATCCTTGAAGATTTCAAAAAAGCAGAGTATGAATTAAAATGGATAATATTTGCAGACCCAGAATATTCAGATGCTTATCAGCTTCTGGGTTGGCTTTATCAATATATTGATATTTCTAAAACACTAAACTCAGTTGATCAAACTCCGGATGGAGTTTTGTTTGCAAATTCCTATGAGAAATTTTTTTCCAAACGACATTTTGAAGAAAACATTGATCTATATAATCAGATCTTAGCTTTCTTAGGAAATATTCCTAATAAAAAAATTCTCTCTGACTTAAATCTGAATCTCGCTAACAACTATCTATTACTCAATAAATATCCAAATGCTAATCAGCATTTTAAAGAAGTGGAAAAGAATAAAAAATTTATTAACCCAATTATACATTTTGAAAATTATAAAAGGGAAGCTGTATTTCATTTCAATTTTGGTAGAAGTTTACTTTTTCAAGGCAAATATTTAGAAGCAGCAGATAACTTCAAGAAAGCAACAGAAATCTATTATAAAAATGAATATTATTCTGGATTGAATCAAAAAGAAAAAAATAATAATGAGTACCCTACTCTATACAAACTAACTCTTACGAATGCACTCACAGGACTAACGTATATGGAAGGTGGATACTATCGTGAAGCGATATTCTACTTTAAAAAAGCATATTCAGAAAATTTTCAAGATAATTTTATAAGTAATCTAAGTATCTTTAATTCTATAGCAATCTGTTATATGAAACTAAATGATTTTAAATCATCTAGAGAATATACAAATAAAGTCAAAAAATTATTTGCTGAAGAAAAAAGTCCAGAAATAAATTATTCACTTCAAGATATATTAATCTGGAATAATGTATTGCCACTGGAAACTAGAACCTTGGGAGTTGCAAAATTTTCAGGATCATTTCCTAAAGAGTATCATTTTATACTAGCGTTAGGCGTTGAGAGAGAGAGTTATGAAAGACAACTAGAGTTTGATAAAGCTGATGTTGTTATCAACCTAAGAAAAGAGTTCATTGAAAAAAATAAAATCAATAAACTGGAAGTTGGCAAAAGAATTCTTTATTTAGACAATTCTACTTCAGGAAATAATCATTATTACCAAGAAGATTTTCCTAAATCAAGAAAAATCTTTTCAGAATTTCTCTCTGATGCCAAAGAAAGAAATAAATGGTTAGTATTAAAAAAGATTATCTATAACGATTTTGCTTTGATTGAAGAAGCTAAGAAGTCTAAACCGTTAGAAACATTAGAAGCGAATATGAAGTTATTGAACTCATTTAAAAAAGAAGAAGTAGCAAAATGTGTTGAATCAACCGATAAAAAATCAAATACAACAACTATGGAGCTGGAAATTTTTTGTGAGAAGAAATTTTATAAAGAATATCTAGACTATCATCCAATTCTAGGAAGTCATTATTATTATCTAGGAAACTTAACAAAAAATTCTTCAATTCAAAATTCACTCTATTATCTAGGGCTTGCAGAAAAACTATTTAGCGAGCCATCATACATCCCTAAAGAGGAAATTGGTCTAGGTGGTGATCCTTATCCAAGGATAGAAAGACTTGTTCTAAAGATCAATGAGATAAGGACTCTTTTAGAGATTGGTGATAGAGATAAAATACTTGGGGCTATCAGGGAAGGAGAGTATTTCGCAAATGAATTCTCTGCGAAAAAAGAATGGTTTGAGATAAAAATTCTAGAGATTGAAAATGCTATACAAGAAAAAAATTTATCAAGAGCTAAAGAAATTTTTACTGATATTAGAAAAGATATTAGAGATGAATATGCACTTATATTAAATTCAAAGTTCCAAAGCATTGAGAAGTTTTATCTACTTGGAGAAAAATGTTTAGTTCTTCAGAAAAATTATGATGAACTTTTGGAGATTAGAGAAGAGAAAAGAAATTTAATTCTGTTTAAGAACTTTTTTCAAAATACATTTAGTTTTGATAATGAATTATTCCAAAAAAAATACACCGAAGTCAAAGAGAAATTAGATAAGTACTTAGAACTTTATTTATATATTCGAAAATCAGTGAATGAGAAAAAACCAATTGCTAATTTAAAGTTAGAACAAAATAAACAACAAATTACTGTAAAGAACGCTCTATTAGAACTCAAAAAATATGATAAAAATAAATCTATATTTTTATTACCTGATAAACAAGAAAGTATAGAAGTATTGAAAGAACAAGATATTGCTTTTCAATGTATTTCCACAAATAATGTTTGGTTAGTTTGGAAATATCAATTTAAAACCAAAAGAACAAGAAATGTTTTTAACTCAAAAGATGAGTTAATCTCCTATTTAACAAAACTTTCTTTAGATGGAAAGAATATCATCCTAATTCCTGATGAAAATACATTTCAACTTCCTTTTAAAAAAGAAATTTTTAAGAATGCTAAAACATTTCGATTTGCTTTTGCAGATTTTCAGGTATATCCAAATTCTAGATCGGAAATTCTCAACCTTGAAAATATTGCTAGGGTTGCTGACAAAAAAGAAATTTCTCTAATCTCTAAAGAAGATAATTATTTTGTAGGGGAGCGGCTGAACCAACATATATATAACACTGATATAGTATATGGTTCAATTTCTAAAGTGAGAAAAGCCAATATTTTTGGGGAGAGTTTAGATGGTTCTTTAAGCCTAAAACAATTGTTTCAAAAAAATCATAATATTAATACTGTTGTTTTTGAGAACGACCTTGAGAAACCTTTTGAGTATGATGTTATCTATTATACTTCTCTTGTGCTAAATCTTTCACTAGTACCAGCAGTAATATTTCCAGAAAAAAAAGACTTTCAATCGGGAACTGATTCAGAAACAAACAGAAAAGAGCTAATTAGAATTTCTGAAAAAGAAGATTCATATAATATTGGTTCAAATAAATTTTATTATCGAGGAACTTATTTTTCTGATCTTTCTAAAGATCTTTTTCAGGTAGCTCTTCACGCAGAAAAAGAAAATGATTATGAGACAGCAATTTCAAAGATAAACCTTGCAACAGCTTCAATGGATGAAAATAAATCCAAAGAAGAAAAACTCAACATAGATATTGCAGAAGCTAGAATCAAAGCAAAATTTTATTCACTAGATAAGAAATTTTTCTTCTTTGATGAGTTATTAAAAAAACATAACTCAAATTCCGAAGCTAAGATTCTAGTTTTTGAGAGCTTACTAAAATATTGTTATATTTATCTAGAAGTGAATGAATGTGAAAGTTATTATACTGATTATAAGAAATTTGTGAATGAACAAAAAAACCCAATTCAATCACTTCGACTTCTTGCTCAAGGAAAGTATAGTGAGGTTGATCTAGATGATTTAGAAAAATTAAAACCTAGTCCTAGTGAAGACTTATTTCTGCATGAATACGATTTAGCAATACTATATAAGAAACAATTTTTCTTAGCAAAGGCAAATGAAAAAGCAGAACATCTACTTAAAGTTGCAGGAAGTCCAATTGAGAAACGAAAAATTGAAACCTTAAACAGAGAAATTCAAGTTTTAATCCATCTAACTGGGATCGGTCCAAAAAAGAATCTAGATAAGTCAACTGATATTTATTCATGTGTGATTTCTAAAGATTGGGTGAATTTTGATAAATGGATTAGTGAAATCGAAAAAGATGAAATAGAAGATGTTATCAAATCATTTAGAAAAAAATTATTTATCACATGGAAAAAGCTAGAAACTGGTGAAGATTATAATCCGAACTATTTAAAATCAGAATTAAATAGTTCAGGAGAAACTTATTATTCTCAACTTGAAGATAAGGATCGAATCTTAATATACTACATTCTTTCTAAGTCAGTTGTAAATCAATTAGATTCTGAGATCAATGATTTGTTTGAGGAATTAATTGATAAAAAAAGTAAAATCAAGAAAAACTTAGTAGGATATTTTGTAACTTCTTTTGCAGAAACACTCTTCAGTAGAGGAGATTTGAAAAAATCTAAATTCTATGCAGAAAAATTTCTATCAGATTTTAGTCAAGCACTTGGAAACAAAGAACTTGACTCTAGGATTTATTTTTTACAGTATAAAATCAATTTACTATCGAATAACGATAATAGTGAAAATAGTAGTATAGAGAATCAATTCTATTCACATTTTCAGACTGCTAAATCTAAGAAGATACCAGAGCTTTACTTATTTTATAACCAAGTTTTGAAACTAAATTCAAACGAAAAGTTTAGCTCCAAAATGAAACGTGAATTAGGAGATCTAATCTATTACCTACAATTTAGAGCTTATGAAGAAGGAAATGCAGAATTCTTTTTAGATTTAGTGTTCTATAGAGATAAGTTCAATTCTTTTAACGAAAGATTCTATTCAAAAACAATTTATATAAAAGACTTACCTGAGCTAAAAGAGATTTCAAAATCAATTTTAAATACACTGCCCAAGGATCAGGTTTTCATTGGCGTAGGAAACCTAGGATTAGAAACTCATTATATTGTCTTAGAGAATAAATCAGCTAAAGGGGAAGAGGAACCACTTTTCAAAGATAATAGAATTATTCGAAATGAGGTTTATAATTATTATAGACTTGTTGCAGAAACTGGAAACGCACTATTGAAAAAAGAGTCACTAGAGAATAAACTTAGGAAAGGAATTAGGCTAGATAAGTACAAAAATAAAATCACATATCTATATCTAAGTTCTTATCTATTTAAGATACCAATTGAATATAGAGAAAGTGATAGTTTTTTTCATGTGCAAAATCCAGAAAGTTTAGTTAAGAACCAACCCAAAAAGTTAAATGATTATTTCAACAAGGACTATCAGGTTATCTATTCTAAGTTTGGAAAATCAGAGTTCCCTACTTTAGAGAAATTATTAGAACTAGAAACTAGAGTCAAAGGAAATGGAAAATCTAAAGTATATCTGATTGGGGAAAAACTACATCTGAAAGACCTAGAACTGATTCTACTTGGAAATGAACCATTAGTTACCAAAAAAGTTCAAACTCAGGATGGTGTTTGGGTAATCATTAATTCTAGTCTCTATGAAACTTCCTTCTTCAAAGACGATATCAATAATGCAATCTATTATCTTGGATTTAGATTTCATGGGCCAGGGATTTTCACAATAGGACCAACGTTAGGCGAAACTCATCATATCTTTTTTACCTCCGAATTAGTGAAAAACGGAGTATTCCAAAATGTTAGAGCTAGATATCTGAACGCCCATAAAAAATTGAAATTTGAATACTCGTCTGAAATCTACTGGAATTCATATAAGCTATATACGAATACTTATCTTTATGATTAATTTATGCATCTATTGAGAATTCTAAATGGAAAATTGATCCTAAGCCCAAAGTTCTCATCGTTTCTTAGATGATTACAACCCAAATATAAGCTTATAACTGAATTCTAACCAAAAAACTCGAAAATTTTGCCTAAAACCCTAGGTTTGAAACGAAAAATTTTTGTTTGGCATAAAAGCACTAGTCTAAAGCATATACATAGTTTAAATTAGAGAAGTACATGTTCTTAGCAAAATCGAATTCAATAATCTCATCCATTCCCCCAGAAACAGTTCCAGTAGTCATCTTGATTGTTTCCATTGCTGCTTTTACAATTATTATAGAGCGATCCATCTATTTTTGGCGCTTTAAAAAACTTAGCTCAGATGATCTGCGTAAACTCAAAGAAATTCTCATTGCCGGAAATTGGGACGAAGCAAACGACCATCT
Organism: Leptospiraceae bacterium; assembly: GCA_033762425.1. Lineage (GTDB taxonomy): Bacteria > Spirochaetota > Leptospiria > Leptospirales > Leptospiraceae > JANRLP01. Next base: position 39,232 of record JANRLP010000009.1, read on the forward strand.
TGTCAGAAGCAGTCACGGTCCTGTCACAAGTGTGATTTCCACTGGTATTGAACAAAGAAGGCGTGATTCTAAGTTCTTAGAAGACGAAATCAAAACGGAAGCCTATAAACAAATTTCCCAAATGGAAAAATTTTTGACTGGGCTTGGGACAATTGCGACTGTTTCTCCGCTACTTGGAGTTCTTGGAACCGTGCTCGGAATGATTCGTTCCTTTGCAGAAGGAACAGGAACCAAAGGTGCTGAGGTGGGAATTTCGGAAGCATTGATTACCACAGCGATGGGTCTTGCGGTTGCAATACCTGCATATTTCTTTTATAATTTTCTAGTTAGACTTAAAGAAGATAAGATCACTGAGATGGAAACTGTCTCAGAACAGATCATTCCCATCTTGAAGGATTAGCATGAAATTTAGAAGAACTTCTAAACCTTTCGATAGGATTGACATAACCTCACTCATTGATGTGATTTCATTCATTGTTATCTATTTTCTAATCAATGCTACTTTAGAAAAAGGAACATCGATCAAAATCGAATTGCCGCGCTCTTCAACCTCAGCTACCAAAGAAAAAAATCCCGATGAACTGATCATAACTGTGAGCAAAGAAGGCAAAATCTTTCTAGACAAGGATCCAACTGCAATTCCACTTGAGAAGCTTAGAGATAAGATCATATCTTTTCTTGGACCAAAAGAAAAAAGAGATCCTAAAAAAAACAAGGTTATCATTCGAGGAGATGGAACTGCTAGTTATCAAACTGTAGTTAAAGTCATAGATGAAGTGAATGCTGCCGGAGTTAGTAGATTTAATCTAGCAATGGTAAAAGGTGGACAAAACACATCTCCACCGGAAGAAACTAGCCCAGAAGAACAATAGGCAATTGAAGAAAGGACATTTAACAAATTCTTTATTACTGATTTTATTTTTATCCATCAGTATTTTTCTTGGTTTCTTTTCGAAAGTTCTCTCTGACAGAAATTCTTATGTCGGAAAAACAATCACTGAAATCCAACTCATAGGCAATAAGAATACAAGTTCAAGTGATATTCTTTCTATGATTGAGATGAAAAAAGGAAAAGTACTAACTGAGAAAATTTTAAATGAAGATTTGAAAACTCTATTTGCTACTGGTTCCTTTTTCAATGTTGATATCCAAGCTGAAAATCATCTAGACGGTGTAAGAATAATCATTGAGTTTAAAGAAAGACCAAGGATTGAAGAGATTGAATTCGTAGGTGCTGATGAGGTGTTTCCTTCAGATCTAAGAGATAAAATGCCTTTAAAAGAAAATGAAATCATCACACCTGAAAAAGTAAATGCTACTAAAGAAGCAATTTTAAAGAAATATAGGGATGAAGGATATTTTCATGCTTATATCAAATTTGAAATGGGAAAAATCAACCCTAAAACAAATCTAGTCAAAGTAAAATTTATCATTGATGAAGGGGATGAGATTCCAGTTTCGAAGATCAATATTCTAGGGACAAAAAACGTAGATCCTTCTGAAATACTATCGTTTCTTGAGACTAAAGAAGCTGGTTTAATTGAGAGTGGACATTTCAAAGAATCTAGTTTTGAAACTGATAAACAAAAAATTGTTGCTTATTTAAAATCTAGAGGATATCTAGATGCTGAGCTAATCCCTGAAGGAACTAGTTGGGAAATTCGTTGGGAAAATCCTAAAGTAAAAGACAAAAGGGTAATCATAGTAAATTTTAAAATCAGTGAAGGTGATATTTATTATTTCAATGGATACTCCACTACTCATGATTATACAGATGATGGTAGAGGAAACCTAGTCTATATGAATAAAGAAAAAAATCCTTTAGGGACTACCAAAGAAAACGCTAAACCAATCTTTGAAGCAAAATTTTTTGATAAGAACTATGAATTCTCAGAAGGTGATGTTGGTATAGTTTTTGATGAAGGAAAATTCCAACGAGATAAAGCATTTATAAACGAAATGTATAGTAGCAAAGGATATATCTTTGCACAGGTTGTAAACAAAAGAAAAACGATTGAACTAAGCGATGAAACACTTACTGCATATGAAACATGCTCTGAATTTAAAGGAAATCAAAAAGAATGTGAAGAACAAAATAAACTTTTGAATATTCCAAAACTTAGAGAAATCCTTACCAAGAATCCAAATTTCAAGGGAAGAAAATTTGAACACGTGGATTTTGTGATTCGCGAAAACTATCTTGCATATATTGAGAATATCATAATCAAGGGAAACAAAAAGACCCTAGATAAAGTAATTCGTAGAGAACTTCTGTTTAAACCGGGAGATCTATTCAACTCAACTCTTGTGAATCGTTCTAGAGAGAGAATTTTTAACCTAGGATATTTTAGAGAAGTGAACTTCAATTCAAGACCGGGTTCTGACGAAACAAAAATGAACCTAATCATTGAAGTAACTGAACAACCTACTGGAACCATTTCTATGGGTGGTGGTTATGGAACCATATCTGGATTTTCCATTTTTACTGAACTTGGTGAGAATAACCTAAATGGTACTGGACAAAGAGTTTCAGGAAGGGTGGAGTTTGGACCACTCAGAAGATTTTTTCAATTGTCTTGGACTGAACCTTGGATCTATGATAGACCATGGGCACTAACGTTGAGTCTATTCTATTCTTCTAGAACAATTAATGTGGGTGCAGTTTCTATTACAGATAGCCAAACTAATGCAATCAAAGAAAGAGCTTCTTATGATAGAGAGGGTGTTGGGGTTTCTATTGGAGTTGCCCATAGAGTGTTTATCAACTGGACACATTTTCATAGATACTCCCCAAGTTTTTTTCAATCCACAAATCCAACTTCCCTTGCTTCTGACTTAGTTCTAGCTGAGGTGAATCGAGGTTGGCAGTTTAGGTCTGAATTCACGAATGGAATTGGTTATGATTCCAGAGATAATGTATTCAACCCTACAAGTGGACTAAATACATATGGTTCAGTTTCTTATGTAGGTCAATATATTGGTGGGCAAAGTCATTTTGATAGATATAACCCTGTAGTAGAGTTTTACTATAATTGGTTTGATTATACGTTAGGCGGTCTTTTCAGAACTAATGCTTTGAGGAGATGGAAGGTAGTACAAGAGTTTAGAACATCTTGGACTCTTACTTATGAAAAATCTCCAGTGAATAGAGCTAGTAGAAATTATCTTCAAGATGAACAAGATAAACTTAGAAGTCCTTATATTCAGCAACAAGACTTACAATTCTTAGGGGGTTATGAATCTCTTAGAGGATGGAATTTTCAGGATACACTCTATCCTAGAGAGTGGCAGAATGGAGCAAACCATAGAGCACTTTTTAGTACTGAGCTTCGATTTCCTATTGAGCCAAGTTTACTTTGGTTAGTAACATTTTTGGATGCAGGGGCTCTTTATGAAGAGGTTGGAAAATGGAATGGAACTAGAAAAGAAGACGCTAAGAACTATGAAGCCACTATTCAAGGTTTAAAGGGACAGCTCTCTCCTCAAGAAGTATATTTCAGAGAAAGATTCAATCCATTTTCTCTAAGACCAATTGCTAGTGATCAAAACCCATTTACTAAAGATGATCCAGATAAACTCTATCTAAGACAGTCAAATATTTCCCTTAACAACATGAAATACTCTTGGGGAATTGGACTTAGGGTTCAGATTCCAGTTCTTCCACTCAGGTTATATTTCGCTCAAAGACTTCGTTATGATGATGGAGCGTTAGTTCCCTATGATGAAGCAAGAAATTTTCAATTTGTATTTGGTATAGGTGATTTTAGATTCTAAAGAATTAGTCCACAATTACTCTTGGTATTTCTTTTTGAACTGAGGTCACAATATCATAATTAATGGTTCCTGAAAGATTTGCTAGCAGATCTGCTGAAATAATTTCTTTACCTGAACGACCAATGATTACAACTTCTTCACCAATTGATATATCTGGAATATGTGTTATATCTATCATACTCATATTCATACAAACTCGACCAACGATAGGCGCTCTTTCTCCTCGAACTAAAACATAACCTTGGTTTGAAAGTCTTCTATTATATCCTTCGTGATAACCAATTGGGATTACTGCTACCCTTGTCTTAGTTCTTGTCTTATAAGTAGAACCATATCCAATAAACTTTCCTGCATCTAAATCTTGAATATGCACTACTCTCGTTTTCCAACTCATCACAGGGTGCAAGTCGAAGTCTTTTCCCAGAAGTGTAAGAGAAAGTCTAGTTTCTAAAGATGCCCAAAGTCCGTATAAGGAAATTCCTACTCTTACCATATCAAATCTTGCATCAGGAAATAATAATGTAGAAGCTGATGAAGAAGCGTGATAGATTAAATCTTTATAACCTAGACTTTCTATAAATTTTTTCCAATGATTGAATTGATTCAATTGATAATAGGAATAAGAATGTTCAGTAAAATCCTCAGTACTTGCAAAATGAGTCATAAGCCCATCAATCAACAAATTATTTCTATGAATTTCTTCTAGCTCTTTTTGAAATGCTTCTCCTGAATAGCCAAGCCTAGACATTCCCGTATCCACTTTTAGATGAATTTTGGGTCTAGGATTCAATTGATTTAAAAAAGAAACTTCTTCTTTTCTAGATACTATAAACCAAAAATTTTCATCACTCTGCTCAAGAATTTTTTTCTCTCTATCCAGAACCTCACCCATGATTAAAATTTTTGCTTCAGGAAAATTTTTTCTAAGCAGGGTCGCTTCCTCCAGAGAATTTACTCCTAGTAAGTCAGCACCAAATTCTAATGAAAGTTTAGCAATTTCTAAGATTCCGTGTCCATATGCATTAGATTTTACAACAGCTACAAAAAGTGTTTTCTCACCGATTAGTTTTCTATAATTTTGAATATTCAATTCCAAAGCTTTTTTAGAAATTTCCACTCTTGTATGCATAAACCAAAGTTTTAGGAATAAATTATATTCTAAAGAGTTTTTTTATTTTTTACAATTGTTTACTGATAAGAATTTGACTTTGAAATCATTGACTTCCATCCCTATTCCAAACTAATGTTAAGAAAACGATTGGTGGTTATATGAATCCTTATAAATATTTAATGAGTCATTTGGAAGGACAATCCAATGAATACAAAAAACTGGTAGTTAGTACATATTTGATTGTATTAAGAGCTGTGTTTAGTGGAGGTTTTCCTTATCTTGTAAAGGGAACTTTTTCAGCTTTAATTGGAAATATCAAAAATAGAAACGATTCTTTCACAAAAGGTTCAGAAGTTTGGGGAAATAAAATCCTAAAATTTACTAAAACTACATTATACAAATCGAATGAACTTAGTATTCCGAATACAGGACATATGATTTTTGTGAATCATGTGAATGAGATAGATTTTCCTTTTGATTGTATAATGATTAATAAACCATTTCTTGCAAATCAACAAATCAAGTCAACCTATGTTGCTTATTGGTGGATGAGTGCAATGGGTTCACAGGTTTTTGATACAAGCAAACAAAGAACAATTGCAACATCTGTAAGAAACTTAGTAGCGGGATTGAAAGAAACAAGTTTCATAGTTTATCCTGAGGGTCATAATACTTATAGCGAAGAAATCAAACCTTTAAAAAAGGGAATGATTAAGGTAGCATTCGAAAATAAAATTCCAATTGTAGTCGTGCTAAAATCTGGTGTACAAAGATTACAATTCAAACAATCTGGAAATACTATCGGCTATCGATATGCTGGAAGAATTGAACCAGAAAAATTTTCCACTTTCGATGAAATGAAAGAAGCAATTCAAAAACTTATGATTAGTGAAAAGGCTATTCTTGACAAAGAAGTAAATCTAGAAAATGAAAAAAATAAATAAGATACTTGTTGCAAATCGAGGTGAGATTGCAATAAGAATCATTAGAACCTGCGATAGACTTGGAATCTCCACTGTCGCAGTTTTTTCAGACATAGATACTGATTCTCTGCATGTGAAAAAAGCAAAAGAAAAATATAGATTAGGAAAATCTGAGTCTAGTGATTCCTATCTAAATATTGAAAAAATTATTGAGGCTTGCAAAAAAACGAAAGCAGATGCTGTTCATCCTGGATATGGTTTTCTTTCAGAGAATTATGAATTTGCTAAAAGACTAGAAGAAGAAGGCATCGTCTTCATAGGACCCAGCCCAAATGCAATTCAGATTATGGGAGATAAAATTGAATCCAAAAGAAGAATGATTTCGCATAACGTTCCAGTGATTCCTGGTTATGATGGATCTGAGCAAAGCCCAGAATCACTTCTATTGCAAGCAAAAAAAATTGGTTTTCCTGTAATGATTAAGGCAAGTGCAGGTGGTGGTGGACGAGGAATCAGAAAGGTTTTTAAAGAAGATGAATTTATTGAAGCACTAAATGGTGCTAAGCGGGAAGCAAAGAACTTTTTCAAGAATGATTCTGTTTTCCTTGAAAAATTAATCTTAAATCCAAGACATATAGAGGTTCAGGTTCTAAGTGATTTTTTAGGAAACCATAATATCATTTTTGATAGAGACTGTAGTATCCAAAGAAGAAATCAAAAATTAATTGAAGAAGCACCCGCACCTAACCTTCCCGATGAGATAAGAAAAAAAATTTATGAATCAGCAATCCAAGCAGCTAAATCAGTAAACTATACTAATGCTGGAACTGTTGAGTTTGTATATAAAGATAATCAATACTATTTTCTTGAAATGAATACCCGACTACAAGTTGAACATCCTGTCACTGAGATGATTAGTGGTTTGGATCTAGTTGAGGCACAGATAAGGATAGCAAGGGGTGAGGAATTTATTTTTGATAAAAATTCAAAACCTAAAGGACATTCAATAGAACTTAGAATTTGTGCAGAAACAGGAACTTTGGATTCAATTCCATTTTCGGGAAAAATTGTAAACTATTCAGAACCTAAACATTTCAGAGTTGATTCAGGTGTATCAACAGGTTCTATTGTTTCTATCTATTATGATTCTCTTCTAGCCAAATTGATTGTGCATGAGGATACTAGGGAAAAAGCTATAAGTAAGTCAATTTTCGCCTTAAAAAATTTTGTGATCCAAGGAGTAGAGACAAATAAAGAATACTTAAAAAAAATTTTAACACTTGAAGAATTTGAAAACACTTCTATGCACACTAGTATTCTAGAAAAAAAAGATGAAATTTTAAAAAGTCAGATTAAGGATTCAAGATCACATGCACTAGCAATGGCACATATAGTCAGTAATCAACTTTATTCAAATAGATTTGAAAATTTTAAACTTTGGGAAAATCATAAATCTGAACTAGAAGATTTTGTTTATACTAAGTCGTTAAACGATACCAAAGAATATATCTTGAATAATAAAAAATATAGAGTTAAGTTTTTGCCTAAATATTTTGAATTTAGGATAGAAGGTGAAGAATTTACTGATGAAGTAATTTTACCAAAAGATTCTTTCTTAAAAGACGAAAAATTCATTTTGAATGAATTAGAATTCTTCTCCTATAGCAGATTGGGGAACTCAATTTTTATCCATTTAGAAGGAGAAAATTTTGAAATAAAAACTTATGAAAAAGACTCAAATAAATTAAAACAAAGTAGTTATAGAGCCAAAATGCCGGGAAAAATTACTTCAATCAAAGTTATAAAAAATCATAGCTATAATGAAGGTGAAGTTCTCGCAGTGATTGAAGCGATGAAAATGGAGCATCAAATCATTGCACACGAAAAGATTAGAATCGATGAAATATTTTTCAAAGAGGGTGATTTTATTAACCCCGAAGAAGATATATTCAAATTTCAGAAAATAGTTTAAAATGGATTCTGAACTAGATTTAATTTCAATTCTAAAGAATATTGAAATTTTCATGCATACACCAAGCGATAAGCTCAAAGAAATAGTCAAAGCATTAAAAGAAGAGAATATAGTATCGGGAGACGAAATTATTCATGAGGGAGACTCAGGAAATTGTCTTTATATAATCTATTCTGGTATGGTCAAAGTGACTAAGGAAAATCATCAGATAGCAACCTTAGAAGAAAGACAAACTTTTGGAGAATTTTCTCTTATAAACTCTGAACCGAGGAATGCTTCTATTTTTGCAATTGAAGACTGTAAACTCTTAAGACTAGATCAAGTTGATTTCTATAGAATTCTAGGGAATAGTTATGAATTCATGAGAGGTATTGTTAGAATTCTAAACCAAAGACTTACTGCTCAGAATAATGAACTAATCGAAACACTTAAGAGAAGGGAAGAAGAACTTGTTCGTTTAGTTGCTTTAAGAACAAAAGACCTAGAAGGTGCGTTAGACGAAATTAGAAAACAAAAAATTGATCTTGAAACTTCTTATGAAGAGATACTAATCCAAAAATTTGAAATTGAAACTAAGAATCATCATATCACAGAAAGCATTAGATATGCAAAAAATATTCAGTCATCAATTCTAACTAGTATTCAGTATATTAAATCAATTCTTCCCGAATCATTCATTCTATTCAAGCCAAGAGATGTTGTGAGTGGGGACTTCTATTGGTTCTATTCAAATGCAGATGAAAAAGAAATAGATGAAACTGAATTTTCCATTTTAGCTGCTGTTGACTGTACCGGGCATGGAGTTCCAGGAGCACTGATGTCTATGATTGCAAATGGAATTTTGAATGATATAGTTAAAGTAAAAAAAGTAACTGATCCAGGACAGATATTAACCATGTTGAATATTGGTCTTAGAGGTGCATTAAATCAAGAACAAACAGAAATCAAAGATGGTCTAGACATTGCTTTATGTTATTTAGATAAAAAGAATCGAATATTAAAATTTGCTGGAGCAATGAATTCAGTTTATTATATACAAGATGATATTTTAAATGAGATCAAAGGTAATAGAAGATCCATTGGTGGGGATCATAAAGAAGAGTCACAGATTTTTCAAAGTCATGAATTACATTTCAATTCAGATTTAAGTTTTTATATTTCTTCAGATGGGTACTATCATCAATTTGGTGGAGCCAATCGAAAAAAATTTTCCACAAGACAGTTTAAAGAAGTTCTTTTAGAGATTCACAAAGAAGACGTTGCAATTCAGAGAATGATTTTAGATGAAAGAATTTCTAACTGGATGCAAGATCACGATCAGCTAGATGATATTCTAGTGATTGGTGTGCAGATCAAGGTTTGAAAATAACTATTTTTTTGTTTACTATTTTTATCTATGGTTTTTTGTTTGACTAAATTTGAGACATAATCAACGATAGTATGATAGAGAAATTTTGGGGGAAAATTGAAAACAAATTTTAGAAATAAACAAGAATTCCTCTTTGAAAATAACGACCATTTATCGATCAAAGAAGCAAGTGAATTTGCAACTGAGTTATTAGGTAAAACAGTTACAAATTCAAACATATCATATCTAATTCAATACGGAAGAATTACTAAAATTGGAACAAATGGCTCAACTAGAATTTCCAAGTCTGAACTAATAAAATATTATCAATCCTATAATGGAAGAAGAGAACTTACTTGGAAAGATAAATTAGGTGAGGATTTAAATTGGGCACTATCGTTTGATGAGTATAAAGAAGCAGAAACTACAAAACATGTTCATAGACTACATCCTTATAAGGGTAAATTTATTCCACAACTAGTAGAATATTTCTTAGATTCACATACAGATGATTTCAAAACTGAATCCTATTTCAAAAAAGGTGACATTGTATTAGATCCTTTTAGTGGTAGTGGAACTACTTTAGTCCAGTCATCAGAACTAGGAATTCATGCAATTGGAATAGATATTTCAGAATTCAATACTTTGATTGGAAATTCTAAAGTAATAGATTACAATATATTAGAGATTGAAACAGAATTACATCGAATTACTAAGTCTTTAAAATCATTTCTTGCTGAATCAAACACAGAAGAATTTGAAGAAACTTTACTAAAAGAATTGTATGAGTTTAATCAGAAATACTTTCCAGTTCCAGAATATAAGTATAAAGTCCAAAGACATGAGATTAATGAAGAGTTATATGGCTCAGAAAAAGAAAAAGAATTTTTACCAATTTATGATAAGTTAGTAAAGAAATATAAAATTCAACTTCGTCAAGAAGAATCAAAAAGTTTCTTAGATAAATGGTATTCAGAGCATATTCGAAAAGAAATAGAATTTGTATTCAAAGAAATCAAAAAAATTAAAAATCTAAATACAAAAAATATTATGAGTATTATCCTTAGTAGAACAATTCGTTCTTGTCGTGCAACTACACATGCTGATCTAGCAACACTAAAAGAACCAATCACAACAACCTATTACTGTGCAAAACATGGAAAGATGTGCAAACCATTATTCTCGATTCTAAAATGGTGGGAGACTTATTCAAAAGATACTGTTAAGAGATTAATTGAATTCAAAAGATTGCGAACAAATACTTTTCAAATTTGTCTTACAGGTGATAGTCGTGCGATTAATATATTTGAAGAATTGGAAATAATGAATCCTGAGTTTAGTAAACTAACTAAAAAACAAAAGATCAAAGGAATTTTTTCAAGCCCTCCTTATGTAGGATTGATTGACTACCATGAACAACACGCATACGCTTACGATCTATTTGGATTTAATCGCAAAGATGATTTAGAAATCGGCCCAATGTTTAAAGGACAAGGTAGAGAAGCAAAAGAGAATTATATTAAAGGAATTTCTGATGTTTTAAACAATTGCAAGCAATATATGGTCAAAGACTTTGATGTATTTCTTGTGGCTAATGATAAATATAATATGTATCCTACAATTGCGAATAACGCTGGAATGGAAATAGTGAATCAGTTCAAACGTCCAGTATTAAATCGTACAGAGAAAGATAAATCGGCTTATTCTGAAATTATTTTTCATTTGAAAAGGAGATAATAATGCAGAACTTATTAGAAAGGGAGCAAGTTAAGTTAGATATTGTTATTGAAGAAACTATGATTTCTTGTGAATACGGGGAATTGGAATATTCTATTGATGGCGACTATGCATCTGTAAACGCAATTAGTGTTTATAGAACACGAGAAGGTATTGGAACACAACTTGTAGATCAGTTCGAATCTTTAATAAAAGAAAATAAGATAAAGTTAGTTGAAGTTCCATGCTCTCCAACGAAAGAAGCAGTTCTTTTTTGGATGAGTTTGGGCTATGAACCTACAACTAAAGAAGATAAAAAATGGGCAAATAAAATTAGCCGAAGTTATCGAGAAAATGGTTGGAAAATTCCTTCAGGAGTTGTTATAATGTCTAAGAAGTTGAAATAGTAAAGTATAAACAGATTTGAAAAACACAAAACTAATATTCTTTTACTGGAGAAATAAATGGAACAAAAATTTGGAATAGCTTTAAATTCGAGATTAAATATTTTTTCTCAAAAATTTGGGATTGATAGAACCCTTATCTCGCAATCTGATTTTTTTGAATTATTTTCAAATTACGTAGTTATCTCCAACTTATTAGGAGAAGATTTTGAAGGGATAAATAAAATATCTACAAGAAAATCAAAGGGTATTGATGGCATTGGAATTGTAATTAACAATAAATTAATTACTGATGAATCTGATTTAGATAAAATTGGTGAGAATGAAAAACTTCATTTGAAATTTTGTTTTATTCAATCAACCACGCAGAGTAGTTTTGATATGAAAAAGTTTCAAGCTTTTATTGATGAAATTGTAAATTTTTTAATTGGGACTAATCAAATAGATCCATTTTCAGATATTTTTTCTAAAAAACTTTTTAATGAAGATCATGATTACTTGGATAGGCTTAAAGAAACACCAAAAATTTATATATATTTTATTTCAGGTTGTACAAATCATTCTGTTAGCACAGTAGAATTAGATAATGAAAAAAGAAAAATTATTGAGCGTAATGAATTCCATGGGAAATTTACTCTTGAAGGATTATTTATATGGCAAGAAAATGAATTAAATACAAATTTTGAAAACATAGATAAATTTCTTGAAGTACCAGTAAAATTTCATAAAAGCAAACAGCTGGATGAAAAAAAAGATGTAGATTTCAGTTTAATAGCTTCAGTTAAATTTGAAGAACTTAGAAAGTTAATCGAGACAAAAGATGGTAATTTGAGGGAAAAATTATTCATAGAAAACCCTAGGTCGGTCATTGAAAACTCAACAGTAAACGATGAAATTAAAAAAACACTTTCTGATGCAAATTCTAGAGATTATTTTATTTATCTAAACAATGGAATAACTATTCTATGCGATAAAATCAAAAGGCATGAATTTAAAGAAGATGTTTTTTACTTAACTTACCCAAGAATAATAAATGGTTGCCAAACTACTCATATGCTTTATGACTATCATGAGAATAATTTAGGTGCAATTGATAATTTGGATATTTTCGTAAAAGCAATAGCAACTGAAAATAAGGATCTAAAAAAGAAAATAATTTTTGCTACTAATAACCAAAATTCAATTGATAAAGATTTACAAGCACTAAATGAATTTCATGCAAAGTTAGAAGAATATTTTCAAGGAAAGGAAAATTTCGAAATTTTTTACGAAAGACTCAGGGGTCAATACTCTAAAGTAAACCCACCTTATAAAAAAATTGATATTGAGAATCTAGCAAAAGTTTATCTCTCAGTATTTAATCAGGTACCACATGAAATGAAAAGTAATGCTATAAAAAGAATTGAGAAATATCAAACTAGAGGAACAATTTTTCGGGGAGAAGAATACTCTAATTATTACTATTGTGCTATTTTGTTTTATTATCTTAATCTTTTTCTTACAAATAATATTATAGTACTTAATTCTCAAACAATGGATATGCATTTACTGATGTGTTGTGAATTGAAACTAAATAAAGATAATACGAACTCCATAGAGAAAAAAATAGAATTATTGAGGGACATTGAATTTGCAAAGAATTTATTTATTAGTGTAACTGAAATAGTAAATAATCAAGTTTATTTATTTGAAAGAAGAGGTTTTTATTCTGCTCCAAAAACTGCTCAGTTGATCAATTTTTTTGAAACATAATTTTAACTAAATGTCTTTAACTAACCAACAAAAACAAGAAGTAGAAAACGTTTTAAAGAATAGTCTAAGAAATAAATTTCAAAATTACAAACCAGAGCCTGCAAATATGCCATTTCATACAAGGCTATTAGGTAAAGATCGATTAGCTTTATTTTCCTTTATTCATTCTCTAAATACAAACTTCGGAACTAGCATCTTTGAACCAGTTGCTTTAGCGTTAGCCGCAACCAATTTTAAATCGGCAGAGTCACAAGCAACAGCTGGAACAGAAATTTCTGAAGAAGCACATCGAGTCATTCAAGATATTATGGATAAACTAGCAACAGCGGTAGCTACTCCAAACAAGCCTAAAGAAATAGAAGCAATTCGAAAAGTGTGTCGTAAAGGCGAAATGAAAACAGTCAAACCTACAAAAGTAGATGTGAAGTTGATAGCTAAGGACGATACAATTTACCTTTTTGATATTAAAACTGCAAAGCCTAATGCTGGAGGATTTAAAGAATTCAAAAGAACTTTGTTAGAGTGGGTTGCTGTAACATTAGCTTTATATCCAAAAGCAAAGGTTCAAACGATCATTGCAATCCCATACAATCCTTATGATCCAAAGCCCTATTCCCGTTGGACTATGCGAGGGATGATTGATTTAGATAAGGAGCTTAAAGTAGCTGAAGAATTTTGGGATTATTTAGGTGGGAATGGTACTTACATTGAATTATTATCAATTTTTGAAAAAGTGGGTGTAGAACTAAGACCAGAAATTGATATGCAATTTTTAAAGTTCAATCAATAGTATTTTGTTATCATTAATTGGGCTGCATTATTAAAATTTAACTCAGGAAAAAATTAGATTCTTATTAGTAGTAGACCTCCAATTATAAAGAAATAATCTTTAAGTATGAATTGAAACTTCTTATACCGGTTAACAAAATTAACTACCTTTTAGTAGAGATTAACTGTAGAAAAATTTCCAATTCAACAGTCTAATCAAAAAGGAGATTTTAAATGAAGTTAAATTTGACTATTTTGTTTAGCTTATTTTTTGCGTTAGCAAGTTCTGTTTATGCCAATGGTTGGTCGAGCAATTATATATCGTCACTATCGTCAGGCGATTGTAAGGGAATTGCAAGTGGAGACAAATCATGGTGTACAACTGCTGATTGCAAAGGAATCGCTAGTGGAGATAAATCTTGGTGCCAAACTAATGACTGCAAAGGAGTTGCATCCAAAGATAAAAGCTGGTGCGTTACACCTACTTGTAAGGCTTGGGCTGCAAAAGATAAAAGTTGGTGCACAGATGCTGACTGTAAAGGTGTTTCCAGTGGAGATAAGTCTTGGTGTTCATCAGCACAATGTAAGGCAATTGCTTCCAAAGACAAAAGTTGGTGCAACTAATACTATCGTTCAAAGAGACTATGTTAAATAGTCTCTTTTATATTTCTCTTATTTTTAAAAAATTCTTTTATTAGATTCGAAATTTTTTCATCTTCATAAAAACTGATCTTTGGAAAAAAATTATTTCGATAAATCATTTCAACACTTAAGGAACTTATTCCTAAAAATCTTGTTTGTTCTGCAAAATAAATTACTCTAGGAATTTGTGAAAGTATGATTGCTCCACTGCATTGAATACAAGGCTCTAATGTTGTTAGTAAAATTGAATTTGTAAGTAGTTTAGTTTTTAAACTATTCTTTGCATCTTCAATCGCTAAAATTTCACTGTGATAGAGTTTACTTTTTTTTGACTCTACTTCATTTCTTTTTTCAGAAATTAATTTCTCTTCAGAGTAAACCCTAGTTATGGAAGGCACTTCTTTGGATATTTCGTATTCCTTCAATAAATAAGCTAAAAAATCCTCTGAAACTTTTTTTTCGAATTTTTCCAAAACTAAAAACATCTCTTTATAAAGCTTTTACAAGCTAATATTATTGCAAAAAACAATGATTCTATCATGATATATTTCATAAAACAATGTAGATGGTAATAGAATCTTATTTCAATCTTAATTTTATACTCCAATCTTATTCTTTTTGTATAGTACTGAATTCATAGAAACTTTATAAAAAAATTTCTCAAATTTACACACTATATTATATGTAATTTCTTTACAAAAAATTTCTATTTTAGTTTTTTAAAACTATGAAACTAATTATCGCAAGACATGGTGAAGCTGAGAATCGATCCCAAACCGGACTAGACAAAGATAGATCCTTGACTAATAAGGGAAAAGCTGATATCATTAAGATGGCTAATTTTCTAAGAAACACAAACATCAAGATAACTAAAATTTTTCATAGCTCCTATCTTAGAACTACTGAGACTGCTTCCATCTATGCAGACAGATTTGATAATAACATTGAGCTCAATCCTGAATTCGCACTAACCCCTGAAGGTAATTTTACTGAGATTATTCCTGTATTACAAAAATTTAATAACTCAGATGGAATCCTACTTGTGAGTCATAATCCCGGTGTTGCCTATTTTGCTTCCCGACTGATTCATGCTGAAACACTCGCACCAAGTCTTCCCTTCTCTCCAGGAACTGCACTAGCACTCAATATTCCTAAAGAAAGATTCACTAAGGGGCAACTAGTTTGGATGCTATCACCAGACGATATTAGTTGTTAATATTTTCTTTTTTACACTTATTTAGTCCTACTTTGACTAAAAATGAGGAAAATTTTTCTATACACTAAATCTCAGTAAAAAAAACTAATAACATTCATGTTTGAGAATATTAAATTTATAAAACAAAATGACCCTGCTGCTAAGTCCTATTTGGAAATAGTTCTTTGTTATCCAGGACTTCATGCTCTTTGGCTTCATAAAATTGCCCATGAACTTTATAATTTGAAACTTTCCCTAATTCCAAGACTCATAAACTATTTCAGCAGATTTCTAACTGGAATTGACATTCATCCTGGTGCAAAAATAGCCTCGGGAATTTTAATCGACCATGGAACGGGAGTAGTAATTGGTGAAACAGCTGAAATTGGAAAGGGCTGCCTAATTTACCAAGGTGTTACTCTTGGTGGAACAGGAAAAGAGGACGGGAAACGTCATCCTACTCTGAAAGATAATATTGTAATTGGTGCTGGTGCCAAGGTTCTTGGAAACATTATAATTGGCAGTAATGTTCGAATAGGAGCAGGCTCTGTTGTAATGCAAAATGTTCCTCCCAACTGCACAGTTGTAGGAATTCCTGGAAGAGTTGTTCGCTCAACTAATGATGCGGTAAGCGATAATAATATCTTAGACCATGCATCCCTACCTGATCCTGTAACTAGAATCATTTCTATTCTTGTAGAAAAAGTGGATACTCTGCAAAGGGAGATAGTGAATATTTCAAAATCTGATCGAACACAAAAGGCAACAGAAAAATTAGATTTGGAAATCAATCAATTCATTGGGGGTGGAGGGATTTGAAAAAAACCTTGCTTAATCCTACAAAAATATTTAGCTTGAAACAGTGAAAGTTTTCAGAAGACTTTTAACCTATTCATATAGATATAAAGGAAGACTTGTTGCTGGGATTCTACTTTCCTTCCTAGTCTCCATATTTAATGGAGCCTCGCTAACAAGTATGGTTCCAATCTTTGATTCCTTAGGAACTTCCAAAGACTATAAATTCAAAATTGCTCTTACTAAAAGAGATTCTTATCTTTTAGAAAAAATTCAGAAAAAACAAAGTATCTCTAGATTAGAAGTGATCGAATCTAAAGTCACTTTTCTTAAACTCAGAGTGAATTCCTATTTTGAAGAACTGGAACCCAATGAGGTAGTATTCACATTCGTGATTTTAGTCTTTCCTGTATATATCATGAAGTTAATATGCTTAATGGGTGCGATCTATTTTATCAATTCTACTGGAGCACTTGCAATTAGAGACCTAAGACTTGAAATTTATAATAAGGTTCAATATCTTCCTTTGGACTATTTTCTAAAAGAAAAAACTGGAATTCTTATGAGTAGAATCATCAATGATGTAGATATTCTAGGTAAGATTATTTCAGCAGATCTTAAAGATGCTATCATTGATTATTTTTACATAGTTACTCACCTACTCCTATTATTTTTCTTAAGTTGGCAATTGACTATTTTAGTTTTTGTTGTAATCCCACTCATCATGGGACCGATCTCTGCATTCACAGAGAAAATTCGTAAAGCAACCAAAAGTCAACAAGAAAGACTCTCAGCGTTGAATGGACATTTACAAGAAATCATTGCGGGAATAAGAGTCATCAGAGCATTTAGTATGGAAAAAAGAGAGTCTGAAAAATTCTTCAAGATTAATGATGAACTCTCAGGTAAAACTTTCAAAGGACATTTCTATCATCAGGTAGGTCCTGCAATCATTGAACTGACTGGTTCACTTGTAGCAGCAATTTTTCTTTCCTTTGGAGCATATCTTATCTCTGGTGAAAACTTTTCTAAAGGTATGTTCTTAGCATTCTTTCTAACCTTAGTCTTTATTATGAGACCACTAAAACAAATGAGTGTTATGTTTAACTTAATTCAGAGTGCAGTATCGGCGGGCGATAGGGTTTTTGAAATCATTGATACTAAAACTGATATAGAAAACTCAATACAAGTTGAGAAGCTACCTAAGAAAATTCAGAAGATCAACCTCGTAAATATTACATATACATACCCTGGAGTTCAAAAAAAAGCGTTAGACGATATTTCCCTAGAAGTCAAAAGAGGAGAAACAGTAGCATTTGTCGGAGACAGCGGAGCGGGAAAATCTACTCTAAAGGATTTACTTTCTAGACTCATTGATCCTACAGAAGGATTCGTATCGTTTGACGATATTGATATTCGTAGATTCAATTTCGCAGAGCTTAGAGATAGAATTGGTGTTGTTTCCCAAGATGTATTTCTTTTCAATGCTAGTATTAGAGAAAATTTGACTATGGGTAAAAACTATTCTGAAGAAAAAATTCTTCAATCCATTGAAGATGCTTATGCAGCCGACTTTATAAAATCTCTGCCTCAGGGTCTAGAGACACTGGTAGGAGAGAACGGCGTAATGCTTTCAGGTGGGGAAAGACAAAGACTCTCAATTGCTAGAGCAATTCTAAGAGACCCAGAAATTTTAATTTTAGATGAGGCAACCTCTGCTCTAGATAATGAATCAGAAAGACAGGTTCAGAATGCTCTCGAAAAATTGTATAAGAATAGAACCGTTATTATCATTGCTCATAGACTTTCAACAATTCAGATTGCCAATAGAATTTACTATCTTGAAGAAGGAAAGATTGTAGAACATGGAACTCATGATGAATTGATTTCTATTCCATCTAAGTATAAAATTTTATATGAGTATCAATTTTCAGCTACTTCATGAAAAAACTTAATTGCACTCACTTTCCAAGTTGTTCTGGATGTGATTTACTTGATCTTGAATATGAAGAAGAACTAAAAGAAAAATGGGGTTATATGATAAACCTATTTTCGAAGTTTCAAGACGTAGAAGTTTTGCCAGTACTTGGCTCCAATCCCCATTCCAACTATCGTCATAAATTGCAACTAACGTTTGCTCCTGAGCAAAGAAAAGGTTCAGGAATAGTTCTTGGACTTCATACTAAAAGAAGAGATAAAATTCTAAATCAAATTGAATGTAAAATCCAAGATGAAGCACTTTCAGAAACAGCTTGGGCTCTAAGAGATTGGGCTAATGATCTAGGACTTACGGGATATAATCATTTCAAACAAAGAGGATTTTTAAGATTCTTATCCTTAAGAAAGTCATACTATTATAATACGATACTAATTGGGTTGGTCACTAGGGACAACAGTAGAATCTATGAAAATGAAATTGAAGATTTATTAAAAAAAATTTATTCTAGTTTTAAAACAAAATCTCTGAAAGAAAAAATTTCAGGAATAATACAAGCTGTTAATTCAGAACCAACAAATATGGTTCTAAATACACAGGAAAGATATCTTTTGTATGGACAAGAAAAAATGAAGGATAGAATTAGTGATATAGAATTTGAAGTTGGACTAGATACTTTTGTTCAGGTGAATCCATTTCAAACTGAAAAGTTATACGAAGTTGCATCAAACTATTTCAATTCGTCTGATTCGGTTCTAGAATTATATTCTGGAATTGGAGCACTATCTCTTTTGATTTCGAGAAAGGCTAGATTTGTAACAGGAATTGAAATAAACCCTAATTCAGTACAAAGTGCTAAACGTTGTGCAGAAAGGAACAATAGAACTAACGTTAAGTTTCTACAAGGTGATGCTGGAAATTTGATAAAACTAGATTCTCTATCCAATCATAACTCTTGCTTAGTTGATCCTCCACGATCCGGACTAAGTTATAAAATCACTAGAGTACTTTCAGAAAGGAAATTTAACAAACTTGTTTATATTTCTTGTAATCCAGAAACTTTAGAAAGAGATGCAGTGAATTTACGAAGAGAATATAAACTTGTTTCTATAACTCCAGTTGATCTTTTCCCACATACTGAGCATATTGAAAATATAGCTTATTTTGAGAGTAGATAATGATGAAACCTTTGTTTATAGTTATAGAAGGGATTGATGGTAGTGGTAAGTCAACATTTACTAAAAATTTAAGGGAACTACTAATCACATTTAATAGAACTACTGTTTGTTTTGCAGAGCCAACAAGTTATGATTCAGGAATCTATATTCGAAGGTTTTTGAAAGGTGAAGTGATGCTCTCTAAAAAAGAACAGATAGATGCATTCTTAGTTGATAGAGAAAATTCTGTTCAAAAAAACATTCTTCCAAATCTAAAACAAAACATTGATGTGATTTTAGATAGGTATTATTATTCAACTTGTGCATACCAAGCAAGTGACGAATTTGATGCAAAATCAATTTTGAATCTAAATCTAAAGAAAAATTTTCCTTCACCTGATATACTATTCTTTCTCGATATTAGTCCCGAACAAGCACTTGAAAGAACAAAAACAAGAAACTCAGAAAAAGAAATTTTTGATTCAATAGAAAAACAAAAACAAATTTATTCTGAATTCAAAAAAATTCTCCCTGGCTCAACGAATTTTTTAGATGCAAGCCTTTCACAAGACTCAATTATTGATGAAGCAAAAAAAATTCTTATTAAGTTTTTGTGAATTAAATTATAATCTTTATTACTTGACTAGGCTAAGTGATTCAAATAACTTATGGCTAGCTTATTTCAGAACTGCACGAGGTGTGTGTGAAAGTAAAATTCCTTACAATTAAATGTAAAGATATTGAAAGAAGTAGATCATTTTATGAGTTACTAGGAATTAACTTTGTAAAAGAAAAACATGAAGATGGACCTGAACATTATAGTTCGAATATAAATGGTATGGTTTTAGAATTATATCCAACAAAAGATAATATTAAAAACTCATTAATTATAGGACTTGAATTAGATTTATTGGTTGAAGAAATAATAGAAAAAATTCAATTAAGATTTGGTAATCAAAATATTACTAAAAACAAGAATGGAAATTTAGTGATAAAAGATCCTGATGAAAATACAATTCACTTATTTAATTAAAATCTTCTTTGTAATCTTTCTATTTAATTGTAAGTATCCTTCCATCAAGGAAAATTCACTAAATAAAATAGATTTTACCTTTGATTCAGAAGATAAAACCTTAAAAGAAATTTTCTCAAAAAGTTATTCATCTGAAGATGGTTCCAAACATTCAATCCAAATCAATCTTACTGTGAAGAAAGAAGGTCTAGACTATCTTTCGAATCTTTCATTATCTCTAGCAACCTTAACAACGGGCTATTTTTCTACAAACAGTGCTGAGGTTGAATTAGAATTTCAATATAATCTAAATTCTAAAGAAAAAAAACTTCTAGTTCCCTTGAATGTGCAAATTGGATCTTATGGATTTATGCCAATTTATATGGGTCTAACTGCAACGTTAGGTGCAATTCCTCTGAATTACACTCGTAATCCAACTCATTTAAAACTATACTGTGAAACAAAACCCTCAATTTTAAGAGAAAAATTGGAATATTCCCAAGAAGAATTTTGTGAAGAGTATAAAGGATTTCTAGAAGCCATGCTATTTCAAAATCAGTCTAAGATTTATGAAACACTAAACCAAATAAAATTAGAGGCCTCAAATGCAAATAAGAATTAGTCATTTTTTAGTTTTCCTCATTATTATTCTTTCCTTTAAAGTTTGGTCTTTGGAAAAGCCCAAACCTAAATTTACAATCTTTCTTTATGGAGGTCAATACACCGAAACTGATCTTCTGCCAATTTTATTTAGACAAAAAACAGACTATAAAGATTCGTTCATTGCTACTGCAGGACTTTCCTATCCCACAGGATACCGAATCAGATTTATCAATTTTGAAACTGAAGGAAATCTTACAAAGCATTCTGGAATCATGAATCACTGGGAATTAAATGGACTCTATGTAGCTAGAATCAATAATTTATTTTCATTACCAATCAATTTTGGTTTTGGGGAAGGACTCTCCCTTGCTTCAGAAATTCCAAGGTTAGAGAATAAATCCAAAGGAATAGATAGAAATGGATTTTATCAAAGGGATTCCATAGAATCTAGAAATGTTTTAAATTATGTAATGGTAGAATTAGAGTATAAAATAAATACAACCTATGATCCTAGAGTATTCATCAGAGTTCATCATAGGTCAGGAGTATTTGGTTTACTTTGTCCTCCTGATCCTGCATGTGGTTCTAACTTTATTACTTATGGTGTGAAACTGTCTATTTAACGTTAGTTCAATGTGAGAAGAAAATATAGAAACAGTTTAATTCTAAATTTGGGCGGCTAACGGGCTTTCCTATCGAGTAGGAGGGGTGTGACCCCGTCCTCTCACACCACCGTGCATACCGTTCGGTACACGGCGGTTCACCAATTTTCACGAATAGAATTTCTTAGATATAAGATATTTACTAAACCTTGTGCTACGA
>JANRLP010000010.1:0-41242 GCA_033762425.1 Leptospiraceae bacterium
AATGCAATGCAATTTTATAGAATGGTGAAAAGATCCTTAGCATTAGCCAAAAACTATTCCTTTAATACAAAGATTCGATTCTTTAATGGATTGGATTTAGTAGAATTTTTTGTGAAAACCCCACTAGGACGTGGGAGCTAACGCCTTGGAATGCGGCAGGGATTGACTCGACGTTAATTTTTTGTGAATGCAAAAAATTAACGAGAGAGGAAAGCCCGTCTGCCGCCCAAAATTTTTTGACGTTTTGCAGCACATCAATAATTCTTTCTATGTTTTTTTATTAAGTCTAACTCACCTTAGTTAAATCAAAATCACCTCAAATTATTACTTTGAAGTGACATTGATTCTATTAACTTACTTTAAAGATTGTTGAACAGAAGAATAGATTTTTTCTGACCAAACCCCACCTACTTTAACATATACAGCAGGAGTTCCCAGTGGTGCCTTTACTTCTTTCGTCATTCCACCTTTAACAATTTCACCTGTAAAAAGATGTTTCCATTCCCCTTTAGGAAAATATCCTTCCACCTCATTCTCACCTTTTTTTACAACAGGTAGAACAAGCATATCTTCCCCAAGTAGATATTGAAATTTCAAATTGTATGTGTTTGGATCTTCAGGGTAATGTAGATACAATGCCCTAACAAATGGATGACCTTTAGTCTTGGCTTCTTTGGAAAGAAATTTCAGATACTCTGATAATGAATAATGGATCTTTCCAAACTTAGCAAAGAATTCGATTGTTTCTTTATCAGTATAAGGTTGGTGGTTAGGTTTAGGTCTATTTCCTTCATGTGTTCTATAGATTGGAGTGAATGCACTCATCTCTGCCCAACGTAGAAATAGTTCCTTTGGACGATAGTAGTGAGGTGCTGGAAAATACCAAGGAAACTTGATTGTAGTATATCCACCAATATCACTATGATTGATTGCTAACCCACTAATTCCACTAGTTGTAAGCCCAACAATTGTTGAAGGAAGACCATCATGCTCTTGGAAACTTACCATCTGGTCACCTTCCCAAAATGCTGTGGAATATTTATTAGAATAGCTATAGCCTGCTCTAGTAAAGAAAACAATCTGACCTTCTTTTCTTGCCTCTACTATCGCCTCGCGATTTAGTTTTGCCCATTCTACGGGATAGATATTATGATACAACTCTCCACTCATTCCATTATGCATTACAGCATCGAACGGTAACCACTCACCAAAATCAGCCATCCAACCAGAAAGACCTAGATCGATCATATTTTTCTTGATGATTTCTTTAGTCCATTTTACTGCTGCTGGATTCGTTAGATCAATTAGATAAGCGGGGAATCCAACTGTTTGGATTAGATAATCCTTTCCTTCTTTGTTTTTAACTAAATAACCTTTTGCTTTTGCTTCTTCCAATTGTGGGTTTTCAAATTTTTCACCCACTTTTTTTGGGTCCTTATCTGCAAGGAAAGAATTGATATAGCCCATCACTTTGATATTTTTTTTGTTCAGTTCAGCTATATATTTTTTTAAATCAGGATACATTTCATCATCAGCATACCATCTCCATTTTAATTGGTCGCCAAAATTTGTAATCCTTCTGCCACACCAATCTTGAATCCAAAGAGCTCTAATAGGATTGCCCGCTTTTTCTGCATCCTCAATGATCTTGTTTAGTTTTGCATAACCTCTTAGAGGTTGGTTATTCCAAGCCTCAACCTGAATTTCTCCCGCTTGTACTCCAAGCCAAGTTCCATAAGCCCATTCGGGAAGCTCTGGAAATCTTCCTGTTTTAGCAGTATAAGATTCTATTAGCTCTAGAGGAGATTCCCCGACCCAAATGGTTCCCTTCATTCCATTTTCCCAGAACATTACCCCAACTTCATTTTCATTTTCTAAATCAAATTTTGAATAGGATGTGTTCTCAAAAAACACAGAACGATTTTTAGTAGTTATATAATGAGGGATTGGTGCATAAGAAGTATGTTCATTGCCTCCTGCACCAGAATTAACGTTAGCCGCAAATGTAATTGGTTGATCCCCTCTTCCAATTCCTTGTTCTTCAGTAAATAGAAAAGGTTTTTTGCCTTTCATATTGAAATTAGTATTCTGTTCCCCAAATCCAAAGAATTGTTCCGAATTGTCTGAACCATAAAAGAAATAGGTTCTATTGAGTGTCTTATCTGAAAGTTTAATTTCAAAGCTTAGTGTTTTGGGATTTTCTAACTTAAAATTGATTGAATAATCAGAGTTACAATCACTGCCTTTTAATTTCCCTTTTAACTCTAAACTTTTTGTTGAATGAGTGATAGAGTCGATCGAACCAGATTCACAAAGAACCGTTAGTTTATCTTTGAAACTAAATGCAGCCATTCTATAGCCTACTTTAGGCTCACCTTTTCCCGCTTGTAAAAAAGTTTTTTCCAATGGAAGTTCTAAGAAATTTTTGTTTAGCTTACTTGTTTTGATGATTAAGTAACCATCTTTAATTTCGTATTCTAATTCCCCGACTCCTTTCTTGCTAAGTTCAGTAGGAGTCTCAAGAACACCTCTACCAGTACAACTAGCAAATAAACTTAGAACCAATAGCCAACTAAACAATCTCTTCAACATATTCCCTCTTACTAATTTTTTGATAAGAATAATAATGCTTAGTTTTATAGAAAATATTTTTTTTACTTTGGAAAAAAAACTATCACCAAGTTTTTAAACGTCAATTCCTGAATCATCACCTTCTAGCTCCTCAGTAGGTGGAGAAAGTTTGGGTGGTTGCACTTCCGCAGGTTCTTTCATCAATTTCCATGAATGAAGTGCGAGAAGAAGTATAAATAAAAATAAAATGATCCATTTGATGATTGGTTGGTTTTGAATACTGGATCTAAGACTTGTCCCTATTCTTTGAAGGAAATTAGAGTTGTGAGCAACAGTAGTCTCAAAAGTTTTTGTAGTATTAGAAAGATCAAATCTACCTGAGTTATAAAGACTAGGATCATCAGGGTCAACGGAAAAGGAGTTCTGGCAGTATGGGCATCTTACAAGTAAGGTTCCCTTGTCTAGAGGAAACCTTACCAGCTTCGAACAATTTGGACAAGAGCGAATGTATTTCACTCTTAATCGAAGGTTAGTATTTTAGAGAATTTTTGAGGAACTCTTTGCTATCTTTATATCTCTTGAGAGCATATCTCTCATTCGTATCACCAATTAAAGTGAAAAGTTTGTCGAATTTATCAAGATTTTTGATTAAGAATTGCTTTTTGAGTTCGTTACGAATTGCGTGAGTTTTTGAGTTCTCAACATCACGAAGGGAATATTTTCCAACACCTTTTTGATCAACAGTTTCCTTAGAATTTGGATCTAGGAAAGAATCGATGTCTAGAGTTGGGAATCCATTTTTGAAATAGATAACAGTAGTAGTATCTTGACCACCACCTTTGAAATTGGTAGCACCATCATTCACTGTTTTTCCATCGGGATGATTATCGTCAATGTTGCCAAAAGTTGTTTCGTTATGAACAAAATCAACATTCTTAGAATTGAAAGTGATTTTTTTCAAGACGACTGGTGGCTCGTATCTTGGGTCTTCATTTGCTCTTGAGTTTGGAGTAGTGTAGTAAAGAACAATATGTTTTGCTCTTGAACCGAAGCCTAGATCAGATTTTCCCCATTCTGAATCTTGAAAATCGAAAGTCTCTAATTTGAGGCAATCGTTTCCAGCATCTGTTTGGGAAACTTTGGTGTTACATGAATCAACGCCATTTTTAGACTCAGTTTTACCCTTGTGAAAAATGAGCTTTCCTGGAATAGCAGTGATTTTTTGGCGAAAAAGAATTGTATGTCTTTGAAGTCTTTCGTTCAAAACTGTGATTCTTTCATCTAATTTTTTTTCTGTTGCTAAAACTGAAGGAGCTTCTTGACCTACGTCAGTTGAAGGCTTTTCATTTGAATTTGCAGCAGCACCTTTATCTTGAGCTACTACTGCAAGACTAAAGAGAATTGCTAATGTTGTTGTGAGTAATTTCATACATTCCTCAAATTGTTTTGAAATGGTTTAGGATAGAATATTTACACTAAAATAAATGTAAAGCAAATATCCTCTAAAAAATTCGGCTTCTTTAAACCTTAAGATTACGGGATTCAATCGATTTTTTTCTAGTAAACCAAAAATAAGAGTGGGTTTTGTTTGCCCTAGAAACTGCAAAATTCATGATGAATCCAATGTCTAGACTACTAATTTTTTTGCTTGTACTGAGTATCTTGCTCCTAAGTGGTTCTTATTATTTGGGAACAAGGCTTTCTATTTTGGGAAATTTTTCTAAATTTGGAAAAATTTTCTATTGGGTCATGGTATTTGGTGCGAGTCTATTGATTCCTGCATTATACTTTTGTTATCTATTCTTTACTGAATTTAGTGGAAGAAGTGCATTTGCTTTTGCAGCATATACAGGATTTGGGTTTTTCACTATCTTACTTTTTTTTACTGTAGCTAGTGATCTTGGAATTTTTGTTTCAGATAAAATTTTCTCAACTGAGATTCAAAGTTCTAGAAAAGAATTTTTTACAAGAGTATTTAGTCTTGGTGCGAGTTTGTTACTTACTGGCTATGGAATTTTGGAAGTATTGAAAGAAGTTCCTGTAAAAAAAGTGACGGTAAAAATTCCAAACCTACATCCCGATCTAGTAGGTTTTAGAATTGTACAGATGAGTGATATTCATGTTGGACCAACCATACATAAAGATTTTACTATGATGCTCAGAGACAAGGTGAATGAACTACAAGCTGATATGGTAGCAATCACTGGTGATCTTGTGGACGGCTTGGTAAATGATCTTAGAGATCATGTTGCACCGTTAGGCGAAATTCAATCTAAACATGGAACTTTTTTTGTAACAGGCAATCATGAATACTATTCAGGAGCAATTTCTTGGGTTAAAGAAATAAAAAGAATTGGAATCCAAGTTTTGGTTAATGAAAATATTCTTCTCAAAAATAAAGATGCAATGTTGCTGCTTGCAGGAGTTCCCGATCATAAGGGAGGAAATTTTTATCCCGAACATGAACCAGATTATAGAAAAGCAATTGAAAACAAATCAGAATCTGACTTAAAGATTTTACTTGCTCACCAACCTAAACAGGTTTATGGAGCGAGTGATGCGGGTTTTGATCTGCAACTTTCAGGTCATACTCATGCAGGACAATATTTTCCAGGAACCGTACTAATTCATTTAGCACAAAAATTTGTGGTAGGTCTAAAAAAATATAAAAATACAATCCTTTATGTAAGTCCAGGAACGGGATATTGGGGACCACCGATTAGAACTTTTGCTCCTTCAGAAATTACTCTACTTGTTTTGGACAGGTAAATGGTTTTGAAGATGATGATCGAAGACAGCACAAATCTCACCAAGGGAAGCCCTGCCCTTTTCAGTGAGAATCAGTTCTTCCCCGTTCAATAAGATATCTCCATTACTTTCAAACCTTCTAAGTCTATCTCTAATATTGTTTAACGATAGTATTTTAGCTCTAAGGTTTGTTTCTAGATTGAAGATGATTTGACTTTGAATCCTGTCTTCCTCAGTCTTATGATGTCCCTTGAAACTAGGAAGAGTATTTTCAGAAATGAATTTTTGGTATTTTTTTAGTATCTTTATGTTCTGATGATAAAATGTCTCTGATTCTGAAATCGCTGAAACCCCAAGTCCTAAAAGCAGATTAGGTTTTATAGATGTGTAGCCCGTAAACCTTCTTTGAAGTCGATTTTCTTTTTGAGCAAGGTAGAGTTCATCATTTGGTTTCACAAATTGCTCCATTCCTAAATGGATATAACCCAAATTCAAAAGCAAAGTTTTTCCAAGTTCAAAAAACTCTGTTCTTTCTTCTTGAATGGGTAAATCCTGAACAGTAAATAGTCTTTCATAATCTTTGATCCAAGGGACATGAAGATACTCATGAAAGGTAACTCGCTCAGGTTGTAGAATATTAATTTTATCCATCATTTCATGAATGG
Source organism: Leptospiraceae bacterium (assembly GCA_033762425.1). Taxonomy (GTDB): domain Bacteria; phylum Spirochaetota; class Leptospiria; order Leptospirales; family Leptospiraceae; genus JANRLP01. Next base: position 5,985 of record JANRLP010000010.1, read on the forward strand.
ATTTTTTTGTTTGGTTAGGAAGTCCATAGATTAGATTAAAATTGACAGTATTAAAACCAAACTCACGAACAGCTTCGGTAATCATCTTTACTTCAGCAAACGAACCCTCTTTGTTAATAAAACTAAGCACCGATTCATCAAAGTCTTCTACACCAATGCTAATTGTTTTAAATCCAAATTTAGATAGCACTTCTAATTGTTCTTTGGATGTTTTGTTTGGATTAACTTCTATAGAAAGTTCTGGATTGGAAATAAATTTTAATTTACTAAATAAAAAATTGAGTAAATTTTCTAGATTATTTTCTGAAATAAAATTGGGACTTCCCCCACCAAGTTGAAGTTCTACAACCTTAGCTTCAAGTATTTCGGGAACCTTCAAGATATATAGTTCTAGTTCTTTATAAATAGTTTCCAAATAGGGAAGTTCAACCGAATGATCGATTGTAGTTACTGTGTTGCAAGCACAAAAACTACAGAAGCTTTCACAAAAAGGAATATGAATATAGATAGAAATTTTTGAATCAGGAAGCGTTAGTGAGTTTTGAGCAGAACTAAACCATTCGTCTTGTGTGGGAACATGTTTCCAAAATGGGACAAGAGGATAACAGTTATATCTAAGATTTCTTAGATCATATCTTGGATGTGAAAATTTTTCACTCATTGGAATTGGTTAGACTTTTTCACCAAAGTGTAGAACAGCATTTCCAAAAACAAAGTTTTTGAAACCAACATTCTGAAAACCAAGTCTTGTGAGTTTTGTTGCGAGTTCTTCTTGTGCGGGATAAGTAAGAGAAGATACAGGTAGATAGTCAAACATTTTATTCTTTCCTCCCCAGATAATATACCCAAGTATTGGTACAATTTTAAAAAAATAAAAATCTGCAAAAAGCCTAATGATTGGATTTTTCACCTTTCCTACATCTAAGTTTAAAAATAGTCCACCTTTTTTTAAAACTCGATGGATTTCAGAAATCGCCCCATCTAAATTATCAACATTCCTAAGCCCAAAACCTACTGTGACTACATCTAGACTCTCATTGGAAAAATCTTTCAAGTTGGTTGCGTCCCCAATTTGCACAATTGAATTAGACTTATTCATGAGTCTATGCCTTGCAACATCAATCATATTTTCGGAAAAATCTACTGCAAATAATTTTTCTGTTTCTTGCATATTAGCAAGTCGAACTGAAATATCACCTGTACCACAGCATAGATCTAGACAGTTTAGGTTATTTTTTTTTAGTTTAGAACGGATCAGTTCTGGAATCTGGTTTTTCCAAAGTCTATGCAGAAAAAAACTGTTCAGATCATTGAATAGATCGTACTTACTAGCAATTATATCAAAATTAGTTCTTACAAATTCTGCCTTCTTTTCAACAGATGGCATTTGAAAATCACTCATATTAGTTAAGTTTTTTTAATTCTAAAAACCTTGTCAATGGAAAAAGCTAGATTCTTGTCTAATGTAATTAGAGTTATAGAAAGATAATTATAATAACATGGCTCAATTTCAAAAATTCATTGTCTTAGCTTTATTACTACTATCGAATCTCGATAGCAAACCTATCTCTGAAAAAGATAGAAGAATCACAATACTATATGTATGTCATTTGGAAGGAGAGTTGCAATTTGATGAAGATGGCAGGAGAGGACTAGCAACGATTTCAGAAGTGAAAAGAAGAGAAGCCGAGAAAATTTTTAGGGAAAGAGGTGGGGTTTTACTTCTTTCTAGAGGAAATTTCTTTGAGTCAACAGAACATGATAAATCTTTTAAACTGATGAAAGATTCGCTTTTCGATAGTATCTTACTGGAAGAAGAAGAAATTAACTATTTTGAAAAAAATCCTAATCTAAAAAAACTCAACCTTCCCATCCTATCCCCTAGAGAAAATATACTTGGCTTAGATACTGAAAAAATTTTTGATCTAGATGGGATTCATGTAAGGGTAAATTCATATCTATTAAATAAAATACCAATTCAAAAAACAAAACAAATTCATGTGAATTTAATTTTTCCTGAAAAAGATGAAAGTATTGATTTCAGTAAGATTCATCCTGAAATTCCAGTGATCTTTTTCCTTCCCAGAGAAAAAACTTCTGACTACTCCTTTCATGCAAATGTTTATACAGCCCATTGCCCAGAGAAAAAAGGAATGCTTGGAAAAATTCATCTATACTTTAGAGATAATAAACTGATTCGTGAATCACAAGAAATGATTCTACTGAACACCAAAGAACAAAATCAAAATTGGATTAGACCTCATGAGGAAGTATTAAAGTCACTTGATAATTAAAATTTCTAGTTTTGAGATTCATATTCGTAAAAATGAATTGAAATTTAATAATTAATTTTTAAAGGTACTTATATGAAAGGTGAAGTTTTCAAAGAAATCAATAATTTTTTTACAAGAAATGGGCTATCTGAATCTACCATGTTAGGTAGAATTAAGATTCGTTCTATTAGAATTCAAATTTCATTGCAAGGAATTAATCTTGCCAATTATTCTCCTGAATCCATTGATAAAGATGAAGATATAACAAAAATTAAAACTATTTTAAATAAAATAACCCTAGGGGAAGGTTCAGTCCAATGATCCAAACTACAACTATTCAAAATCCAACGGAAATAAACAAATTTACTAATAATGAAACCCTAGGTCTAATTCTAACATTCTATGGTTCAGAATTTCCCTATAAAGAATTATATGAAACTTTAAAGAATACAAAGATTCCATTTCTTGGTTGTATGGATATCGCTAGACTCGAAGGCAATTCTTATAATTTTTCAGAAAAAGAAGCAGTCTGTATTTTCTTTCCAAAAGAAATGTTCAGCAAGGTTTCTATTGTTGCTTATGATATGAGAAACACTTCCTCCTATTTATCTATTGAATCGAATGCAAAAGATCAATTTGATAGAGCATTTCTGAAAACAGGAATCAACCCTTCAAATCCTGATATTGAAAGAGAATTTGCTATTCATCTCCTTTATGGACTTCAGTCGGGGAACCCCGCTCTCAATTCATTTGTGAATAAAAGCATGTTCCTTCAAAGTGTTGGTGGAAGTTCTGGGGGAAAATTGGATTTTAAACATTCTAGTGTAATTTGCTCAAAAGGTTTTGGGGCGATAGGTGCAACTGCGTTAATAAAATTAAAACCAGAATATTCCATTTTAATAGAAAGAGTTTCTAGTTTTCAAAAATTAGAGCCTACACTTGAAGTCACTTCTCTTGCTTCCCCTAGACATATTCTTGAATTGAATGGAAAGCCTGCTGCAAGAGAGTATGCGGCAAACATAGGGAAACAAATTTCAGAACTTACTCCAAGTGTATTTGCAGACTATACACTTGGAATTGAACCAGGAGATGGTGAAAGATTGATCACTAGCATTATGAAGTCAGACGATTCAGGAGAAGGACTTTTGACTTATAATGATCTACAGACTGGAACTGTATTAAATCTATACAAGGCAATTTTACAAAAAGAAGATCGAAAAAAGAAATTAGATTCTCTTCCTAAATCCAATATGATTGCTTATATTTCTTTTGATTGTGTTCTTTGTTATTTAACAAGGGATGCGAATCATGAGATTGATACAATTGCAGAGCTATACAATTCTGAACTAGGACAAATCCCTAAAATTGGATTTGGCACCTTCAGTGAAAATTTCTGTGGAGCTAACGTCAACCAAACAGAAACTTTACTTGCAATTTATAGAAATCATTAATCTCAAATCTTAGGAATTTGAGAAAATAATTTTGAATATACCCTTAATTCAAATATGATTAGATTTTGGATTCATTCTTTAACTTTTTTGAATTTCGAATAACGTTAGAGTTTTCATTTATATACTTTTTACGATAGTTATAGTGTTCATTCTTTGGATTATTATCTTTAACTAAAGATACCAAATAAAACTAATTTGAATGCATATCTAGATATTTTTTAAAATCTTCATTGAATTTCTTCTCACCACCCTTATAGTAGAGATAGCGATAGAATCTAGATTGATCTGTATATATTTGAATTATGATTTGATTTGTTTGCAAAAAATCTTTCATTCTTTTTTCTATTTCTATACTAGAATGATAGGAAACCCCATTAGGCCAAAGCCTATGAATAAAATTTTTATCACTTATCAAATCATTTTCATTTGCATAATCAATAACATAATAATCTGCTTTACATTCAGCTGCAAATCTATGTTCCCATCCAGAAAAAATGATATCTACTTTTTCTTTGTTATTTACTAAATTATGTACGCTCAAAATAATCGCCATTCCAGCATACAAAGTATTCAAGTATAAATCGAATCCAACAGGATTTACTCTTAAGTAATATTCAATTGCCAATGCCACATCAATTAGAGCCAATGCTATGATGAATGGACGCCACTGATATCTTCCATACTTTTCCACTCGTTGTATTAAAATTTCTTTAAATGTACAATCCTTAACTTTTAATCTTTCTTTTCTAGCTTCATCAATTTCAGAAACTATTACACCAGCAGGAAATGAAATACAGTTTTGGAATACTAGACTAAATACTAAGATGAAAGATATAAATCTCATTTGTAAAATTTAAGATATTCTATAGTTCAATTTTTAAACAAGTACTATATTAAAGACTAGGTTGCAGATTTGAGAATTAAAGTTAGTATATGAGGGTTTAGCCCTTCTTGGATGCCTAAAATGGCCTGTGATACTGCCTCCAATTGTCTATTATAATTTTGTGTATTCTTTTGAACAAAATTCTTGCATACCTGACTTACAACTTTAGGTTCAGTTCCATCAACAATTATCTGCAAACTTGTACGGATAAATTCATCATGAATCTTTTCTATATATACTTCTATATCCAACAAACCAGATCGCCTAGAAATTTCACTTAAGATTATTAGAATTTCGCTTAACGTTTCAAAGTTCTCGGGAAAGAAATCGGATTTTTCGAGAAGCTTGTTTAAACGTTCTATTTGAAAGGAAGAATGACTTGTTATAGTTTCACCATTCCATGTAATGAGCAAATCTTTTGTATCACCTTTAGTAACAATGATATCGGCAAGATCTTCTAGCCTTTGCCTTGCATTGATAGCGTCTTCTAAAGTAAAGTTTTGTATTTCAGATAAACGTTGTAATAGTTCAGCCTCCTTTTCTTTAGATAAGAGTCCCAAAAATTTGGGTAAGCTTTTTAGATCACTATCAGAAATAGCTGCTAGTAAAGTATTTGTATCTATATTAGAGAAAGCTTCAACAAGAATTGAATGTGAATATTTTTCTAGAAGGGTCATTATTACTACTTCTTTTCCTTTTGACATTTGAGTATAGGAATGAAAGCAATCAATAGAATTAACTTATTAATTTTATTAATAAAATTTTGGGCTTCATTAATTCTATACTCCAACATTTTGTTCCCACTTTTTATGAAGAAATTTCTTTAAAAATTAAAATACATAGGGTCATTTTCTTTAAAACGATTCTTAAGAAATAAAATGATAAAATAGGATTTTTCTGAATTATATATTGGAAATATACAAGTAAAATTATCACCATCATTTACCTGAGTAAGTTCTTTTTGTTTAGTTTGAATTTCCTCAAAAATTTCATGCATAGTATTGTCTTCTGGAATATACTCATGAAAACTCCTAGACTCTAGGTTATAAAAATCTTTCAGTACTTTATCAAATTCAACTTGCTTTCCATCTCTATACAATGGTTTAGGGTCTTTAATTTGTCTAAAGATAAACTTTCCATTTGTATCTTTAATTGGAATTAAAACTTGCAATGAGTAGCCTAAACTAGAATCTTCAAGCTTAAGAGATTGAAAATCCGAAAATAACTTCTTAGGGTTTTCCTTTTTCTCTGCATTTTCTAATATAGAAAAAATTATTTTCTCATCTTTCTTCACAATATTTGTGATTTTAGTTTTCACAATATCAAAATACCTTTTCTTATTCAATAAATGAAAACAAAAAAGAGATAGAAAAATTCCACCAATAATAAAGATAGAAATAAACACTGAACGAATTAGTGTATTTTTAGGACTAAAGTTTACTTCAAAATCTAATTTTTTTATTGATTTATAAAAGTAGGTATTTGTAAAAATTGTTATATTCAACATAAAGTTTATTACAAGCAATAGAATTATTGATGAAGCAATTACGCCAAACATTCTGTAATAAAATGTATCTGCGACATTAGAAAATATATACCAGCCTAACGAAAATCGAGCTATGTATATTAATAATAAAAGAAAAAATAAAAAGCTCAAAAAAGTAATAAATATTAAAGTAATATACTCTGCCATTATCCTAAATTTCATTTTATTAAAACCTCTTGTCCTTTCGCACAACGCTTAAGTTATTTTGAATTTTGATTAAACTTTTAAAACTTATCTTTTTTTGTCTAACATTATACTTTGAGCAAAAAATTTCAAATCTTCATCTTTACCAAACTCTATGTACTTTAGAACTTTACCAATTGGAAAAGAAAAATCTTCTTTTTGTTCTACTTGTAAAATTGCGATTGTACTAATACTCTCTCCAAATGATTTGATAGTTTTACTTTGAGAGGCAGCTTTCTCGAAGGTTACCCAAACAAATTTTTTTGTTTTTGAATTTTTTCTAATAACTTCACCAACATAGGCTCCAGTTCTTAAAACTAGAATATTCAGACTCTCTTCAGAAATGGAGTTTTTTTGCAATCTAACAGAATCAAGAAAAGCGTTAACATGATCTAAGCTATCAATAGAATAATCAAGTTTAGATTTATCTAAAAATTGAACATTAAATGTTGGATCACTAGGATTGTCGAAAAACATTTGTGAAAGATCTATCATTTCTTGGTTTAAATTATCCGCAGCACAATGTAAAATTAAAAATAAAAAAATAAAGCCATTTGTGATTAATTTCCTAATATTACTTTTCATACTTTGTTTGTCCTTGCCTTTCTTATAAATAATTATTTTGATAGCTTTAATATTTTAAATGCACCCTGTGCAACAATGATAAACACAATCGTCCCTATGATTAAATCAGGATATTTTGAGTTAGTCAAGTAAACAAGTCCACCTGCTAAAATTACTCCCATATTTACAATAACATCATTAGAAGTAAAGATCATACTTGCTTGCATATGAGCCTCATTACTTTTACTTTTTTGCAGTAAATACAAACTAAGTCCATTACCAATTAGAGCAAGTGCATCATGTTTTCTAGTTTCTTAATATGAGTGTCTGTCATGTTCTACTCCGTTATTAATTCTATTTTTCAATTTGTCTGATTTTTTTAGCAACTCTTTTTAGTTGTTTTTGTTCTTTTTTGGAAAGACTTAAAGAAATTTGTTTTCTGAAACTTTAATAACATAGAAACACTCATTAGACTTTGATTTTATTGTATTGTATTCATATTTACTCTCATAAATATTTTTCTCACTATCTTGAATATTTAATTCAAATGCTAATTCTGCTAACATTTCCATTTTATCATCTTCCTCTAAGATACATTTATCTGGTTTTTCCAAATTTCTATTTTCAATTTTCTTAAGATAATAATATTGAAAAGGTGGTGAGGATGGCTTTTCGACTGAACCACAAAAAACTTTAAATCCTTTAAAACGAGGAAATCGCTCTGCAGCTAAATGAACATAACTAAATAGGAAATAAATAAAACCAGCTATCGGGTGAATATACTGAGTAAGTGCTCCAGTTGTTGCTATATCCAATGGTATTCCCAAAAATACTAAATTATATTTTTTATTTTGATCTTTATAGATATTTAATCCAGCATTGTTAATAACATTTTCACAAATATTCTCCCTTATCATGTTTTGTTTATGATTAAAATTGTCTTTTTCCAAAAATAATCTTGTGAAAATACAATTCTGAAATGTAGTAAGAATTATAAAAAAAAGTATTCTCTTATTCATTTTTACTCCAATCAAAAGGTGAATATCATTTCGCATAACGTTGAATTTTACAATTCTATATCGAGACTAGTATCGAAATGTCAAAATCCAAGATTAGGATTTCCAGAAATTTTTAACAATAAGATAAAACTTTTTGGAAAATTGATTCAACCTTCCAAAACAAGAAAACTAATCAAGTTTAAACTTTCAAGAGTTTTTAATAAAGACTGATTATTACCTAAATACAATTTAAATGATCCCGACTTATGAGTAAATTCATGATTTTTTTTCCAAGAATAAAAGAAGCCTAAAAGATTAGAATCTATTGCAATAAAAGCTTCAATATCAATAATCAGAGATTGATATTTTTTATTATAACCAATAAACATTTCTCTAATCTGCCACAAGTCGATTTGACTAACACCCATTACATCGATTAAAAATTTTATGATCAAAAAGTCTTTCCTAATATTCATTCTTTTGCCCAAATTCTTCTAGATACGATTCTATTGCTTGTTTTGTTGTCATCCAATTTCTATGAAACTTCACTGCAGAAAGTTTTCCTGTTCTAGCGAGCAAGGAAAGATATTCTAAGGAGTAGTTACAATAATTTGTTGCCTCTTTTAAAGTAATGTATCCTTGTTTCTCTTTAGCTGAATCTTTCTTGAATGAATTTAAATAGATGATTAAAGAACGTTCGATTGATCTGCCTACAAAATCTAGGAAACCAGAATGTTTTCCTTTGTCTGCTTCACGGAGAACTTTGTAATATTTTTTTCTATCTAGATGCAAGATTACTGCTGGAGGATAACCTAATAAAATTGCTCTTTGAGTTTACTCAAAATGGTTTTAGGAAAGGGTCTTAACTTATCTAGTTCTTTCTTTTTTCCTTTAATGCTTTTGATAAGAGAGGTATTCATATCGGATAAGCTAAAAATGATCCGATCCGATATTTTTACAAGTACTTATTTTTTGGTTTTGAAAAGAGTGTGAATCATAATCATTCAGAATCATACAAGGTTTATGAATGGTTGTAAATTGAGCGTTAGTCAAGCCACTGAATATTTTTTTGTGGCAAAGCAATTAGCCGTTATTAGAGATTATTTCTTCTTACTTTTATATAAATAATCTATATATCTTTCCATTTTATAGTCAATCAATATTATACATTCACGATTTTTCTCGAAATCATTTTTAATGTTTAAGATTAATAATTCATCATTAAACAGTTTATATCTTAATTTTTGATCTTCGTTAAGTTGTAAGCATCTATCATACAATTGTTTAGGTAATGTTATTCTTTTTTCTATTTTGTTGATCTTAATTAATTCCTCATTTGCATCAAAACTTTCTTGCTGAGTATAGTCACTAATAACAAAATCTTTAGTAGAAATATTTTTAATAAATTCTCTTTCAGGAAGATACCCGTTATAAGAATTTTTTTGATATCCAAAGATATTAATTAAACCTTTCAGCAATAAATTATTGGTATCTTCAAACCAATCAAAAATCCCTTGAGGTGTGCATGAACCTGAACTATGATAAACTCTATACTTAAAGTCTAAAGGTTGTGGTAGTTCTACATAACCACCAGTAAGTCTAGCTTTACCTGTAATATAAGAAACAATAGTAAAAAGACTCGTAATTGTTGTAATTAATAGAAAAGGAAGAAATAAAATACTGATCTTATGATAATCAAATTTATAAATAAAAATTATGGATGCGATTGTAGAAATGATAACAAAGTATGTACTGATTTCTTCACTTGAAAAGATCAGTATAGCCCAATTGATTAGTATAAGGATTAGAATACTAAAAAATTTTTTCATACAAACTTAAATGTCTTCATTTACCTTCTATTAGACTGATTACAAGAGCATTTTCAACTAGCCATTTTTTGGAATGTTGAATAATCACTTCATAACAATTTTCTTTATTCATACCTTCCCAATAGTATTGAACATCACAATATTGTAAATCTTGATAAGCCCAATACAGTTCAGCAAAACAAAGTATATTTGAATCATAATTATTGGAAACACATAATTCTTTTAAATGGGCTAGACTTTCGAAAACATCAACTTCATTAGATATATTTTTAACCAGCTGATAGCTAAAAACAATAATCGCAGTTTCAAATTCTAAGTGAAGCAGTTTAAGATCATCTTTTACGTTTAAAATAATTTCTTTAGCTTCAAAAAAATTTATAGGTTGGGTCAAACTTGCTAAACAACAAATGCTAGTATAAGTATAATCATTATCTAAAAGTGATAAAGCACAATCAATATACTTTTCATAATCTTCAGTTGTTACAGTAGGGTAAGCAAGTAAATAGCCTATATTTTTAATCTGATGAAAATTCATAATTTATTATATATATGTTACATAAAGTAGAATTTTACTATCATTTATAGCTAAGTATCAGATTACCTTTTAGTTTTTTTGACTTTTCCCAAACTAATTGAAATTCCTTTGGCAAAGATTTTGAGTTATATCTTTCGAATAGAATATCAGCTCCTTCAAATCTAATTCGTGAATATAAACTTCTTTTATTTAAAATATAGTCTTGACCATTACAGTCTGCGAAATCTCGTTTCATTAATATTGAATTTGATAGCTTATCGAATTGCGATTGATTATCAAATTGAAAAGAATAAATATGGCATTCTCCTTTAGAGCTTAATCCAAAATTACGAATAACTAGAGGTTGATTACTGTCTAGGTATAGAAACATATGCTCCCCTAAACTATCACAACATCCTGAATTATAGTATAAACTAATTGAATTATTAAACTCAGGATAGATAAAATAATAAACAACATCTCTAAAATACATAAATGATTTATAGTATTTTTTTGTTATCATATTATATATAAAGAAATCATGTTGAGTTTGTATTCCACAACAGGTTCCTTCTTCTGATTTATAATCCAATTGATAAATTTCATAATTTCCTTTGGTAAAGACTTTTTTCGATTTCTTGAACTCATTTTCTTTTACTTCAATTGGATTTAATTTTTCTATATAAAATTCATTTCCTTTTAGTTCGAAAAATTTAAATTCATTTACTAACTCTTTCTCTTTTTCTGAATAAATGAAAATATTACTGGAAAAAACCCATCCAATTTTATTCTCAACGATAGCTTTACACCAAAACCCGATCTGATATTGAGTTATACTAAAACTATCTTCACACTGAATGATTTCACCAACAGTTTTTGTATTTAATAGAGCTAAAGACTTAGAATTTATCTTAGGTTCTGTTCTCAAAAAAATCTTATCTATATCAGAGCTAATAAAATAATATTTCAATTTATTTTCCTCTAAAAGATTGGGAGTAACGTACCCTTCATCATTTCCAATCGCTACTTTAAAAAAACTAACTCCATTACTTAGAACAGACTCATTTATTACTTTTATTTTTGATCCATATGGAATGTAATTAGAATTTGCACTTAAATTAGGTTTAGTATAAATCGATTTTAAGAAAAAATTATTATTATATAGCACTCTTGATGGCACAGAGCAATAAACTAATGAAAATATAAGAATAGATTTTAATGCATTTTTTACTAGGCTCACTTATTACTCCCTAAGATTCTAATGACGAGAAATGCTTCTAAAGTCCAATTGAAATAGCATTCTAATTCTTAATTTACAAACTCTACAGTCAAATACATTTTTTCAGAGTATTTGTGATAAGATTTTCATGAAGCGTAAATCAATAAAGTCACAATATTTAACCCTCGAAAAAGAAGATTAAATTATAGTAAAGTCAAACTACTTCTAAAGTAATTTGTATGCGAGTAAAACTAAAGGATCATTAATTCTTCACCTTAGAAATCTGAGCAAGGATTTCTTGAATCTGTTCTAACTTATATGGTTTAGCTAAATAGTAGTCAAAACCAAAATTGATATACTCTTCTCTACTTCCTTCCATTGCGTGAGCAGTACAAGCGATTGTGCTATAGTTGAGATTTGAGTATTTAGGCTCAGACTTTAATTGCGTCAACAAATCCATTCCTGAAACCTCGGGCATTTCAATATCCAAGAAAAAAACTGAATAGGAATTGTTTTGAATCTTTTGCATTGCTTCCGTTGCACTCATTGCTGAATCTGGAACGACATCAATTCTTTTGAGGAAAGCTTTCAATAGATCGATGTTAAGTTTATTATCATCAACAATTAGAATTTTATGAGGATTTTTTTTGTTCTGACTATTTTCTTCAGAGGTAGATGTTTGTGTTTTTTCTGTTTGAGTAGTTTCTTGTGGTAGAACTTCTAGCTCTATCTTCAAAGAAAAAATAGATCCATTTCTTTCAGACCTTTGATAACGAATCTTTCCACCCATGAGCTTTGCAAGATTTTGACTTATGGAAAGACCAAGTCCAGTGCCTCCAAACTTTCTTTGGTTAGACATATCAACTTGTGAAAATTCTTGAAACAGAACCGACTCTTTATCTTCAGGAATTCCAATTCCTGTGTCTTCAATTTCAAAGGTGTAATCATAATGATTTTTTCTTGAAGATGGACTAGCCTTTATTCTTATGAATACAAAACCCGACTCAGTAAATTTAATTGCATTGCCTGTTAGATTGTATAAAATCTGTCTAAGTCTAAATCCATCCACTTTTACAAGACTTGGAATATCTTTTGGAAAATCAAGTTTCAGTTCCAATTTTTTTCTGGATGCCTGAGTTTCAAAGCCATTCATGACTTCTTCTGCGATAAGTAACAGATCAGAGTTTGAAATTTGAATTTCTTCTGCACCCGATTGTATTTTAGAAAAATCTAATATTTGATTTATGATGTTCATCAAATGATTAGAGGAAGTTAATATATGATTCGTGTAAGTCTGTTGAATTGAATTCTCTTCTGTTTCCATTTGTAATAAATCAGCAAAACCATAAATAGCATTCAGAGGGGTTCTGATTTCATGACTCATGTTTGCAAGAAACTGAGATTTAACTTTACTCAACTCTTCCGCTTCCAATAATTTTTTGTTCATGAATACAAAAATCAATCGAGAAAAATAAGCAATTAAAGTCATAAAACAGATTCCAATCAAAAGAATTGGCGTGATGTTATTTAATCCAACGATAAAGATAAACAAGGATAATGAAAAAAAAGAACTCAGTAGATACGGAATATTCTTTAAGAAAGTTAGTGAATTTCCAATCAAATCAGGAATAAAAAAAAGAAGCAAGTTCAATCGGTAATACTCAGGTGAATTTATGAATTGGCAACTGCAATAGATAATCAAAAGATTCATGAGAAAACGTAATGCACTTAAATTGAATTGAATGGTTTTTTCAAATTTGACTGTATTCTTATCCCAAACTGCATTGGTTATAATATAAAAAATGCCTAGTGAGAATGTGATGAGTGGATTTGGGGAGGTTATCGTTCCTATCAAAGTAATAAAAATACAGACTGGACCAAAAATGAAGGGATAATTGTTTACAATATCCTTATTGAGTTGAAAATCATTAACCAAATATTTATTCAAAAAATTTCTCATAAAGTAGTCTGAGAAACATTGGTAAATGGATTCGTTTTGTCTAGACTAATTTTAGATTTTACTCAGAATTTTGGAAAAAAATTTCTTATAGTTATGTACCATAAATTTAAAGCCCATTACAGATTAAAAATATCCATCCATTAACGTTATGCGAAATTAACTGATTTTTAATAAAAATAGAAAATTATGAAATTTACTCATTATCAAGAATATTAGAGAATATTAATATATAAAATCAATAGCCTAATGCAGCAAGCTTATAATAAGTGTAAAACACCAGTGAACCCTGAACTCAGACTGCTTAAGTTGAATTAGCAATAATGAGTTGACAAAAATATAATTTCTGCTAAACTGAAAACTATGAAGTTTTATTTACTATATTGCATATTTTTTTTGTCTTACCTTTCACCAATTTTTTCAGAAACAATATTACTACATGACGGAACAAAAATTAAAGGTAAAATCCTGAACCAAAATATAAATGAAATCCAATTGGAATCGGAAGATGGAGAACGCAGAACCATTTCTAAAACAAAACTTTCAAGGATTTTATTCAAAGATGGGCTAGTCCTAAAATCCAGAAAGATGCCAATGGAGCCTGAATCTATTCCGATTGCACCTGAAAAACCTAAAGAAAAGATAGAAATTTCTAAACCAGTAGAAATAGAACCTACACCTGAAAAGATGCAAATGATCTTTGAAGTCACAAAGGACAATAAAGTCTATTTGATTGATATCCTTGGAAGTAATTTTAATGAGAAAACTTTTGTGACTTTGAAACAAAGTGGAATCGAATCAGCTCCTCAAAAAATCCGCAATCTTAGTCCAACACAATTTGAACTTTGTATCGATCCAGAATTTCTAAATACTGGTGAATACGACTTAGTAATCAATAGCAACGGAGAGTCTGAGATAAGGCAACGGTTTATAGAAATCGTTTCTAAAGAAACGAAAACAGTAGAAGAAACAAAGATGGAATCAAGTTCGGTTTTAGATGCAGCACAAAAATGAAAGATATTTTTTTGCTGCCAAACATAATCACTTGTTCTAGAATTTTACTTATCATCCCTTCACTTTATTATCTTGCAGAAAGAGAAATTGTAATAGCAAGTATTTTAATTACAACAATGTTCTTAACAGATTTTTTTGATGGATTTGTTGCTAGAAAATGGGAGATGAAATCAACGTTAGGTGCAATTCTTGATCCAGTTGCGGACAAAATCGTTGTGATTTCTTTTTTTAGCTTTCTATTCTATCAAGAAAAGGTATATCTATTATATTTCTTATTACTTCTAATTAGGCAGGTTTCCCAACTGATCTCAGTTCCAGTGCTACTTTGGAAAAAAATTTCGTTTCAAGTAAAACCAAAATTTTTACCTAAACTTGGAACGGCACTCAATTTCATTTTGTTAGGTTTTTTAAGTATAGAGTTTATTTATTTAAACGTTAGGCATTTGAGTTTCTTTGAAAATGGAGCAATCTTTTTAATGTTTTGTTCAGGAGCCTTAGAGCTTTATATTTTAGCAACTTTTCTGCCAAGATTTTATCAAATCTATCACGGAACACACGATACATTTGAATGAATCATTTAGACCTACTAGGATTTTTTGGATTTATAGTATTAATTTCAGCTAGGGCTATCTATAGTTCAAGAACAGTTAATTCAGAGTCAGCTTATGTACTCGCTTCCAAATCCACAGGACTATTTGCACTTTTAACAACGTTAGTTATGACTGAATTCAATCCATCCACTTTAATAGGATTTTCAGGTGCGGGATATTTTGCAGGTGTATATGGAATTTGTTTACCACTTGTTTTTCTAATTGGGTTAGGATTTTATTGTATCACAGTTGCGAAAAAATGGAAGGAATTAGGTGCAACAAGTGTAGCAGAACTTTTCACAATTCGCTATGGAAGAGTAGCAGGAAAACTTGCAAGTTCATTACTAATTCTTGCAATGCTTGGGTTTTCAGCAAATTATATCAAATCCCTTGAGCTTTTGTTTTCACCAATATTCCCTGAAATAAAACCTATTCTAATTTCGATTCTAATAGTATTATTGATTTTATTTCTTTGTGGAAGAGGTGGTCTTATTTCTATTATACAAGTGGATATTATTTCCTTTTTAGCAACGTTAGTTTTCATCCCCTTACTCCTATATTTTTCTTGGAAGAATACTAATCTAAACTTTGAAACGGCGTTAGGTGCAATTCCAATCGAAACAGGAATGGAAATTCTAAAGCCTAAATTTGTTTTTTCCCTAGTGATACTTACAATGTTTACTTATATTGCAGCACCTTGGTATGGTCAAAAGATTTTTTCTGCAGAGTCTCCGAAAGTTGCCATACAAGCAGTAGGACTTGCTAGCGTATCCGTTTTTTTGTTCTATTCGATTCCCGTTTTATCCACTCTAATGTTAAAATCTGGAAATGTTAAATTAGTATCACCAGATGAGGGTATTCCTTATATAATTAAAAATTTATTTCCTAATTTTTTAAGAGGGTTTAGCTATGCTGTTTTATTCAGTGCAGGTGCTACAACACTAGCTGGAGTATGGTCAGCAATTTCGGGAATGATAGTAGTGGATATTTTGGATTCGAAATTAAAAGAGGAAGGAATCAAAAGAACATTTCTAATCCAAACTTTGATTGGAATTATTTCCCTTTTTATTTCACAGACTTTCATAGATAAAATTTTGGATAAGCTAATCCTTGCAAACATTCCCATTGCAGCACTTTCTTATGGACTACTTGCAGGATTTTATTCTAAGTCAGCTAGCAAAATTGGGTTCTATATAAGTTCTATTTTTGGAATTTTCATCGGAATTTATTCATATCTAAACTATCCAAGTGATGAATATACTTTTATTTGGGCAGTATTTGGAATTCCAGGAATATTTTTATCTGGAATCATTGGATCCAAATTTTTTCCAAGAAGATCAGATTAGATTATGGTCTAGAGACACAACGAACTTGGTAACCATCGGTTTTAAGATTTGAAAAAATACTACCAGTTGAAGAAAAGAATACACCAAATTGACTATTTGCAATAAAAACAAAATCAGTGGAAGTCCAATAAAAATTACCTGTGTTATTTGGAAAAAAACTGGTTTGAAGAGCGGGATTTGGAACATTTAAATCTACAATAGAGTCTAGTTCAAATACATTCGGTAGTCTCCAGGTTCTTCCCGCTAACGTTAGTGAATTGCAATAGTTATGTGAAGAATCAACCGCATTATTACTAGGAGTTCCAGTACAATTAGAATCATTAGTTTGACCATTGGAACATTTTTGCCAAATTAAACTAGTAACTTTATCTTTTATCGTTCCATCATTTAAGTCTTCTAGATTAAATTTTAGTCTAGACTGTCCCGATACACATCGGGCGGGTCTGTTGATAGTTGATGCAATGTTAGCAGGAATTCTAGCTTCTCCAAAATGAACGACCCAATAGTTTGTGGGATTGGAATAAACTGGTTCACTAGTTCTATATTCTAAAGAAGCAGTATTTGGAAAGTAAGTAGAATTTATTCTGGGCGTGTTTGTAACATCGATTAGAGTATATAACTCATTCCGAGAGGGAAGTCTCCATGTTTTTCCCGCCAAGGACAAAGAACTACAGTAACTTATTTGATTTGTTGCACTATCTTGGGTCAGCCCCCCTGTTCCACAACTTGTTCCAGAAAGACCTCTAGAACATTTTTGCCAAATTAAACCTGTTGAATTATCTGTGATTGTTTCATCACCATTATCAGTATAACTTTTAACTACACCAGTTTGAGTTGCTCCATCATCATTAGTATAATAAGTTGCAGTTTGTCCAGTTTTTAAAGTTGGGTAACTATACATTGCAGTAGCTATGGAACTTGTTGTAGCTCCAGTTTTCACAGCAATTGCCTTAAGGGTTCTTCCCTCCATCGCCCAGATATGCCCAACAGAAGAGTTATAAACAGTAGATGCAGTGGTAGGGTCTGTTCCATCAATTGTGTAATAGATAGTAGCACTAGAAGTTGTTGTGCTGAGGGTGATTGTTTGAGGAGTGGAATAGTGACCTGCGATCGGAGAAAAAACTGGAGTAGCAACTGTTTCAGTATTAGATGAAGAACTCAAAGAAGGTTTTGGAAGAACTAATAAAAGTCTATGAATAGGATCTGGTATATTAGGTTTGCAAGAAGTTAAAATGAAAATTAATAGATAGTATTGTAAGTTAAAATTTTTCATTTTGAATTAATAAAAATTATATCTTAAATAACTTTAACTCTAATTAGTATTCTGAAGTAAAGAGTTTTTTACTTAAATTAGATTAATTGATTACATGTCATCTTTGATTTGAACATTTTACGAAATAATTACAAAAACTATCGCGAAACAATAGTAAAGATAAGATAAACTTCATATAAAATAATCAAACAAAAGTTAATTGATTTTAGATTAATTTTTATATCGAATCCATAATTTTTTATTCCAAAATATAATATCATAATATGATGCTAGCCACCTCGCTCTAATGGAGTCTTAATAAGAAGTTCCAAAGAAAATAATTCTTGGATAAAACGAATTTTCGTACTAAACGAAAATATTCTTACAAGTGCTAAGGATCTTCTAGCAAAATGATGAAAGATAAGTCCTGAGCTTCGATCGAATATTAGTAAAAAAGCAAACAATAGACACATGGAAATCCTGAGAAAATTAGCAAGTGTACGAAATCTTGCATAGTCTCTCGACTCGATTCGTATCGTGAAACGTTCATATTTCTCCTCAATTACAGGAGAATCAAGAGCGTCCACTTGATATTTTGTCTTCAAATTTACATTCGGATCCAAAATAAGCCCCGACCAACAAGCAGATTCATATCTGTCTAAGAGCTCTTGGAAAGCTTTTTTATAGGTCTTACATCGAATGAGTTTGCGTTGCAATAGAACTTGGGTTTCTTTTCCCATATTCAAACAAAATGGTATAGTTCCCTCTGTTTCTACTTTGTATGAGTTGTTTTTTTGAAATTCTGGCATTGTCTTAATTGTATGGGTTCTTTCTTTCTTAGAATTGATTTAGCCTTTTCGCTCTCATCGAAAAATTTGCCTTAAAGCGTAAAGACCTTATAGTGGGTTCGTTATCAGAATACTTATCACACAATAAATTATTTACTTTTTGTATAGTTATTACATTTGAGTTAAGTAATAACTATTACTAAATTATTTATTGATAAAAAAATAGTTATTACAAACAACAACCAAAGAAAAGTCCTTACTACCAAAGAAAGATTTTACAACTAGAGCAATAATAGGAAAAGTCCTAAAACTAGAGTCTATTAAGTAAGATTAAACGAATTTACAAAAAAGCCCCATGCGTCCCCGATCGAAGCGTAGTCAATAAATTTCGGTCACTGAGTAAAAAACCCTGAAAGGTTTTTTGTATCGAAGTGCGAAATTTATTGACTGAAGCTGAGAGCGGGAAAAGACGCCCCAAAAAATATTTTAAAAAACGTGTCGTGACTTTAAAAGAAAACTGAGTAGATTTAATTATAGAGTTTTGGAATTTTGTAATATTACTAAAAAAGTTGGACTCATGGAATCTCATTTAGTTTTTGCTAGAAAGTATCGCCCGAACAAATTCAGCGAAGTTGTCTGTCAAGAAGTGCCAGTTGGTGCAATTCAAAATGCTATCAAAAACAATCGAGTGGGTCATGCGTATATATTTTTTGGACCTAGGGGAGTTGGCAAAACTACAATTGCTAGAATTCTTGCCAAGCGATTGAATTGTCAAAACCCCAAAGAAACAGAACCTTGCAATGAATGTCAGAGTTGTGTAGAGATAACCAAAGGTGTTTCCAATGATGTTGTGGAAATTGATGCTGCTAGCAATCGAAGCATTGATGATGTTCGGGAATTACGTGAAGGAGTTAAGTTCAATGCCATGGGCGGCAAGTATCGGATCTTCATCATTGATGAAGTGCATATGCTCACAACCCAAGCTTTTAATGCATTGTTAAAGACCCTTGAAGAACCTCCAAGACATGTTGTGTTTGTGCTTGCTACTACTGATCAACACAAAGTTCCTGATACAATTCTATCTCGTTGTCAAGATTTTGTATTCAAGAAAGTTCCTATCATTGATTTGCAAGATCATATTGAAAGACTTGCTAAGACTGAAAATCTTACCTATGATAGTGAAGGACTTTTTTGGATTGCTAAAAAAGGTGATGGTTCTGTTAGAGATACTCTTTCCTTTTTAGAGCAAGTGGTAACCTTCACTGGTGGGAAACTTACTGGTGAGAATCTAAAAAAAATTCTTGGACTCAGAGGGGTTACTCAACAAATTGAATTTTCTAAATTTCTATTGAGTGATGAATCCTCTACTAAAGCTATTGAATTTTTGGAAAAAGAATTTTCTCTTGGTTCTGATCTTCAAAAATTTATCTGGGAATATCTAGACTTTATCCATACTACAATTCTTGTTAGAGAAAATATCTATGATAAAGAATCCATCAATTTTACCTCTGAAGACGTTTCTCTAATCCAAAAAGAAATGCAAAACTTTAGGATGGAAACCTTGAATCTTTTAGCAGAAAGATTTTTCCAAATCTATGAAAGAGTGGCTCTGCTTCGACTCAGAAGTTCCTATGAAACGAAACTATATCTTGAAATTCAAGTTAGAAAACTTGTCTCAGATCTAAATAAACCAACTGTTTCTGGATTAGTTGCTAAGATCTTTGAACTTAGTCAAATGATCCAAAAAGATATAAATCACTTGCCAGCCGAAAAACCCAAGAGTGCAATGACAAATGAAGGTATAGAACCTATTCAAAAAACTAGTGATCTAGATTTAGAAGCTGGTATCAAAAATACTTTTTCAGGAGTTGAAGTGGATGAAAATTTTCCACAGATAGATTGAGGTACTTATGTTAGGAAAAAAATTAGGTCAAATGACTGATGCTCTTTCTAAAATGAAAGACTTAAAAAAGAATATGGCTGCAGCACAAAAAAGAATCTCTATGATTAGAGTAACTGCAAGTGCTGGTGCGGGAATGGTGAATGTAACTGTCAGTGGAGATGGAATCATCACTAACATCAAAATTGATAAGCAATTGTTTGAAGGTGAAGATGTAAAGATGCTCGAAGACTTAATCATCTCTGCTACCAATGAAGCTATCAAAAAATCTAAAGAAGCTATGGCTCATGAAATGAGTGCAGTGACTGGTGGTGTGGACACAGGCGAACTTTCTAAGATGTTCGGTTTGGATTCTTGACAGAGGATCTACTCAAAAAACTTGTAAACACTCTCAGTTCCCTTCCTGGAATTGGGAAAAAAAGTGCCTATCGGATTGGATTTCATCTAATCCGAATGGAAGAAACTAGATTTCAACAACTAATTGAAAATCTAAAAGAAATCAAAGAAAATATTAAATTCTGCAAAACCTGTGGCTCCATCACTGATAGAGAAGTTTGTGATATTTGCTTATCGGAAACTAGAAGCAACGAATTTTTATGTGTTGTGGAAATGCCTGAAGATATTTTTTTCATTGAGAATACTGGGGAGTTTAAAGGAAAGTATCATGTTTTAGGTGGAGTCATTTCGCCTATCGATGGGATTGGTCCCGATAAACTAAAAATCTCTGAACTCCTAGAAAGACTGAAAAGCTCTTCCATCAAAGAACTTCTGATTGCAACAAATCCAACTCTAGAAGGAGATGCTACTGCAAGTTATATTGCAAATTTACTCAAAGATACTGATATTCGATTCACTAGAATTGCACATGGTGTTACTATTGGAAGCACTCTAGAATTTGCCGACCAATATACTTTAGGCAGAGCAATTAGAGGCAGACAAAAACTCTAATCATTCATAAATCTGAAGACATGCACTTTTGTCTTCTTGTTCCTTTCTATACACCTCTTTCCAATCTCTTTTTGCAGAAAGTATTACGGGAACCATTACTCTATTATCACAACTTCTTCCAATAGAAAGTATCTGTTCAATTTTATCTTGTTTAGCTTTTAGTTCTGTTTTAAAAATGCTCAGTGAAATATCTTTCTCATAAGAAACTCTTGCTGCAACTAGTTCTAAATCTGCATGATTATAATGAAACTCTTCGATTCTATTTAATAAATATGCTGGTTTATTCAATTTTTCTCTAGACTCTTTCAAAAAGAATCTTGGGATCTCATAAACGGGAGCGTTACTCGAAAAACAAACATTCGATTTATTAATTTCCTTTGTTAACGATATCCATATTACTACTAGTGAAAAAATTGCTAAGAACCATGAATTGTATTTCCAACCCTTTCCCATAAAAATAATGAGTGCTAGTGTTGGAATCAAATGGTAAACATGTCTAGACTGATGATTTTCTGTTATGATTGTCATTATGATTAATGATGCGAAAAGGAAAAATCCTGCTAAAAAGGAAAAGCTTAAATTTTTATTTTTACGATATTGAATGATTGAATATATAAAGCTTATTGTTGTAACTACTAATAGAAGAATACCGAAATTTTTCTCCCAGCCTTCAAAGAACAATGCTTGAAAAAAATCGGAATAATAACTCAGATTCTTTTCAACAACCATTCCAACCATTTTTCCTTCAGATTGAATATGATTTAGGGTTCCGTTAGAACTTCTAAATCTATCGGGATGAGAAAATGTCCAAACTAGTATCGGGAGAAGAATCATTTGGAATAGTGAAATAATTTTTTGATAACCCATTTTCCTATGTTCTTCTTTTCTAGAATAAATGAAATGGGTTATGTCTAAAAATCCAATTAGAAAAGTAAAAAATTTTATATGAGTTGCAATCTTTGCATCAATCGGAATGAACTTCAAGGAAACTAGAACAAGAATCATAAACAGAATTGGTCTGAATTTTTTAACACTAAGAACTATATACCTAATTCCAAAAAAAATTACTGACTCAGTTTCTAAGACTAACAAAAATAAAAATGATATGAATACAAAAATGTATCCGTAAGGATATTTAGTAAAGTATAACAAAAAAGAAAAAATTCCTAATAGTATCGAATTTCTCTTGGACTGTTCCCTATTCCATTTATAAAAATAATATATTGATAAAATAAAAAATAGCCCACCTTGCAATTCAAGCATTGGTGAAAAGGTATAAGTAATAAAATTTTGATTTAAAAATAGAAATACTGGGAAAATGAACCCACCAATTATCCATAAAATTACTGGTGTTCCAAAATCAATCAGTATGAGTATAAATGTAAAAACTAGTATTAAGAAAGTAACTAACGTTAAGAATATATCCTTTGTGGGATCAGCACCAAAGATTAAAACAATTGGTGAACTTAAGAGCATTCTCATCGGTGGCCAAGTTGGAGTATCCAATACCCTAAAGATTGCATCAATTATCTCAAAATTTTTTAGCTCTGAACTGAACCGTATTGATTGTATGAACCTAAGATTTCCATCCCAAGACAAAAAATCTTTATTGGAACAACCTTCATAAAGTTTCCAATAAGGCTCAACTACAAAATATCCAACTGATACTGCTAGCAATAACGCTAGTAAGTAAATGAATTTATCCCTCACTGGTCTTCACTTTTCCACAAGCTTTTTTATACCCTAAACTACAAGCCTTACTCTTGGCCTGTTTAGATTCCTTAGGGTTAGAAGTTAAATATACCTTGCTTAATTCAAAATATGCCCTTCCATTATTTGGTTCTTTTGAGATTAATTTTTTTAAACTATTTGCTGCATCCTCTAACTTCCCAAGTTTTTGCTCACAAATGGAAGCATAAAGTAGTGATTCAGGATCATCGGGACTTAGTCCAAAGACTAGTTTATAACCCTCAAGTGCAACTTCATATTTTTTCTCCCGTCGGCTAACGTTAGCAAGTCCCCGAAGTCCAGTTATCTGGTCTTCTAACCTTCTTCCATTCGCTAGCTCAGTAAAAATCGTTCGCGCATTTTCATAATCTTTTTTATCTATATAAACCTCAGCAATATTTGCTCTAATCTCTTCTGGATGTTGATACTTATCTACAATCTTTTCATATGCTTTAATTGCTAAATCAAACTCATCTAACTCTAAATGAGCATCTCCAAGACTCCTATAGTTTTCAACGTTATCAGGATTCTTTTCTATACATTTTTGAAAAGCAGCGACTGCATCTTTATATTTCTTTTGTTCAAGATAAATGGAACCCAATAGTTGCCAAGGTTTATCACTTTTTTCTGCCTCTTTACTTGCTTTTAGTAAATAAGTTATAGACTTATCATATTCCTTTTTTACTTTATAATATAAACCATAGTTCAAAGAAACTGATGGACTATCAGGATTTTTTTTCTCCAATCTTTTTAACACACTCAATGCTTTAGTAAAATCAGCTTGCATTAAATATAACTGAGCAAGAAAAAAAGAAGCCTCATTATTCTTCGGTGAAATCTTGACTGCTTTCTTGAAGTAGTTGATTGCTAAAGGGATTTCATTTCTATTTCTAGCAATTTCGCCTAACGTAATATTTGACAAAAAATTACTTGGATTAAGTTCATATATCGCTTTTAGTTCAAGATTATCAGTTTTGATGGAACTCCAATTTGCTCTATTAGAAGAACGAAATAGTCTAAGTTTTGCTTCCGCATCTTTGGGATTCTTATCAACTGCATATTGTGCATGAAAAATGCTCTCTTCAATATCATTTTCAAAATACTCATAGTATAAAGAGATCACTTTTCTACCCTGTAAAAGATCCGGTTTTAAAACTAAAGATTTTGATGCATTTTCAAGAATTTTTTTCTTAGCTTTTTCAAACTCTTCTTTTCTCGGATCAAAAAACTGTTTCATGAAGTAAAGTCTCATCTCAGCTTCAGCAAGCATCGCATAACTTTCAGCAAAATTTGTATCTTCCTGAATTGCTTTAGAAAAAAGTTCGATTGCTTCCCCTATAGTTTCCTCACTCATTTCCAAAAATTTTTCTCTTCCTCGAGCATAAAACTCCCAAGCAACCTCATTTCTGGTTCCAATCACATTTTCAGGATTCAATTTAGCAATTGTCTTAGTATCTCCAAAAAAACTCACTACTAACTCTTCCCATTCATCAGCAATTTGAGAAATAGTCTTATTATCCGACTTAGTATCATATTTCAAAGTCGATTTAGAGATAAGTGCTCCTGTTTCTACATCAATCAATTTAGAAGAAATTCTAAGATTATTTCCATCTCTAGAAATCTTACCAATGAAAAGTGTATTAGCAGACATTAGTTTTCCAATGCTAGCTGCTGTTTTTTGATCGTACGATTGATTCTCTCCTAGTTTTTGTTCTTCTAAAATTTTTTGATATTCATTCCTAGCGATCACTAAAAAATTATTCATCCTGCCTAAAGCAAAAGATGTTGCCTCAGCCAAGCCAAGCTTATACTTATCATCTGACTCATCCTTAGTATTGGACTCGAACGGTAGAATCACAACTCTGAGCTTATTTTCATCTTGAACAATATAGTTTTCAGGATTTACTGGTGGTGCTAAAAGTTTATAACCTACAAAAGCATTCTCAGCAAAGAATAAAAAATCTTCTTTCTCCTCACGCTTTAGCTTTACTGATACATCAGCACCTAACGCTTCAAGAGAAGCCTTTGCTGAAAGTGTTTTACCGGATGTATCGATAAATTCAATTCTGATTTTTTCTACTTTTAAAATAGAGCCAATATACTCCTTATTAAAAAATTCCTTCTGCTTCACAAAAGATGGTTCAATGGAAAGATCTTCCAGAACTAATTGGACTGGGTTCTGTAGAATTAATTTCAATTCTTTCACTGATTCTATGCCTGCCCCTAAGCTTAGATATTCTGAAAGTCCAGGATTCACTTCAGCTAGATTGGAAGTGGAATATGTCAGAGTTATATTTTGTTTGATGGAATCCTCTTTGACTTTTCCTCGCCAAATTTTTTTATCGAAAACCTCTGAGGTTTCATCTGCAGGAATATAACCTAATAAATTTCTTGCAGTAAAAATCTTGAATTGTGTGAACCCTCTTATCTTCAGTGAATCCACTTCTCCTCTACCCTCAAATGTTTTTTCGCCTGCACTTGCACATGTAATTGTATGCAAAATAATAAAAATAATAACCGATAGTTGATAGAATAACTTCATGCAATTATTAGGTGTTTTATAAATCAAGTGGGTCAATCTTTTTTTAGTTTCCCTAAAGTTCTATGTTGACATTTTATTTGCTAAAAATATTCTTTTCGTCATGCCAATTATGGTGAATGAAATAGATGAAAATGTAATCCTAACTCTGGACAATGAATCTTTTTTTGAAATAAAAACATATCGTATTTCCAAAGAATTAGAAAAGGTTATTCTAAATGCTCTAGAGACTATCCTTGAAAAAGGTGGAAGAAGCGAAATTCAACCTCTCATCTATACTGTTGTAAAAGAACTCACAATCAATGCTTGTAAAGCGAATCAAAAAAGAGTTTTTTTTGAGGAAAAAGGTTATGACATTACCAACCAAGAGGACTACGAAATTGGTATTATAGAATATAAGGCTACTTTTAGCGAGACTATGGGGAGTGAATATGGTCCAAAGTCAAAACTCAGAGGCTACTATTGTCTAATAAGACTAGAGTATAACAATGAAGGGATTACAATCACAGTAACAAATAACACTCCCATTGCAAAACCAGAAGAAAAAGCAATCAGAGAAAAATTGGCAATTGCAATGGGCTATGATGATCTCGCTCAATTCTATATGGACAATGCTGATAATACTGAAGGGGCAGGTTTGGGACTCGCACTGATTATCATCATGCTTAAAGGAGAAGGGCTTGACCCAAATTTCTTTAGAATCTCAATTTCTGAAGGAACTACCCAAGCAAGATTAGAAATTCCTATGGGAATTAGTTTCAAAAGTAAAAGGACTTAAATGAGTCTTGCACTTAGTGCCTGCATTATCACTCTTAACGAAGAAAAGAACATAGAACGTTGTATCCTTTCTCTAAATTTAGCAAATGAAATCATTCTATTAGATTCTGGTTCGATAGATAAAACTATTGAGATAGCAAAAAAATTTTCCAAAGTCAAGATATTTCATAGAAATTTTGATAACTATATTGATCAAAAAAACCATTGCATAAGCCTTGCTCAAAATGATTGGGTACTAGTTTTAGATGCAGATGAATCTCTAAGTCCCGAACTAGAAAAAGAAATCTTTCAAAATTTTGATAATACTAATTATAATGGGTTTTATTTTCCAAGACTCACACATTATCTTGGAAAATGGATCTACCATGGCGGTTGGTATCCTAATTATCAACTCAAACTATTTAGAAAATCTAAAGGTAAATTTGCTGGAATGCTTGTACATGAAAAAGTAGAACTAGAGGGAAATATCTTTAAGTTAAAAAATCCTATTTATCATTTTTCTTATGAAAATATTGAAGATCATATTAGATATATTAATAAATATTCAACATTACATGCAGAAGAAAGGTTTCAAAGAGGAAAGAAGAGTTCTATTCTTTACTCATTAGGAAAAGGTTTTTACAAGTTCTTTTATATGTATATGATTAAACTTGGCTTCTTAGATGGAAGAGCGGGACTCATTATTGCGACCCTAGGTGCCTTCTATAATTTTTTAAAATATGCAAAACTAGCTGAAAAGCAGTTGAAGAAAAACAATACTATCTAGATTTGTTAGTTGCAATAGCTAAGGGCTGTATCATGAAACAATTTACTTTATTAATAATTTTTCTTTTTTTTATACAATGTAGCGGAAGAGAAGTAAGACTCACAGTACAAGGTGCTTCTTATTGTCTTTCTTCTAAACTGCATCTACAAACCGAATCACCTACTCTGGAAGAAGCTACTGCAATGATGGCTGATTCTGAACTAACAACAAAGTTCTCACCTAAATCCATTAGAATGGCTATTGCCTATGGAATCTTTAAAGACCTAAAAGAATTCACTAGACTTGCCAAGGGAAATAAAAATTCTCCCGAGCTTTTAAAATTAGAAACTAAAATCTATAAAACTCTTCAAGCAATTTCTCTGGATATTGATTCTATTACTTCTGAGTATAGTTGTTATGTGGATCGATTCACTGAAATAATTACAATGATGAAAGAAAAAGAAGATGATATTGTTCAAAGTAACACACTATATGCTATCATGTCGGGAGCAATTGCTGCAATCCTTGATGGTTCAACTGTGTATGACACAGGATTCAACCAAGGAATCATTTTGACAGGTGGGATTTTAGTTTCCTATTTCAGTTATCGTGCATTCAACCCAAACATCACTATTGAGTTCAAGCCTAAATCGACCAACTTAAAAGAAATTTGGTTTAATGTTGAGACTTCCTCAAACTATTCCAAACCTATGTGGTTTCTCATGACAAAACCACTTCTAAAAGATGAACTTTGTATCAGAGACTTACTTGCAAAACGTTGGGTTGAAAATCATTTTCTTGGATCTGAAGAGGAAAGAGAATACCATATCAATCTATTCTTTGGTGAAGGTGGAGTAAGTACCATCAATCATATCACAAACAGAAGAGAAATGAATAATGAGGTTCGTTCTTTGATTTTCTTATTGAAGCAAGACCTTAAAGGACTTCAGATTGAAATGGAAAACTTGCTCAAGAAATAAATCTATTAAGCTAAAGAACACCTAAGTTTTTTATATTCTTATGTTCTAGAATCCATTTTTCTAGACTTTTCTTAGAATTCCCAATTCCAAGTTTTGTGACTCCATAAGAATTTCTTCCCGAAAGACTAGCTAGAAGTGACGTTAGTTTTTTGTCTTCAGCTTTGAGTTTAGAAAGAATCTTCACTCCTTCTTCAAGACTTGAATTAAATACTCTCTCAAGGATTTTAGAAATTTCTTTTTTCTTATCTTTAATCTTAGTGAATTGTTCTTCATTTTGTTTTAGATATTTTTCCCAAATAACTCTTTTTGATTTAGAATTTGGTTTCTTTATTTTTTTCTTCCCTAAAAGAAAATTATAAAAATTTCTTTCTTCTACTTTTATAGACTGATGTAAAATTTGAACCTTTGCTTGAATCTCAATAGTATCGAGAAGCGATTCTATTTCGCTAATCAAATTAGATAGATGTGAAAGCTCAGAACTTCCTAGTTTTTCAACCTTGGCAAAGGATAATTTTTTTAATCTTTGTTTCAATAAACCAGCGTTCATGAATTTTTCCAAGAAATGACTTTTTTTATCATAATCTCTAATTGAGCACGAGCAGGCTCAGTTGCGCTATAATCAACAATTGGACGAAGAGATTCTATTGATTTATTTACACTGGAAAATCTTTGAAGCCCAGGCCAGATCTCACATTCATCTAACAAATCCATATACATATCATTTTTTTTCCAAGATTGAAGGCTCTTGTTTAAGATTCGAATATGTCTGCTAAAAACTAGCTCCTTAGTATTCCAAAGTGTTGGAGCAATTGCTCTAACTTTTTTGGGATGATTAACATATTTCGTAGAAATATTTTTTACCTGCATAATTAGCCAATTAATTCCATTTGTAGAAAGCCAATCTGGAATTACAGGAATGATGATGTTGTCGCAAAAATATAAAGCCATCTCTGACATTGTATATAAATTTGGAGGACAATCGATAATGATAAAATCGTATTCCTCTTTGATATGTGAACTAACTCTTTCTAAAATTTCAAAATATCTGATCTGTCCCCCAAACCCAGAAATTTTTAGTTTTCCATCATCGTCATATCGAATATCTTTTTCAATATTGATCAGTCCATAGTGTGAAGGAATTAAATGTAGATTTGGCCAATATGCATCTGAGTCAATGTATTCAGAACTTCCATCTGCTAAGATTTTTTTTTCTTTTGAAAAGACTGGGGATCGTTCCCCGCTTCCCGAAAATTCTCCAATAATCTCATCTGTATCAATTTGTTTAATGTTTCCTTTCCGAACTCTATCAATGATTCCATATAAAGTTTTTTCGGGATGATTGAAGATTTCTTTGCGCCAATACTCTCCAAGCATAAATACTGATGCATTGGACTGTGCGTCTGCATCAATGAGTAGAACCTTGTAGCCCTTTCCCGATTTTTTTGTCTCATTAGCTAAGGCGGCAGCAAAATTTACAGAAAGAGTAGTTTTACCCACCCCTCCCTTAAAATTCAACATGCAAATTGTAATAGCTGACACAGATAATTTATCGGAAAATAGGCTTAAGAGTGAATAGTTTGTTTTACAGGGACGCTTTTTTCTATTTTTTTATAAGAAATTTTATTGTTTTAATCCTTTCCCTAACTCTAATAGTATAAGAAGGATTTAAGATCGATTTATGAAACTTTATTTATTCACTTTAATAGCTTTTCTATTTACTACATGTGAACTCCAAAAGAAGGACGATGGCTTCATCTATGTCTATAATGTTAACGGGGTGAACCTAGACGATGCCGAAATGAATGCCAAGAGAAAAATCTTGGAAAAAGGTCTTGGTGAGACTGTAGAAGGAGAAACAACTGTCATCGATGCTGAGATGAAAGAGCAGATTCTGAATACTTCTGTAGAAGGAATTGTATATGAATATTCCCAGATCGGTCCCGATCGTAAAAAAGACTACAATGTTGTCATTGATGCTAAGGGGAAGGTGAACAAAAAATCCATAAAGGATGCGCTCACTGAGCTCATGAAAAGAAAGGGAAGTCCCAATTTCCTAATGCTTGTAGAAGAGAGAGTCAATGGAAAATTGAATGATGGGGTTGTAACTGCAACAGAAAATGCTTTTGTAGCTACCTATAAAGAACTAAATTTCTTAGATAGAAACCAATTCCTAAGAATTCTGCAAAAAGAAGGTGGAAAGACGATTGGGGTTTATGGAAATCCCAAAGAAGAGGAAAAAGCCCTACTTGCTGCTGCTGAGATGGACGCACAAATTTTGCTAATTGGAAAAACTGATGCAAAGAATATTGGTGAAGTTGACGGAACCAGTGGTCTATTTTCCAACCAAGCAACACTAGTTTATAAAATTGTAGATGTAGGAAGTGGACAAATCATAGCTGCAAATAACTCTACTGCAGCATATCCTCATGTAAGTCCAGAATCGGGAGCACAGGAAGCAATTTCTAGAGCTGTGCAAAAATCCCATGAAAGTGTTGTGAATCAAATCATCTCCAAACTTTCCAGTGGAATGGTGATTCGTGTTGTGATTGAAGGAATGAAATATGATGACTATCTGGATAAAGACATCAGTGGCATAGTTCGAAAAATCAAAGGTGTAAATGCTGTTAGTGATAAAAGCTCTAACAATGCGAATGGATCGATTGTAATGGAAGTGAAAGCTCTTTTCAATGGAACAATTCTATACCGCAAGTTGAGAGACAGAAGATCCGATATGGGAGTTGATTTCGATCAAAAAGAAGTGAAGCCGGGAAGTATCGTCCTGAAGATAAAGAAATAATTTCTTTACTTGATTAAAAGAAAAACATTTCTCCAAGCCTTAGGTGCTGCTGGGCTTGGTTCCGTTCTTAGTTTTTTAGGCTATAAGACCAAACAAAAGCTAGAAGAGATTCCTGGAGAAATTCTGGGAGCCAATTCTAGTTTCGGTCATCTACTTAGGCAAAAGATCAACAAAGTTCCTGAGAAAATAATTTCTATTCCTACCATCATTGTAGGTGCTGGAGTGTCGGGACTTTCAGCTTCATGGCATTTAAAAAAAAATGGATTTCATAATTTTAAAATCTTAGAACTTCATAAAAACTCTGGTGGAAATTCTAGTTTCGGCGAAAACTCAACTAGCAAGTTTCCTTTAGGTGCCCATTACCTTCCCATCCCTGATAAAAATGCTGTTTATGTTATCAAACTGTTGGAAGATATGGGAATCATTCAAGGTTACGAAAATAATTTACCAATCTATGATCCATTCTATCTTTGTGCTGATCCTCAAGAAAGACTTTTCTTTCAAGGCTCATGGCAGGAAAGTTTGATTCCTACTCGTGGCATCAATGAAGAAGATAGAAAAGAGTACCAAGAATTTTTTAATTTTATAGAATCCATGAAAACTAAAATTGGAAGAGATGGTAAAAAAGCCTTTTCCATTCCCTTAGAAGATAGTTCAAAAGATAAAGAATTTTTAGCGTTAGACGAAATTTCTATGTATGATTTTATGAAATCAAAAAATTGGAACTCTATACCTTTGAATTGGTATGTTGAGTATTCTTCTAGAGACGACTTTGGAGTTTCACATAAACGAATTTCTGCTTGGGCGGGAATTCATTATTTTGCTTCACGAACTGGAAGAGGCGCGAACTGTGAATCAGGCTCCGTACTCACAAGTCCCGAAGGAAATGGATTTTTAGTTTCTTATCTTAGCAAGTTTTCCAAAGATAATTTAGTTACAAACACTCTTGTATATAAAATTACTGAGGATTCTAAAATTCTTGTAGATACAATCCATGAAGATGGAACGTTTCTACGTTATGAATGTTCTAACCTAATCTACGCTGCACCAAGATTTACAGCGAAGTATATTATTCATGATTACTCTAAAATTTCTGTCCCAGAAATAGAACATGCACCTTGGCTTATCGCAAATCTAACACTCTCTGAAAGACCTAAAGGAAATGGTGTTGGACTTGCTTGGGACAACGTTAGTTGCTATAGTAGATCATTAGGATATATTGTAGCAAACCATCAAGATATTACTACTCTGCGAAATAAGATTGTAATTACATACTATCTTCCATTAGATGAAGAATCTAGTTCTATTGAACGAAAAAAAGCACTTACAAGGACTTACGAAGACTGGATGAAAATCATTCTCCCTGATTTAGAAAAAATGCACAATGGAATCAGTAAAACAATAGAATTTGCGAGTCTTTGGGTCTGGGGTCATGGAATGAGTAGTCCAGGAATCAACTATCTATGGAGCAAGGATAGAAAGAATATGCTGAATGATTTTGGAAAAATCATTTTTGCACATAGTGACATGAGTGGAATTTCTATTTTTGAGGAAGCTCAGTATAGAGGAATTCTTGCTGCAAAAAAAATCTTAAGAAAGGCAAACTAGTTTGAAAGAAATCATAATAAAACCAAGGGCAGAATTTTCATTGAATGCAAAACATCCTTGGATATACTCTGGTGCAATCGTTGGGCAAAAAGGTGTTCGCTCAGGTGATTTAGTACAGATCAAAAATAAAAAGAAAGAAATTCTTGGTGAAGGAATTTTTGCGAATAGAGAACTTATTGGAACACGTGTCTTTAGTTTTGGAAAAGAAACATTCTTAGCAAATTACAAAGAAAGTTTAAAGCAAGCATTTCTAAAACGTAAAGCTCTAATTCCAATCACAAATAGTTTTAGAATTATTCATGGCGAAGCAGATGGGTTTCCGGGAATTACAATTGATTATAATGCAGGGCATCTCAGAATACAGTACTATAGCAAAAGTCTTTATAAGATAGCAAGACTTATTTCATTTCAACTCCCCAAACATTGTAAAAACCTATCTCTAAACCTAAGTTCTATTTCACTAGTTGTTCCTAGAAGAAATTCCGGTAATATGCAAAGAAACTCAAGAATCCTTAAAGGTAATTCCGAGGATATTGTTGAAATTTTTTATAGATCGATTCGGTATAAGATTTCCCCCGAACTACAAAAATCTGGAATTTATAACGATGTGCGAAATTTGAGGAGTTTTATTCTAGACCACCCTGAACTTATTAAAGGAAAAAAAGTCTTAAATCTTTTTTCTAATAATGGTCTTCTCTCAAAATGTTTTGAAGTAAGTCAAGCAAAAACAGTTTTATCCTTAGAAGATAGTTTAGAGTGCATTAAAGTGCATGAATCAAATCTAAACCAGTCCAGTATTCAAAAAGTTCAGAGATTAGATATCTTTCAAAACCTAGAAATTTTTCTTCAAGATAAAAAAGAAAATTTTGGAGTAATTGTAATTGATCCACCTAGCTTAACTTCTAAAGAGTCTGACAAGGATAAGGCTAGAAAAATTTATCAATCACTCTTTAGAACATCCATTCCTTATCTTGTAAAGAATGGTATATTGATCCTTGCTTCCTGTTCTAATAGAATTTTCTCGGAAGATTTTGAAAGAATTGCAAGAGAGGTTTTCAAAGAGAAACAAATGCAGTTTAAACTTATCACAAAACTTAAAGAAGAATTGGATCATCCTCAAATTGAGAGTTTTCCAGAAGGAAATTATCTGAAAGTTCATATTTACACTAGAGTTTCTTGATGCTTATTGCCTTCCACAAACCTTTCCAAGTTTTATCTCAATTCAAAAGAATTGAAGATAAAAAAACTTTAAAGGATTATATTTCTATTCCTGAAAAGCCAAAGGCATTAGGAAGATTAGATTTTGATAGTGAGGGACTTTTACTACTATCTTCAAACGATAGTATGATTGAAAAATATACTGATCCAAAGATTAAAATTGAAAAAGAGTATTGGATTCAGGTTGAAGGAATCCCAAGTATTACACAACTTAACCCAATTCGAATGGGAATTCAAACTAAAACTGCATACTATCGTGGAGCAAAAGTAGAAATCATAGAAGATCCAAAATTAGGAGATAGAAATCCTCCCATTCGATTCAGAAAGAATATACCAACAAGTTGGATAAAGCTAATCTTGCAAGAAGGACAAAATAGACAGGTAAGACATATGACAGCTCATTGTGGATTCCCAACCCTAAGATTGATTCGTGTGAGAATTGGTAGGATTTTACTTGCTGACTTGAAAGCGGGAGAATTTAGAGAAGTAAAAGAGGAGTTACTATTCTTATGAAAAATCAATATAGACTAATTGATTCAGGGGATAATCAAAAATTAGAATTCATTGGAAAACATAAGATTATCAGAGCTTCCATAGGTTCTATGTATCATAAAAAGAAGCCTGATCTTTGGAAAAACGCAGATGCTGAGTATATCAAAAATGAAACTGGCAGTGGTACATGGAAATTTCAAGAAAAAATTCCTGATAGTATCGAAATTGAACTTAAACATGGAATAGTGATGAAACTAAAACTAACTCCTTTTGGACATATTGGAATTTTTCCTGAACAAGAAAAAAATTGGGAACTAATATATAAAATTGGAAGATCCAATCCAGATCTAGAGGTGTTAAACCTATTTGCCTATTCAGGTGCATCTACAATTTTTGCACTTAAATCTGGAATGTCTGTTTGTCATGTGGATGCATCTAAAGGAATGGTGGACTGGGCAATGGAGAACTGCACACTTTCAGGTGTGAGGGACATGAAAGTAAGATTCATTGTGGACGATGTGATAAAATTTTTAAGAAGAGAAGTAAATAGAGGCAAACACTATCACGGAGTGATACTAGATCCTCCTTCTTTTGGAAGGGGTGCCAAAGGTGAGGTTTGGAAAATTGAAAAAGACCTACCAGAATTAATGAGCCTAATTGAAAAACTAACCAAAGGCAAACCTGAATTTATGATTCTCACTTGCCATAGTACAGGATTTAGCCCAATCGTTTTAGAAAGAATTTTAGGATCGCATATTCAAATTAAAGGTGAATTTCAGAATGAGGAACTTTTTATTCGTGAAGAAGCTGGTGGAAAACTTTCAGGTGGGTTTTGTGCAAGATTTCTCTCAGAAAAATTACTCAAAGATAAATCAGGGAATTAGATTATCGTGTGTCGATGTAAGAAGAAAATATAGAAATAATTACAAATGTGCTCCATAACACTAAAAAATTTTATGGCGACAGCCGGGCTTTCCTCTATCGAGTAGGAGGGGTGTGACCCCGTCCTCTCACACCACCGTGCATACCGTTCGGTACACGGCGGTTCACCAATTTTCACGAATAGAATTTCTTAGATATAAGATATTTACTAAACCTTGTGCTACGAAGAAATCATTG
>JANRLP010000011.1:0-8515 GCA_033762425.1 Leptospiraceae bacterium
AAGAGCATTGAAAATCAGGATTGAAGTAGTTTGAATAAAATTTTCTTTTTTGTGTTGTGCAAGTGATTAAACAGAAAAGAAGTAGAACTGCTTGAACTTTAAAATCAAGCAGTAGCATCTTCTTTCGGCTCATTCAACCGAAACCTTTTCTGCCAATCTAAGATTTGTTCTTGAACATATTGATCAGAGTCGCAAATCCTAAACTCTATCGGATGATTGGTCATAGTGTCGATAAGCTTTGCTTCAATATAACCATTCTTGAGTTTGTTTGTTTCTATTTTATATCTCAAAGCTTCCTCCATATATTAGACCAAAATATAACTATTTTAGCCAAACTTTTTAAAAATTGTTTATCGATATAACCACGATTTAACGTGACTTATATCTTTCAATCTCTTCTAAAGTTTCTTTTTCCTTATATTTGAGAAAAATCACAATAGCTAAGAAACAAAAAAATGCAGAAACAGGACCTGTGAGTCTAATTCCCATTGGATTAGTTGCATCTCTTCCAAATAACAATAGACTTGAGAAAATCAATATCGCGATTGTCTGTCCTAATTTAGACATCAAAGTCCTTGCTGCATAAAATAAACCTTCTCTTCTAGACCCAGTTTTATATGCATCTAGTTCAGCAATATCTGCAAGTATTGCGTTAGGCAAAATTCCTAATATAGCCATTGGTATTGCAGCAGTTATAACTATCATATACGATTGGATGATCTTAGGAATGGGAAGTCCATCACCAAGGAAGTATATAAAGATGAATAGTAAGAAGAACACACTGAATCCTAAAATCACTAGAGGTTTCTTTCCAACTCTTTTTGCAAGTGAGTTTACGACAGGGTAGAGTATGAAGGACACAACCCCTAATACAGTCATTAGCTCCCCTTGTAAATTTTCTTGCTGGCTTAGTAGAACAGTAATATAATAAATGAGTCCTGTTTGTAGAATGGTTACACTCATGAAGTAGGATAGATCAGAAAGTGTGAAATAAAGAAAACTTTTATTCTTAAATG
This sequence comes from Leptospiraceae bacterium, assembly GCA_033762425.1. Taxonomy (GTDB): domain Bacteria; phylum Spirochaetota; class Leptospiria; order Leptospirales; family Leptospiraceae; genus JANRLP01. The sequence goes on from JANRLP010000011.1 coordinate 1,017, forward strand.
TAAGAATCATAGCTTCTTTGAGTGGAACATCTGATGGTTCAGATTCACAATATTTTTTTTCATCAATTGCAAACACTGGGAAATACATACATATGGCAGCAAAAAAACAGAAGATTCCCAGTGTTATCTGAATTGCCTGTACCTTGGAAAGACCTAGACTTGGTTCTGATAAAAGTCTATTCCAAAGACCAGGAGCAAAACTAGCAATGGCAATCCCAAGAAAATAAGTAACTGAAATATAAGTTGAAATGTTTAATCTCTCTTCAGGAGTTCTACCAAGTTCAGGGATAAGTGCATTATAGGGTGTAAGATATACTGTTAAGAAAAGATAGAATAAAAATAAAGCTGCTATCATCCAAACTAGGTTTAGAGTAGATGAGGATTTATCGGGGGGTAAAAAAACGAATAGACAGAAAACTGCTGCGGGAAAACCACCTGCTGCTAGAAACGGAATCCTTCTTCCCCATTTTGAATCCCATCGGTCGCTTAAATTAGCAATGAATGGATCAGTGATTGCATCCCAAAGCCTTCCCACTGCAGAAACTATCCCTATCACATTGAATATTACTAGTATTGCTGCATCATAGATTAAAATTGGGATTCCAGCATCTTTGGGTGGTAGATAAAAATATACTAACCAAGTTCCAATAATGTTTATTAAAATCGACCAACCAAGTTGACCGATTGCGTAGGCAACCTGTTTGCTAAGTGGAAGTGGGGGTTTACTCATGATGACTCCTGATTACAGCTTGAAGAAAAAAGCCTAAAAGGTATTTTGGAATTTATTGGCTAAATTCAATCAATCAAAATCTTTTTTTTGATGAATTTTTTCGTTTTCATGAATGACGTTCCTGCAAAATTAATTAAAGCGAATTTTCATAAAGTATGGAAATATTTTGTTGATAGAGAATTGAAACGATTTAATTAAAATAAGGATTTCTTGAATTTATAAATAAGGGTTACCTCGAAAAAGGACTCTTTGAAGGGTTTTTGTACTTGAGTCATGAATATATATAAAGAATTAGAAGAAGAAAAGCCTAGTTTCAATCTAATGCATTTTAGTTTGAACATTCTATTCTGTTTTATTTTAGGTTTTTTGTTCTCCCTTTTTGGAAGGCAAATCTATTCAGAGATTAAAGAAGTAGAATACGAAGACTCTACGTTTCTAGCGTTTAAGTTGGTAATTTCATTTGGTCTGGTTCTTGGTTTCTTATTAAAACGCACTCTGACAAAATCCCTACAGAATTTTTTTGAGCTTGCACTTATCCTTTTATTAATTTCTGAACTTGTTCTACTTGTATTTTTTTCTTCTAGTGTTCTTCAAGTGGATTATATATTTCATACTAGCGAATTTCAATTCTATACTTTTCTTGATTCACTTGTTTTTGGTTATTTTTTATCCACATTGAAACGAAAAAGACTTTGGTCTTTTCTTTCGGGAACTGCTACCTCAATCATTTTTTTGAGTAGTATTGGATTTCAAAAAACATCCTCACTTAGTTTTTTTATTCCCATACTTTCTATTATCATTCTAGAACTTTGTACTAGAGCTACCATCAATCCAAAAGAAATCATTAGTAAAAGTATTAACTATAATCATCCAATCACTGATCTCTATTTTTATACAACTTTATCCCTAACAATTTCTCATTTTTTATTATACTACTACCAAGCTAAAGAAAGTCCTGACTCAATTTTTCTTTCTTGTGGAAGTGGTCTTTTATTTTGTAACCTAATCTATCATTCTCAAATTCTAAAGTCGAAGGTTAGACTTATTTTCATTGTTGCAAGAATTTTAATATTAGTAAATCTTCTTCTAACAATCAATCAATCTAATTTTGATGTACTTCATATTCCGATTTTTTTTCTAGATTTTGGATTGCTTACACTTCTTAGACCAAAACATTTTGAAAAGAGAATGCTTATGGTTTCTTTTTTCTCAGGACTAACTATTGCATTTATTTGTTATCAGCTACACTTAAAATTTACACGAGCTGAATATCTTTATTCCTTCTTGCTTGTACTGGCAAATCTAGTCTGGCTTCCCTTGATCTTTGCATTAAAGCTTGGAAATCTTCACAAAGCGATTACACTTTCAATTTCTTATCTTGGACTAGTTTATTTTTTTTCTCCAATTCCAACTAACTTTACTTTAGTAGATGAAATTAAGAATTTGCAAAGACCAATCCCATTTACTTTTTTCCCTTATTCGTTTGATAGTGAAAATTTTGTTTATTTTAATACTGATTTACCTTTTGAGAATTCTTCAAAGTTACCCAAAAGAACTAACTTCAAGAATAAGATTATGGTGCTAGGAAACTCTAAAAAAGAAAAACTTGTATTAACTTACATTAGATATCTAGATAAGAATTCCTACCCATTTTTAGTTTTTGTTCCAACAACCGATCCTGAAATTTCAGTAACAGATATTTCTTTGATTAAAAAAGAATACCCACTTTTTAGAGTATATACAACTGCAGCAAGCCTAGCTACTATTGAATCTATGGGTCTTTCCAAAAAAGTTGAGGGTTGGAGTGATGAATTTTTACAAACAAAACTTAAAAGTGCTAAATCAATTGATGAAATTACCCAAACTCTGGAGACAATCAAACGTTATGCGTCATCTGAAATCATCTTTAAGTCAGAAGAAACTGTGAAAGAGTTTTATCAATCCTATAAACTATATGCAAACTATTTCTACACATCTAAAAATTACTTTAAATCCTTAGAACTTACTAGTACTGCTCTAAAATTTAGACCAATGGATATAGAACTTTCAGAAATTGCTTTTAATTCAATTTCAAATATAACTCCAGAAGAGATTCATCTTCCATTGATGCATATACTTTCAGAAAATCCGACATATAAATCTTCAGTCTTAAAAAAAATATTTCCTATTTATCTTGTGAAAAAGGAATTTACACAAGCCACAAAAATTTTAAATGATCTAGAAATATTAAGTCCTGAAGAAGAAAAAGAAACTTTGAAAATAGAAAAAGTCAAATTATTAATTGAAGAACAAAAATTTTCTGTGGCTGAGGAAATAATTAAATCAGAACTTGCTAAAACCACAAGGAAACAGGTTTGGAAAAAGCTTAATTCTGATTTAAACTTCATTAGAGAAACAACTGCTAGAATTTACTATGCACCATCGAATAATAATAAAAAAGAAGACGAGGAAAAAGAACAGTGATTACATATATAGGATTATTCATTGCATTTATCTCAGTGTTTATTGCTATTTTTTTAGAAGGTGCTAGTCTTAGTTCTTTCTTCAAATTTTCAGCAATATTTTTAATCTTAGGAGGAACGATAGGTGCAACCATTGCTAGCTTTTCCAATCTTCAGCTTGAGTTTCTACTTGCTACCCTCGGAAAAATTTTTAGAAATGAAAAAGAAATTGAGCTCATTCCCACTTTTCTCTCCTTATTAGAAAAAACTAGAAGAGATGGACTTCTTTCTTTGGAAGATGAAATAGAAGGAATCAATGATGAACTAGTCCAAAAAGGACTTAGGCTCATTGTAGATGGAACCGATCCAATCACAGTTGAAGAAATACTATTTGAGTGGTCCGAGGAAAAGTCTGAGAATGAAGAAAATGCTGCTAAGGTTTTAGAAACTGCGGGTGGATTTAGTCCAACGATTGGTATCATTGGTACTGTGATGGGATTAGTACATGTACTCGAAAATTTAGGTGCAGGAACTGATGCTCTGGGCAAAGGAATTGCGACTGCTTTTATTGCTACATTCTATGGAATTGCATTTGCTAACTTGATCTTTTTACCACTATCCAATAAGATAAAATCTTTTTCCATCGAAGTTACTAAAAGAAGAAATGCAATCATTAGAGGACTACTTTCCATCCAATCTGGGGATAATAAAAGAATCATGCTAGAAAAAATGGCTCCGTTTATGAATAGTATCGAGGGATGAAAGTAGAAATATTATTGTAACTATGATAAATGAGAGTTTTATTATTAATAATTCTATTTTTATTTGGCTGCAATTTTAAGAAAAATTTTTCCATTAGATTTCTATTCTCAACTCAACAATCAATTCCCATTACTAAGGGAGCATTAATATTAGGTAATCCTAATAGACCAACAAATGAGTTTGGAAGTATTGCTACATTTACGATTCATTTGGACAAATCTCCTAGTTCGATTGTAAATTTATGCTTAATATCGTCAAACATTACAAGTGGTGGAAACTTAATTCAATCATCTGATTTGATTGATGATGTTACTTGTGCAGGAGGAAAATTAGTTCAGTTTAATTCTAACAATTGGAATACTGATAAAACTGTTAAAGTTTCTGGAAGTAGGGGAACTGTTGGTGTGTCGGGGGATACTGATTATCAAGTTTTGATTTCTGTGAGTAGCGAGGATGTAGCCTTTCAGAACTTAGAATCTAGAACTATTTCCTTAAAGAATATTGATATAGATAGAACAGATTTATTTTTTGTAAGAACCAAACTCACAGGATTTGTTTCAGGAAATCTTTCACTAAGGTTAAATTCATCCATAACACTTGTTTTAACTGAGAATGGAGAAGATACTTTTTCGGAAACATTGAGTGCAGGAAGTTATTTTTCAGTTTCCATTACTTCTCAAGCGAATAATACAACTTGTGCATTTGTAAATTCTCCCTTTGGTACATTAAACTCACACTATCAAATCCAAATTGAATGTGTTTCAGGTTCCCTATATAATGGAACTATTTTTGCTACTTCTAATCCACCAACTCTTTCTCAATCCTTTCAAGGCATTAGTACAATTTCTGGAAGTTTTCCACCAACAGTTTTGAATGGTTATGTTGATGGTAATGCAAGTGATGCAAGGTTTAATGAGCCTATTGCTTTAACAACTGATGGACAAAGACTTTTTATTGCAGATATATTTAATAATAAGGTAAGAGTTGTATCTTTGAGCAATGGTTCCGTTTCTACTTTAGCAGATGTAATCAACCCTCATGGAATTGCTACAGATGGAACTAACGTTTATGTAACAAGTTTTTCTCTTCATATCATATACCAAGTGAACATTAATACTGGGAATGTCTCTGTTATTTGTGGGACATCAGGTGTCACAGGTGATATAGATGGTGCTTGTGCTAGTGCAAGATTGAATGGACCTACTTATCTCACAACTGATGGGAATAACTTATTTATTACAGATAGAAGTAATAACAAGATCAAACAAATTGTGATCGCAACAGGAACTATTTCTACGTTAGCCTCTGGATTCAATTCTCCTAATGGAATTGCTACCGATGGAACTAACGTCTATGTTGCTGATTCCAGTTCACATCAAATCAAAGTGATTGAAATTTCCACCGGTATAGTAACAACTATCGCAGGAACAGGTTCTGCAGGAAACCTAGATAGTGCTTCAGGAACAAGTGCAATTTTGAATGAACCATATGGAATTACAATTGATGGTACATTCATTTATGTACTAGAAGGTTCGGGAAAGAGATTTAAAAAAATTCTTAAAACAAGTCCTTATTCTGTGACAACATTTATTGACCAGAGTAATGGTTATGTAGATGGTGCAATTGGTACTGCACAGTTTTGCAACACTCCAACTCCTTGTGATACCTCTATCACTACAGATGGACTTTCCCTTTATTTCTCAGACAGGTTCAATCATAGTATTCGAAAGATTGTTTATTAGATGAATAAAAATTAATTTCTTAAAAAAATGTACTTGCGAAAAAATCAAAATCCAATTTTCTAATGCCCTATGAATTTGAAGTCAAGTTTTTCCAAAGTTTCAGAATCTCCCACTAGACCATTATCAAATAAGAAGAATAAAAAGTTTGATGCGATGGATTTTTTCTCAGGTCCTGTGGAAGATGATTCTGCAAAACAAACTAATTCTGATCTAGAGCTAGATGATAAACTTAGAAAAGCCTATTTCTGGATTACCAATAACGCAATCATAAGTCCCTATTATGATATTGAGTATCATAAAGGTGCTTTTCATAGCTTTCCGATTGGAGACTCTCGTTCTAAAGTAAACTTTCCTTCAGACCAAAGTTATTCTAGTTATGTACTATTTCCTTTATTAACGTTAGCTGTTCGTAAACGTTGTTTGCTAGTGGGTGGACCTGGTAGGGGTAAGACTGCAAGTGCCATTTTAATGGGAGTGCTTGCGGGTTACACAACTAAAGAAATTAAACGTGCGATCCAACATGGACAACCTCAGATGACTGTTTCCGATTTATTAGGCAATCCACTTCCATCTGATCTTGTAAATGCTAAGAACATGGAAGATATCAAGATTGCTTGGCGAAAATGGTTAGGAATGAGAGTAAAGATCATTGATGAATATAACCGTATTCCCACAAGAACACAATCAGCGTTACTCACTGTGCTTGCAGATAACTATGCTGAAATTCTTGATCAAATCTATGAATGTCCCGAAGCAGCTTGGTATCTTACTGCTAATGATGATGCGGGAGGTGGAACCTATCAAGTGATTGAAGCATTTAAGGATAGAATTGATATCGTAGTTCCTGCACTTCATTTCAACACACGTTTTCTTAGAGAACTCTTGGAAAGGATTGAAAACAAGATTCGACCTGAAGAAGTTGTTCCAAAAGAAATTGTATTTTCTCCCGAAGAGTTAGATAGAATCAATGATGAAATTTTGGAAATTGAGGTTCCTGAAGAACTACTCAGAAGAGTAGAATTCTTTGCTTCCCAGTTTGAATTCTCTGAACTCGCTGCTGAACAAATTGAATATAAAACAAAAGATACTTTGAAACTCTCAGGAATTGATTATAGAACAATTGCAATGACTGAAACAGGAAAAGACAAGGGAAAGGATATTGGTAGCCAAACCCAAAATGGACTTTCTGTTCGTGCGATGATGACTTGTCTAAATTATATGAAAGCACTCACATATTTTCGAGGTGAAAAAATAGTTAGTCTTGAAGATATTAGACACACTCTACCGTTTGTGCTTCATGATAAACTTGTCCAGAACACTGACTCACCTTTCTTTGAAAGTCCATCCAATGCAGTTTATAAAACAGATAAGATTAGTTGGATTCGAAAAATTTTTGATCTTTCCTGTGAAGAATATAACAGGCTAGAGCTTGATACAAAAGATCCAATCTATCAACTAGAAACAGAGTTCAAATCTGGTCTAGAAGGTTTAGGGGTTCGAGAAACTGAGACTAGACTTAAAAAAATTGAAGCTATCATGCAAACTCTATCTGAGGGAAAAAAAGTATATGGGCATAATTTTGATGATATACTGAAATTAAAGTATCTTCACCAACGTTATACGAATTATCTAAACTGGGCAAAATGGAAGAATACTTAAAAGAATTTTTCTCAGAAAATCGAACTCTATTGAATGATAGATTTCATCTTGCGAAGTATCATTATCCTTCCCTTGGTCAAGAAGATTTCCTAAAAACTCTTAGAAGTTTTGTATATGAACTTTTCTCTGAGAATATTCCTAAAGATAAACTATTTTCTTCCCTTG
>JANRLP010000012.1:0-10288 GCA_033762425.1 Leptospiraceae bacterium
ATGTCAAAAGCAGGATTTGATCCTAGGCAGAGTATTCAATTCTGGAAAAAGTTTGCTTTAATTTCAAAGTCTCAATCTGCTAAACTATTCTCTACGCATCCTTCTGATGAATCTAGAATCAAAAATCTAGAAGATAAGATGCAGCAAGCAATAGAAATCTCTAATGCATCTAAATTGAAAGGGATTAATCCTTCTTGTAGGTTATAAACTTTTTTATTTCAAACTCTTTTTAGTATCAAGGAATTTGTGCCTGCACTAGCAACAGGTTTTCCTTTAGAGTTGCATGCTTCCGCAGTCATATACATACTATAAGGAGAATAGTTCACCAATTTTGCAGTTATATATAAATAATCACCTGATCGAATACCACGTACATACTGCTGGTTCATATCTAGTGTAACAGCAGGTCCTTTGGCACAAAGAAAGGAAAGAGGTCCAAAAGTATTATCAAATGCAGCAGCAATTACCCCGCCTTGCATGTTCCCAAGTGGATTTAGCTCTTCCTCAAATACAGGAAATCGAACCGATAGTTCTTTTCTGGAAGTATAACTCCAAAATTCCCCTCTCAACCAACCAAAAGAAGGTGGGGGAATTTGGATTCCTATTCCTTCAGGAATTCTAAGAGCACGCATTTCTTTGTGAAACATTTCTTCAGACTCTTCATTTCTTTTTGGTAAACTCATACTGCCGCCTGCAATTTTTTGGATAATTGTTTTGCTTCTTCCATTTTCAAAGATATGACTTTAGATATACCTGGTTCTTCACTTGTAACACCAAAAATAGTATTGGCTCGCGATATGGTTGGTGGTGCATGAGTTACAACAATGAACTGAGTAGTATTTTTAAACTTATCAAGAATTTGGCAAAACCTTACTTTATTCACCTCATCCAATGCTGCATCAATCTCATCTAGAAAACAAAATGGGGAAGGACGAACCATATAAATCGCAAAAAGAAGAGCAATCACTGTTAGGGATTTTTCCCCACCAGAAAGTAGTTTTAGATTCTGAACATGTTTTCCCGGTGGTTCTGCAATGATTTCTACACCTGAGTTCGTTAGATCCGATTTATCAGTGAGTTCAAGACTTGCCTTACCACCATTAAATAGAGTTGAGAATGTTTCTTGAAAATTCATTTGGATTTTTTCAAAGGTTTCCAAAAATATTTTCTCAGACTCAGAATTGATGTCTTTCAAAACCTTTTCTATATCATTCTTACTTCTTTCAATATCTTCTTTTTGGGATTTATGATGGTCATAAATTTCTTTGATGTTTTTGTGTTCTTCAATTGCAAGTGGATTGATAGAACCTAGTAGTTGAATCTCAGATTTCACTTCTCTAAGTCTAGATTCGAGAGCTTCTTGTTTTAGTGTTTTGCTAGAATGCTCTTCCTCTAATTCTTTTTCCGTCAAGGAATAGTCATTGTACAACTCTTCATTAAAATTGTCTAGTTGAACCTTTAACCCCGAAGTCTTTCTGTCTAGCTCAGACATTTGCGGAATCAAACTCTTGTATTCTTCACTATCTCTTCCTGTAATTGATTTTAGTTCTTGTATCTTTTCTAGAATTTTCGTGAGTTCCAGTTTTTCAGTTTCTAAAACCTTACTGATATTTAAAAACTCTGAATAAGAAGCATTGATTTCTTCTTCCAGAGAATTCACTTCTTGTTCATATTGTGTTTTCTTATTCGCAATAGAATCAATATTATTGGAAAGAGTAAAGATTCTCTCTTCAGTTTCTTTTTTTAGAAGATGAGTTTTTTCTAAATTTTCTTGAGTAGAATTAATTTTAGAATTTATTTCTAAAACAAGTTTTTCTAAATTATAGACCTCTTCTTTATTTTCTTCTAAAAGAACTCTGGTTTCTTCAATTCTTTTATTCTTTTCACGAATATTCATCTGGTATGAGTCGTTTAACAATACTAGTTCTTCCATTTTAGAATCTAATGCTTCTTTATGAGATAACATACCATCTTTATCAAATAGGATGTCTCTGAAAACATCTTCCATTTGAAGAAACTGAGTTAGGTTATGTTGGTATTCAACAAAATTTGGAATAATTGGATTAGAATTCTCTGATTTTAAGATCCAATCTTCAAGTGTTTCCAGAAGATATTTTTTGAGTTCATTTCTTTCAGACTCAGTTTTTTCAGATTCACGTTTTCTGGATTCTATTTGATTGATTAGTCCAACAATAATTTCTTTTAGATCAGTCTTCAAGGTTGTTAAAGTCTTTTCATTTTCTTGGATGCTGAATTCAAGGGACTTAATTTCTTTGAAAAGATTTTCTTGTTCTATTTCGAAATCTTTTCTTTGTTCAAGAAATTTATGGATTGAGGATTCAGTGATCTTTCGATTTTCTAGACTTGACTGAACTAAGTTCTTCAGTTCAGAAATTTCAGCATCAAATCTATCTGCTCTTGTTCTATCAGACTCAAGGGAAACTTTTAACTCTGAGATTCTAGTTTCATATTCATAGATTATAGATTTATTCTTATCAACTTTTTCTTTCAATATTTCTTTCTTAGAAATAAAATCCACAAGTTGTTTATCTATACTTTTGATTTTATCTTCTACTGAATACTTTTCTCTTTCCAGTTCATCTAGACGATTTGCATCTTCACCAATCTTTGCTTGGATGATTTCATGTTTAGCCTTAACTTCTGAAAGTTCTAAATCAGCTTTATTCAGTCTATTGCGAATGCTTTTCCATTTTAAGTATCTTAGGCTTTTGTCTGCATTAGCTAAATCATTTTTGAGTGAGAAATATTTTTTGGCACGTTCAGCTTGTTTCTCTTTAGTCTCAAGTTCTCTCTCCATTGTATGCATGATGTCAGCAATTCGTTGCAGGTTTTGGGTAGTGAACTCAAGTTTTTTTTCAGTCTCTAGTCTATCTAGTTTGAATCTGGATACACCCGCCGCTTCATCAAAGATTGCTCTTCTGTCTTCAGGCTTAGAATTCAAAATTGCTTCCACTCTACCTTGTTCCATGATGGAATATGTGGATTTTCCTACTCCTGTATCTAACAAAAGTTTTTCTACATCTTTTCTGAGAACACGAGTGTTATTGATGAAGTATTCATTGTTTAGGTCGGGAAAAATTCTTCTTGTGATTTTGACAGTAGGGAAATCAATTTTGAAAAGTTTTGCTGAGTTATCAATATTTACGGAAACCTCAGCAAATCCACTTGCCTCACGATTTTCGGATCCATGAAAGATTACATCTTCCATTTTTTCTCCACGAATATTCTTAGCAGATTTTTCACCTAAAACCCATTTGATCGCATCAACGATATTTGATTTTCCCGACCCATTCGGTCCGACTACAGCTGTGAACCCAGGGTCAAATTGAATCTCAGTCTCGTCAGCGAATGTTTTAAAACCCACAACATGCAAGCTCTTTAGAAACATACTCATCCAACAATCCTAATGGATTGATTTTTTATTTAGTTGCTTTAACCTATACACCGAAAACCTTAGAACTTGCAAGAACTAATTATGTCACAAAAAAAAATTACAGAATTATGGCTAGAACTAGTACAAAGAAAGCCCTATCTACAGACTTATATTGGAAAAACGAATCCAAATTTAAAATTACAAAAAGCTAGGGAGCCAAATGAGTTTTACATTGAGTTTGAATCCACTGCCCTTGCAAGTAAGATTTCTCCCAAGAAACAAGCTGAAAGATTGATAAGCGAAAAAAAAATTTCTAGAAATGATATCATTCTGATTCTAGGGCTTGGCAATCCTCATCTACCTAAATTAGTTTCAGATTCACTTAGAGATGGGCAGATCGTAATTCTAATCGATGAACATCCTGAAGTCCCAGAATTACTCTTAGAAGAATTTTTATTTGGAATTTTGGATAAACAAGGAAGGCATATATTTTCTAGTGAACTTCATATTGAACTATTATGGACGTACTTAGAATCATTACCAATTGAAAGAATCACAGGAATAAAAATATTTAAGAACCAAAGCAACATACAAAAAAATCCTGAGTACTATCAATCCATCGAAGAGAAATTTGGAAAATTATTTTCTTCTAAGATGAGTGACTTACTTACACGCTTTGAGTTTGAAAGACTTTGGGTAAAGAATACAATTTCAAATACAATTGAATTTAAATTAAATAGCAATCGGTTTAAGGTATCTGATCTTTGGAATGGGTTTGTAGGTCGAGTTGCAGTTTTAGTTTCTGCAGGACCAAGTCTTAGATCACAGGTTGAATGGATAAAAACAAATAGAGAAAAACTTTTTGTATTCTCTTGTGATACTTCGATCAAGGTATTACTAAAATTTGGAGTTATCCCCGATGGGGTTATGACTCTTGATGCTCAAACGAATTCCTATTTTCATTTTATGGGAGAAACGTTAAGCGAAATCCCTCTATTTGCTGATCTAGTTACTTCACCTAGACTAATTCGATCACTGAAGTTTAAGTCAATCATTTTTAGCCAAACTGCTAAATTCTTGGTGGACGCTAGTGGCAAACCCTTTCGTCTCGCGACAGCAGGTGGAGAAACCTCAGAAAAATGGATTGGTAATGTTGGGGATGTTCAATCAGGAGGAAGTGTGGCTACTAGTGCTTTTGATTTGTTGAAGAATTTAGGATTTCAAAAGATTTTTTTAGTTGGGCAGGACCTAGCCTATACTGGTAGAGAGATACACTCCACGGGAACACATCATAATGAAAAATGGTTAACTTTAGTTAATAGAAAACAAAGTCTAGAAAAAATCAATGAAGTAATCGTTCGAAAAAGAGAAACAAAATATGTAGAGTCCAGTGATGGTGGAACCGTTCTTACAGATTATGTTTTATCAGTATATAGAAATTGGTTTGAGGAATCTATCAAATCAATCAGTATTGAGGTGTATAATATTAGCAATAAAGGTGCAAAGATAGAAGGAATTGCTAGTTTGAATTTGGAAGAAGCTCAAAAAATTATTGATTTAACAGAAAAGCATGAATTCTTTTGGAAAGATTTTCCTGAGTGGAAGGCTTCCGGAAAAAAAGAGATTACTTCAATTGATATAAAAAAACAAATCTTAGAAGAGATTGAATCATTTCAAAAAAAACTAGAAGAGATAACACAAGATATTCAAGATGTAACTGAGATCGATGCTATCTTAGAAATTCTAAAAGAATATCCCTATTTAGAAGCAATGGTTCGAAAGACTTTGATCTATTTGAATAGAAATAGCCAAAACTTGAATGTAGAAAAGCAAAAAGAACTATTGCTCTCTTCACTTTGGAAAGAAATTTTTTTCTTAAAAAGAGGAATCTTTACAGCAGGGATTTAAAATTCTCGGTAGAAAATTACCATTTAGTTAGTATTTGTAAATATGAATCAGGCAGATATTGTATTAATAAATATTCAAAATATTTATCTAAATGAGAAAAGATTATTATTCCTGATACTAAAATGATTATTCCAAAGATTTTTTTTATTTTTTCTGAAATTGATGTAAGATTGGAAAGATTTCTTTTAAAATAATTTCTCATTCCATACGCAATAATCAGTATTGGTATTCCTGAACCAATTGCATAGACTAACATAATGATTAATGATTTTATTGATTCTTTCTGCGAACTAGCAAGGCTTATGGCAACACCTAAACTTGGACCAGTACATGGACTCCAAATTCCTCCGAGCAAAAGTCCTAAATAAAATTGGGATAGACTTTTTTTGTGATCTAATGAATCAAAAATTTTTGAAAATGAATTGGATATTATCGAAAGTCTTTCTTTTAAGAAATGAAATTCAAACACTAACATCAATCCAAATAGAATCATTAAAGAAGAGGATATTTGTGAGACATCCTCTTGAAAAATATTTATTTCATTTCCTATTCTAGCGACTAAGAATCCGAAAACAGTGAATGACAGTATCATTCCAATAAAAAGATAGATAGGTCCAATTTTACTAACATTTAGAGATGAAGTAATCACTATTGGAATCACAGGAATCACACATGGTGAAAATGTACCTATTAACCCGGCTAGAAATGAATAGAAATAAATTTCCATTTATAGACCTTTTTTTAGAAATTGAAGAATCTTTTCTTTATCTGCTTCAAGAACCAATCTATTAACTTCAGTTTGTCCTTTATAGATTATCAGAGTACCCCTACTAGTTACGTCTAGTTCTTGTTTTGACAAACTATCAGAATTATTGATTTTATAGTAAACAAAATCTTTAAACATCTTTTCTTCGTTTAAAATTGAATCAAGTCTAGATTTTTGTATATTACAAACAGGACACCACCATGCATAAACATCTAAGACTATTGTTTTTCCTTCAGATTTAGCTTTTGCAAAACTTTCTTTAGAAAATTCAATTGATTCTGCTGATATTGTTTGTGAAATCAAGAAAAAAAGTGTTAAAATTATTTTTTCCATTTTTAATTACCTCTACATCCATTATTATAGATATGGTTGCTAGTGCAACTATTTTTATATTATTCTAACACAAATTTTAGTATATGGATCATTTTCGAAAAAAAACGAATTTAAATGAGATTTGTTTTCTTGTCTTAGAGATGGTTACTTGTGAAGAAATTTACTTTTACAACACTGTTTAAATCATTTGTTTGTACCAAGTTGAATAAAACAGTAGGGCTCATATTTATATAGGGGATAAAACCTTCTAGTTTTTCCTATTAAGTAGAATTTTTTTTCATGATAAGAAAATTTTTTCAGCTTAGCAATTAAGATTATTAGTTTTACAGAAGGAAATTAGAAATTATTTCAATGATTTTTTATTACATCCAACTAACGTTTATTTAAAAGTAATAACTGTTCCTCTAAGAGTTTTATAAAACTCAAATCCTTAGTCATAAAAAAACTTTGTTGTGCTCCCTCATAATATAGAATCATTTTCTTAACAACTAGTTCAGATTCGATTTTTTTAGAAAATTGATTTCGTTTCTTGAGAGTATCTATATAGTCCACAAGAATTGATTGCCAATTTTTAAAAATCTCTTGAATTTTGTTCTCAAATATTTCTTTGTTTTTGATGGATTGATTGGAAAAAAGAGCAAATGGACAACCTCTATATTTACTAGAAGTCATTTTTTTAGAATGAAATTTTACCCAAGCCTTTACGAATTCGTTATAAGTTTCATACTTATTGATCATTTTTAAAATTAGCTGAATCAATTCTTTTTCTTGAATCGCTAGATACTCTAAACCTAATTCATTTTTATCAGAAAAATAAGTATAAAAACTTTTTTTGAATGAATTTGACTCTTGAATAATCTGATTTACTCCCGTTCCCTCAAAGCCTTGTGAATAAAATAGATTAGAAGCAGTTTCTAAAATTCTTTCTCTAGGAGTAGATTGATTTTTTTTAGACATGAATTATTTATTTTATAGTAGACTATTTTGTCTACTATAAAACTATATCATTTAGGAGAGTAGACTAAATGGTCTACTAATTTTTATGAAAAGACTAGAATACATCAAAAAAAATACTATAGAATGGAGAGAGGTTCCAGAACCTAAAATCAATTCCATGAATCAAGCTTTAATAAAACCTCTTGCAGTCTCTAGATGTGATCTAGATCTTCCCGTGCTAAGAGGAGAAACTCTATTTAGAGCACCTTTTCCTATAGGACATGAATTTGTTGGTGAAGTAGTGGAAGTGAGTGAGGATTTACAAAACATTTTTCATAAAAAACAGAAAGTAGCAATTGCATTTCAAATTTCATGTGGTGAATGTATTCATTGTAAGTCGGGACTTTCTAAATCTTGTTCTAGTGTAGATCACAGTTCCAATTTTGGATTAGGTACAAGTGGAAAAGAATTTGGAGGAGCTATCACTGATTTACTATTAATTCCTTATGCAAAACAAATGTTAGTACCATTAAAAGAGACTACTGATTTAATCACTGTTGCGAGCCTAAGTGATAATTTAGTGGAAGCATGGAAATTAGTCGGGATGGAGTTAATAGGGAATCCCAAAAAGTCAATTCTCATTTTAGGAGGAAGAGCATCTAGCATTTCTCTATATACCGCTGCATTTGCAAAACATTTAGGCGCAGAAGATATTCTTTTTATGGACTCAGATAAAACTAGATTAAAAAAAGTGGAAGAGATGGGAATTAAGGTTGAGGAAATAAATTTTGAAAACTCTAAAACTGCTAAAAGAAATCAAAGGCGATTTCAAATTGTTTCAGATTGTTCGGGAAACCAAAATGCTTGGGATTATGGACTCAGGTCTTTGGATGTTGATGGTTATTTCAGTTCAGCTTCCATTTTTTGGACAAACTCACTCAACATTCCTTTTTTAGAGTTATATAATTTTGGTGCAAGAATCTATTTAGGCAGAGTTAAATCAGTTGAATGGATGCCAAAAATCTTACATGAAATCGAAGAAAATGGTTTTAATCCATCAAATATAGTTACTAAAGTAGCAAATTGGGACGATGCCCAAGATGCTTATTTAGAAGAAGAAACAAAATTAGTTCTGAGTAGATTTTAACTATTCAAAAAACTGAATAATCTCATCAGACGATACTCTCGGAGAATGAAAGCTATTTTCTAAGGATGAATCGTCTGAATAACCTATAGAGAGACCAACTGCAACTAACCAATTTGGTTCTAAGTTTAGTTTTTTACGAATGATATCAGGAAATGATGCTAAACTTGCTTGAGCGATTGTTTCTAAACCTTCTTCTCTTGCAGCGAGTAAAATCGTTCCAAGTAGTATCCCTAAATCTAATGTGGGCCAATACTCCATGCCTTTTTCCATTAGTAAAAAAATCGCAACTGGTGCTCCAAAGAATCTAAAATTATCCAAGAGCAATTCTTTTCTTCTATCTTTATCTTTTCGATCAACATTCAAGTGCCCATAATAGGCTGCTCCAAGTTCAAGCATTCTTTTTTTAATATAATTTGGGTAAAACGTTTGGTAAGGAAAATCGGGTCTATCCTGTTCCCCTGATTCAATCTCTTCTAGAATTGACTTAGTGATATCTTCTTTCAATTTACCACTTACTACTGCTATTTTATATGCTTGAGCATTTTTCCAAGTTGGTGCTCTTCTACTCAAGTCTAGAACACGTATTAATTTATCTTTTTCAATTTCCTTAGGCAAAAATTTACGAACTGATTTTCTACCCAATATTGCTTCTTTAACATTCATTTGTATTATACCTCTAGGAAAACATTTCAGAGTAGACTAAACAGTCTACTATAAAAATAAAAATTTTCAATTAAACGGCTTGAAAACTTCAAAAGAAAATTTAGAGTATTTTGCTATTGATAAAAGTTCTACTTGCAAAAAATTTACAAAACGAATTTGGTGGCAGTAAATGTAACTAGTGTTAATAATCAAATTATATAGTGGTAGTAATTGCATTCAAAAAAGTTCATAAATTAGTAGAGATACTATCGAAAAACGATATCAATGTTAAATTTAATGGAATTAGTAATTAAAGCAAGAAATTTTAGAATTATTATTGAAATAAATTTACTGCTGTCAGTTGAATAAAAAAAGTCTTGACTAATAGTCATAAAAAATTATACTGTAGATGTGAGAAACTTAACTTTAATTTTGTTAATTTTTGCTATTTTAAACTGTTTCAATTGCAAAGATTTAATTACCAATAAAAGTTTTTGCTGTTCTCAAAATGCCTATATTTCAGTTGCAAAAAAATCACATTGCCAAGAAAAGAAAGAGAAGTCATCTAAGGATTGTTCTTGTCCAGAAAAAAAATCTATTTCATTTTTCGATTTTAGTAAAGAAATAAAAGACACTCTTCGACTAGAGTTAGTCTTTCATTCTCCTGTGAATATTTCCTACTCGTTGCAACTTTTATCAAATAAGTATTTATTATTCCACTATAAAAACATAGTTTCTCCATTTCAAATCTCTCTCACTAAAACCACACATCTTCTGATTTGATTCTGTTTTAAGAAATAAGGATAGGTATCTTTTACCTACTTTATTTCCAGAAACTGTTTAAATTTTTAATCTAAGAAGAATTTCTATTACCCAAAGGAGGGATCACATGAATCGATTCATATTTTTATTCATCTTTCAGTTAACAACAGTAGTCTACTCAGAAGAGTTGGATATGGTTTTAAATAATTTAATTGAAACACATCCTGAAATCCAATCTATAAAATCAGAATTAAAATCTAAACGTGCCAATGCAGAGCATGATACTACCTATCCCGATCCAAAGATTGGCGTGGCTTTTCGTAATTATCCGACGCGCTCTTATTCTCTGAATGATCGGGCGTATGATACTCCCAGCATGACAGGAATTGAATACAGTATT
>JANRLP010000013.1:0-14858 GCA_033762425.1 Leptospiraceae bacterium
TACGCAAGTTGTATCCTCAATTGTTAATCCAGTTGGAAGGGTGGGACTAATCTTACAAGAACTGATGCTTCCGTTGGCAGTAGGTTTCAGGTTTGTAGCCAAATATTTTGTGAGTGTATTCGAAGTTGACGAATAGGTAATTGATGGTGCGATTGGAGTAGAACTAGAATTTAAGTTATATAACTTTAGGAAAAACATTAGATCCATTTTGGTTTTATCAGAATTGTAAAGTTTACAGGAAGTGCAGAAGAATAGTAAGATTGTAATGAGTTTTATTTTCATGAATTACCTCTTCAGAAACGAATTAGACCAGATTATCTTGCTATTAAAACTCAAAACTGAAATTTAACTTTCACTTCGTAAAAATTTTCTTTACTATCGTTTCCCATTAATCTCGAAGTACTAAAAAAATTTACGATTGGTTCAGTTCCTTTTGAGTGTTTTGTATAATCATATAAAAAACCAGCATCCACTAGATTGAATAGATAAACTCCTAACATTACAATTTCGAGTTGGTTCCCAAGCTGATAGGATTGCTCTAAATCTTTATTGAATTGGATTCCTCTATTATATGAATACAATCCTAAAGCTGTGTATTCGTCAGAATTTGAGTTTAAACTTTGTAACATCAATATTTCATTAGATCTACTTTCACTCTTTATGTTATGATTGAATTGAAAATTTACATAATAAATCGGAATTAAAATGGAATATAAAATAGGGTATGTAAATGTTCTGTATATAGAATCTTTTCTATACCACTGCCCCCAACCGGGGATTACCGCCGATCGTAGAAGCACATTCTCTCGAAAACTTAACCAACTTTTTTTTGGCTCTTCTGGTTTTTTTACTTCAAGTTCTTTCCATACCGACCAGATTTTTTTTCCGTTTTTTTCAATAGAGGTTCGGTACTGATATTTTCCGATTTTGAGTTTTAAATCCTTTCGATTTGTTTTTGTTTTTAAAGCTTTTATTAATTTCTTAGAAGGAGTTTCAATCTCTACAAAGTAAATTTTTGCATCTTGCACTGCATCCCATTCTAAATGCACTAGAGATTCTTTTCCATCCGATTTATAAGTATTGTCATTTACATCAAAATCTACCCAATCTCCATAAACAACTTTTCCTTTTTTGTCAACAACGCCGATCTTGTATTTATATTTCCCAACAGGAAATTCATTTAAGGAAATCTGTGTTGTCTTTAAATCCTTGTTCTCTTGGACAACTTTTCCTTTCGCATCTACAACTTGAAATTGATAACTCTCAGCACCCAAAACAGCTTCCCATTCTACGTTGTCAGCTAATAAAGAAGATTGTACAATTAAGAATATAATTACAATGTAGAATCGAGAATATTGAATTATAAATGAGAGGATGAGCTTTAGTAGTGGAATTTGTTTCATGCTAGTATTATTAATTGCTTTCACTATCCTGCATCATTCATCATTGAATGATCCTTCCTAATAGTATGTCCTAGTTAGATTCAATTACAGTTTTTAGTCAAATGATTTTACAACAAGTACAAAAAATTACTATGACAATACGTCTACACCAGAAGAAAACATTGCCATTACACTTTCAGAAGAAAATAATAATATCATTTGACAAAGATTATTCAGTTTTTCTAATCTCTTAAGCACTAATATTGAATACCGATACTATCGTTAAATGGGAGTAAATTTTTTTACAAATCTTTATCTTAGGAAAATTCATAAATTTTTAGTTTCATATGAACTTAGTAAGAAAATTCAAGAAGAGTATAAAAATAAAAAAATTATATTTAAATTTTGAGAACGTATCACTTAATTTGAACATTAGTTTGATATATATGAAAATAAGCTAAACCCAAATGATAGGAGAAGCTATAGACGATCAAGAATAATATGTAATTATTGAATTGAAAAAAAACTACTAAACAAAAATTGTGGTATTATGTCTGAGAATAATAATAGAATCAAAAAAATTTTAGTGATGGCTTGGCCTCTCATTATTGCTAATAGTTTCTGGAACCTTCAACTCACAATTGATAGAGTATTCTTAGGACAACTTTCCACAGAAGCCTTAGCAGCAGCAGTGGGAGTGATGGGAGTATTTTGGGTTCCTATGGCATTATTACAACAAACTTCAGGATATGTAATTGCTTTCGTGGCACAATACTATGGTGCTAAAGAAAACGAAAAAATAGGTGGCAGTGTCTGGCAGGCTTTTTATGTAAGCGTGATTGGTGGAATTTTATTTCTGGGTATAAATTTATTTTCCCATCATATTTTTGCACTTGCAGGGCACTCTGAAAAAGTGCAAGCACTAGAAGTTGATTATTATAATTCCATTGCTTTTTCCGCACTGCCTACTGCTCTCGTTGCAGCTATCAGCGGTTTTTACACTGGGCTTGGTAGAACTAGGATTGTCACTACAATCAATCTAGTTGGACTTCTCTTGAATGCATTTTTAGATTATACCTTGATTTTTGGAAATTGGGGTTTTCCAAAGTTAGGAGTTGTTGGCGCGGGCTATGCAACTTCTATTGCAACCTTAGGTGCTGCCATCTATGGCTTAGCAATTCTATTTACCAAAGAAAATGAAACTCTATATAAGATTCGGTCTTCTTGGAAATTGGACTTACCACTTCTTCAACAATTTCTTAAGTATGGAATTCCAAGTGGTTTGCAATTTGCTTTTGAAGGCATGGCATTCACAATTTTTCTAATGCTTATGGGCAAAATGAAAAATGGGGATGCGGCCCTTGCTGCGAGTAGTATTGCAGTTACCATCATGATGCTTTCCATTCTTCCAAGCATGGGAGTAGCACAATCAGTGATGACTCTTGTTGGACAACATATGGGAGACAATAATCCTAAAGAAGCAGAAGCATCTACTTATGGTGGAATCAAAATTTCAGTTTTTTATATGGGGATTGTTGCAATTTGTTTTTATGTAATCCCAGAATTTTTTATTGCTTGGTTTAAAAATAGTGATAATGCTCCTCTTTGGAATGAGACCCAATCCCTTGCAATCATCATGCTAAGACTTGTTGCAATATTTACGTCTCTCGATAGTATTTTCTTGAATACTTCCTTTGCATTAAAAGGTGCGGGAGATACAAGATTTGTTTCCATCATTTCTCTTACCTTGCCCTGGCCCTTATTTGTATTGCCAACATTTTTAATGAAAGATCTACCAAATGCTCCTGTTTTGAGTTGGGTGTCAGTAACTGTGTATGCTTTCATGATTAATCTAGTATTATTCTTGAGGTTTAGAGGTGGTAAGTGGAAAACAATGAGTGTGATCCATCCCACTCCTTAATTTTTGAAAAACTCTAGGTTCCAAATCATTGTTTACTTTGTAAAAATATTTCTTATTTACAATTTAATACTTAACTATGAATTTGGAACCTGTGAGAATTAAACTAGAGCAACAAAGAGACCTAGAGATAATTATTGTTGAAGGTGATGTTGATTTATACTCAGCACCCAGTTTCAAAGAACATATAGCAGAATTCTTATCTCAAGGAAAAAGAAAGATCATTTTGGATATGCGTAAAGCACCTCTAATAGATTCTTCTGGTCTTGCAGTTGTTCTAAACACTGCTCTAGAACTTCAAAAAACGAAACAAAAACTTAGAGTTGTAGTGAGTAAACAAAACCATACAGTATTCAGATTTTTTTCCATAGACAAACGTGCCATTTTAACAACAACACTTGAGTCTGCATTAGATAGTTTTTCCGTGTGATTGAAAATAAAGAATTAGAATCCATTATTTTTGAATTGGGCTTTTCGCTTTTTGGAATTACCAAAGCTATGATACCCGATCAAGATAAATCGAATATTGAAGAATGGATTTCACGTGGACTACATGGGGAGATGTCTTGGTTTCCCAAACAAAATTCTATTAGGCTGAATTTTGAAAACCTTGGCTTTGTTCCTAAATCAGTAATTGTTCTAGGGGTTGTTTATATTTCCTCTGAATATGAACTAATCAAAAAAAAATTTCCATTTCGTTTTACTCGTTATGCTGTTGGTGAAGACTATCATAAAGTGATTCGTAAAAAAGTAAAACCTGTTCTAAACTATTTAAAATCATCTTTTCCCAATCATCATTTTAGACAAGGTGTAGATAGTCTTCCAATCTCTGAAAAAGTTTTAGCTCGTGAAGCGGGGCTTGGTTGGATTGGAAAACATACGAATCTTATTAATTCTGAGATTGGTTCTTACTTTTTTCTATCTTGCATTCTTACTGATCTTGTCTTGGAATATAACTCCATTGTTGCTGATAGATGTGGTACTTGCACAACTTGTTTGGATGCATGTCCAACTAACGCTTTATTCGAACCCTACAAAATTGATGCAACTAAATGTATATCTTATCTTACTATAGAAAATAAGAAAAAAGTTTTTGATAAAGATGAATCAGAAAAATTAAATCAGTGGATATATGGATGTGATATTTGTCAAGAAGTTTGTCCTTGGAACAAAGTGAAGCAAGAAAGAAAGGGTATCTTCAGTCATTGGAAAGAATTTTCTCCGCTTAGTATTTTTGAAAAAGATCCAAATGATTTTTTGAATATGGAAGAAGAAGAGTTTAGTGAATGGACAAAAAAAAGTGCTGTGGATAGAATTTCTTTTGAACAATGGAAACGAAATATAGATACACTTACTCATCAAAAAAGTGAATAGACTAAAAAATCCTATTCTTCAAGACTAGCAATGAGAATGATTTAAGGATGCTCTCATGAAAAAAAGAAGAATCGGGAAATCTGGAATGGTTGTTTCGGAAATTGGTCTAGGTACAATGACCTTTGGCTCCACTGCAGATGAAGCAACAAGTTTCAAAATCATGGATAAAGCTTTTGATGAAGGGATCGATTTTTTTGATACTGCTGAAGTATATCCCGTCCCTCCCGATGAAAAATATGTTCATAAAACTGAAGAAATTGTTGGTAAATGGTTAAAGACAAAAAAAAGAGATTCCATCCTAATCGCTACAAAAGTTTGCGGACCAGGTCATGGTTGGTTTACTCCACCAGTTAGAAATGGAAAAACTGCATTAGATAAACATAATATTCGTAAAGCAATTGAAGGCTCACTCAAACGACTTGGAACTGACTATGTGGATTTATACCAATCACATTGGCCCGATCCTGAAATGCAATATGAAGAAACTCTTTATGCACTTTCAGAACTAGTTCATGCGGGAAAGGTTCGTTATATTGGTTGTTCCAATGAGTCTCCTTGGGGACTGATGAAAAGCCTTTGGGCTTCTGAAAAAAATAGACTCGCTAGATATGAATCTATACAAAACAACTTCAGCATTCTCAATCGTAGATTCGAAGATTCACTTGCAGAAATTTGTAAGCGAGAATCAGTTAGCCTTCTTCCTTATTCACCACTTGCGGGAGGAGTAGTTTCAGGTAAGTACAACACAAATAAGATTCCCGAAAATGCTAGATTCACTCGATATGCAAAACTTGCTGATAGACAAAAAAAACAGTCTAGTAGATTTTTAAATGAGAAAACTGTAGCTTCTACTGGTGAGCTTATGAAGATAGCTAAAGAAGCTGGGATTAGTGTAGTTGCAATGGCTCTAGCCTGGAGCAAGCAACATGAATTTGTTGCATCTACCTTAGTCGGGGCAAATACAGTCGAACAACTAACTGAATCTTTGAAAGCAAAAGACTTGATTCTATCTAACGAAATCCTTGACAAGATTAATCAAGTTTCTGCAAATATATCTTATCCAATGGGTTAAATTTTCACGAGGCAAAATACATGAAAAAAATTTTATTGATACTAGTTTTGATTTTCTTTTTGAGTTGTTCAAGTACTCAAGAAACTAACTCTACGAGCTCTGATGCTCCAGCAACATCACCATCAGTGATTGATGCTTTGAAAAAAAAAGCAGAGTCTGAAGAGGGGAAAAAGTTTATCGAGATGGCAAAAGAAAAAGCAAAGGATAAAGAATTTCAAGAAAAAGTGAAAGGCATGTTGCCCGGTAAAAAAGAAGAAAAGAAATAAATTTTTGATACTCTTTAAAATATTTTTTTTCGTAAACTCAAATAAACTTATTCTATTTAATTTAATGGAGTTCAACTTTTGAAAAAGGAAATAATACTCATTATTTCTTTTTTGTCATTTTTAGTGATAACTTATTTATTGCTAGATACTTTTTATACTCCTTATATAGGTCTTAAGATTTTATTGATTCTTGTGTTAAATACATTGAATTTTGTTTTGGTTTTTATTTATCTATGGATTGATAAAAAATATAAAAACCATGAAAATGGAAAAACTGCTACGCAAGAAAAATCTACACTTAGAGACCTCACTCTTGCAAGAAATATCCAAGAATCCCTCTTTCCTAAGTTCGCTGAAATTCCCGGAATGGAATTCGTTGTATTCAGAAAAACTCATACTGATCTAGGTGGAGATTTTTATGATTTTGTAAAACTCAGGGAAGGTAACGTTGGAATTTTTATGACTGATGTTGCAGGACATGGAATCGCATCGGCTATGGTCGCTTCTATGATTAAGGTTATGGTTGCCACAATTCCGTATGTGAATAAAGTAAATCCCGAACAACTTTTAGACTATCTAGACAAAAAAATGAGCTTTGATTTTCATAGCCAACACGCGACTGCGATTTATATATATATCAATTTTCAAACTAAAGAGATCTATATTGCAAACGGTGGACATCCTTATATAATATACCAAAAAAAAGGCGAAGAATTTAAAGAATTAGAGTCTAGAGGTTCTCTACTAGGTTATAGTATTTGTGACCCTGTTGCAGAAAATTTTCATTTCACTTATGAACCAGGAGATAGATTTTTTATTTATACAGATGGTCTAGTTGAAAACCTGACTAATGACGGTAGAATGTTAGAATCACAAGGACTAGTATCAATCTTGAATGAGAAAAAGTCAGAGACTTCACTGGAAAAATTGAAAGAGCATATACTAGAAGAAGTTTTACTTTTCAATGAGAATAAAGAATTCAATGATGATGTAATGTTCATGATTGTTGAACTTAAGTGAGGAAGAATGGAACTAAAGTATATTAAGTATGAAAAAAAAGATGGTATTGGGATCATTACCATCAATAAACCAGAAACATTAAACGCTCTAAGCAATGATCTTCTAACGGAACTTGGCTTAGTGTATCATGAAGTCATGAAGACTGGAACTAGAGTTACAGTTATAACTGGGGAAGGAAAAGCATTTGTCGCAGGTGCTGATATTTCTGAAATGAAGAATTTTTCAGTCGAAGAAGCTAAAGAATATTCTTTAAAAGCAAATAAAGTTTTCGGACTAATGGAAACAAGTAACACTGTTTCTATTGCTGCTATCAATGGTTTTGCGTTAGGTGGTGGTCTAGAACTAGCACTATCCTGCAACATTCGTATTGCAAGTGAAAAGGCTAAGCTTGGAATGCCAGAAGTTTCGTTGGGTCTGATTCCAGGATTTGGTGGCACACAAAGACTTACAAGACTTGTTGGTGAATCCAGAGCAATGGAATTGATACTATCGGCAAACAAGATTAGTGCTGAAGAGGCAAGTAGAATTGGTCTTGTGAATAGAGTAACTTCTGAAACTGAATTGATGACAACTTGTTTAGAATTAGCAAAATCAATTTTAGCAAATGGAACGAATGCAATTTTTAGAGCAAAAGAAGTAATTCAATGTTCGTTAGAATATGATTACCAAACTATAGAGGGTTTAAAATTAGAAACTGAAACTTTTTCTCAACTTTTTTCCACTGCTGAGACCAAAGAAGGACTAAGTGCGTTCTTAGAAAAAAGGAAACCTAATTTCTAGTATGTCCTCACAAGAAGTTGACGTTAGTTCTCGTGTAAAACTTGCACTTAGTCTTGCGACTAAGGTTTCAAAGTTTCTGATTTCAATTCAGAAAAAACCAAGCTTTATAATCGAGAAAAAAGGTTCAATAGATCTAGTTACAGAAGCTGATAAAGGTTCTGAAAAAATTTTACGTCATGGGATTCTGTCAAAATTTCCTAAAGACTCGATTCTTGGAGAAGAAGAGGGAAGTGTAGAAAATTCTGGTGATTACAGATGGATTTTGGATCCACTAGATGGAACTACAAATTTTTCACATAGACTTCCACTTTATGCTGTCTCAATTGGAATCGAACATAAAGAAACCAAACAGGTTTTAGGTGGGGTAATCTCACTTCCAGCGTTAGGCGATACCTATTATGCTGAAAAAAATAAAGGTGCATTCAAAAATAAAAAACAAATCAAAGTATCTGATACAGTAAATTTAATTGATGCACTTTTTTGTACTGGTTTTCCATACCAGAGAGAGAATGAAACAGATAGAATCATTTCTTATCTAAAAAATTTACTTCTAAAAACCAGAGGAGTTAGAAGAACTGGGGCAGCAGCTCTTGATCTAGCTTGGGTAGCTGAAGGTAGATTTGATGGGTTTTGGGAGGAAAGGCTTTCTCCCTGGGATATGGCTGCAGGTGGGCTTATCATTTTGGAAGCAGGGGGAAGCGTAACTACTTTTGATGGAAACAGTTTCTCACCATACATTCCCAATATCATTGCAACAAATTCTAAGCTACATGATTTAGCTAGACAAGAACTAACGTTTACAATTCAAGATTCATTAGAACATTATTAGGAGTAACAATGGCAAAGGCACAGTTTGAAACAAATCACGGTTCGTTCACAATCTTTTTAGACGATACAAAGGCACCAATTACAGCTGGTAACTTTATCAATTTAGCTAAGCAAGGTTTTTATGATGGACTCATCTTTCATAGAATTATCAAAAATTTTATGATTCAAGGTGGATGCCCTTTAAAAAATGGAACTGGTGGTCCTGGGTATAAGATTCCCGATGAATTCCATCCCGAACTTAAAAATAAAAAATTTACTATTTCCATGGCAAATGCAGGACCAAACACTGGTGGTTCACAGTTTTTTATCAATGTAAGAGATAATCTTTACTTAGATAATAAACATGCTGTTTTTGGCAATATAGTTGAGGGAGAAGCACTAATTCTTTCTATTTCAGAAGTTGAGACTGGATATGGTGATAAACCTGTAAAAGATGTGATTATTGAAAAAGTAACTATCCTTGAGGATTAGTTGGAAAAAAATTTCTTAGGTATAATATTTGTTATACTTTCAGCAATTTGTTTTTCAGCAAAAGCGATCCTTGTAAAGCTATTTTATTTAGAAAAGCCAGATCCAATTGAAGCACTTTTTTTGAGGATGGCTTTTGCTTTACCATTTTTTTTGGGAATAGCAATTTATGAATTCTATAAAACAGATGAAAAAAATTCTTTAGATAAAAAAGAAATTTTTAAAATTCTATTCTTGGGATTTTTTGGTTATCATCTTTCTAGTTTATTGGATTTTCTAGGACTAGAGTATATAACGGCAGGTTTAGAAAGACTAATTATTTACTCTTATCCCACGATAGTATTGTTACTCGATTTATTTATTAATAGAAAGTATCCACAGAAAAGACAAATCATTTCTTTCATACTTACTTATATTGGAATAGGAGTTATTTTTTTTGATTCATCTCTAACTGAGAATAAAAATTTATACTATGGTTCCTTTTTAGTTTTTCTTTGTACTATTAGTTATTCATGGTATGTATTTAGCAGTGAGAAATTGGTAAAAAAAATTGGAACTAGAAAATTTACTTCGTATGTTTTAATAGTTTCTTGTATTTCGGTTATGATACACTATTTTGTTAAAACAAATTTTACTATTCCTAATTATTCGAATAGAAGTCTAATCATAGGACTCTTAATGGGGATCATTTCAACTGTAATTCCAACATTTTTATTTGCTGCTGGAGTAAAAAGAATTGGATCAACAAAAGCAGCACTTCTCGGAACAGTTGGACCAATTTCAACAATAATACTTTCCAATAGTTTATTAGATGAACCTATTACTATTTTTGAAATTTTAGGATCGATTCTAATTATTGTTGGTGTTATACTAATTTCACGTAAAAAAAACTTAACCTAACGTTAGTTCGATGTATGAGTAAAGCATAATAGGATTATTAATTTTAAATTTTGGGCGACAGCCGGGCTTTCCTCTCTCGTTAATTTTTTGTGTTCACAAAAAATTAACGCCGAGTCAATCCCTGTCGCATTCCTGAGCGTTAGCTCCCACGTTGAGTGAAAATACTAACTATTCCTCTATTTGTACGAATTATCCTGTAATAGTTCTGGCATCTTGTATTAGGAGTCTGTTGCATAAAGGGTATTAATTTTATTTTTCATTTATTTAATATAGAGAAGGCATTATTTTCTTGATATTGTTCATTACTATTTGAAATTTTAAGTAAAAGATGAATTTTGATTTCTTGAAGATATAGCTTCGCTTATCTAAAATAGTTTAATGAAATAATTTGTTGCATGTATTACCAGAAGTCTTTTAGTGTTGAATGCTATAGCTTCTAAGAAACCTTGCATTTGATTTTTTGCAGTTCCTCGATATCTCGATTTCTTAGACAATTTAGAAAAAGTATTTTCAAAAGGAGATCTAATTTGGCTAAGCCATTTATCTCTTCTTCTATCTTTTCCTTTCATATTATTTTTTAATATTACTCCACTTTTGCAAAAATTTGATTTAATTGTTTTTTGAGCATTACTAACCGAGTATGCTTTATCAGCTAGGATCAATCCTTCATTTGGGCAAACATAAGATAATCCCTTCGCATCGCTAACGTTAGCTGGCGTAATAGCAACCTTCTCAATTAATCCTGATGAACCATCAACACATTGATGTCTCTTATATCCAAACCAATATTTTCCTTTTCCTTTGTTTCCAAATCTTGCATCTTTATCTGTACTAAAGATACTAACGTTAGAATTATTAACTTTATCAACTCCTTCTGATTTTGCTTTATCTCGTTCTTTCCAAATTGATTCTTTTGATTTTAAAGAACTCGAATCTACAAAATGAAATACTCCTCTCATAATATTCTTTTCTTTTGCTTTTTTATTTATCGCCTCAAAGAAAATTCCTATATTTTTTGTTCCAATTGATTTTCTTGTTCTACAAAAGTATGTATGATCTGGAGTAGTATCAGAAATCGATAGCTTACAAAACCAACGAAAAGCAATATCATGACGAAGCCTCTCTTCCATCTCTCTGTCCGATAAATCATAGAGAAATTGAAGATACAAACACTTCATTCCAATCACTACACCATATCCATCACGACCAACATTCTTAGTCTTACTCTCAAAATTTTTTATTATTTCAGTAAAAGAAATCATTTCATCTATTTTTCTTAATTCGTGATCCTTGCTTACTATTTCATTCAAGTCATATTGTATAAATGTCATCTGTAGTCTCTTTTGTGGTTTCATTCTATACCACAAAATTAATAATCAATAATTTGTGTACAAATTTTTAATTTCGCAACAGACTCTAAATCCATTTGTTACAACTAGTAGGTGATTAGCTAGCATATTACCAACACCTGGAACAGTTTTAAGATTCTCAACCATTTGTTTATACTCTGGATCTTTTTGAATTAACATTTCTATTTCTTTATCAATAGTTTTAATATTCACTTCACAATTTTTAATCATACTTTCGTATAACGAAATTGCTTTTAGAGATTGAACTTTTTTTCTTTGTAATGAATGAAGAGCATTTGAGATGCTAATCTTTTGTTTGGTAAATTGTTCTCTTTGAGCTAAAAATATCGAAATTTCCTCGATAATTTGAGGTTTTGGAGTCCAGAAGTGAAGTTGATCATAAAAACGATAAGCATATTCTGCTAATTTGCCACTATCAATTTTATCACTTTTCTTTGGAGATACATCAAAAGCTCTTTTCACTTTGTATGGATTTTCAACAGCAACAGAATATCCCCTCGCAACAAGAAAGGCTATTAGTGATTCACCATAAACTCCTGTAGCTTCCATACAAATTGCAGTGTTAACGAAATCAAAGCGGTGACTTTGGAATTCTGCTAACAAACTCTGGAAGCCGTTATCAGAATTCTCAAAGTTTTCAAAAGAAATTAATTTCTTATCTCTTTCTCTAAATATAGATACAGTAAAATACTCAGATGAAATATCTACCCCAACAAAATTTTTTACATCTTTCATGTCCTTATCTCCAAAAAATAAAATTGGTAAACCAAACATGTGTGAATGAACTTTGTCCATATTAGTGAAATGTTTTATCAACAATCAATAGCTCTATTTAGTTTTATCACATCCAGTAATGGTGCCTTGTTCGAAGCATAGGTTTTTCCTGGCAAGCTCAATAGGCTTAATCCATTCCCGGTTTGGTCTCTACTTCTAGAACTTTTTAACACTCTAAAAATAGCCACCTTTTTACTAATGGACAGGCTCACCACATCGCTCAGTGTCCGAACTTTAATGTATTTATGAGTTCGGTAGGTGTTGTAGTATTGTATATATTCATTAGCTAATTTTGAGGCATGTATCTCGTTGAATGGAATCACATGATTAAAGAGTTCTTCACGAATTGTGCGGACAAATCGTTCAGCGATACCATTCTCTCATGGTGACCTAAGAGTGGTAGGAATGCCTTGAATACCAAAATTAGATTGAAAGAAAGAATCTAAAGAACGAAACTAATAACTGTTTACAATTCCAAGTGGGGATGGTAAAGAAATCAAAAGCAGCGATGTATTCTTTGTGAAGTTCAAGAAATTGTTTCCAAGTGGAATCTTTTAAACCATCTGGATTGTTATTCTTTCTATGAGCAGAAAGATATTTTTTTACAGTATTCAAAGAAGCTGCATATCCTAACTTTTCTAACTCACCTAAGATTCTAGTAGCCTTCCAGTTTGGATTGTTGGAAGCGATGAAACAAATTGCTGGAATGAGTTCCTTGTTGATTATTTTCCTTCCCGACTTCTTTCTAGAAATGAATTTACAGAATATCTTGTAAATGCTTTGATGCCATTGAACGATAGTATTTGGTTTAGTGAGTAAAGCTACCTTTCTCCAAGGGGAATAGACTGAAGAAACAAGTATCCAAAACAATTTATGAATGAAAGGAGTGAGGATTCGTTTCTTTTTTCTTTTGAGTAAAGAAGTAGCAAGTAAAAGTTGTTCTCTTAGTAATAAATTATTAACAATTAGTTTTCTTTTATCTTTGATTAGATAAAGAAAACATAAGTTTAGAGCAACAGAAGAAACCGTAAAGATAATTAAAAAATTTAGCATTGAGTGTATTTAAAATTGGATACAAGAATTGTAATGTAAAAATAAAAACTTTAAACCAAGCTCCTTAAAATCAATATAATTTCCTACTCAGAGAGAATTAATAGTAAAGAGATTTTACAAAGATAATCAAGCAATCCCCTTACCATTGCTTCTAAAGAGATGGATCAAATGAAGATAGTTTCAGGAAGGTAAGCTTGTAGTCATTATCAGTAACAGTTATAGAGGAATCAAAGAATAGTTTCATAGAAAAACAATAAAAAAACAAATTATTGCTTAAATGAGATTAAACTAAGTTTTAAATGAATTTTAGAAGTCGATAAAAAATTTGACAAAAAAATGATATATGATAGGTTGAGGAATTAAATAGGATAAAACATGCCTAAAATATATTTACCAACAATCGATATGATTCATGCAATTTGTTTTTACATGCTTAATTTTAGAATCTCAAAATATCAAAAACAGCTATCTACTTTAGATAGACTAAAGAAAATGTCGAATCTTTTTATTGTTACAGGTAATAATGAATATGTTAATTTGTAGACTAAAACTTTGGTTTAATTCTTACTTAATTATAGTTTCATTAAAAAGAATCCTAAATGCTTTGATTCAATCAATTAGATATGAAGCTAATTAAACTTATAATACTTACTTTTTTTATCCTAGTTTTAGGCTTTTCAGTTGCTTACACAACAATTGCAACTGGGCGTTGTGTCAAAGGTAACTGCAAGAATGGATTTGGAAAAAAAGTTTATTATGATAGCAGCTCTTATGAAGGGCATTTTCAAAATTGGGAGAGAGATGGAAAAGGAACTTTACTTGCAAGAAACGGTAAGAACTACCAAGGCAACTGGAAGGCAGGTAAAAAAAATGGGTATGGGAAGTATTCCTTTTCAAATGGTGAGAGTTATGAAGGCTATTTTGTAGAAGATCACAAAGAAGGGAAAGGGAAATTCACTTGGTCTGATGGAACAGCATTGCTATGCACTTGGAACAACAACGAACCAAATGGAACAGGTTTGCTTATTTTTCCTGATAGCAAGTCTTATTCAGGGTTCTACAAAAATGGCGTAATATTTTCTGGTGAAGGAATTTATATCTATGATGACAGAAGTAGGTACCTTGGTGAATGGAAAGAAGGTAAGCGTAATGGATTTGGTAAACTCTTCACAGCTGAAGGAGTGGAGTTAAAGAGTGGAACATGGAGGGATGATACATTTGTTAGTAACTAGGATTATTGCTTTTATTAAAAGATGCTATCGTTTTACAACATTATTCTTAGTATATTCTGTCCTAGTTACTATGATATATTCATTTCTAACTTTAACTAATTTGTACCCCATTGAAACAAATAGACTCAAAATCACACTACAAGATGCAGAAAGCATTGCACTTGCGAATAGTATCATAATGAAAACCTTGAAAGATAGAAAAGAAGTCTTTAAACTTGTTGTTGCAGAAAGATGGAGAAACTATTTACCGAGACTTGGTGTGAGTTATTTTGGTTTGAAAAACCTAAACCAAAACCAAAGCGATAGTCAATACAACGATATAAGACTACAATTGAACCAACTACTCTATGACGGTGGTGAAAACTTATTAGAGATTGAAATTGCAAAACTCCAAGAAGTTTTGAATGGAGAAGATTGGAAG
>JANRLP010000014.1:0-30011 GCA_033762425.1 Leptospiraceae bacterium
AGCGAAGCTATATCTTCAAGAAATCAAAATTCATCTTTTACTTAAAATTTCAAATAGTAATGAACAATATCAAGAAAATAATGCCTTCTCTATATTAAATAAATGAAAAATAAAATTAATACCCTTTATGCAACAGACTCAATCTCCAACGATTTCGTTGTCAATACCATCTGGGGCATTACAAGAAGATACAACGATTTCCTATAAGAGTATAGCTCTACCTGAAGGAAAAGGTGAAGTGATTCCTACTCAAGCTGCTTATGATTTTCAGCCACATGGAATTCAATTCAACAAGCCTGCTACTTTAAAAATATGTTACGATCCAAATCAATTAGTAAAGGATAATATTCAAGAGAAAACCTTACAAATTAGTTACTATGATTCTGAAAGTAAAGAATATATAAGTATGGGTGGAGAAGTGAATTTTACAACTCATTGTGTTGAATCTTCTATTTATCATTTTTCTAATTATATTTTAACCGCTCAAGTTTTAGCATCCATTAATGCTGCACCTATTTTCATTGGTGGAGCAAGTTTCTTTCCTGCGACCCCAATCGTTGGTTTACCAGCAACAATTAGAACTCAAATCACTGACTTCAATACTGGAACTATTGCGAATGCAGCTGTATTTTATAGAGTTGCTGGAAGTGGTTCTTCATTTACTTCAATTCCATTGAATGTATCGGCAAATGATACTACTACAGGCCAATTCTATTCTGCAGTTATACCTGAAACTGCTTTCACCTCAGTTGCTGGAATTGAATACTACATTCAAGTATTCGATACTTTGGGTCAAAGTAAAAGGCTGCCAACAGTAGCACCTGCAACTATTACTAGAACAGCTGATGTTCCTGATCCAGTGACTCCAATTCGTTTTAGTGCTACAGTTACCAATATGACAGCTGGTTTTGCAAGAGATCTAACAGTTCAAGTCAAAGGTCAGTCTTCAGCTACTTTTTTTCCAGTCATTACTACGAACTATTCTATTTCAGGAAATAAAGGGGAAACCTCAATTCCATCTTTAACATCGATTAGATATAGAGCTATAACAATTGGTTCTACTTCGTTCAATGCAACATATGGAAATTTAACAACTTCGATGCCTATAACAATACTTCCTGGAAGTCTCAATAGAATCGAATTGTTATACAACGATGTAGCACAGAATAACAGTTTTAGTATAAACCATAATACTACTCATCAATTTGATGTTGCAGGATATGATGTTTATGGAAACTTTATATATGTATTACCGACATTCTCATCAACTCCTAATATTGGTAGCTTTAGTGCTGTCCCTGCCAATCAAGGACAATTCACTGCTTTGAATGTCAATAACAATGTCACTGGTCAGTTTGATTTGAACTTAGGTATATACAATAGAAGTTATTCTGTTACACTAATTCCAGATAATTATGGGGTTTATTTGACGATAAGGAATAATTATCCTGATGTAGCGGATGAATTTAGTCATTATGGAATTGCTTATTCTTATGTGGTCAATAATATTACTACGCTTTTCCCTAACATTTCTCCAATCAATGGTTTGGTCGGAACAAGAGTATTAGGCAATGGGGGGACTTCTAATACTATTTTCTTAGGAGCTTTTCCGAATGGTTCTACAATAAATATTCAAACTAACTTATTTTATGCTATTCTTAGTCGAGAGGAAGCGTATAATCTGAATGGTAACTGCAGTAGCTTTAATGGTGTAATTAATTCTTCGTCAATTAGTTTCATATCGGAATGTTTTCCACAGTAGTAGGTAATATTTATTAGATTTTTTATAATCTACAAGTCCAAAAAGAATAGAACTTCACTAATACTGAATTCTATTCTTTTTTTTCCCTAACACTTCAGTTTTTTCTTCCCTGTCTTTTTTAACGTGAGTTCGAAGTAAAAAAAAGCAAAGAAATTAATTACTAATCAACTGCATCTGGTTATGTTAACAGTAATATTAGTCTGATCAGTCAGTGTTATTAGAGAAACTAGTAAAACTTACTGTGCTTCCTTAACTATCTTCGCGAGTGATTGTGAAATTCTAAACAATCACTCGTGAAGCATTTGCGAGTAGATAGTCTTCAGGAGTGAACACTTTTAGTTTTGAACGTTTATAGTCTTTGGTATTTCGAGTGACGATAGTATCAATTTTGTTTTCGATTGCAATTGTATATTGAATAGAATCTTCAAAATCAGGAAAGTCTTGGTTGAGTGCAGTTTCGAGATTAGTCTCGTTAACTGATAGTACGCTTAAAATTTCCATAATTGTTTTGATGATTGATTTTGCTTTTGTAGCATTTTTTAATTCTTTTCTGGCAATGTAATGAATGTTAGAAATAACGATGGGTGAGGTGAATCCGAGGATGTTTCGGTTTTCTACTAGACTTAAGAAAAGTGCAGAGCTTTCATAAAACCTCTCACGTCCGATCACTACATCCAAGATTACATCAGAGTCCACGAAAACCCTATCTTTCATTCAGGTATTTATTTCTCGCAAATTCTTTGTATTGTATTTCTTTATTGGAAATCACAGCTATAAGGCTCTGGACTTTTTTTCCAAAGTCTTCTCTCTCAGTAGAAACTAGCTCTCGGAAATGGTCTTCTACAATTTGCGAAAGACTAGTTCCTTTTTTTTTGGCAAAACTCTTAGCTTTTACTATAATTCCTAAATCGAGTCGTAGGGTTAGTTTATATTCCATACGTCAATTTTTTCATCTTATACGTCAAGTGCAAGTAGAAAATATTTTTTTTGAAAACCCAAATCTACAATTTACTGCCCTGTAATTATTTTGTAACTTCGACCCTATCTAATAGTCTCAACAAGTGACTTCATGTCACAAGGAGAAATTCAATCATGAAAAACTATTTTAAATCATTGGGTTTGGCAGCCTTGATTATCCTAGGGGTAGTCAATTGTCCACCTGATAATAAAAAAGATAACACAGCTCTTCTTGCTGGTTTATTTTTGTTAAGCCAACAACAAACTTATGAAGCGACAGTATCTTTAGTAGCTAAAGTAAAAAATGCAGATGGTAGTGCACTTTCTGATAGTGCAAATTCAATTGCATTAGTAAAACTAGCAGACAAAAGTACTTCTACAAGCGTGTTAACTATTGAAA
Source organism: Leptospiraceae bacterium (assembly GCA_033762425.1). Lineage (GTDB taxonomy): Bacteria > Spirochaetota > Leptospiria > Leptospirales > Leptospiraceae > JANRLP01. The sequence goes on from JANRLP010000014.1 coordinate 3,120, forward strand.
ATAACAAGAATCCTGAAGATTTTACAACTAGAGCTTACTCTAGTGGAGCTGCTAGTGCTGATAATGGAAATATTTCTATCACTTTCAAAACAAAAGCAGCTACAGGTAATATTTTAGCAACTGCTACACAATGTGAAAGTTGCGTTGTGAGAAGTGCAACCGACAGTGATTATGATCTTCCAAGTAAATACACAAAAGCTTTTGGAACATTTGATATTGCTTTAAATCTAGCTTCAACTGGTGGAACTGATACTAAACAAATAACATTTGCAAATGCAAGTGGCCTTCAAATAGAAATTATTTCTGTAACAGTTTCTATTAAAGGTCAGTACAATCTTCAAAGCCCAACTGTGGGTGAAAACGTTTGTGATGGTAAAAGTATTACTGGAACTCCTGAAACTTTATCAGGAACCTTATCTACTAGAACGATTTCCAACTCAGCACAATTGAGTGGGACTGTAATTGTTCCAAGTGGAGTTACTCTAACTGTTAACGCAGGTGCTGTTGTATTTGGAAACAGAGGTTCTAGTCTTTTCGTTCTACCTGGTGGAAAACTAGTAGCAAATGGAACTAAAGCTCAACCAGTATGTTTCACTTCTTCACAAACTCCTGGTTCACGTTTCCCTGGCGACTGGGGTGGAATTGTATTAATTGGAAATGGTAAGGGTACTCGTTCTTCTACTACTGAAGGTACTTCACCACAAAACTATGGCTCTGGAACAGATGATACTGATTCTTCTGGAACCTTAACTTACAGTATCATTGAATTTGCTGGCAATGAGGTTGCTCCTGGAGATGAATTGAATGGTCTTTCCCTTTACACAGTTGGTTCAGGTACTAAAATAGAGTATGTTCAAGTTCACAGAGGACTAGATGATTCTTTTGAAGCATGGGGTGGTGCAGTAAATCTTAAATATGTAGTAGCAACTGGTGGGCTAGATGATGACTATGATCTTGATGAAGGTTATATTGGTTCCATTACTTATGCAGTAAGTCATAAATATCCAACTACTTGTGGTGGTTCTGCTTCCACTGACCCTCATTCTTTTGAAATGGATGGAACTAGTGGTTCATCATCTACAGGTTGTACTATCGGTACAGCTGCAAGATGCTCTACTCCGACTGTAAGTTACTTCACTTTAGTTGGCAATAATTCAACATCTGGAGAGGGTGCAAGACTTAGAGAAGGTCTTTCCGGAACATTCAGAAATGGAATTATGTACAATTTTGGTGCTGCAAACTTAATTAGTGGTAGTACAACTGGTGGATTCCCAGGAACTTCTTGGAGTGTAGATTCAACAGTTTACATCCAAAGTGGTAAAGTATGTGGTTCAGTAACTGGTGGTTCAGGCTTTACAGGAACTGCAAGTACTTCAACTTGTACGCCAACTATTAACTTAACCGCAGTTCCAATCACAAGTGAAGGGGATACTTCTGGTTGTGGTTTTGGAGCTACTAAACCAGACTACACTACTAACACTAATAGCGGTGCACCTTCTTCAGTTGGTGCAAGTGGAACGGGAGCACCTTCAAAATGGTGGGATTCTTGGACTGTTTATCGTGCTAGATAATTAGTACAATACTAATGGATTTAAGTCACAGGTTCTAATTGAATCTGTGACTTACTCATTGATTGATTATGAAAAAAAGAATTATCTTACTTATTATCCTTTGCTTGCTCTCTTGCAAGAAATCCAGTGCAGAGTCTAGTGAAGCTAAAATTTTAGAAATCCAAGAAAATTATAAAAATAAAATCAAAGATACTTATACAATCTCTAATTCCACAACAACAAGTGATAAAGCTGTCGAAGAACTAATTTATGAAATCAAAACATATAAACTAGATAATGAAAAGAAAGAAATTGAATTGAACTATGCCTGCAACGAAGAAGAAACCAAAGAAATTTTACTTCCTAATACCTATGATTCAGGAACCCTCACATCTTCAATGGAACCAGACAAAGCTTGGGACATGATGAAATATAGAAAATCTATGGGAGTTGAATCCATTCATAGAAAGCTAAAAGAAAAAGAAATAATTTCTATTCAAACAATTTGGAAAGAACAAAAAAGAAATCTACATTCCCTAGTCGGACATGTCGTTGGGAAGGTTTTTGTAAGAACCAAAGAAGGACCAATTGAATTAGAAGAAATTAAATTAGTAATTGAACATAAGAATCAATTTAAGGTTTGCGTGATCTCAAAATGAAAAATAAAAAAAATAATTTCAAGGAACAGAGAATGAAAAAAATAGTAACCTACTTTCGTCTGGCGATAGTAGCTATCCTAATCCTAACTCCATCCTTACTCTTTGCACAGACTGGAAAGGTAAGTGGAAAGGTAGTTGATTCAAATAATGGAGAATCAGTATTTGGGGTAACCGTAATTGCAAGGGCAGAAAAGAAGTCAACAAAAACAGATTTTGATGGTAAGTATTCCTTAGACCTACCACCTGGCTCACACACTGTAGAATTTATCATGATTGGCTATGAGACTCAAAAGAAAACAGTAAATGTTAGTGTTGGTGGTGTTACTAGCATTAATGTTACTTTTGGAACCAAAACTCTTGAGACAGTTGAAGTTAGTGATCGAGGCTTAAATAATACAGAAGCATCTTTACTTGCACTTCAAAAGAAAAGTAGTTCCGTTTCAGATGGGATCAGTCAAGAAGCAATCAAGAAAAGTCCTGATTCCTCAGCAGGGGAAGTTGTGAAGAGGGTTACTGGAATCACACTTATTGGTGGGAAGTATGTATTTGTGCGTGGACTTGGAGAAAGATATTCCAATACAGTTTTAAACAATGCTGTGCTACCTTCCACTGAACCCGACAAAAGAGTTGTTCCTATGGATATATTTCCTTCCAATCTTTTGAAGAATGTTCGAATTCTAAAAACTGCTGTTCCTGAAGAACCCGGTGAATTTTCGGGTGGACTAGTCAAAGTCGAAACTCAAGAATATCCCGACAAATTCACAATGAGTGCGGGATTTGGGGTTGGTCGAAATTTTCAAACAACTGGAAATAAATTTTTAACATTCGAAGCGGGAGAAAACATCGGTGGGTTGCCTACTGGTCGTCTTGGTTCCAATGACAAACTTCCTAGTATTGCAAATATAGCTAATGGGAACATTCCCTTTGAACCTGGGAATAGATTCGGGGGGCTTCCACAAAATCTAGTAGCATTGGGTTCTACCCAGTTTCCGAACCAATGGACTCCTCAAGATACTAAAGCGGGTTATGATAAGAGCTTCAACTTTAGTATTGGAAACACATTCCAAACCACAAGTTCGGGACAAAGATTTGGGATCATGTTTGGAACAACCTATAGCAACCAATTTCGCTTTAGAGAGGACAAAACTGTTCGTTATATTCCTGGTAACCTTATTACTAGAGACTTAAAAGAAACTTCTTTTCTAACCAGAGTTCAGGCTCAGGACACAAAAGTGTATACTGAAGAAGTGCTTTGGGGAAATAACCTAAACTTTGCCTATGAATTTACAAAGGGTCAACAGATTTATTGGAAAAACTTGTATAGTTCAAGTTCAGATAAAATCGTGAGAGATGCAACTGGTAAAGATTATATAGCTAACGTCTCTGACTTTAACTCACTCACAAATATATTTACTAGTCGTCAACTATTCAATTCTAGTTTTGGGGGAGACCATGCTTTGAACTATTCTAGCAGTGCTAGACCCATGAAACTAGAATGGCAGATGAACTATTCCAATGCAAAACGGGATGAGCCAAATCTAACTTCACAGGTTTGGAGAAGAACTATTGATACATTCAACAACTTTACTAGACTAGGGAACAACCCCGACGGTTCAAGATTCTATTCTACAACAGAAGATAATGTTAGAAACCCAAGTGTGAAGCTGGATATCCCATTCAACCAATGGGATGGGTTGAAAGCAATTTTCAAAGTTGGGTATTCTCATGTGGATAGAGAAAAGAACTTTACTTTTCGTGAATTTGGATACAAGTCCACATTTGCAAACAATCCTTCCATTGACAACTTCAACCAAGGGCTTGCAACTTTATATCCGATTCCTGGAGAAATTACATACAATCCACTTTTGACTATCTCTAATGCTAAAGCATTTGCAGAACGCCAAGTAGAGCCTAACGCATACAATGCATTCCAAAAATTGAATGCTACCTTTGCACAGGTTGACCTACCACTCATCAATAAGGTTCGTTTCATAGGTGGGGTTCGTTATGAAGATAGTTACCAAAAAGTAAAAACCTATGTTACCAAGGATAGTTATAGCCTCACTAATCTTAGTTATGGCTGTGACTATTCTGAATTCTCCAATTCAGAAGCAGTGAGAATTGCTGCCATCAAAAATAATGTTTGTAATGCCAACAATAATGGTATTGGTGAGCTGAGAACCAAAGATAGACTTCCTTCGGGAAACCTTGTTTGGGAGTTCAAAGAAAACATGAATCTTCGTGCTGCTTACTCTGAAACCATCACAAGACCAGACCTTCGTGAACTTTCTTCTTTTGGATTTAGCCCATACTTCGGAGCAGATAGGGTATTTGGTAACTCAGATCTAAAAAGAACTTATATCCACAACTATGATCTAAGATATGAATGGTACATCAAAGGGGTTGATTATGTTGGTTTTGGTTTATTCAACAAACAACTTTCCAATCCTATTGAGATGATTGGACAACCAGTTTCAGGTAGTATCACTGCACGATTCACATATGCGAATGCTAGCCAAGCCTATATTCGTGGGGTAGAGTTTGATTTCAGAAAAGAACTTTGGAATTTGTTTAGAGTGGAAACTAACTTCTTCTTCATCAAATCTAGAGTGGATGTATTGGACTACAAACAATCAGCTGCAATTAGAGGCGGTCTTTTGGATAGAAACGATAGAGCGTTTGCTTATGATCCTACGAATCTTTCTAGACCACTACAAGGTCAATCAGAGTTCGTATTCAACCTGAAATGGGATTGGTATGTTACTAAATCGAAAAATACTACTCTAGGTCTATACTACAATTATTTTGGAGATAGAATCTATGCAGTGGGTGCGAACGGAACTCCTGATGCAATTGAGAGAGGAGTTGGCTTAACTGATTTAGTTCTTCAATACAAATATGATGAACGTTATGAATTCAAACTCGCTGCTAGAAATATCATGAATACAAGATTCAGGATTTATCAAAAAAGTGAGCTAACTGGTAGAGAAGAACTTTTCCTTTCTTATAGAGAAGGGGTGAGTGTTTCCTTTTCAGCAAGTATGAAACTTTAAGGAGAAAAAGATGAAAAAAATTCTATTACTAATAGTTGGAATTTCAGCTATCGCTAATTGTTCTAGTCTTGGTGGCTCTAAGTCGTCAGGCGATAGTAGTATCAAAGTAGAGAAGAAATCTGGATTTAACGCAACTACAAAGCGTGTTTCTACTCTATCAGTTTATAATCTCTCCAAAAAGAAATTAAACTTCAAAGGGGACATTGCACTTACTGGTTTTGCAAATACTGTGGATGCTAAAATTGGTAATATCTATGGGGATGAAATTGTAGGTGGTGAAGCTATTTCTACTCTTGCCTCCAAACTTAGACTTTCTAACTTTGAAAAAGCTGTAGATAATCTTGTAGAAGTTGGTTTGAATGGTGGAAAACTTTCTGAAGATTCAAAAAAGACTCTGTCAACAATCACTGATAAAGGTAAGATTGATGCACTTGCAGTTCCCATTGCAAGTGATACATCCGATTTGCTTAAGAACAAAGGTTCCATTGATCTTTCAGTTGTGATCTTCAATGGTAAATCTGGTGATGTTGAAATTGTTGGTCAAAGCAAAGGTATAAAAGCTGATAAAGAACTAGAAGAAACATTAGCAGGAAAGCCCGATCAGGCAATTGCTAAATTGAATCTGTTTGTTATTGGTAAAACAAGTGAACTAATGAATCAAATTAGAGAAGTTGTAAAACCCGGTTCAAGCCCTAATCAAGCTCCTGGTGAAGAAGTAGCTAACGCTCCCAAAAAAGAAGAAAAGATCTATAAAAATCCTGGATTCTGGGGTTTTAGTGCGACTGCTCTTCTCTTTCTATTCCTACCATAACGTTAGGCGATATGTATGATTTCTAATCTAGCTTAGGCAAGATTAGAAATCTTATTGTTCTACACAAACCAAAGAATAAAAATTTCCACTGCAACTAATCCCTAGATTAGAAATATTTGTTGTTCCAGTACTTCCCCCAACTCCAAAATCTCCAACTCCAGTGGATGTCCAATTTGTACAGTTATCAGAACTATTTCTCCAATCAGATAGAAGTCCCGTCCACCAACGTTTGCTTGTGCTTGCGTCTAACGTATTTATAAACGGAAATATAGCTAAGCTACTAGAATTTGTAGTGAATACTGCACTGTTGTTACTGAGATAGTATGTTTGGCTTGGCAGCAAAACCCAGTTTAGGTTTTCACCAATTCCACCAGAGCAATTAGCAGTGGAGCAGGCTCTTCTAGTAGAAGCGGCAATCATTGCCTTATAACTTGTTCCTGCTAGGCTTGCAAAATTATTTGTTTTTTCGGTTCCACAAATTGTATCAGCACCTGTGATTCCTGATAATTGATCTCCTCTATAACCAGATGTAGTTACGAAAATATACTTATCAGGAATTGAACTTTGTTTAACTGTAAACTGAAAGTTTGGAACATTCGAGTTGTTTGCTATAGTGATAGTAATTGTCTTTGCACTTGGATTGGATTTTGGAGCAAAGCTTAACGTGAAACTTGCAGTTCCTCCTGCACTAAGCTTTGTTGAGCTTAGGTTAGTGACAGTAAACTCAGATTGAGAATCTCCCGCTATAGCAATACTTGGGTTTCCCGTTAACTGAAGTTCTGCGTTTCCAGAATTTCTAAGTTGAAACGTTGTTGGAGAGGTGACATTCAATCGCACAGAACTCAATTCTAAAACAGTACCTGAGATAATATTGGAATTATTTGCTGAAAGACTGAGTGTCCCTAAACTGGCATTGGAGCTTCCTGTTCTTAATAATAAGGCTAAGATGGGAAAGTTCGGGAATTTTTTGGAACAAGATGGTAGAAACAGCATTGAAAAACATAGCAAGAGTACCCAAACTTTCATAGATTCCTCCTAATCACTGATTTTAGGCTATCATATCAATTACAATTTGCAACTAAATAACTCTCTTCAAAGATTGTCCAAAGAGGGATTTTTTGACTTAATATGAATTTGGAGAGAGAAGACAAACCTAATCTAGTTTTAATTGGTTTATCAACATTTCTTCTTTGGTTATTACTTTTTGTATTTTTTCAATATAGAGGAGAGGTTGGTAATGAAGAAAGTCTTGCGAGGCTTGCAAACCTAAAATCGATTGCTGAAACTAATTTACTCAGAGAACAACTAGAGCCATTACCCATCCTTGTTTCGCTTTTTTTGAAAAAAATCTTTTCACTAAAAATTATTACTACATATAATCTTAGTATTTCACTCATCTATAGTTTTTTTCTCCATGTCGCAATGCTTTCAGTAAGCAAAAAGGAATGGAAGTTAAATCATTTTTTTATTGTCTATCTAGTTTCTATTCTTCCGTTTTGCATAAATCTACCCTACACATACTTAGAAGAGATGCTGTCTTTTAGTTTTTTACTTTTACTTTATAGATACTTTCAATTAGAAACTGTATTGGATTTGCTTTTAATATTTGTTTTAGTTCTATTATCTTTTCTATCTCACCTACTTATGTTTCTAACTGGATTAGTTTTGATTTCTAGTCTTATCTGTCTTAAATTTATGAAAGAGAAACGTTCCAAGGTAACTGTTTTTTTTAAGAGAAAGAATATTCCTCTACGAATAATGTTGTTTATCCAGTTTAGTTTTGTTATTATGATTTTGCTTTTTACTTATCTTGATTTTTATGGAAAATCATCTTTGGGATTTCAACTCAAAGAAATTTGGGAATATATCTATCGCTTTTCCCCAATTTTTATTTTATTTATTCTTGGTGTATATTTGCTTAGATCAGAAAGAGAACTAAACACTTTAGGAATGTCGGCTATCGTTCTTGTTACAATCGTAGTTGTGGGATACTTTTCCTTTAAGACACATTTTGAAACAACAGTTCACTACAAAAACATTGAGACTGAACTTCTTTCTTTGAGTGGTCGAGGAAAGATAACTCTTTCAGAAAATGTAATTCATGGTTTGAAACCTTATAGTGATTATATTTACTATCGTTCTGGAAATTTTATTAACTTTAAATCGATAGATTCAATGAAGAAGAAGGATTATTATATTCTATCGAATCTGAATTCTCAAGATGAAAAATATTTTGATAGAAAAATCGGGAATTTTCCTCTAGATAGTTTCTCTATACTTATCAGCAAAGAACAAGTTGATAAGATATTAAACGAGAAAGATACTAACGAAATAAAAATTAAACTAGTAGAACAGTTTAATAGAATTAGAGATCAGAATCATTTATATACATCTTATTGTAAAAGCCTCTCTAGTTTTTTTGGATTAAAATGAAAATAGAAACATATGCTGCCAATGGGGTAGAGTTTGAATCTCAATATTGGTCGGAGATGTATGCAAACGATGATGAATCAATCATCGACGGAGTTGTGAATGCTAGAGAACATGCGCTCTACTTGAAAGCTATACTCACTCTTCAAGACATTGAAGTTAATTCTCTGGGTGATTTTGGTTTTGGTCTTGGTGTTCTGCTGAAAGCCATTGTTCCTATCTTTCCGATTACAAAGATTGTAGCAATTGATCCTTCGCTATACTCAGTGAATAAACTTATTCAAAGTAGATGGGCTAAAGAACAAAACATAGCAATCCATCATGCAAGTTTGCCGGAATTTCATTCTGAATATTTGTACAAACATCCTCTAGATCTTTCTATTTGTAATTCAGTCCTTCAATATGTTCCTGATAAAAAAGTAGAAGAATGCTTTTTGAAACTTTCTAAGATGACTAAGTATCTTTATTTTTGTGTGCCAACAAGTGCTGACTATCAAATGATGAAAGAAGAAATTAATTTTATGGATCCATATGCATATTCTAGACCCAAAGAGTTTTATAGAAAATTATTTGGAAAATTCTTCAGAGTAGTTTCTCATAATCTTTTAGAAAGTATTGAAACTGTTCCAAGAACTAAGTTCATTTTCGACTTATTTCGTTATTAATGAGTATTAGATTCATTCATACAAAGAATAATTCTTCGATGTTGGATGAGTTGTTTAAGTTACAAGATTCATATGTTTCTGCAAAAGAATTTAGACTTCTAACTGATGTGCAATTTATATTTACGAGAGAAAAAGTCACTTCTGAATACTTACTATTAAAACTAGCAGAAAAAAATCTTCCTTCTTTATCCTATGATGTGAGTCCTTTCCATTCCAATTTATTGAAGTTTTTCCCTAACACTAATAAAGAATTTTTGAGTTCACTCTCTGCTAAATACTTATTGAAAGAAATTTTACTTAAAGAAGATTCTAGTCTTACACCCAGAAAGGCTTTTAAACTTGCTAGCCAAATCTATAAACATTGGGATAGATTACTTCAGGATTTTTCAACAATTCCTAAGAAATATCAATATTACAAAGTACTAATAGAGTTCATTAAGTCAAAAAAAAATGTTACTCAAAATGAATTTCTAAAAAATTCTATCGAAAAAAAACTTTGGAGAGATCCAAAAGAACTTAAAAATGAATTTGGTAAACGAATAATATTTTATGGTCTAAAAAATATTAATGAGATCAATTTCAAAATAGTTCAGTTTCTTGAAGAGCATTTTGAGATTGTTGTAATCCTAAGACCCCTTGAATTGATTTCTGAATTCTACACAATAGAAAATTTTTTAGATACCGATGATATTGCATATAAGTTTAGAGTTGAGATTGAAGAACAAGAATCTAAACTTACTGACTACACAAAGCCCGTAATCATTTCTGCCCCAGAAGTTCATCGAGAGATTGAATTTGTCGCAACTAATATATTAGAGAAACTGAATAATGCTGAAGGTAAATTTTATCTTAATGAGATAAAGTTAATTATTCCTGATTCAACAGATTACTACCTTGCAACCTTAAATGTTTTTCAAAGATATGGGATTCCTGTTTCTTTTACAAGAGTCATCTCAGATAAGATTATCTCTCCATATTATACTGCTTTTCAAAGTATTATTCGGATTTTTGAATCAAGGTTTTCCGTAGAAGAGGTGTTTCATCTATTTCATAACCCTTGTTTTTCTCCTGAGTTTGAAGCTGGACTTACTGAATCAATCAATTCAGATATTTGGCAAAGAATAGTAGTGAAGGCAGAAACTATCGGATTTTTAGATAAAGAAGATAGACTTAGAGAAAAGGTTAGGGCAGAAGATTTTAAAACATGGAATTCATTATGGGATTTAATCTCTAGAAATTTAAGTCATACTGAAGAGAAAGAGCTTTTTGCAAAAGATTTATATGATGATGCTTTGCAATTCTTAAAGGTCTCATCTTATTTCTTAAATGATCTAATTTATCTTAAGGAGAATGAATTTCCTTGTAAAGAATTTATTTCCTTTTTTAGAGTGTTTTTAGATACTTATCTTTCACCGAATCTTAGAAAACAAAAAGATTCAGTTGAGAGATTAGAAAAACTAAATATGGATGTAAAACGTTCTATATATAATTTACTTTTTGAAATAGAAAAAATGCAAGAATCAAATTTTAAAGATAAAAAATTTACATTTGAGGATTTAGTTAATATATTTAATGAAGAATTGGATTTTACAGTAATCGCAAGTCCAAGAGTTTTAAAATCGGGAGTGACTGTTGGAACATTTGAGGATACAACTGATCCTGTTTTTGAATATGTATATGCGGTTGGAATTAGTGAGTCTAGAATTCCCGAACAAGTAACCAATCTCAATCAATATATATTTACAGAACATAGTGCAGAAAATATAAAGAAAAGATCGATTCAGAACTTTTATGGAATTTGGAATCATAACCCAAAGCAAATTTTTTTATCATATGTTAGAATCGATTCATTAGGAGATAAAAAATCTTATCCAAGCCCTGAGCTAAAAAAAATTGCAGAAAAGTTTGGTGTAGAAGAAATACAAATTCCGCTTTGGAAAGAAAATTCCGAAGTAGATAAATTCTATGTTACTGAATGGGAAAAAGCAGAACTAGAATTAAAACTACTAGCTAAGCAAGAAATAGTATTCCAAACAATTCAACCAACTTGGGAGAATGCAAATTCTCTAGCGAAAAATGAAATGGAAGAATTTGTTCAAAATCAAAAATCTGCTCCAAAGAATTTAGTAGAGCAATTTTTTAGACCAGTCACAATTCAAAATTCTAATCAAAATATTTCTAATACAATTGATTTGAATTCATTTGCAAGATTTTTAGAGTGTCCACAAAAATTTCATTTTGATTCAGTTTTGAATTTACAGGAAGAAGAAGAAGTATCTGAGGAGATTTATTCAATTTCACCTATTTTAGAAACAAATTTATATAGAACTTTCTTAGAAAGTTATTTTGAGAATCCAGACTCATTTCAGGATCGAATCTCAGATATTCTCATAGAAGAAAACGAGAAAAGTTTTCCAAGGGGAATTTTAGGAAGTTTAGAAAAAGAAAGAATTACTGAACAAATGACGAAAGTTCTTGGAAATTTTTTTAGGGAAGAATTTTATGGGTTTAAGTTTTTCTCAAAAATTGAATTTTCATCTTTACCATTTCGCATAACGCAGAAAGAACTTATGATCTCAGGAATTAAATTTTTAGGGAGAGAACTACAATCTAAAACTACAAGTTTGATTTATAACAAAGAAAAAAATGAACTTGGTTTTTTGATTTCAAGAAGAACTAAGCTAAATTTATCCACACAGCTGAAAGCCATTTTATTCACTAATTTATTGTATGAAGAAGAGTTGAAAAGTATATATTCAAAAGAATTACAAATGGAAAATCCTCAGATCAAACTTTATTTTCTGCAATTTATGGATAAGAATAACGAACCTAAATTACAGGTGGCTGATACTCATCAATTCCCTAAGAATGAATCTTTTCTTCCTTTCTTGGAATTATTTGAATCAAATTCTTATCCTATCTCGCCGCTCGATTTCACTACAAAAAACCAAAATACTTGTGAGTATTGCAAGATTCAAAAATTCTGTTTTGGTTATGAAAATGAATTTGAAAATGTTCTAGTCCAAGAAAGAGAAGAGCTATTTGATTTAATTCAAACGATTAATTTCAAAGCTACTCAAAAGCAAGCTCCCATTTAGCAACTTTTTCCTCTAGTGATTTATTGATTGATTCAATTTCTTCACTGATGGCTGCAATTCTTTTATAATCCTCGGTTTCGTGAAGTTCTTTTTCTAAAGATAATTTCTTGGATTCTAGTTCTGAAATTTCTAATTCTAGTTTCGCAATTTCTTTTTTTTGTTTAGTATTCGTTTTCGGCTCTTTCTCTTTAGCTTCTACTTTTTTAGGTTTAGGTTCAACTTTATTCAAAGGAAATTTCTCAAGATAATCAGAATATGTTCCAACATAAGTTTCGATTGTTCCATCTTTAAATACAAGCAATGTCTCAGCAACTCTATCCAGAAAGTATCTATCATGTGCAACAATCACAACTGTTCCTGGAAAACTCAAAAGAAAATTTTCTAATACAGTAAGAGTTTTAATATCTAGATCGTTAGTTGGTTCATCTAGTATAAGAAAATTGGGTCCTGTCATAAGTATCTGTACTAAACTTAATCTTCTTTTCTCACCTCCAGAAAGTTTTCCGATCTCAGTGTTTTGCATTCGTCCATCAAATAAAAATTTTTCTAACATCTTGCTTGCAGTGATTTTTTCCCCATCTTCATTCAGAATGTATTCACCAGAATATTTTTTTATATACTGAATCACAGTCATCTCATCTACAAGTGTTGCTCCTCTTTGATCAAAATAACCTATCTTAGTGTTGATGCCTGGAATCACTTGTCCTGAATCGGGATTCATTCTTGCTGAAATCAAGTTCAATAGAGTTGATTTACCAACACCATTTCCACCAACGATTCCCAATCGTTCTGCTTTTTTAAAATAGTAACTGAAATTATTGATAAGAGAACGTTCTTCGAATTTTTTGGAAACAGACTTAAGCTCCATAACTGTTTTGCCTTGACGTTTGTTTGCAACAACTAACTCAAGTTCTTCTTTGAGTCTAAATTTTTCTCTTGTGTCTAATTCAATTGCTCTATCAATCCTTGCCTTTTGTTTTGTGGTTCTAGCCTTGGGTTGACGTTTTAGCCATTCCATTTCTTGTTTATGCAGTCTTTCTTTTTTATGCTCTTCTTTGAGAAGTGTTTCCTCTCTCTCTACTTTCTTCTCAAGATAGTAGCTATAATTTCCAAGATAGAAAAATGTTTTTCCCGAATCAATTTCTAGAATTCGATTCGTAATTCTATCTAGAAAATATCTATCATGAGTAATTAACAACAATGCTTTGGAAAAAGTTTCTAGATACGATTCCAACCAGATTATGGATGAAATGTCTAGATGATTCGTGGGTTCATCCAGAATTAGAAGATTAGATTCTTCAATGAGTGTTCTTGCTAGTTCTACTTTTTTTTGCATTCCATCAGAAAGATTCTTTATTTTTAAGTCAAGATTCGGGACACCAAGCTCTTTCAAGATTGAGGCGATTTTTGACTCATAGTCCCAAAGTTCTAATCTTTCCATCTCGGATTGAATTCGACTATACTCTTCATCAACGATACTATCGCCATTTGATAATTTTTCACAAATCAAAGTGTAGTCTAGAATGAGTCTAGTCAATTGACTTGGGTTGGAATATAGATGGTCTCTAATTGTATCTTCAGGATTAAAACTTGGATTTTGGTTTAGATAGGAAACCTTTAAAGTTCTATTTCTTACGATTTCACCAGAGTCAGACTCTTCTTTTCCTAAAATGATTTTGAGAAGAGTGGATTTCCCTGAGCCATTCGTTCCTACTATTGCGATCTTATCTTCCTCTTCAATTCCAAAGTCTAGGTCTTTGAAAAGAAATTTATCTCCAATCATTTTGGATAGTTTAGAAACAGATAATAATTGCATTGGATTAAGGTTTTAGAACACAATCTATTTGTCTAGAGAAATACTAATACTCTCTTATCTAATAGCGAAGCGTTGCTAAAGCTCGATTGGGAAATGGGTTAATCGAATATTGATTAATTTTTTTATCGGTAATCGGGGTAATATTTAGGCTAAAATCTGATTGTTTTTTCCAATGACTAAGAATCTTAATCATTGGAAGCGTTAGGCGAAATACTATTTTATTTTTGCTGATTTAAGAGCAGCAATTCTATCTTCTAAAGGAGGATGTGTTGACAATAATGCTAACCAACCTCTACCAGAAATTTTTAAAGAGGCAAGGCTTGCTCCTCTATCATCAACTTCCATATCGAAGTTTCTCCTTAGATTTTCTAATGCAGCAATCATATTCGCTTTTCCCGCGAGTCTTGCCCCACCTTCATCAGCAGCAAATTCTCTAACTCTTGAAAAGTAAGAAACTATGAACATTCCGAGGAATAAGAACACATTCTCAAGAATAAGAGTTGCAATCCACATGACCATATAGTTGATACCGCCACCTCTTTCTTCATCGTCTGATCTACCTAAGAAAGAAGCAATGATATATGCAATGACTCTTGCAAGGAACATTCCAAAAGCGTTGACCATACCTTGTATTAAGGTCATCCTTACCATGTCCCCATTAGCAATATGCGAAATCTCATGTGCAAGAACTCCGTCCACTTCATTGGAATTCATGTTCTCTAAAAGTCCCGTCGAAACTGCTACTAGAGAATTGGATTGGCTAGCACCTGTTGCAAATGCATTGATTTCAGGAGAATAATAAACCCCAACTTCAGGCATAGGAATTCCCGCTGCTCTTGAAAGTCTTTGGACTGAGTTATATATACCCGCGAATTGTCCTCTTCCATCTATCTCTTGAACGCCCATTGACATTTTAGCAATAGTTTTAGAAAGAAATAATGAGATGAAGGAGCCAATAAAACCCCAAATCAAACAAAAGCCTGCAAGGGCTGTAAAATCGATTCCACCTTTTACGATGTATCTATCAAAACCAAATATCCTAACAATGATATTGATTGAGATCATGATTAGAATGTTTGTGATAAATAGTAAACCAAAAGTTTTAAACATAATGTCTCTCCTTTTTAACTAGTTTCTAACCTTTATGAGGAATAGAAATTAGTTTGTTATTTTTGATATGTGTTGTAAATTGTTTTAGCTTCATTCTCTGAAATCCAACCTTTCTCTTTGAAAATCCCTAGAGTCAACTCTAAAGAGTCTCTCGGAATAGAAGATGATTTTTCAAGCATATACATATAATTTAGTTTCCCATTTAATTTGACTTCTTTTTCGATCTCTTCGACCAAAAAAGATGCAACTCTAAGTTGAACAAATACAGAAGTGTATTCTTCTAAAAAATTTAAAAATTCTGTATCAGAATGATTTACTGCTAGGTCAAATGCAAAATCATAAATGTGCATATCGTGTGCTACAACTTTCTTGATTTCAGGTCCAAGCCTTCTAAGAAAATTTAATACATTACTAGAAGGCATGGTTCCACTTTTTGTCATCATTCTTAGATGTACTAGGTCAACCTTTAGTAGAAGATTTTTGAAAAGATCAACGTTAGTTGTTTGTTTGATTAAGTGTTTGAATAAGATAGCAAATTCAGCTTTTGTAAGATAAGTCCAATAGGAAGAAATGAGTTCAGGCAAAGGTTTTTTCTGTAGTATCGCCTTATGATATGCTGTCACCTGACAATAAAAAAGTTCTACCAATGCGTCTTTTGAAAACACAGGACTTTGAAGCAATTTTTTGATTGTTGTTTCACTCATATATCTAAGATAATAGTCTATAAGATAAACAAAACCTACATCGTCAAGAATAGCAGATGAAATATAAACAGGAGGTGTTTTGAAAATTGCTTCCTCAATTGCTTTGAAATTGGGCATAGAGCTAATGAGCTCCCTGTCTAGTTTTTTAAAGTCAGGGTTATCTCTATAGGGAACAATTTCAGGGTGTTTCATCTGTCCTTTTTGTAATGAATGAGCTTACATATAGTAAGGCTGCAAGCAAAATATACGCAACTACAAATTGTTTTGCAGCAGGGAAACTATAGTCATTTAGTATTATATTATTTAGAAGTTTATAGGAATGAATCAAACCTAAACAAGAGAATGCACTAGCGACTAACGCCCAATAGGACGCAACCTTAAACTTTCTATCAATTATATTTACGCATATTGCAGCCCAAATCATAGAACTCAGAAGGAATCCCTGTGAAAGTGAAATAACTCCTGAAAGTGAGTAGGGGAGTAACATTGCTCCTGAAGGGATATCAGACATGTAAATTGAATATGCCTTATTGATTCCCTCTTTAGCAAGAACCTCACCGAGTTTTCCATTTGCAAAGTTGAACATATTTTGCACCATAAGAACAGCCCAACCAGCAAGTGCAGGAAATAGCCCAATGATAATTGCTGGTGCATGTTGTATTGGTGTGGATTCAAATGCTTGAGCA
Source organism: Leptospiraceae bacterium (assembly GCA_033762425.1). Lineage (GTDB taxonomy): Bacteria > Spirochaetota > Leptospiria > Leptospirales > Leptospiraceae > JANRLP01. The sequence goes on from JANRLP010000014.1 coordinate 19,702, forward strand.
CCAATTACAATCCCAATCCAAAGAATAATCGACATACCTGCTTCTTCGGGAATGATCGCAGAGAGTAAACTCATTACACCAAAGAAACCAATCATTGACATGAATGCTGCATTGATTACTGAATAGCCTATCCTTGCACCTAACGCTTTCCAACCGGGATGACCAATATAGATTGTGGTTGGAAATGGTGAGCCAAGAAAAGAACCAAGTATTGTTCCCGCTCCATTTACTAATAATGAATTTCTAGTATCGAATTTATCACCTGCAGCTTCTGCAGATTCAATGTTTTGTAGGGAGCCAACAACATTCATGAGTCCCATAGGAATAATGATGGAGGCATAGTCCTTGATTACATTGGACTCACCAGTTGAAGAGAAGGCTCCAAAGATTGCACCAAACACTTCGCTAATTGAAAGATGTGGTAAATAGAATCCAAAGTACTGTACGCTTTTAGTAACAGTTTCAGGGTTCATCATTGGTTTTTCCCAAAGCCCAGCACTCCATGCAATAGCAGTTCCAGCGAGTACGGAAAGCAAACCTCCTGGAATAAAGAACTTTGCTTTCCCAAAATAATTAATAAGAATAATTCCAAACGGAATGAATGCAATCAATGGATGATTAAAAGTTTTAATCAAAAAATCCATTGAGATAAATGTAATTGCAATTCCCGAGAGGGCTGAGAGAAGTGCAGCTCTTGGTGTGTTCTTGCGAATAAATTCAGCGATAAAAGAACCAAAAAATTCAATCAGTCCACTCAAAAAACATGCAACCAAACCAACCTTCCATGCGAGCTTATAGTCTTTGCTTTGAAGATAGACGGGAAGAATCACACCGAATATAAATGCAAATAGAGAAACTGTATTGAGTCCATAAGGAAGTGCAGTTACATCATCTCTTCCTTCTTTCTCAGCAAGTTTATAAGCTTGGTATGCATAAAATAAATTTCCAAAAATCAGTGAGACCGCAGCACCAGGCAGTATTGTGCCGAAAATGAACTCCATTGGGAAGCCACAAAGTCCAGAGCAAAGTCCAACTAAGACTAAGAGTTGAATTAGGTTATCGAGCATTAGCCCGAAGAATCCGTCAATATCACCAGGAACAAACCATTTTGCTTTCTTCATATTCTATTTCTTCTTTGAGGAGAAATCAATTTCAATCACTTTAGAATCTGCACTAGATTTTTTGATTGATTTAACTTCTGTTTTATCTTGTTTATTATCTTCAAAGATTGGCTCATCAAAGATCACTCTAAGTTGCGTTACAGAATTTTGTGATTTATCAAATATTCTAAACACTGCGTCCCATGGTATAATTAGTTTTTCCCATTTGAATCCAAATTGCAATTCAGCAAAAAGATAATCAGATTGAGAAGAAATATCTTTACAAGCGCTCTGACCAAATGCAAGCACAACACCCGACTCAGTTTCTTTTCCAATCAGACCTCTAGCTCCCATTTCGAGTGAGGGATGTGGAAGAACATGGATATAAAAGAATCCAAATTTTTCCCAATATAAATCAAATAATCTTGATTTGAAATCACGAAGGTATTTAAGCTCCTCTGAGGAAATCTTATCTTCCATGTTAGCTCCCTATTTTTGAATTTGTTTCTGTGGATATATACTCATTGTGCTTAGTATATTCTGGAATTATATCTTTGAATAGATCAAAAATTTCTTTATTTTTATTTGCTTTAGCAAGGCTAAAAAGTGCATTCAGTTTATTTTGAAATTGAAGTTGACTAATGAATTCAGTTGGTGCTGCAATTCTAATTTTTGGATGGTGAGTAGGTTTAATTCCTTCTAGATCTAAGAGTAGTTCTTCAAAGAGTTTTTCTCCTGGTCTAAGTCCAGTGAATTGAATATCAATATCTTTGTATGGTCTAAATCCTGATAATCGTATCATTTCTTCTGCAAGCTCTAGGATTCGCACTGGTTCACCCATGTCTAGAATAAAAATTTCTCCTCTATTACCCATACTTCCCGCTTGGAGAACTAATTGTGATGCCTCAGGGATTGTCATGAAATAGCGAATCACATCGGGATGGGTTACAGTAACAGGACCCCCTTTTTGAATTTGCTCTTTGAATCGTGGAATCACACTTCCGTTAGAACCTAATACATTACCAAATCGAACAGTAATAAATTTTGTTTTAGAACTATGTGCAATATGTTGAATATAAAGCTCTGAAGTTCTTTTACTTGCTCCCATAATATTTACAGGGTTGACTGCCTTATCTGTTGAAATCAAAACAAATCTTTCTACTCCCGAAAGTCGGGATATATCAGCTATATTTTTTGTTCCTAAAATATTGTTTAGTATTGCCTCTGAAGGATTTATTTCCATTAGAGGAACATGTTTATAAGCAGCACAATGAAATACTACAGTTGGTTTATACAAATCAAAAATATAACTCAGTCGGGAAAGATTTTTTACATCCGCAACAATTGAGATAAACTCAATGTTTTGAAATTTATTTCTGAGTTCATAATCAATTTCATAAAGAGGAGTTTCTCCAGAATCTAAGATTACAATTGAACTTGGACTGAAAACAGAAACCTGTCTGCATATCTCACTTCCTATGGAACCACCTGCACCAGTAATAAGAATTACATGTTTAGTTAGATAAGAACGAATAGAATCAATCTCTAGGTCAACTGATTCTCTTCCAAGTAAGTCTTCTACTCTTACTTCACGAATTTGATTGAGTTTTGCTCTTGGATCAGGATTGATTAGATCACTAAAGCTCGGTAGAATTTTCACTTCAACTTTGAACTCTTCACAAGTATTCAAAATGAACGTTATGTCCTTTGAGGGAAGATTAGACTTAGTGATAATAACCATTTCAATTCTTTCAATGGTAATGATTTCAGTTAGATCATGAATTCGACCAAGCACTGGGAACCCATGGATATGTGCTCCTTGAGTATTGTTATCATCATCTAAAAACCCAATTGGTTTTAAACCCAATTCATTTTGATTTCTAAGTTCAGATAAAAGAAGAATTCCTGCCTTACCTGCACCGATTAGAATTGTAGTTTTGCCTGATTTATCTTTTGGCATAAGATATTGATCTCTAAACAATCTCCAAGAAAAACTTCTAAGACATAAGAAACTCAAAAGTAAAATTGTATCTAAGACGGGAACAATTCTGGAGAAATGTTGAAAACGATTATAAAATAAAAGACATACAGTAGATAATAAAGAAGAGAGTAGTGTGGTCTTGATGATTTCTACTAGATCATGGATGGATGCATATGCCCAAAGGGAACGATAGATGTTGGAAGAGAAAAAAACTATGGAACGGACAAAGATTACAATTGTCATTCCAATCCAGAACTCTACCCCTAATTCAAGGAAATCAAAGTTTTCAAAACGAATTACATGGGCTAGAAAATAGGAAAGAATCATGAAGCTAACATCGATGGGAAATACTACATAACGTTTGTTCCAGAACTTCATGTTAATCTTCCTTATATGACGATGATCTAGGCTTCTTTCCAACTATTATTTCTAATATTCACTGTTTGGAAAGCAGTAAACTTGTTTTGTTTTATAGAATAATTTTTCTCAAATCTTTAGGGATTTTGCATTTCATAGATTGCAAAAAACCCGAAAAAAATTGTAAAACCTTTGAATTAAAGATTTGACATTCGATATATTTTAGAACTATTCTAAGTCAAACCTATCAGAAAAGGATGAGCAAAATATGAAGTATCTAATCAAGGACTTGAGTAAAATGACTGGGGTAAAAGGATTTACGATTCGTAAATGGCAAGAACGTTATAGCATTTTTAATCCTCAAATGGCTAGCAATGGATATTGGTACTATACTCAAGATGACTATGTCATCCTTGGAAAGATAGTCAAGATGATCGAATCGGGAGAGAGAATCTCCAATATTGCTGCAATCGGAAGAGACAATTTACTAAAGCTAAAAAATGATAAGCAATACTCTGCAAATGAAAGAGAGCTATTAAAGTATTTGTCTGAAGGAAATTTAGTAGCAATTGAAAAGTATCTAGAGTCTGAGTTTTCTAAAACAAGCTTCAGAAAGTTTATCAGAGATACAATCGAAACCATCATCATTCTTGCAGGAAGAGGTTGGCAAGATGGTCTAATTTCTGTTGCAGATGAATCCTCCTTTACTAGATGGATGTTTGGTTATTTGAGAAATAAATGTGCAATTTTTGAAAGTTCCGAAAAGCCTGTTTGGCTGGTAGCTGTATTTCCTGGGGATCCTCATGAACTCGGTGCATTAATGCACTATGCAATGATTTCAAGCTTCGGGATACGTGCAAAATTTGTGGGTTCCATTCCGACAGAACATCTCCTCAGAGAATTACATAAATCTGACTATAAGGCAGTGAGTATCTCGATGACTTTGGCACAGCAAATGAACAAAATTGATAAACTCAAAGCAAATATTGAAAAGAAATCTAAGGTTCGAAAAATTTCTTTTGGTGGAAGAGGATTTAAACTTTCCAAGTATGGTATTTGCAGAGATAAATAGGTGAAAGAAAAATTAGGGATAATTGGCACTGGAGTTGCTGCAATGAGTGCGGGGCATTTTTTGCAGCATCGATTTGATATTGAGCTTTTCGACAAAGCAGACTATATTGGTGGCCATTCTAACACAGTTTTAGTAGAAGAAGACGGAGTAAAAGTTCCGATAGACACAGGCTTTATTGTCTACAATGATGTGACCTATCCCAACTTAAAGCGACTGTTTCATGAGTTAAAAGTACCTGTAAAAAATTCTGATATGTCCTTTAGCGTACAACATCTTCCTAGCGGACTAGAATTTTGTGGTTCAGGAATCAATGGACTTTTCGCACAACGTAGAAATTTTTTTAATCCTAAATACTATCGACTCCTTTATAATATCAATCGGTTTAACCAAGAAGCACCAAACATCTTAGATAAAGAAGAATACTCTAAGTTTACTTTGAAAGACTATATACAAAAATTTAAGTTTCATAATGATTTATTAGAATATTATTTAATCCCAATGAGTTCAGCAGTTTGGTCAACACCAATCAATAAAATGTTGAGTTTTCCCATCGTAACCCTTGTTCGATTTTTTTATAACCATGGATTTTTAGGATTAAATACTCAGCACCAATGGAAAACTGTAGATGGTGGTTCTAAGTCTTATGTAGAGATCATAACAAAACCATTTAAAAATAAAATCTATTTGAAAAATGGTGCTAAGTCAGTGGAAAGAAAAAAAGACAAGGTTGAGGTTTTGTTTGAGGATGGTTCTGTCAAACAGTTTGATAAAGTAATTCTTGCAACACATGCTGATACTTCCTTTTCCTTGATTAAAAATCCATCTGAAGATGAAAAAAACATTTTGAGTCATTTTCACTATGAATCGAACGTTGCAACTCTTCATACTGATGATTCTATCATGCCTAAGAAAAAACTTGCTTGGTCTGCTTGGAACTATAGAGTAGAGCAAAAGTCAAATGGAACATGGTTAGATTCTAATCTGATTTATTGGATGAACGCTTTGCAAGGTGTTTCAAAGAAACGCAACTACTTTGTTTCTATCAATGATTCAGGAAATCTAGATCCAACAAAAATCATTCTGAAAGTTAGGTATGAACATCCTCTTTATACACCTGAGTCAATCCAAGCGCAGAATGAACTACAAAGACTGAACACTAGTTCTAATCTATTCTTTTGTGGAAGTTATTTTAAGTATGGATTTCATGAAGATGCTTTCACCTCTGGATTGAATCTTGCTAGAACAATCTTAAGGGAAAAGATATGGGAATAACTTCTTCCATTTTTGATTGCAGGGTCATGCATAGTAGATTCTTCCCAAAAAAAAATTCTTTTAATTATGATCTATATACATTTGCAATCGATTTGGATGAAGTATCTAATCTTCAAAAAAGGCTTAAATTCTTTTCTTATCAAAGATGGAATCTATTCTCTTTATATAAAGAAGATCATCTAAACTTTGGAATGAAATCTATCAAAGAGAATGTTCTATTCACACTTAAACAAGAAGGATTAGATACTGAAATTGATAAAATTGTTCTAATCACTCATCTAAGGATCTTGGGATATACATTCAATCCTGTTTGTTTTTATTATTGTTATAAATCTAATGGAGAACTTGTTCACGTTTTAATTGAGGTTCACAACACGTTTGGAGAATTAAAACCTTTCATACTCTCAAAGAATGATAGTAGTGATGGTTTTCTAAAAAAAAGAGTAAAGAAATATTTCTATGTATCCCCATTTGAAAAATTGGATACAGAGTTTGAGTTCAAAGTTTGGGAGCTTGGAGAAAACTTAAAAGTTGAAATTGACGATTACAGAGATGATGAAAAAATTTTCATCTCTAGTTATAGAGGTGTGAGAAAGGAGCTTACAGACAAGAATTTACTTCGTTATTTTTTCATTTATCCTTTCATGACAATCAAAGTAATTCTTCTAATTCATATCCAAGCATTGAAGATATATCTAAAGAAAGTGCCATTTATAAAAAAAGATCAAAATCAAGAGTTACAAAAAGGAGTTTACCTTGGAAAAAACTATTCATAATCATTCGATTTCGGAAGAAGAAGTATCAGCACAAGAAAAGTCGCAGATGGAAACTATTTATAAAAAAATATTTACTTATGCGATGAAGAGAATGACTAAAGGTCATCTAAGGGTGATTGAAAAAGAAGGTTCATCCTATCTATTAGGCGATGCTAGTTCAGATGAACTATCTGGATTAATCCATGTGAACCATAAAGATTTCTACAAGAAATCAGTTTTCTTCGGTGATGTAGGTTTCTCAGAGAGTTATTTAGATGGCGACTGGGATACAGACAATATAACTAACGTTCTTAGTTGGTTTCTGTTGAATGTCGAAGAAAGTCCTTCTCTCTCTGGTTCAAGAAATTTCAGACCTCATATCAAACTATTTAATATGCTAAATAGACTTTATCATTTGAGAAGATCAAACTCAGTTCGCGGTAGCAAAAAGAATATTGTAGCACACTACGATTTAGGAAATAGCTTCTATAAATTATTTCTAGATAAAACAATGACCTATTCCTCTGCATATTTTGTTAAGGATGATTTGAGTCTTGAAGAAGCACAGTTTGCAAAGTATGAATCATTATGCTCTAGTCTAAAGTTAAATTCTAGCCATCATGTATTAGAGATTGGAAGTGGATGGGGTGGATTTAGTTTATATGCTGCAAAAAAATATGGATGTAAAATAACAACTGTAACTATTTCAGATGAACAGTTCAAGTATGCAAAAGAGCTATTTGCAAAAGAAGGTGTATCTCATCTAGTTGATATTCAGCTAAAAGACTATCGTTATATAGAAGGTCAATATGATAGAATAGTTTCCATTGAAATGTTGGAAGCAGTAGGTCATAAATACTTTGAAACTTATTTCGCTAAATGCCAAACAGTTCTGAAAAGAAATGGTGCAATGGGATTACAAGTAATCACTTCTCCCGATGCTAGGTATGTTGATTTTAAGGATGGCGTTGACTTTATTCAAAAGCATATATTCCCTGGCTCACTTCTTCCTTCTATCGGAAGATTGAACGAAGCTATCAATAAAACTGGGAATATGCACTTGCAAGAAATCAAAGATCTAGGACTTTCTTATGCTAAAACTTTGAATTCTTGGTTGAATATGTTTGATAAGAATATTTCTCAGGTTAGATCCCTTGGGTTTGATGAAAGATTCATTAGAACATGGAGATACTATCTATGCTATTGTGAAGCTGCATTTAAGATGAGAAATATCAATGTAGTGCAATTGCTCTACACCAGACCAAATAATTTGGAGTTATGATGCTAGTTTTAAAAATTTTTTCATCTTTAGTTTTTGTGTTTATGATCTATTCTACTGTGCAAACATCGATTGCACTGAATCTTTTCGAGCACTTGCCAACTCTTCTAAAAGATCCTTGGGCTGTTATGACATTATATGATGCATATTTTGCATTCTTATTCTTCTATACTTGGATCTTTTATAAAGAGAATAATTGGCTTTTAAGGATTCTTTGGTTAGTTCTAGTCTTAGCGTTAGGCACCATTGCTATGTCGTTATACTTATTAATTCAAATTTTTAAATTAAAAGAGAAAGATTCTATTGAAGAGTTGCTCTTAAATAAAAAATGAAAGAGTTTTTAAAAAAAAGAGTCACAGACCCTATCATTAATCTTTTAAAGCAGGGAGTAACACCAGAAAAGATTGCACTTAGTATTGGCTTTGGTTGTATTTTAGGCGTATTCCCAGTTTTGGGTTCAACAGTGATTCTTTGTATGATAGTTACATTCGCTTTTAAGTTAAATCTAGTAGCAATTCAACTTGCAAACTATCTAGTCTATCCTTTGCAATTTGTTTTTTTTATCCCGCTAATCAGGATAGGGGAGTTAATCTTATCCAGAGAACCGTATCCACTTTCCATGGAATTAATTTATACAATGCTCAGAGATGATATGATTCATGCAATTAGAACTCTTTTTGCTACAAACATGTGTGGAGTGTTAGCATGGTTTTTAATCGCACCATTTGTCTTAGCTACTATTTATTATCTATTAGTTCCAGTGTTAAGAAAAATTCCTATCATTCAAGGAGATAGCAAATGAATTTTTGGCAATTACTATTAATTGGTTGGGGTGTAGTTTTTATTTTCATGACTATATTATGGTATATAGGGAAAAGGATGAATAATTATGCTATCGTTGACGTTGGTTGGACTATGGCATTATGGTTATTAGTTACTGTTTATGCTTTACTTGCAGATGGATTATTAATTCATAAAGCATTGATTTTTTCAATGGTTAGTTTTTGGGCATTTAGGTTAGGTGGATATCTTTTGTTCACAAGAATTTTAGGTGGACATGGAGAAGACCAACGTTATACGGCATTTAGAAAAGACTATGGAGACTCAGTTGACAGAAAATTTTTCACTAATATTTTTCAGTTTCAAGGAGCGTTAGACGTAATTCTTTCATTACCATTTTTATATGCATGTTTAAACACTTCTCCTCAGATTGAAATTTTAGAATGGGCGGGACTTGGTTTTTTCTTGGTAGGAATACTTGGAGAAGCTACTGCAGATAGACAACTTCATGATTTTAAAACTAAACCAGAAAATAAAGGTTTAAATTGTGAAGTGGGACTTTGGAGATATAGTCGTCACCCGAATTATTTCTTTGAGTTTTTAGTTTGGGTAGGATTTGGTCTAGTAGGACTTGCTAGTCCTAATGGATACTACGGCCTTATCGCAACAGTAATTATGTTTATTCTACTAAGATTTATTTCTGGTGTGCCTATGTCAGAGAAATATGCTATAGCAAAAAGACCAGAAGTCTATTCAGAATACCAAAGAACAACCAATGCTTTTGTGCCATGGTTTAAAAAAGGTTAATCTTTACATAAAATTTTCTCATAATTTTATTGACTAAGTCTATATAAATTTTTAAAGCATATATATGAAAATTTTTCTATCTGCAATTATATTCATTCTTTCCAGTATAAATCTATTTAGCGAAACATTGATCCTAAAGGATGGATCAATTTTAAAAGTGAAACTTAAGGGTCAAGATTCACAAAATCTTGTATATACTTTAAAAGGAAAAGATACAAATATTTCAAAGACCAAAATCAGAAAAGTGATTTATGCTAGAACCCCTGAGGTTGAGAACAAACAAATTCAAGATGAATTGAATAAGTTAAAACAAGAAAAACTTTCTAAAAAGAAATTCACTCCTGAAGAAGAAGCGGAAGCTGCCAAAGAATTGGAAGAAGAAATCGCAAAAGCAATTGCTGAACAAGAAAGGCAAGAAAGGCTAAATTTAAGTTTTGAAGAAAGAATTCAGAAACTAGAAAATGAAGTAGGGGATTTGAAATCTGTTTCAGGACTTTCAGATACTGGAGATAGACTTGCAAAGCTTGAATCAGAACTAAAAGAATTAAAATCCAGAACCAGAAGGATCGAAAAATTTTTAGACATAGATCCTGATATTGAAGAATACTATTCAAAGCCAAGGTCAATGTGGAGTGTTGTTTGGAGATCAGCATTATTACCTGGATGGGGTCTCTCCTATGCAAGGGATAGTTCTGGAGTTTATTATTCCTCACTGTTTGTTGTAAGTGCGTTAGGCGGCATTGCATACCAAGAAAGTATTTCTAGTGCAGAAAGAAAACTAGATAAAAAAATTCGAGATGATTTTTTTGTTCAACCATTGCTTCAAGGAGCTTTTGTGACAGGTCTTGCAAGAACTGCGAGTTCCACTACTGCTGGCAATGATCTATTGAATACTTATACTCAATTT
>JANRLP010000015.1:0-8278 GCA_033762425.1 Leptospiraceae bacterium
AGCGCAAAAGGGATTGCAGCGTAGTCAAAAAATTGCGAGTGCAATTTTTTGACTGAAGCGGAAAGCCCGACCCCGAAGCTTTAGAATTTTGGTGAGAATAGAAACTTTTGCACTTACCATTTAACCAAAAATTCTAAAGCAAGGGGATTTGCCCAAAATTTCAAAAAGTAGCACTTAACGTTGCATAAAAATTTCTACCGGGAAGGGGATAACCAATTATATCGAAGACTCTATTATCTAGAACATTTCTCAAATCAATTCCCAGTAGAACTTCTTTTTGTTGTTCTTTATCCTTATATAGCTCAATGTTAAAGAATAAATTATATATCCATCTAGCATCTTGGTAGCTTGTGAATTCATTTGTTCGATCTCTGAACGTTGCTCCAATGAAAACAGGTTCAAATCCAAAATGAAACTGTTTCCATTTGTAAGCGACAAGACCGTGCCATTCATGAAGAGGTCGAAGTGGTAAAAATTTTCCATTCAAATAACTAACGCTTGATGTATTGATTGCTCTTGTGTAAGTATAGTTTGATTGAAATCTCCATTCTTTCCAATTGAGTTTATTGCTTATCTCAAAACCTCTAATATCTGCTGAATCAATATTATCTGGTCTAACTGTAAACTGTGAGTTAGGAATGAATAGGATCATGTCTTGAATCGATTTTCTAAAGATTGAGAAATTTGTATGGAAGCTCAGCTCATTTTTTTTATAGTCTTGTGCTATTCCCAAATCCCAATTCCTACTTTTTTCTGGTCTAAGAGTTAAGTTACCTATTACGGAACCTCTTTCACCAAACAGTTCAAAAAAATCTGGGATTCTATTTTCTTTGGAAGCATTCGATTTGAATACTATTTGCTGTAAATTATTTTTGAATAAAACATATCCGACTGACACTCTTTGGTTTGCGTATTCAGTTTTCTTTTTGGTTGGTTTGATTTCTATTGTATTAAAATTCTGTTCCTCTTCATTGAAACGATCTATAAAACTCTCATACTGCAACATTGGTGTTATACTCAATCTTCCTTGGAACAATCGAATCTCATCAGCTATCTGTAATGTACTATGGTTTCTAAATTTTCTCGTAGAACGGTTTATGATCTCATCGAATCTATCTCTCCGATCTCTTTTAAAAGTCTCTCTCTCATTAGAAGCTAATAATCGTATCGTCTGGTGATACTTCTCCAAATAAATTGTTGGTAATACTATAATTCCATACTGTTGAATATCTGCTCTAGAATTCGGAAATGAAGTTGTGAATTCTTGTCTTGGATCAAATAAATGATCCCTTGCTCCAGTATAGTACGTTCTAGTTCCTAACTCCAACCAATCCCAAAAGAATTTCTTATTATTTGTATTGATTGATGTTGTATTTCTTAAGTATTGTCGTTCTACTTTCTCAGTTTGATTATTTCCTATTCCCGGTATTCCATTCTCTCTATAATTAAAATCATTCAATAAACTAACTTCTGTTTTATTCACTATAAAGTTTACATTTCCTGTAAAGCTATATCTATCAAACTGTGCGTTCTTTCTTCTTATATCCCTATCATCATCTCTATTGAAATAAGTTCCATTATCATTTCTAAAAATAAAATTTTGGTCTGATTTTTCTTTTTGCACAAAGATTGAATAGCCAACCTTTCCAATTGTATCTGCTCTTGTGCCAGAAATTTTATACGTATTAAAACTTCCCGCTCCTACGTTTACCCTATCTGTTCTCTTTAAGTTCTCTTTTTTAGTAATTAAATTTACTGTTCCACCTATTGCTGAACTATTGAACCCACTTGTAAACCCACTCTTATAAATATCTATTCTCTCTAAATTATCAAAATTCAAATCTGATAAGTTAATCTCTCCTCCTTGAGCGTTATTCAATGGAATTCCATCTATATAAATCTTTACCTGATTTGGATTCGATCCTCTTATGGAAAGAGTAGAGTACGAGCCTAATCCACCAAATCTTCTGACTCTCACTCCAGTTTCTCTTTCGAGTACATCTGCTAAACTTACATACCTTCCCTTAAAATCCTTAGCATCAATTGAATCTACAAATCCATTAGGATCGATTCTAGTGCTTCCTCTTTTAGTGGTTTCATCTTCTTTCACTCCAATCACTTCTAATTTTTCTGTTTTTTTTTCTTCTGCATATATCCCTTTCCAAAATATTCCTAAGAAAATTACTATTAAAACTATCTTCAAAACTTTCTTTTAACCCTTACTTATCCAGTATTTCTAGCTAAGCTTTTTTTCCAATAAATCTCTTTCTCGAGTTTTTATTTACTTCTTGAAAGTTTTGTATTATGTTTTTACACTTGTAAAAAACTTTTCGATTGTGAGTCCCTATGAAACCTTTCTTAATCATTCTACTTCTATCATCCTCAACCATTTTTTCAGATACACTCACTAAAGAAGGTAAGATAACTGAAGTGATTCTCTATCGCAACCAAGCACTAGTTACTCGTGTAATTGATCTCGATTTAAAAGAAGGTTCTCATGAACTCATTGTTCCCAATCTTCCCTCCCAAATCATTCCAAATAGTCTCTACTCAGAATCCCAAACTGCTGATGTGAGAGCTGCTAGAATTAAAACTCTTGAGACCAAAGAAGACTCAGATCCAAAACTAAACCAACTCAATGATAAACTTGAAAAAATTTCTATTAGCATCCTTCGAGTGAATAAACTTCTAGATGTAAATCGTAAAAAAGTTGCATTCTTAACCAAACAAGAAGACTTCACAGCAAGTACTGAAAAGATTGAACTAAATCGTGGAGTGCTTCAACCCAATGTTATCAAAGAAATCACTATGTTTAATTTTGAACAACGAAAAGAACTAGCCATCGAAGAACTCTTGCTTGAAAATGAACTCAAGACCATAAACAAAGAAAAAGACCTTGTTGCAAGAGAAATAAAACAACTTGCTAAGACTACTCTTAAGAATTCTGAAGCAAGCATCTTTTTGGATAAACAAGGCTCAGGAAAAACCGAAATCAAACTTTTCTATCTTGTACAAAATGCTAACTGGTCTCCTGTCTATAATTTCTATTCCAAACTTGGCTCTAAAACTGTAAAAGTTGAGTTCAATGCAAGAATCCAACAAGTCAGTGGAGAAAATTGGGAAGGAGTATCCCTCACTCTTTCTAATGCTACACCAACGTTAAGCGCTATTGCCCCAGGTCTATCTCCTTTTCGTTTGAGTCTCACTCAACAAAATCCTGGCAGCACTAATTATGATGTTCGTTCTGCCACCAAAGGTGTCGCGAATAAACTAAGTTCCGCTCAAGCAAGAAATTTAAGTTCCCAGAGTTGGAAAGAAACTCAGGACTCTAGTTGGGAAATGAATTCAGCAGCCAATGAATACCAAAATCTAGAATTTCTTGCTAAAGAAGAAGAACTAAATGTACTAAGAACTGAAACGAAAGCTGAACTGTCATCGCCTAACGTTACCTATACCATGAAATCTAAGCTTAGCCTTCAAAGCAAAACGGATCAGCAACTCATTAAAGTAGAAAAATTTGATCTGCCCGCCAAGTTCTATAATGTTTCTATACCTCTACTCACTAGTTATGTATACAAAGAAGCAGAAATAGAGAACGATGGAATTGAAAATCTACTAGAAGGTCAAGTGACTTCTTATCTAGATGATCGTTTTGTTGGTAAAGGTGAAATCTCTAATATTGCTCGAGGTCAAAGTTTTGTTATGGGTTTTGGTACAGATCCTCAAATTAGAGTAAGAAGAGATCTATATGATAAAAAAGAAAAAATCCTTGGTGGGAACAAAGAATTGATTTTGAAAGTGAAAATTCAATTTGAGAATTTTTATAAAAAACCAGTTGAGGTTCGTGTTCTAGACAGAATCCCTGTAGAAGACGAAAAAGAGAATATTAGAATCACTTTGGATCTAAAAAATAATTCTCTATCCTCTGATGAAGTCTATATCCAAAACGAACGCCCCAAAGGGATTTTAAGATGGGATACCACAATTCCCGCTGAATCTTCTGGAGCAAAAATGAAAACTATAGAGTATATCTATAAAATTGAATTTGATAAAAACCTACAAGTCACTCTTCCTACTAGCTCTAAAACGGAACAAATGCGAATGGAGTTTGATGAAATTCAGAAAATCAAGTTCAAAAAGTAGTAAAACCTTTTTGCGTAAATTTTGATAAAATATTCTCAAGCAACGAAGTAAATAGCTTGGATTTTTTACAGTGTATTTTATAATTCGTAAAGAATGATTAGATTAGACCTCAAAAACCTCTTTTTTGTTTTGATTTCCCTAATTTTTTTGTTTAATCCTATTTTTTCTGAGAAAAAATCTTCCCAGTTTCCCACTCAACCAATTTCTTTGGGTTCGAATATTTTTGCAACGAGTGGGTCACTAGATGCTTCGAACAATGAATTTCACCTTGCCTCTGTTCCCTTCAACTATCCTTTCGAGCTAAGTCTAGCTCCAGGTTATGTTCAGCCTAAGGATACGATTGGCATGGAAATTCTACAGCAAAGATTCTATCATAATTTCCTTTTTTCTAAAAATATCTCTCAGGAATCTTCTGTTCAACTGGTTTCCTATTCTGTGAACCAGCTTTCTGAAATCGGCACAATTGTTAGAGACTCAAATCCAAGGCTACCTGAACAAAATGCTCAATCTTTCTTTATGAATCGCAACCAAGGACTAGTTTTTATATTCCATAAAAAAGATTTTGGAATCAACATGGATCTATCCTTTAGAATCTCTACTAATCTTGCTGGTGCCTCTGTTCTAGACACTGCGATTTCTAGTGTTGGGGTTTACTATTCCCTAGATCGTTTCACGAAACAACCAGTAAAGATCAATATGAATCTCCAACAACTCCAAGAAGTTGCGGGCTATAGTTCTTGGGAAGACAGAATCAAAAAACCCGAAAGTCGTTTCACTAGAAGTCTTTTCCTTTCTCCAGGCTTCACTGTTGGAAGTAAAAACGTCATGTTGGAAGGACTCATCAGAATGCCTCTTCCTCACACTGGCTCGCCATATGAATCTGATTTCTTAGGTAAACCAGAAATTCAGGGCAGACTAGGTTTGAAGTGGATTCTGCCTGAAATGATGCAACCCTAGTTCATTCCTCAATCGGAATGAAAATCTCTGTTCTAGCTTCTTCAATTTTTTCAGGAAATGGGTTTTGATAAATTTCGAGCAGTGGTTTATTCCTAATTTTTTTTCCAAAAATTCTTGGATATGAATAAAGCATATATTCATAACTTTCCCCAAGGTTTGCATAATCACCAATATGAGTAGCAAGTGCAAACCTACCACCTTCGATTGTTTTAACGTTATATAATTTACTATCACTATTCGATAGTATTCCTAAATCAAATCTAACCTTTGAACCTTCTGTGATTTCTGGATCGTCGTGGCAAATTCCACAGACTATTTCATTAGGTTTAGCATCATGCTCTTTTAAAAAATCTTTCCAAAGAACTGAGTCCTTGTATGGTCCTGGGCAGTCTTCATAATTACCTGTAAATCTTTGAAACCTAATCGTGAAATTTTTTAGAGTAACTAACTTTATTTGGTCTGTCAAAATGAATTTTGGTTCCATGATTTCTTTCGAGTTTTTGTAATGATATTGGTTTCTATATTCTTTTGGACTTAACTTGAATTGTTTTTTGAATGCCCTAGTAAAACTTTCATGAGCATCATATCCTGAATCTAAAGCAATGTCAATCACTGATCTATCTGTTGTCTTGAGATCGAAAGCAGCTTTTTCCAATCTTAGTCTTCTAAGATAGTTGATTGGTGTTTCGCCTGTTTGTTCAGAAAAAAATCTCGTGAAATGAAACTGTGTGTAGTTCGCTTCAAACGCAAGACTATTTAGATCAATTGTTTCTACGAGCTTTTTCTCTAGAAAGTTTCGTACTGAATAGATTTTTTCTTTTAATCTTTCCTCGTGCACTTAAACAGGATAACGATCTGCTATCCTATTTTCAAGTGAATTCTAATAGTTGGAAATTTCTTTCTTCAACTTATTCTTTTCCTTTGGACTCAATTCTCTCCAATCTATATCTTGAATCGCACCTTCAAAAGAGTATAGATAATAACATACGGGAAGCCTTTCTCCATGATACTCAATGGAAATTCTTCTATGTGCCTCCACAGCACCAAATTTTTTCAGCTCAGATAGGGTAGAAATTCCCACTTTAGTTAATCTTTCCCCAATCTTCTTTCCAATATTTTTGACTCCCAAGAAGCTCATCTTCAATCTCCTCTAAATGTTACCACATCTACCCCAATTCCATTTGGGTCGAGTACGATAAAATGTCTATCTCCCCAAGGTTCATCTCTGGTTTCCATATGAATCTTGCAACCTAGGGATTTTAGTCTTTTGTATTCTGCGTCCACATTTCCTACCTCAATCGTTAAATAACCTCCTGTTGAATACTTAGGCTGGAAAACTGGATTTTGGCTGGCATGGTTAGGTTTTAAAAAGCTAAGCTCAAACCTTGCCTCTATGTTTTCCAGTAAAACATAAAAATCATTTTCAAACTTCACACTAAATCCAAAATACTTTACATAAAAGTCTCTGGAACTTATCAATTCTTCAGTAACAAATCCTGGGTTAAATTTCATTTTTTATCTCCTAGTAAAATATCTTATTCATTTTGGTTTTCATTTCTTGACTGTTCTTGCTATTTTTCCTAGAAAATGAAAAATAGTGATCTATGCATTCTATTAGTTTAGCTTATTCACCTTGCCCTAATGATACTTTTTTGTTTTATCATCTAATCCATGAACCACCGAGCAAAGATTTTTCCATAAAGGAAGAACTACACGATGTTGAAGAACTCAACCTTTCTTCGAAAAAAGGGAAGTATGAATTCACTAAACTTTCCTTTCATGCGTATTTTCATGTTGCAGATCAGTACCAAATCTTGGACGTAGGCTCAGCCCTTGGTAGGGGTTGTGGTCCTATCTGGATTACATTAGATTCAACTAATATTCCTGTTAAGCAAAAAGAAATTCTAGTTCCGGGAATCTTTACAACTGCTAATTTACTCCTGCAAATCTATCTATCTAATCAATACACTCCTATCGCCATACGATATGATAAGGTAATTCCTGAACTTCTGGTGAATCGGTATGAATCGGGTGTTATCATTCATGAAGAACGATTTACTTATGTAAAAAAAGGACTCAAAAAAATCCAAGACCTAGGTGAGTTTTGGGAGAATTTGACAGGACTGCCTATTCCTCTCGGTTGCATCGTAGCTAGAAGAGATCTTCCTCCAAAGTTAAAAGATGAGTTCGTAAAATCTTTGAGCCAAAGTCTAAAACTTGCCTACAGTTTTCCTGAAAAAACCAAAGAATACATTCTTCAAAACTCACAAGAAAAAGACCTTGGAGTTGTAGAAAGCCATATCCAGCTCTATGTAAATGAATACACTCAATCTTTAGGAGAAGAGGGCAAGAAAGCAATTGAAAGGCTCTACCTTGAGTGGTTAAAAAATAACCCAAGTCAAAAAAGAGTTGATGATATTTTTTATTGAATGTTCTTTTTGAATCTAAAACTTAGTTAGGTTGTTGCGAAATTAAAAAATCGTAATCAAATTATTAATCACCTCCTGATACCAAATAGACAAAGAAGAATTTGTATTTGTTGATTTCGCTTAAGATAGTAGTTAGCTAAAAAAAGGGACAGAAATAAAGGGTTCTATTTCATTGAACTTCACTAAAAATTTATACTATAAAATTACTTCTTAGAAAAGTAGGAACAGGCCGTTTTGAAGCTCCCTTTAGTTTAAATAAATAAAACAAAAATAACAATTTTTATAAAATAAATCCATGAAAATTAAATTACATAACTATTTTTTAATTATGTGGTAATTTTTTTGTAATTTTCTGTGAGTAACATCAAGAAAAATTTATAAGGAAACAAAATGAAATTTCAAATCTTTCTACAACTTTTATCATTTGCTTTAATTCTTCTCGGAGTTAATTGTCAAAAAGATTCAAATCAATCTACCAACCCAAAAGTTCTAGGTCTCTTTGCTTTAGGGAATACAAAAGGCCAAAGCTCTAGCAGTCAGGCTGCTCAAGCTGGTAACCCAGTAGTAGCAACTCCGGTTGTTGCTTCGAATGGTGCTCAAATACAATCTGAGTCTGTTGCGAAATTAAAAATTTGTACACAAATTATTGATTATTAATTTTGTGGTATAGAATGAAACCACAAAAGAGACTACAGATGACATTTATACAATATGACTTGAATGAAATAGTAAGCAAGGATCACGAATTA
>JANRLP010000016.1:0-30055 GCA_033762425.1 Leptospiraceae bacterium
ACAAATCAGAATATCTTCCTGCATTTCAGGATTAATTTTTGAAAGAAATAGAAGAATTGTATGCGCTATCATCACACAAATGTTATCGTGTTACGATATTATTTCTGGAGAGCCAAATGGGAACATTAGCGAGCGACAAGGAAACAAAACCAAGCGTGTGGGTTCTTTTTCTTTTTTGCCAAGCTTTATTTCTTTTTCTTACACAAGAAAAAGAAAAAAGCGGTATTTATGTATGTAGAGGGGAATCCAGTGAAGTTTAGAGATCCAGATGGGCATAAGGTAGACAAGTATCAACTAGGTATGTTATTCGGTGCGTTAGTTGCTCCTCAGATGGGACTAACCAGAGAAGAAGGTGCATTCTTAGGTCATAGTTACATGAATGACAACGTTAGACGAAGTGTGTCTTATTCCATGAGACAGATCAGAAGGGATGGGGCAAATTTCTTTAGAGCTATGAGAAGGGATGGGGCTGAGTATAAAGAACAAAAGGTTCAAGGGTTTAACAGACAGGTTTATAAATTATTAAATGGAGGTAAAACAAGGGAGAATAATGACTTCGATCAAGCATTTGCTGGTTATGGAAACATGGGAGAGATTTTTCTGAGAAGTGATTTGGGCGGTTTTGCTAAAGCGAATGCTAGGAGTGAATGGCTTAAATATCCTTGGCGTGAATTTGCTAAATCAACAGTTGGAAGAAGCGATATAGGTACTCTTATTTTAAGAAATCAGGCTTGTGTTGCGTTTGCAGGAAATGTTGCTTTATTGGTTTACTCAATAGCAACTTTCAATCCGTCTGGAGCTAGCACATCTATACTTGGCATCAAAATAGCAATTGAAGGAGAAAGATTACGAAATTTATATGTAGCATATCAGATTTATGATGTGAATAATGGAGCATATCAATCAGCGAAAAGTTCTCAAACCTGCAAAGCAGATAGTATATGAAAAATCTTACCATTTTATTCATTTTTCTTATACTTCATTGTGAATCAGAGCCAATAAAAAAAACTAAATACAAAAATGAAATGATTGGAATTCCAAAAGAAAAATTTGGTAAGCTGACTTTACAAATTCATAAATCTGATTATTCTTTAAAAGATTTTCAATTAAACCTTCACTTATCAAATAAAAAACCAATGATTAATGGTACTGAAACTAAATGGGTGTTTTTTAGTCCGATCTTTATTCCACTTGATTTTAGCAAAAATCCAGAGATTGTTGGATTTAAACATTCTTTTCATACTTACCAAGAAAAAATAATTTTTTGGTTACCAGAGGGTATGTATTATGGTATTATTGAATCATTCATTAATGATGAGTTTGGATTTGATTCTATAGAGAACAAAGTAATTTACATGAAATTTGGATTTGATTTTGATCTATATAAGTATCCTGATTTACCAATACTTGAATATAATTCAGGTTGTAAAAATCAAGTAAAACGAAGTAATCAAACCTTACTTTCATATGATAATTTGAATCTTTGTGGTAAAATTAAGATTAATGAGAACAAGGAGACTATTATAAATCTTTCTATAGGAGAGAAAAATTTAAACTTGTTATCATTCATTAAAATATTTCCTGGTTTAATTTTCTTATCCCCTTTTCACAATCGACCTAGCTATTTCTATAGAAGAGAATATCAGATAGAACTTATCAATCCAAAAGAAGAACATAAGGAATCTTCTAGTGAGTTGCAACCAAAAAAAGTAAATGATGAATAGTTTATTGATTAGCTTTAACCTCACTCCTAAGTTTGCGAAAGCAATCGACCTGTGGTCAATGAAATTGTATAACAATTTCTTGACCGAAAGGGAGAGTGCGGTTGTCGATGCTATCACAATAAGATATTACTATTTCATCATGATACTCTTGTATCACAAAACTATCATCGACAATTCGCCCAATCGCAGCTTCGAACAGAAGCGAGATTGCCAGTGCCCGTCGGAGACAATTAGGCAACTGGCTAATTGCGAAGCTATTAAACCCTATTCCCTCTTCCCATCCTGACTCCTAGTCTCTTCAAGCTTGGAATCTAGCGTTTCTTGCTAAAATCAAAGTATTACCCAGATTTCTAATCTAATTCAAAATGAAGTAATAAAATATTGGCTAGAAGTTGAATTAGATTGTAACTCAATGTGAAAGGGTTTATGAAGTAGCTCAAGCGATGCACTGAGTTTATCGAAGTGTTGCCGACAGGCTCCCTGTCTACTCAGATTTCGAATGACGCTTTGCGACGCTTCGCTATTCGAAATCCGAGTATTATTTTGCTTTACTCTTTTTCTTGAGACAATAAACTTGATTTGGAGTTATTATGAAATTTATTTTAACCAGTTTTCTATTCATAACTTTTCTTAGCAATTGCCAACCATCGAACGAGAATTCAACAGCTGACTTATTCAAAGATCTCATCACGCTGATTCTAGTGGAAAAAGCTGTGAATCCGCCCAAAACTTGTTCTGATCGAGACAATATTGTTAACCCAACCGATGCACTATACACAGACCAGTGGCATCTCAACAACACTGGCTCCATTTCAGGTAGTGTTGCAGGCGAAGATGCAAAGGTTCTACCTGTTTGGAGTGCCAACAACAAAGGGGATGATGTAGTGATCGCCGTAGTCGATGACGGTCTAGAGACAAGTCACGAAGATTTAGGTCAAAATATTTCTAGTGTTCTTGGTTATAATTATATCACCAATACAACTGATGCTAATCATAAATTTTCTAACAGTGGGCATGGAACTGCTGTTGCTGGGGTTGCTGCTGCTCGTGACTTGAATGGGGTTGGAGTCAGAGGTGCTGCTCCTTGTGCGAAACTAGTCGGCAGAAACATTCTTGAACAAAGTACGATTCCAACCACTGTTGAGTCTGATGCAATGACTAAAGATATTGATAAAATATTTATTTCCAATAATAGTTGGGGAGCACCTGATAATACGGGAATCTATGCACCCTCCAATTCTACTTGGAGAGATGCAATTGATACTGGGATTGCTAAAGGTAGAAATGCAAAAGGAGCATTATATATGTGGGCTGCTGGAAATGGGAGCCAACCCTGCTTTCCTACAGGATGCTCTAGTGGGGCGATTCCTGCAAGCACTCAGATTGATAATTCCAACCATGATGGACAAGCAAACTATCATGGTGTGCTAGCGATAGGCGGCATTGGTATCAATGGAAAAAAAGCTGCCTATTCTGAAGAAGGTGCAAATCTTTGGGTTGTTGCCCATACCCAAGGTAATGATACCAGTGCCTATACCAAAGCAATCACTACAACGGATCCAATTGGAGACAGGGGTTTTAATTCTTCGAATCCTGAAATCTGTTCAGATTGTACTACAAATTATTCAAACAGAAACTATAGCAATTCGTTCAATGGAACTTCCTCTGCAACTCCACTTGCTGCTGGGGTTGTAGCTTTGCTTTTGAAAGCATATCCCGATCTTAGCTGGAGAGATGTAAGAGAGATTCTTGCAAAATCAGCAAGAAAGAATGATTCTACTGATACTGATTGGAGTACTAACACTGCGGGATACAACATCAATCATAAATATGGGTTTGGAGCGATTGATGCAAACAATGCAATCACTGTTGCCAAGACTTGGACTAAAATCACGGGAACCTATGCTAGTGAAACCTCTAACACTTCGGGAACTCTTACTATTTTAGATGGAAACACAACTGGGGTCACTCAAACTGTTACCTTTCCCGCAAGCACTGTGAAAAAAGTAGAGTATGTAGAAATTAATTTTACAACTAACCACACTCGATTTGGAGATCTAGATATCATTCTTACTGCCCCTACAGGAACAAGAAGTGTTATAACAACTCAACATTTCTGTATTGGAAGCAATTCAATTGGATATTCTCTATGTTCTAACTATTCTTCTGGCACAACTCTTCGCTTCGGATCTGCTAGACATTTAGGAGAAAATCCAACTGGAACTTGGTCTCTACAAGTAATTGATAGAAATAGTTCTACACTCTCGGGCCAAACAGGAACTGGTAGTTTCAGTTTTAATGTCACAATTAAAGGAA
Organism: Leptospiraceae bacterium; assembly: GCA_033762425.1. Classification (GTDB taxonomy): domain Bacteria; phylum Spirochaetota; class Leptospiria; order Leptospirales; family Leptospiraceae; genus JANRLP01. The sequence continues at coordinate 4,041 of JANRLP010000016.1, forward strand.
GAGCAAATTAAGGAGATCCTATGAAATATATTTTATTACTAACGTTATTCACTATTCAAATACTATCACAAGACAATAGTATTCCAAAAATTGATGCAAGTAGTGGAAAGATTGACTGGTATGATGGTGATGAAAAAAGAACTGCACATATCCTTTCTGGTTATATTGCTGAATTCACTTCAGGAAATTCTACCATCAAAAGTTTTGATAGCAAAGCAAACACTGTTGGAACATCTTCTACAATGATGATTCATAAAGTTAGTGATTCTTCCATTAAATCCTCACTTTCTAAAGGATTACTTCCTTCATCCATTGCTTCTACAAATAAGTTTTCTCATGTTTTCTCAGAAACTGGCGATGAGTCTAGACTTATGATTCCTCAAAATGTGATCGTTAAATTTAAGAAACCAACCAATGAATCTGAGGCTAGAAGCTTTCTCTATATAAACCATTTTAACGTTATTCAAGTTCTGAAGTTTGCATCGGGAAATCAGTATGTGATTGAAACTGCTCCCGGAATTCAAACTCTAGAGATTGCAAATTTTGTTAGAAGCCTAGAGGGAATTGCAAGTGCTTCCCCCGATTGGATGAAACAAGTCTCTAAACGTTAATGAAGATTACATTAGCAGAAACTGCTGGATTTTGTTGGGGAGTCCAGCGTGCTGTTGATATAGTTCTGGATGTTTCCAAAAAATCGGGAAAGCCTGTATTCACTCATGGTCCATTGATTCATAACAATCAGGTTCTAGAAGAATTAGAATCCAAAAAAATCCATGAGTATAAGTCAGGTGATATCGGAAGCAACACTTTAGTTGTTCGTGCTCACGGAATTAGACCCGAAGTTCTAGATGAATTAAAATCTAAACATAAGAATGTTGTAGATGCTACCTGTCCTCTCGTAACCAAGGTTCATAGAGCAATCAAAAAACACCAAGACCAGAACTTTCAAGTATTTATTATGGGTAATGAAAAACACCCCGAAGTTGTTGGACTTCTAGGTGCAAGCAAGGATCGTGCTATCGTAATACGAGATGCTATCGCTGCAAGAGAATATCCTCAAACCTTTGATAAAATTTGTTTGGTTTCTCAAACAACCCAAAATGATGATGATTTTGAAGCTACAGCTAGAGAACTCAAACTGAAATGTAAAGAGTTTAAAGCTGTGAATACAATCTGCGAACCAACCAGATCTCACCAAATAGAAGTAGTTGATCTTGCTTTGAATAATGATCTAGTGATTGTAGTTGGTGGCAAACATTCTTCTAATACTGTGCATTTAAAAGAAGTTGCAGAAAGACAAGGAACTAGAGCAATCCATATTGAAACAGAAGCAGAACTTAAAAAAGAAGACCTGCTTGGAGTGGAAAAAGTTGGGGTAACTGCTGGTGCTTCCACTCCTCAATGGATGATTCAGAAAGTTATTGATAAACTAGAATCTTTTGAAGAAGCAAACAAAAGTCTATTGTATAAATTTAGTAAATTTATTTTAAATACTCTTGTAAGCACAAATCTTTTTACTACGACTGCTTTTGCTTCCATCTATCTTGGAAACCATATTGTTTCCAAAACACCTGTGGATTATAATTTTTTCTGGTCAGTGATTTCCATTGTGTTTGCCCTTCATTCCATCAATCAATTTTCTCTTGAGGGAAAATTTGATAGAAGAAGCAAACTCACACCCAAGGTATATGAATTTGTTAGAAAACTCATAAGCTGGTTTAGTTTCTTACTATTATTCTTTGGAGTAAGTTTTGGATTCTACTCTTCATCCATTGGTTCAGACCTAAAAGGTTTTGGAATCATCCTTTTTTCAGCGTTATGCGGTGTTCTCTATGGCTGGAAAATTATTCCCATTAATTGGATTAGCAGATTTGGATTTAGCTCAATTAGAGATCTGCCTGCATCCAAGGATCTTTCTGTTTCTTTTGGCTGGACGTTACTTTCTTGTGGAGTTCCCCTAGCCTATTCTTCAGGAAATCTTTCTCCTGTTTGGTTTTTACTAATCCCCTTTATTTTTTTTATAGTATATATTCGTTCGGCGATACTAGGAGTTAGAGACGCTCAAGGGGATAGGATTGTTGGAATTGAGTCCTCCTTTAAAGCACTCGGAAAGAATCGATCCAAAAAACTAGTCTTTAGTTTGATTGGAGCTTCCGTGTTGATATCCCTTTGCTTATTCTTACCTTTCTTTGGTGTAAGTCCTGTATTTGGATTTTTGATGCTCACAATTACTTTTGTAAGTGGAATCATTGCTCATCTATACTTTCAACGAATTCTACCCGCTAACGATTTAGGGCATTTCCTATTAGACTCGCAATTTGTTTTACCCGTTTTTCTCTACGGAATTCTAAAACTCCTTGGATATGCTTGATGAAATTCCCTAAGTAAAAAAAACTAAGCAAAGGGGCTATTTTATGATGCATGCAAATTTCTCTACTCTTCCTATAGTTAAAGGCGAAACAATCGTAAATCAAGTCAGACTTTTTTTAATCTTTGTATATATCATTGCCTCAGTTGCAGCAATTTTTTCAGGCACTCCACTAGCCTTGTTAATTTCCTTTTTTGTAGCAGTTGCATTCGAAATTGCAATTACCTTTATTAGCATCAGTAAAATTAAAAATGGAACCATGACCCCAAACTTTATCTATGCATTTGGAATTATTGACGTTCTGCTAATGCTATTTCTGCAATTGATGCAAATCTATTTTTCCAATGGTGGTGCTGATTGGTTTTTCAAAGAAAAAATTCTTTATACAGGACTATTCATCAATATTGGACTCATACCCTTAAGATTTGATCAAAAATTTGCAATTGTCATTGGATCAATCATTGTATTCTTTGAAATTCTACTCAATATCATTGCGGGACAATACATTAAGTTTACTGATTTAAAGAATGGATTTGTAGTTGGAGAATTTAATTATGTTATAATATTCAATTCAATGTTATTCTTGTTTACTTGTTGTATGATTGCATATATCGTTACTAGGCTTAGCCAAGAAACTGTTCTAAAAGCAATCAATAGCGAAAGAGATCTTAGAGTTTCTGTAGAAAAAAATACTAAGGTTCTAGAAAACCTAAAAGAGTCTTCTAACAGAATAGAAAATCTTAAGAATAGAGTTGCGACTAACGTTAATAAAATTCAAGAAACAGTTCAAAGCCAAGCTGCTTCTACTGAAGAAACCACAGCAGCAATGCAACAAATTTCTATTGCTTCCAAAGATATTACTAGAATTGCCCTTAACCAAGGATCACTCACCGAAAACATTGTTAAACTTACAACAGAAAATGAATCTCAGTTTGAAATTTTAAAAAAGAGATTAGATGAACTCAAAGAGATTAATCGTAAAACAGATAAGGTAATTAGTGATGCCAAGAAGGTTGTTGCATATACTGCTAAGTCAATGGACAATATGAAAGAATCTTCTGTTGGAATTTCCAAAGTAGCGAATACTATGAAAGAAATTGCTTACCAAACAAACCTACTTGCACTGAATGCTTCTATAGAAGCAGCAAGAGCTGGTGAAGCAGGAAAAGGTTTTGCTGTTGTTGCAGAAGAAGTTGGTAAACTTGCTCAAAACTCTAGTCAAAGAACCAAAGAGATAGTAACTAACGTTCACTCTTCACTAGAAGGAATTAAATCGGGGGAAAACTCAGTAGAAAAGATTATCAAGTCAATCGATCTAATTATCAATAATTACTCAAAAATTGATAAAACAGTAGAAATTTGCATTGAGTCTTTGAATGAGTTTGAAAAAAACAAATCGGGAATTTCTAAGTCACTTTCCGACTTAAGCGGTGGTAGTCTAGTTGTCGGTAGAGTGATTAAAGAACAAGAAGAATCCATCAATGAAACAGCAAGTGTAATGAATAAAATTTCTGAAGATGCTTATGCTCAGGCTAACTCTGTTGAAGAATTCTCCAAAGTAATTGAATTTTTGGAAGAAACTAAATTACTAATCGATCAATTGAGCATCAGTTCCTAATGAATAGTCTTTTAGAGAATTTAAATGAAAGTCAAAAGCAAGCAGTTCTACATACAGAAGGTCCACTATTAATCCTAGCGGGTGCTGGTTCTGGAAAGACCAGAGTAATCACACATAGGATTGCTCATCTAGTCACAGAAAAAAGGGTTTTTCCTTACCGAATCTGTGCCCTAACTTTTACAAACAAAGCTGCGGGTGAAATGAAAGCCCGAGTGATTTCTTTACTTCCAAATTCTGGACAAATGGTTATGATTAAAACCTTTCATTCCCTTTGTCTATATATCGTTAGAATGCAAACTGAGAAGCTAAACCTTAAACCGGGTTTTACGGTTTATGATACTAGTCTTATGGAATCCCTTGCAAAAGAAGTCGTGAAAGACCTTGGATTGGATGTAAAAAAATTTTCACCAAGTTTTGTAGTAAGTTCCATTCAGAAAGCTAAGGACAATCTAATTACTGAAACTGAGTTTATCGATCCAACTTCAAAGGATCCAATTCATAAGGCTATTTCTACAATCTATTATGAGTATGAAAATAGAAAGTTCAAAAGAAATGCAATTGATTTTGGCGATCTAATCATGAAAACAGTTCTGCTATTAAAAAATGATAAAGAACTGCAAGAGAAGTATAATCAAATTTGGGAATACATCATGATTGACGAATATCAGGATACTAATAAAGCTCAATATGAACTAACGTTACTTCTTGCTGGAGCCAAAAAAAACCTCTGTGTTGTTGGTGATGACGATCAGTCTATCTATTCATGGAGAGGAGCTGATATTAGAAACATACTCGGTTTTGAAAAAGACTTTCCGAGTTCACTCGTTGTAAAACTTGAAGAAAACTATCGTTCTACTGCTAATATCATTGCTGCTGCTAGTTCTATTATTAAAAATAATTCTTCTAGAAAAGAAAAAAATATTTTTTCGAATAAAGAAAAAGGCTCTAAGATTAAAGTTATACCCTGTTCAACTGAAAGTGATGAAGCTAGTCTAATCATTCAGAAAATCAAAAAAGGTTATGAAAAACATCGAAGTTACAAGCGTTATGCGATATTCTATAGAACTAACGCTCAATCTAGATTTATTGAGGAAGCTCTTAGAGGAAATGCAATTGCTTATAAGATTGTTGGGGGATTTAGATTCTTTGACAGGGCTGAAATCAAAGATTTAATTGCCTATCTTTCTGTTATGATTAATCCCGAAGACAACACTTCTCTACTTAGAATCATTAACTTCCCACCAAGAGGAATTGGGGACGTAACAATAGAAAAACTTAGAGTTGAATCCAATAGAAGAAATGAATCCTTGTTTGAATCCTTGCAAACAATCGATGGTCTAAGAAAGGGAGTCAAAGCTTCTATCGATGAATTCATTTCAGCGATGAAAGATATGATAAGCATCAATAAAGAAAAAAAGATCAGACCCTCTGAGATTGTTAGAGAGTTAGTAAAGAAAATTAAACTTGAAGAAGCATATAATGAAAGTGAAGAAGAATCTATAGATAGAGTTGAGAACATAGAACAGTTTATACTTGCGATTGAAGAATATGAATCTGAATCTCCTGATCCATCCATTGAGGATTATTTAAGTCAAATCAGCCTAATCACTTCTGAAGAAGAAAAAAAAGAAGAAACTGATTATGTGACTCTAATGACAGTACATAACTCCAAGGGTTTAGAATTCCAAGAAGTATTTCTTTCAGGAATGCAAGAAGGAACCTTTCCCCATTTTATGAGTATGGAAGATGATAGATTGGAAGAAGAACGAAGACTATGTTATGTAGCAGTGACTAGAGCTAGGGAGCAACTAACGATCTCTCATGTACTAACTGTTAGAAGAATGGGAGAATTTCTTCCTGCAATGCCAAGTCGATTCTTAGATGAGATTCCCTATGAACTTTTGGATATTGAACAACAAAACTTCTATAGAACTCCAGAATATGCACCAAGGGCGGGGAATAGATTTGTAAAAGAAAAACTTGATAATACTCCAAGATCAGTGAATGCAAAAATCCAACCTAATCTAAAACCGGGTAACAAGGTTAAACATAAAGATTTTGGAATTGGAAAGGTCATCTCAGTAAGTGGGAGTGGTGACAATCTAAAAGCAAAAATTATGTTTGGACTATTAGAAAAAAATTTTTTACTTTCTTATACTCAATTTGAAATTATTGATTAAAGACTATGAAACAGATGACCAAGCTTTTCTTTTTTGGTTTTTAAGTAACCTGCGTTTTCTAATAAAGGTTTCATCTCGATCGGAATTCTATCCACAACTTCTAATCCATAACCTTCTAGTCCAACGATCTTTCTTGGGTTATTCGTCATTAGTCTCATCTTAGACACACCTAAGTCTTTGAGTATCTGTGCACCAATTCCATAGTCTCTAAGATCGGGTGCAAAACCAAGCCTTTCATTTGCTTCCACAGTATCAGCCCCAGTATCCTGAATTGTATATGCCTTTAGCTTATTTATGATTCCGATTCCCCTTCCCTCTTGTCTCATATAGAGTAGAATGCCCGAACCTTGTTTCTCAATTTGAGCAAGAGCAGAATGCAGTTGAGGTCCACAATCGCACCTAACGCTTCCAAATATATCACCAGTAAGACATTCAGAATGCACCCTAACGATAGGCGGAGTATCCTTTGTGATATTTCCTTTAATCATTGCAATATGAATTTTATCATCTATCAAAGTTGAATAAGCCTTAATTGTAAACTCACCAAAATCAGTTGGAAGTCTTGCACTTGCCTCAAACTTAATAAGCCTATCTTTTTTAGTTCTATAGCTGATGAGGTCTGCAATTGTATATATATTTAATCCATGTTTAGAAGCAAATTGTTCTAAGTCGGGCATCCTTGCCATGGAACCATCTTCGTTCATGATTTCACAAATCACTGCTGCTGGTTTCAATCCCGCAAGAACAGCTAAGTCAACGGATGCTTCTGTATGTCCTGCTCTTCTAAGTACTCCACCTTTTACTGCTTCTAATGGAAACAAATGTCCCGGTTTCACTAGATCATTAGGAGTAGAACGATCATCAATAAGAACTGAAATTGTTTTTGCTCTATCAAATGCTGAAATCCCAGTAGTAACATCTTCTTTAGCATCAACTGAAATTGTAAAAGCAGTTCCGTGATGATCCCCACCTTTTTCCACCATTCTGCTCAGTCCAAGTCTATTCAATTTTTCACCAGTCATTGGAATGCAGATTAGTCCTCTACCATGAGTTGCCATGAAATTGATTGCATCTTTATTAGCATATTCAGCAGCAACAACTAGGTCACCTTCATTCTCTCTATCCTCTGAATCAACTAGTACAATGATCTTCCCATCTTTAATATCTTTGATTGCGTTTTCAATTGAACCTATCATATTAATCCTCTGTTATTTCTTCACTTTATATTTCTCTGCCATTTTGATTCTATCCATAGTTTTTGGATGAGAGTATTTCCAAAATACAACAATACCATTTGGGTTAAGTCTATCTTTATTTTCTTTTGCAAGTTTTATCTCTGAAGAAATGAATGATTTCTTATCATTGGTTAGAACTAACGCTTCATAGTCAGCATCTGCTTCCATCTTTCTAGAAATGGTTGAGTCTATTGGATTTAAGAAAAAAGAAAGAATACCATAAACAAAAATCATTAGAGGAACAGTAGATAAGGAATGGTATTCATCTATTTCCCCTGAATTCCTAAAACGTGATAGAATAAAGTATAAAAATAAGAAAAGAAAAACAGAACTAAGAAACTCTATTCCAATTCCAATCAACTGATGATTGAATTTCCAGTGACCGATTTCATGACCAAGCACAGATAGTATTTCTGATTCAGTATTAGTTTGAATCAATGTATCAAAAAGATATATTTTTTTGTTATCTCCAAATCCAACGAAGAATGCGTTAGTATGCTTAGAATATTCACTTTCTTTGATGATGTAAATCTCACTAGAGTTGATATTTGCTTTTTTAGAAAGTTCTAAAATTTTATTCTTCAAACTACCTTCAGCAATTGGCTCAGTTGTGTAGAAAAGAGGAAGAATTAGAATTGGATATAGAACTGAGGTGATAAGCCCAAGCACAACCCCAGCAATTGGCACAACAAATACCCAAAGAAAACGAATTTTCTGAATGATAAATAGTGCGATTAGAACTGTAGGTATGAAAAAAACCCAAGATACAAGAAATGTTTTCAATTCTGTCCAAATCCAAAATCCAAAACTCATATTGGAAAAACCAAATTGATGTTCTAGATAAAATCCAAAATACCATGAAAAAGGAAGTAACAGTAGGGTTAGTGCAAGATCTAAAAAGGTAAAATAAAAAATGATTGTAAGGTAATTTTTATGACCTGAAAGTGCTGAAAAATAGTTCTCTAATTTTTTGGGAAATTTGCTAAACACGAACCAAACAAAGAAAAGTTTTTTAACAATAAATAGAACAAGCCCTACACTAAAACCAGAACGAGCATATTCTATTCCTGCTTGAATATTTGCTTCAGTAAAATATTTTAGAATTTCTTTTCTTGTTTCAGGCGAGTTATCACCGTTATAACCAAGACCCTTTAAAACTAGTTCAATAGCAAATTCAAGAAAAAAAACAGAGATGAGTAATTCTTTCATAATCCTAACCTAGAATAGATTGCATCAACATTTTTCAAATATGGTTCTATCTTAAATATTTCATTAATATCATCTTGCGATAGCATTGAACTAACTTCTGAATCTTTCATTAGATTTCCTTGTAAAGATTCATCTCTATTCGCCCAAACACTCATTGCCATGGTCTGAATTTTTTCATAAGCCTTTTCACGAGTCATTCCTGCTTTTTCAATGAGTGCAAGCATTGCTTTTTGTGAATAGAAAAGTCCTCTAGTAGTTTCTAGAACTCTAATGGATGCTTCAGGATATACATGCAGATTTTTTACTACATAATTCATCTTATCTAGGATATATTCTAAAGCAATTGTAGAGTCGGGCAGGATGATCCTTTCACTAGAAGAATGTGAAATGTCTCTTTCATGCCAAAGAGTCATATTTTGATAAGCGACATTTACATTCGAACGAATCACACGAGCAATCCCAGAAATTCTTTCACAGATCACAGGATTCCGTTTATGAGGCATTGCAGACGAACCTTTTTGTCCTTTTGTGAAAGGCTCTTCCCATTCTCTACTTTCCGTTTTTTGAAGCAAACGAATCTCTGTTGCAAATCGATCCAAACTAGTTGCAGTGATTCCAAGCACACTCATATAGAACGCATGTCTATCTCTAGTAATTACTTGAGTTGTGATTTGGTCGGGAACAAGTCCAAGTCGTTTGCAAACAAATTCTTCAACATCCAAAGTAGTATTCGAAAAAGTTCCAACTGCTCCTGAAAACTTGCCTACTGAAATTTCTTTTAAAGCATCATTCAGTCTTGAATGATTTCGTTTCATTTCTTCATAAAAGAGTGCAAACTTTAGTCCAAGAGTCATTGGTTCTGCATGAATCCCATGAGAACGACCAATGCAAGGAGTCATTTTATATTGAATAGCTTTTTCTTTGATGGTTTCGAGTAACGTTTCCACTCTTTTGATGATTATCTCAACTGCCTGTTTCATCTGAACGCAAAGTGCTGTGTCTCCAATGTCTGATGAAGTAAGACCATAATGAACATGTCTAGAAGCGGGTCCAATGTAAGAACCAAGATTTGTAAGAAAAGCAATTACATCATGTTGAAGAGTTTTTTCTAGTTCTAGAATTTCTTCTACATTAAACTTAGCTTTTGTTTTAATCTCATAAAACTCTAGTTCTGAAATCTCAGATTTTTTCAACCTTGCTTCACAAGCCAAAATCTCTATCTCAGTCCAAATCTTGAATTTATTCTCTAGGCTCCAGATATTAGCTATTTCTGGATTACTATATCTATCAATCATGAATACACCCTAGGTTCATGAAATTTCAACTGTTCTTAATGAATACTGAAAAAAAAGCAAAATCTATTCTTCAGCTACAATACCAAGTTTCTTTTCTAAAGTTTTGATTCTAGACGCCCATTTATTAAAACCAATTAGATGCTTTATATTCACTCTGGCCTTTTGAAATTCTGCAAAAGTCATCCCCCAATCCCAGCCTATATATACATTTTTTTCTTTAGGAGAGGTTCTAAGTCCCGTTCCACCAGCTACAACGGTTCCATCCATTAGCTCTAGATGATCAGAAATTGCACAAGCTCCAGCAATTAGTACATCATTGCCTATTGTAGTACTTCCTGCAACCCCACTTTGTCCTGCAATGATTACATTATTGCCAATTTTGACGTTATGTCCTATGTGAACCATATTATCAAACTTACATCCATTTCCAATTACTGTATCTTCTAGACCCCCTCTATCCACAGCACAATTGGAACCAATTTCTACATCATCACCAATGATTACTCTTCCTACCTGTGGAATTTTATGATGAATTCCTTTAATTGTAGAAAATCTAAATCCATCACCACCAAAAGTGGAGTTTCCAAATACAATAAAATTATTTCCGATTTGAGTGTCTTTATGAAAAACACAATTCATTCCAATTCTTGCATTATCACCAATTTTAACGTTAGTCGCAATCTTTACTCCGTCTTCAAGTATTGAATTTTTACCAACACTCGAATTTGCTCCAATGGTTACATAGTCACCTATCGTACTTCCTTCACCAATTTTTGCAGTTGGGTGGATGATCGCAGTTTTAGAAATTATTCCATCAGGTTTATTTGGTGGAAATAAATAGTTTAATATCGCAATAAGTCCTAGATCTACATTGGGAACTACTAAAACTGGAATTGTAAACTCTGATGCTAATTCACTATTGGTAATTAGTCCAAGTGCTTTAGATTTTTTAGCATCTTTTAAATTAGTTTTATTTGCGATAAAGGAAATAAAATCTGTATTAGATGAATCTAATGAACCTATAGATTGAAACTTTATTTCATCAGGTTTTTCGGAATTTCTGACTTCGGAGTCTGGAATTAATTTTTGTAGTTCTGCTAATGTAAACAACACAATAACCCTCTTAATATAAATCTATTGTGAAATCTAGATTTAATCTCGCAAAAAAAAAATAAAGTTTCAAAAAAAATTTTTGAACTTTTTTTATCAACCTTTGTCTAAAAGTTATAAAGAAAAAAACTTCATGAATAAAAAATCTTGAATTTTTTTTCAATAAAAACTAGTAACGAGGATTAAACCATGAAAACAAAAATATTATCACTACTTTTAGGGCTATTTTTAGCTTCCAGTATTTCAGCAATGTCATCTGATGAAGAAAGGCTGATCGAAAAGGCAATGACCAAAGGAGCTGTGACAACAGAGCAAAAACATGCTATATCACAGTACTTTCAAAATATTGCAAACAGGAAAACAATGGAAGCTAAAAGATATAAAGAAATCGCTTCTCTTAACTACGGTGGCAAAGCGCTTCAAGAAGAAGCTAGAAAAAGAGAATACAGAAAACTTGCTGAATCTTTAGAAGAAGAAGCAAAATTTTATGAGCGTCTTGCAATTGACTCACAAAAAGAGCTGAAAGTACTCGCAAGCAATTAATCAATTAGGTTATCGACTGGTATAATTACTGGTCGATAACTTTTACAAAAAATACATAAATCTCCCAACAACGTTTAATCAATGATCATTTCTTCTTCAAAATTATCAAATTCATTCCGTAGATAATGTTCAAATAGCTTGCAAATACATTGAATAATCATAGATAGATAATTTATAGTCAAATTATTTGTTTCTTTTTTAAGCAAATAAACAAAATAAATAAATTATTTCTAAATTTTTTAAAATTAAAATAAATTCCTCAAACAAATTCAAAACAGAATCATTAAAAAAATAGCAAAACCTTTTATTACTCTAACTAGATAGATCAAAAGAATTATTTTTAAGCGAAAGGTGTATCATATGATGATACTAGTCATGATTTCAATAAGGTAACGTTAGTTATTTGTAAATCTAAAAAATTTTATTGACTTTCTAAATATACAGTCTAATACTTAGATTAGAAAACTTCACAAATATAAAAATCGGTTTTCTAAATCAAAAAAATTGTAGAGGATTATACAATGAAAACAAAACTAAGCTTACTAGTGTTAGCATTTGCTATCACTTCGAATGCATTCGCAATCTCTTTGGAAGAAGAGACAAAATTCATCGAAAAAGCACTAAAGGAAGGTGCGGTAACGATTGAACAAAAAAATGCAGTTTCACACTACTTCCAGTCAATCGCACAAAAGAAAGCTTTGGAAGCAAAAAGATATAGAGATATCGCTTCCCTAAGTCATGGTGGAAAGGTTCTTGCTGAAGAAGCTAGAAAAAGAGAATTCAATAAAATGGCAGAATCTCTTGAAGAAGAATCTAGAGTTTATGAAAAACTTGCAAAAGATTTTTCAAACACTCTTAAAGAAGTGGCAAGTAAATAGATCAAAACTCCGAACACCAACACTGGTGTTCGGTACGATAAAAATTAGGTTTCTTTTTCAGCAAGAGTTACAATTGCTTGAGCCCATTTAACATATTTTAATTTAGCAAGATCTCCAATTGTTTTAATATTGAATGCTTCTTTTAGTTTTACAGCATCAGTAGCAGAAACCCCTTGAAGAGCATCTACTGGTGCATCCACAAGTTCTTTCAATGTTTTTGATTCATAAGCCTTATCTACAGCTTCGTTGATATTCATAGTTCATCCTTATTAGAGTATTGAGCCTTAGCCCATGAATATAGAAAGGGTTTTCCTTAAATTGTCAAGTGAGAATTCAATTTTTCGACTAGAGCATAGTTCTAAATGTTAGATTGATTCTAGGTGTGGTAATTTTTTTTGTTTTGGGAATACAATGCAACCAATGTTTCTGAGTCTCACCTTTCATAAGTAAAAGACTGCCATTTTCTAAAATGATTGAATTAGCCTCGTTTGTTTTTTTATGTTTGAAGGAAAATTTTCTTTCAGCGCCCAAACTTACTGATGCGATAGTAGAGTTTAAAGCTAAGCTCTTTTCATCATCACTATGCCATGCCATTCCTTCTTCACCAGAATGGTATAGATTCAATAGACAGGAATTGAATGAAGAACTAGCAAGTTTTTCTATCTTTAACTTTAATGTTAATAACTCACTAGTCCAAAGGTTTGCTTTTCTAGTTCTTTTAGAATAGGAGTACGAATATTCTGAATCCCCATACCATGCATACTTTCGTTTAGTGATAATAGATTTACCAAACATGACTGCTTCATCATTCAACCAATTCAGTGAATCAAGAAGGACTTTAAAATAGTGATTGGATTCTTCTTTGTTAAAAATGATTCCGTAGTATTCAATGATCCCATCATAAGGAACAAGATTGGAAATATTTTTTGTGAATAAAAAACTCAAGAGTAAAACTGCTCAAAGTATTTGAGCAGTATAAAAAATTTATTGACCGAACTTATAGTTCAGAGCAATGAAAATTGATTTGATTTCTGTTTGGTGAGCACTACTGTAAATGAATCTATCAGTGAGTAACTCAAATACATTGATTCCCGCAACATTTGAGCCAGCAAATACTGGTGTTCCAGTTACGTTTTTATATTTAACATTTAAAGTCTCAGAGCTATAGCCAACTTGAAGCCCTAGGTCACCCCAGTTATGTTGGTATCCGAGTTGTATCTTTTGACCAGTATATTCAGGATTCATTTTTCCTGAATCAAAGTTTACAATCCCTGATAATGCTTGGTAGCTGTTATGTTTTCCTTCAGTTAGGATAGTTCCCAAAATTGGAGAAGCAACAGAGAGATTCAAAAAGAAAGAACCTGAATCAGTCCATTTATAAAAACTGTTTACACCTAAGAATCCAGAATAATTTGTAGATTGAATACTTCCACCATCAGCACCAGTACTTGTTCCAAAATAATATCCTGAGTAAGTCATATCACTTGCAAATCTTCTAATCAAGAATTGAGGTGTAATAAAAAGTTTATCAAATACAAAAAGATAACCAACTTTAAAGTCTTGGTTTGTAAAAGTTAGTTTTGTGTTATTGATTCCGATTCCAGTAGCAAAGAAAGAATTGTAGCTATTATCTGGTTTATGACCAGTAAGCCCAACACCTGGAAATCCATTAAAATCTGCACCTAACATTAAGGAACCAGGTCCCATAGGTTTGTACCAATCTAAACCAATTGGATGCAATGCATAGATCTTATTGGAAGTATTCCAACCAGTTTCTAAAATTCCATCAGTGATTTTATCGTATTGGAATTTAGATTCCATCTCCGACTTAAAACTTCCTCCAAGTCCCCAGATTCCACCTTTGACCTGAAAACCTGATTTTGGGATTGGGTCAGAGAAGAGTGGAAAAGTGGACAGAAGAATTGCAAACAACAAGATATTTTTCAAGTTTCTAACCATTCTAGTCTCCTAAAAGAACATAGAATTGTCATAAAAAAAATTTTACAATCCTATGTAGTAAATTACTTATCCAAAGAAATTTGAAAGCAAGAATTAGTATATCCCTTTTTATTACTTAGATTTCTAAATCAAACTAGTTGAATGATTCTATCAAGTTGGTGTTTGTGAAAATACACTTGTAGGCTAGGAGGAGAGTTGAGAAGACTTAATTTTCTATTCCTAAGTTCTAGTTCACGAGCAAGATTGGCAAAAAAAACAATGCTACTTAGACTCAAATATTTGATATTCTGCATATCCAAAATGATATTTGCTTTTACACCAAAGTAAATTGTGGTTATTAAGAAGATTAGTTCTTTTTCGAAGTCCTGCTGAAATGATGAATCTTTAGGATGAATAATAAGACTTAGCTTGCTTTCTTCTACCTGAAAATAGGAATAGTCTTTAGTTGTATTTTGTTCCATGAATCTACTATCATATGACGTTTTAAAGCTTCGTTCTAATTTCATTTTTTCTATCAGAAAATTTTTTCAAGCAAAAGAATTCTCTGAAATTGACACCCCAAAATTGAAAAAAATCCCAGGAATGGAGCCAAATTTAGACCCTTTTGAAGTTAGTTCTGATTCTAATCCAGAAGAAGGATATCTTGTAACCTCACCAGAGTATTCCATGAAGATTGCCTTGTCACAAGGTTGTGATAAAATCTATGAGATAGCACATTCTTATAGAGCAAATGAAAAAGGAAATTTGCATACTAGAGAATTTTTGATGTTAGAGTTTTACCAAGTTGGAATCAATGAACAAGAATTGATTGAGGTTTGCATTGAATTATTTGACTTTCTAGAAAAAAATTTTTTACAAATTGGATTTTCTTCACATGAGTGCATAAAGATTTCCATGAATAAACTCTTTCAAGAATATACAGGAAGAGGATTTAGTTTAGAGGAATTAAAAAATACTATCGAAGAAAAGAAATTATTTATTTCCAAAGAGGATAATCGTTATGAAGATTATTTTTTTCTAGTTTTTTTGAATTTAATTGAAAAGCATTTAAAAAAGTTTGAACATCCATATTTTATCTATAACTATCCACCAGAACTAGCATCACTTGCAAGAATTGAAAAAAATCGAGCAAAGAGATTTGAAATTTATTGGAAGGGTGTAGAGTTAGGAAATGGATATTATGAGTTGAACCATCCATTTGAACAACTGCAAAGATTTCACAAAGAGCAAGATGAAAGAAAACTTATGGGAAAAAAAGTCTTTCCCATTGATAAAGAATTTATTTCTGCACTAGAAAGAGGACTTCCTGATTGCTCAGGAATTGCGATTGGCTTAGATAGACTGTTTATGATTTTTCTTCGCCATAAAGATTTAAAATTCTCTAGTCCATATTTTGGTCAATAAGTCACGTTTCGCACTTGCGACCAAATTCCATTTGGTATGTGTTTTTTTGCGGGGAGTACCCCGCGCCCCCTATTTGTTAAATAAAGTCAGTTGGTAAAATCTTTCACTTCACTCGGTAGTTTAGTGGAGATATAATAAATCCAATAGATCATGCCAACATGAAGTACGTCATTATCACTAAACCAGATGCCCTTACTCCAAAGAGTTTGAGTAAAACCAAGGATCATATAGATTGCATAGGAAAAAATTACAAGGATTAGAATGATCCAAGTATTGCGAAGATACAAATTCATATTGCTTTTATCTTGTTTATAAGCCTTACCATAAATCCAAATGAAAAATATAACACTGGGTGTGGAAGATAGGCTTAGAAATTCAAAGGAAACTAAAAATTGAATAGGAACAAAAGCTCCATAGAGTAAAAGTGTAGAATAGAGAATTGAGTTAACTATTGCGTAGTTAGTAATCCATTTTTTAAAATTTCCTGTTGCATTCGAATGGGCACAAGCAACTAAAAATGCATTCATTCCTAGTCCCGATAATAATGCATAAATTATTTCCCACCAATTAGTCCATTTGCAAGTTTCTCTTCCCACACACTTGAGTTCATAACCAAAAGCTTGGTAACTAGTTCCTGCTAAAACGGCACCAGCACCTGTTAAAAAAAGTCCAATGCCCCACCATAGTTTAGATTTATGATTTTCTCTTTGAGCAAAAAATTGATAACCAACAAAGATTGTAAAAAAACTCACAAAGTAAACAATGAGTGATGAGGAAGGCTGACTTAGTACAAATTTTAATCCAAGAAACTCTAGTCTAATCCAGTGTTGTGAACTCAAAAAAGCTTCAGGTGAAAGTTTAGGTGAATACTCAATTGTATCCAAACGCCCACAACCAAGAATAACTAAACTAAAAAACAGAATGTAGTAAATATTTTTTTGAATCATGAATGCATCCTTTTGTGAAAGGTTATTGTTTCAAAGTCATATCCACTTGTCCATTCAAATATAAGCAGATGAATTAATAATTTAATTGGCTTTGGCAGTAATCCCTTTCCAAGATGTGAAGTTCAGTTACAGTTGGACTCGTTTTGAACTAGGTGAGCAATAAAAATTTATAGACTAAAATATTTTGAGTATGAATCTATTCTCATGAAATATATAATCTTTCTTTTTTTATATTCCAATTTATTTTCTTTAAACAATCCAGAAATTTGTGAGAAGAAGGTTCCTTTTTTGTGTGATGAATTGAGAGAAGAGGCTCATTCTTTTTATCATACAAAAGGGGAATGGGCGGGAATCTACACCATGGAAGTTGAAAAGACAGTTGAGGAAAAAATGGGAACCTGTCATATGAAGTATAGATATGTTTCTATTAGCAATTTCCCAACTAGAGACATTGGTTATGACTATAGAATTTTTTATTTCACCTTAGACCCAAAAACTTGCAAGTGGAAAGCGATTCATATGGGAGCTTATAATTCAGGGAAGCTTGCTTATGATTGATTCCCAATCAGCTTAACATTCTTTGCTGAATTAACATATGTTCACTCTACTAAAATTCACAATTTTATAGTATTAAATCTAAAAATAAATTGACATAAAAGAAAATTAGTAACTACTTAGTTAAAGTTATTGAAATTCAACTAGGATTATGATTGCAATCATTCTAAAATTTCATTTGAAAAGCAGATGCCAAAGAAAAGAAAAATACTGCCATTCAATATAGATTAATTTTATGAAATTGTTTTAGAATCCTATTAAAATATGCTATAGCTAACATTAAATCACCTATAATAAAGGAGAGAATATGAAAATCAAATTCTTTTACACAATCGGTTTTCTGACGATTTTGTTTGTATTAACCAATTGTCCAGAACCTAAGAAATCAAGCCCTTTTTCCAATCCACTTTTACTTTACGCTCTTGCAAGTTCTACTTCTTCAAGTTCTGCTTCTTCTACACCAACAGATATCAGTAAATATGGAAGAAAAATAGAAACCAAAACATACACTTCAATAACAGGAACAGATGCAACTTTAGGATCAAAAGTTGATCTTGGATTTAGTTTTGATTATCTTGGAAAAAAATCTACTCAAGCAACTGTTGATTACGGTAAACTTACTCTGGATGGAGGGGTTCTATATGGATGGAATACGAGCAGTTTTACAACTGGAACTATCTCTTATCTGAAAGAATCTAACAAGATTACTTTCCAATTCAAAGACGTTGGACTAAGTACTACCTCTACTTCTCCAAAGTACAATTTACAAATTGTTTTAAATGGAAGTGATAGCACAATCGAGTTTATATATGGTTCAAGAACGGCTTATCACTCTGTAGCATCAAGTTCTTTATTTGCTATTCTTGCAATCGCAAATACTTCAAATTCTTATCTTGATGGTAAATTAGGTGCAGTTGCAGCTAGCTCAAATAGTCTTAGATATGGAGACTTTCCTACTAATGGAACTAGTATCAAATTCACACCAAACACTACCTCTGCTGAATTTACTGACCCATATTTTTCCTACCAGTGGCATCTCAAAAACACTGGTCAATTAGGTGGAACCTCAGGAGAAGATGTGAACGTTAGTTCTGTTTGGACAGGAGGAAACAAAGGGGAAGGAATTAAAGTGGTAGTTGTGGATGATGGCCTAGACAATGCACATGAAGATCTGAAAGACAATATCTTGACAAGTTCAGGAAGAAATTATCTAACATCTTCCTCCGATCCAAGCGGTTCATCAGCTGACCATGGAACCTGTGTTGGTGGAATCATTGGTGCAAGAGATGGAAATACGTTAGGCGGAATGGGAGTTGCTCCACGAGCTTCATTATTTGGTTATAATCTTCTACAAAATCTTACAACAACAAATGAGACTAGTGCAATGACTGGTAATGGAAACATGCAAGCATTTGATGTTTCCAATAATAGTTGGGGTGCAGCTGATAACAGAGGTACTTATACTAATTCTAATTCCACATGGAGAACTGCAATTGATACTGGAGTCACCTCTGGAAGATCCAATAAAGGTGCAATCTATCTTTGGGCTGCGGGAAATGGTGGAGCTACTGTTGACAATTCCAATTATGATGGCCAAGCAAATTATTATGGGGTTATGGCGATTGCTGCAATTGGGGATGATGGCAAGAGAGCAAACTATTCAGAGGAAGGTGCAAATCTTTGGGTTGGAACTCAGTCCCAAGGAACAACAGGAGCTGCAATTACTACGGTTGACAATACTTTCACTTCAACTAGTGGCTATAGTTTTGGATCATCATCAACAACTAATTTTGCATCAGATAAATATACTAATTCTTTCAATGGAACCTCAGCAGCGACTCCACTTGCAGCAGGGGTAGTTGCACTCATGTTAAAGGCAAACTCTAATCTAACATGGAGAGATGTTAGAATTATATTAGCAGAAACAGCAAGAAAGAATGATGCAACTGATTCTGATTGGGTAACAGTTGGTACGAAAGTGACAGGTGGTAGCTATAACTTCAATCACAAATATGGATTTGGAGCGATAGACGCAAATGCTGCTGTGAATGCTGCTAGAACTTGGACAAATGTTGCAACTCAAGTGACTCATACACCTACACTTAGTTCACCAGGTTCTGCGATTCCTGATAACAATGTAACTGGAGTTTCAAACGCAATTACTGTTTCAGCAAGTGGGATCAATAGAATTGAATTTGTTGAAATTACCTTGAATTCAAATCATACTTATGTAGGTGACTTAGCAATCACACTTACCTCACCATCTGGTGCTGTAAGTACACTTTCCAAAACACATGGTTGTAAAACCGCTTCATTCACTGAACTTGGTGCTTGTTCTTTTCCATCCAATGTATGGAGATTTGGTTCTTCAAGACATATGGGAGAAGCAGCTAATGGTAACTGGACACTAAGAATAGTAGATGGTGCGGCTGGTGATACCGGTACTTTCACTAGTTGGAATTTAAAATTTTACGGAAGATAAGGAGATCTTATGAAATTACTAAGCTTAATATTGGCTATCGTTAGTCTTGCTTGTACTAGCATTTATTCTGATTCTAAAGAGAACTTGAAAAAGACTAAGTCTGTTCGAGTGGCAAAAAAAGAATTTTCTTTTTATGAAGATGGTTTAGAAAGAAAAATCCTATTGGAAGATTCTCTACTTGCAGAATTCGGTGGAACTAGTAATGGAAAATCTTTTGCTAAAACTTCTGTTCCAGTGCAAGATGCAAGAGGAGTTAAGATTTGGAATATTGCTGATTCTACACTTTCGAAGAGTTTGAGCAAGGGAGATACAAGTTCTCTTTCGGGAAATTTATCCCCAGTATTCTCTGAAAATGGAAGACTTATGGCTTTGCCGGGTGGTGTGGTGCTCCAACTAAAACCTGGAATCAATGTTTCCACTTGGGCGAGTTCCAAAGGAATCAAAACAATTGAGAAGATGGGAATTCCCAATTTCTACACAATCAGTACGGCAACAGGGCTAGATTCCTTGAATCTAGCAAATTCACTAAAGAATGACCCTAGTGTTGTTTCTTCAACACCAAATTTTTGGATGGAAAGCGAACAAAAATAAACTAAATACCACTGAGGTTGGATTCCACCCTCCTCAGTGTTTTCTCTTAGAAAAATATTTTTTTCTTCAAGCAAATTTTTTTGCAACTTTTCCTAAAAAACTGCATCCTATTTTATAAATACCGATGAAACAAGTTGTTTCATTGTGAAAGGTAAAATATATGGAAAAAATTAAAATTCAAAACAGACAAGGAAATAAGTTCACTTTGTTTCTGTTTTTGCTGATTTCAGCAACACCACTTTTTGTATTTTTTGTCCCTTTTTCTTGGGATTTAGTTGCACTAGCTGCATTTTCGTATTTCATCAGACTGTTTGGAATCACTGGTGCATACCACAGATACTTTTCTCATAACGCATACAGAACATCCCGTGTGATGCAGTTTATTCTTGGATGGATTGGGGCTATGGCAATGCAGAAAGGACCACTTTGGTGGGCAGCTCACCACAGAAACCACCATAAATATTCTGACACAGACAAGGATTTACATTCACCTAGACATGGATTCTGGCATTCACATGTGCTTTGGTTTTTAAGTGATGACCATAATGAGTATGACCCCAAGATCATCAAAGATTACGCAAAGTATCCTGAGATCGTTTGGCTAGATAAGTATAACTGGATTCCTCCACTCACATACTCAATCATTCTTGGACTTATCAGTTTCCCAGCATTAGTGTATGGGTATGGAGTTGCAAACTTTCTTTCGGGACATGGAACTTGGACAATCAATTCACTTTCACATGTGTTCGGAAAACAACGTTATGAAACAGGTGACGATAGTCGCAATAACTGGTTCCTTGCAATCATAACTTTAGGGGAAGGTTGGCATAACAATCACCACTACTACCGCCATTCAGCTAACAATGGTTTTTATTGGTATGAGATTGACATCACTTACTATGTATTAAAACTAATGAGCTGGTTTGGTCTAATTTGGGATCTCAAAATGCCTCCTAAACATGTTCTGGATGAAGGACTGAGAAGAGATGCTATTGCTAAAGGAAAGAAAGAATTCAAGAATCTTGAAGGACAAATCACAAGCATTACTGATTCCATCCAACCTACTCCACTTGCTAACTAACGCATAAATTTTATTGAGTTTTTGCTCTGCTATCGCATCTTGATAGTAGAGCTTTTTCTATTCTATCTCATAGATAGAAAGTGATTTAAATGATTTAGCACTAATTGTATCTACAAGTGCAATGACTTCTGTTCTAACATCTTTTTTGATATTGAAAATGATATGGTCTGAGAGCTCCCTGCATATGAATAGACCTCTACCATGAGAGTCAGTAACTCCCTCTGGAAGTGGACTTGTTTCATTCACAGTGATATGTCTATCTAATCTTCTTAGAATTTCTTCTTTTCTGAGTGCTCCAAAAAAATCTCTAGTAGTGACAAGAAACGTATTCTTATAAATCCCATAACCTATCTCAAAAAAATCGCTTGTATCCAATTGGATTTTATCTAGAGCAATCACAATGTCTTTGGAAGGAAGTTCATATTGGTATTTTGAATTACCTTTATTATCTCTAGGTGCTCGAATCATTGCATTTGAAGTAAGTTCTTCTAGAACCTGATGAATTCCTCTTGGTGCTCCTTTTTCAACCATGAACTTTCCAATTCGTTCACAAAGATGGGTTCTTTCTTTATCTGAACGAATTGTTTTGATAAATAGAGAATTATCTCTAAAAGGTTCAAAACCAGAGTCCTTATTACTATCAACAATTTCTAGATTATCAAAGTATTTCCCTACTCCGAAGATATCATGGTACAATAACTTTTTGACCATTACTTCAATGAATCTTAGATCAAGAGAAGAATACTTAGGAATAATATTCCAAACGGAATGTTCTTTGGCAAAATGAATGAAGTCGTTAATATTGTATGCAGTACTTAGAGCATATTGTGTGTCGATAGTATTTTCCCGAATATATTTAATTAGATCAAGTCCAGACTTTCCGGGCATTTTGATATCAGTAATTACAAGATCAAATTTTTCGGAATTCAGAAGTTTCACAGCCTGATCATAGTTTGAAGCACCTTGAACTGAATAGTCTTCTTCCAACAAGTCCATGATTGCAATTCTAATTGAATTGATATCTTCCACTACTAGGATTTTTTTCTTATCCATTTGCTCTCTCCATAGGAAGACTAATTATGAATCTTGTTTTATCATCGAAAGATTTTACTTGAATTCTACCACCATGTTCTTGAACAATGGAATGGCTAATAGAAAGTCCAAGTCCCGTTCCCTCACCATTCTTTTTGTTTGTAAAAAATGGATCAAAAATTTTATCAGAAATCTCTTTTGAAATTCCACCACCATTATCTTGAATAATCAACTGACAGTTATTTTTCTTCTTTTTGATTTCAATTGAAATCTTCCCATTTCGATAATCAATTGCTTGTAAGGAGTTCCTAAATAGATTGATTAGTAGTCTTTCAATTTTTTCAGAGTTATAATAGAATAGAATATCTTCTTCACAGATAAATTCCCAAACAACAGATTCGCAGAGTGCGGGATAGAGTCTTTCTACAGTCAATCTAGCTTTTTGAATGGATTCTACAATACTTGAATAGGTTACTTTGATTTTTTCTTGTCTAGCAAAGCTCATAATATCAGAGACAATGTTAGAAGCTTTTTGAAGATCATCGTTGATAATATCTAATCTTTGCAGAATAAATCTAAGATCATACTTTCCAATATTAGATTTCAAGTTTTGTAGCGTTAGACTAATTCCAGTGAGTGGGTTATTTAATTCGTGTGCAATACCCGAAACCATTGTCCCTAGAGAAGCAAGTTTTCTAAATCGCAGATTTTCTTCTTCTTTCTCTTTTACTTTGGTAATAATTGAGATTTTTTCAACAAAGTATTTTTCATTGAGTTCACCAATCATTGGAAACAAGGTGAGGTCTAGTTCTTCAGACTTACCCATAATTTTCATAAGCACTTGAAAGTTTTGTTCGGGTGGAGAAAGACTGTTTAATTTTTTGAGGTCTGGTTCAAGCGAATTATCATCTACTCTAATTGGACAAAACTCACAAGGTTTTTTCCTTTCGAATAAAATTTCATAACAAGGTTTCCCTAGGATTTCACTATAACCCTGAGATTCAGCAAATTCTAGGGTTACTTTATTCGCTCTACTGATTCGATAGGACTTATCAATTAGAAGAATCGGTTCATAGATACTATCAATTATTGACTCTAACTCAATTAGTTTAGAATAAATCTGTTCGGAATTCTCCACATTACCAATGTTAAATCCCTATGATTTCTAATCAAGCCATCCACAGATAAAGATATTTCTTTATTCAGGATAAATAAACCAACCTAGAGGATTGGAAAATTTTTTTACTTGTAAGGAATGATTCATATGATCAAAATAGCTATCAACAGTTAGGGGTGTCTTGGAAATTACCAAGGCTGAGAGAGACCCTCATGTAACCTGATCGAGTTCAGACTCGCGTAGGGAAACTGATCCTCAATTTTTCCCCTCAAAACAGGAGAGGTTCCAATGAACCAAACAAATTTTACGACACTAGCTAATGAACATGTATTGAAAGAATCTTTTAATATCGATGGAATGGAAATTCCAAAAAAACACATTATACTATCGAATGGTGAGAGTATCGAGTTATATGATACAGAGGGTCCGAGGGGATTTTCAGTAGAAGAGGGAATTCCTAAGAGAAGAAAAGAATGGGTAAAATCTAGAATTGGTAAAGAGAATGTTACTCAAATGTTTTATGCCAAACAGAATATCATTACCGAGGAAATGATATTTGTTGCACTGAGAGAAGGACTAGAACCAGAATTTGTGAGAAGTGAAATTGCAAAGGGTAGAGCAATCATTCCCGCAAACATTAATCATCCTGAATTAGAACCAATGATTATAGGAAGAAATTTTTTAGTAAAGGTAAATGCTAATATTGGCAATTCGGCAATTTCATCTTCTATTGAGGAGGAGGTAGAAAAGTTAAAATGGTCAATAAAATGGGGAGCAGATACAGTGATGGATTTATCTACGGGCAAGAGAATTCATGAAACTAGAGAATGGATCATAAGAAACTCACCAGTTCCGATTGGAACAGTACCAATTTATCAGGCATTAGAAAAAGTTCATGGTAAGGCGGAGAATCTAAATATTGATTTATACTTGGAGACATTAATTGAACAAGCAGAACAAGGAGTGGATTACTTCACAATTCATGCGGGAGTTCTATTGAGATACATTCCGATGACAGCAAAGAGAGTTACAGGTATCGTTTCAAGAGGTGGCTCTATCATGGCGAAATGGTGCTTAACTCATCATAAGGAAAACTTTCTTTATACAAACTTCGAGAGAATTTGTGAGGTATTAAAAAAATACGATGTTTCCATTTCATTAGGTGATGGGCTTAGACCTGGTTCAACTGCAGATGCAAATGATGAGGCACAGTTTGCTGAATTAGAAACGTTAGGCGAATTAACTAAGATAGCTTGGAAACATGATGTGCAAGTTATGATAGAAGGTCCTGGACATGTTCCAATGCATATGATACAAGAGAATATGGAACTTCAATTAAAAACTTGTCATGAGGCACCATTTTATACTTTGGGTCCACTGGTAATTGATACATCCCCTGGATACGATCATATAGCATCAGCAATTGGGGCAGCAATAATCGGATGGATGGGAACAGCAATGTTGTGTTATGTAACTCCTAAGGAACATTTAGGACTTCCAAACAAGGAAGATGTAAAGCAAGGAGTCATAGCTTATAAGATTGCAGCAAGTGCAGCAGATCTAGCAAAGGGTCACCCTGGAGCTAAGAGAAGACATGATTTGTTGAGCAAGGCAAGATTTGAGTTTAGATGGGAAGATCAATTTAATTTATCATTAGATCCAGAGACAGCTAGAAGTATGCATGATGAAACTCTACCACAAGAAAGAATGAAGGAAGCACATTTTTGCTCTATGTGTGGACCACATTTCTGCTCTATGAAAATTACTCAAGATGTTAGAGACTATGCAGAGAAAAATGGATACAGCAATGAGAAAGCAATTGAACAGGGACTAGAAAGCAAGTCATTGGAATTTATTGAAAAGGGTGGAAATGTTTATGTCCCAATTTAAGTCGTCTTATGATAGTATCGAATTTTGATACTATCATAGAACGAAAGTATTTTTAATTTTTTTTGGGCAAATCCCCTCGCTTTAGAATTTTTGGTTAAATGGTAAGTGCAAAACTTTCTATTCTTACCAAAATTCTAAAGCTTCGGGGTCGGGCTTTCCGCTTCAGTCAAAAAATTGCACTCGCAATTTTTTGACTACGCTGCAATCCCTTTTGCGCTCTAATCGTCGGGTTTTGCTTTTGTTGTTGGGGAGATTTTCTCTGTTTGACTTCAAAATAGTTATTACATTCTAGATTATGTCTCATTATTCTTCGCAATAGTTATTACAGAATCGAGTCAGTTTTTTTCTTTACAACCACACCAGAAGCCTATCAACCTGAGCCTCTATTACTCTAATCTTTCTCGATTAGAATCCTACTTCAATAATACACGTAATCTACAATTACACTAAAGCTACTTTATCTTCACTTTTGCGTATTTCCTAAAACCAAATTCATACTTTACTACACCTCTTCTTTAAGG
>JANRLP010000017.1:0-15330 GCA_033762425.1 Leptospiraceae bacterium
AAATCTAGCAAGACTTTTAATCTCAGTTGAAAAGATTATCTTGCATAGCTTTCTAGATAATTTAGAACTTTTTTTTCATTATATACTTATCGTACCAATTCCTTTAATCATTAACTTTTTCTCTTAAGTTGACAGCATTAATCGAGCGTTAGCGACGCTCATCATAGAAATCTGAGTAATTAACTTCTATAGAATATTTTGGAAAGTTAAATCATTGACTAATTTAAAGTAAATTTAGAAAAAGAAGTTATGAAACTTTTTCTTGCAGATGTAATTCTTAAATGGCCTGAGGTCACAGGGACAACTCTCATTTATTTAATTGTTATCATTGGTATCAGTCTCTTTTTTTGGATATTGGTTAAAACGATCGCAAAAAATGAATTGATTGAAAAGCAAAGTTGGAGCAAGGTTCTTCAAATTGCTTATAGACATAAACTTACTTTAGAAGAAGTAAAACTACTTTCCTCTTTCTTTGAGCAAGAGAAGTTGAGCCCTCAACAAGACTTAAGTATAATTACTGATAGGAGAAAATTGCATGCAATTGTTTCTAAAAACCTTGCATTAAAAAATTCTCAATCAGCTGAAACAGAAATTTGTGTAAATATTTACGATAAGCTATTTCATGAAAAAGAGTATCACCTCGAAATTTATTCACTAAATGATATACATGAAAATGAGGTTTGTTCAGTTGAATCTAAGTCTAAAGTATATCTTGGAAAAGTAATTCAAGTGACAAGCTCTAACTTATTGATTCATATTGATGGTTTCAAAAGAGGAAGCATCAAGGTTCAGGAAGAGATTAGTATCTATTTTTATAGAATTGGTTTAGGTGGATACTTGATGAAAGGAAAATTGTTGGGTTCTGAAACAGACAGCATTTTCTTTGCTTTCACAGGAGAGATTGAGTTCAAGGGCGAAAACCACATGAAAGCCCCATACAAATATAAGCTAGAGTTACAAGGAACAAGTTCTGACGTTAAGCGAACTCCAACAAATATTCCAATTGAAAGTATGGAAATTTCTGATAGATGGATTTCATTTAACTTTGAAGATGCCAATTTCGATCCAACAAAGTTTTTAGAGAATTGGACAATTGAACTTACTTTTTCTGGTGAGGTGATAGCATTAAAAGGAAAATTGATTGCTCCTCACAATAAAAATGAATTCTATTCTTTAAAATTTTATTCTCAAACTGATGATGAGAAGAAGTTGTTATTAGCAAATATAAAGAAATTACTTTCTAAGAATCTTAAATGATAGGATTTTTAGAACAAGCAAGTAAATTCATTTTAGGTTCTGCAGGAATGCTCACTTTTTTTTCTGTGAACACTGCTGAAAAAGTTGTAGATGGAACTTTAAAACTTACTGCAGCTCAATTGGAATTTTTGTCAGTCCTATTTAATAAAGAAAGTGAATGGGGAAAAAAATTATATATTGCGTCTAACGCCGTGCAAGATTCGGCAGCAAAAACTGAAGAAGCTATGCAGGAAGCATTAGAAAACTGTAAGCAGGCATTTGGTGTTGCTGAGAATTCTGTTCAAGTTTATCTTGATTCGTTGCATACTTTGCTCTATGATAGTAAGTTTTTAAGTAGCCTTGTGGGTAGTGTGCATGATAATCGTTATGGAATTTCTAAGATTCAATTAAATTTTAGAGATAATGGAAAAGACATTTCGCCTAACGAAGCATATTTAGGGTTTGAAAATTCTGATAAGTCGAAAAGTATTCTCTATCTTCCTGGATTGTTCTGTGATGAAACACTTTGGAGAGATAGTGTCTTAAAAACTGATGAGGGGGAAATTTTTCAAAAAGGAATCGCTGATCATTTCTTGGAAAAAAATTTCTATCCTCTTTTTATTCGATATAATCCAGGGCTACATATTTCAGAAAATGGTAAATCGCTTTTAGATAGATTCGATAATTTTTTTATGAATGATTCAAAGAAAGAAGTTCATATTCTAGCTTATAGTCAGGGTGGGCTTGTCCTAAGAAGTGCTCTATATTATGCTAGAATTCAAAAGAAAGAATGGC
Source organism: Leptospiraceae bacterium (assembly GCA_033762425.1). Lineage (GTDB taxonomy): Bacteria > Spirochaetota > Leptospiria > Leptospirales > Leptospiraceae > JANRLP01. The sequence continues at coordinate 2,032 of JANRLP010000017.1, forward strand.
TCCAAAGACTTGGAAAAATCATCATTGTGAGTTGCCCCAATTATGGCTCTTATCTGGAAAAATTTGGATACTATGCGGGAATGATTTTAGAACACTCACCTTTTCCCGTAGCAAAGGAACTCGGTTTTATTGGTAACCTAAGAAGTGATGGAATCAAAGACCTATCCCATGGTATCATTAGAACTGAAGATTGGAATTATGGAACCCAAGCTGAACGATATTTAAAAGCACATTATTTCGGTGAATTAGATGAATTTGATGCATATCAGATCTATTCTTTTGCGTTTCCTGAAAAAAGTCTAAGTTCAGAACTAGTGGGAGATGGTATCATTGAAGGGATCAGTCTAAGAAAATTAGATAAGGTTTATCAATCAAAAGAGAATCCATCATTGAGAACTAAAGTTATTTATGGATACAATCATTTCTCGATACTATCTTCACCCGATATGATTCCAAGATTAGAAGAAATATTACTCACTTCCTAGACCAACTGTTATCAAAAAACAGTCGGTCTCAAAGATTTTAGAGTCCTGGTTTAATCATTTTTTCAGGTAGGACCCATTCATCAAATTGTTCTGAAGTTAGATAACCCAATTTAATGCCTGCTTCTTTTAAAGTGCTTCCATCTTTATGAGCTGTTTTTGCAATTTTTGCAGCCTTGTCATAACCGATATGCGGATTTAGAGCAGTTACAAGCATTAGAGAATTATTCAAATTGAACGTTAGTCGCTCATGATTTGGTTCAATGCCAATAGCACAATGTTCTTCAAAACAAAGACATGAATCAGCTAGAAGTCTAATTGAATTTAGTACATTAAAAACAATTAGAGGCTTGAAAACATTTAATTCAAAGTTACCCGATGCTCCACCAATGTTTACAGCAACATCGTTAGCGATAACTTGTGCTGCAACCATTGTCATTGCTTCAGATTGAGTTGGGTTTACTTTACCTGGCATGATGGAAGAACCGGGTTCATTCTCAGGAATGATGATCTCTCCAATTCCACATCTAGGACCAGAGGCAAGCCAACGAACATCATTTGCAATTTTCATGAGTGATGCTGCAATCGTTTTTAGAACTCCACTAACTTCTACTAGTGAATCGTGAGCAGCAAGACTTTCAAATTTGTTTTCTGCAGTAACAAATGAGATTCCAGTTTCTTTAGCAATCTGAGAAGCTACTTTCACTGCAAACTCAGGATGAGTGTTTAAACCAGTTCCAACTGCAGTTCCACCAATTGCAAGTCTATACACAGCGGGGAGGGATCGTTCTAGTCTTTCCAGACCATAAGTCAATTGCTGGACATACCCAGAAAATTCTTGACCTAACGTTAGTGGTGTTGCGTCTTGAAGATGAGTTCTTCCAATTTTAATTATATCTTTAAAATCATCTGCTTTTTTGGAAAGAGTATCTCTTAGTTTTTTTAATGCAGGTATTAGATGATGGATCATTTGGTTTGCAACAGCAATATGCATAGCAGTAGGAAACGTGTCGTTAGACGATTGTGCTTTGTTTACATCATCATTTGGATGAACAGGTTTTTTGGAGCCCATAACACCACCTGCGATTTCAATAGCTCTATTGGAAATAACTTCGTTAGCGTTCATATTGGTTTGGGTTCCAGAACCAGTTTGCCAAATGGAAAGTGGAAAATGTTCGTCTAGGTTTCCCGAAATCACTTCATCAGCTGCTTTTACAATTAAATCTTTTTTATCCGCAGGTAAAATTCCTAGTTCAGCATTGACGATTGCAGCAGATTTTTTTAGAATTCCTAGAGCCCAGATCATTTCTCTCGGAAATTTATCTTTCCCAATATGAAAATGGTGGAGGGAACGCTCTGTTTGAGCTCCCCAATATTTGGAAGAATCTACTTCAATTTCTCCCATTGAATCTGTTTCAATACGTTTTGTCATGATAACTCCTTTTCAAACAAAATAGAATTTCTAGCAAAAATGTCATTATTTTTTTTAATACGAATTTACAATTAATCTATAGAATTCTTAGGTAGTATCATATTGTGATAGTAGTTTAATGAGGAAATGTGTTTTTTTATTAATTTATTACATCTCCATTATCTGTCTCAGTTATTTTGCTTGATGGATAATTATTTATATGGTTCAACTAAATCAAATTGCAGTGGAAATATACAAATCACAGAATTTATTAGCAAATAATGTCATTGAAAGACTAAAATCAAAATTCTTATTGTCGTTGAGTTATAGTATTTACTTATTAACTAAAATTTATGATTTCTAATAAAAGAATCTATCGCATAACGTTTTCTCTTCCTGAAGAACAGGAATCTTTGATTAGAAATTATGTGAGTGATAGATGAAAAATCCTTATTCAGTTTTCTTGTCTAGTTCTTGAACCTCTGCAAAGATTGCATCTCTACCTCCAGGAATTTTTACAAAAATTAAACAAGAACATTCCTTCCATTGGCTACCTATAATCAAATGATCCTCATTTGCAATTGGCATACAAGAAAAAGTATTTACACCTTTGATTTGACGATTCAAATTTCTGACTATTATAGATCCGTTAGATTCGCCATCGGAAGTTGTCCCAGAAACTGAAAGGAATGATTCCCCAACCAACCTTCCAATCAAATCACCCTTTGCTTGAGTTGTTGCAGCGTCAACACAGGTTGATTGCATCATTGCTCCCGAACTTTTTAGTATAGATTTTTCACTTGCTCTAGCATTCTTTTCCATATAGAAATAATCAAATGGTTCTTCTTTAATATTTTCTGGGGAACCAGCCCAGCCTTCTAAATAAGTTTTATTTAGTATTCTGTAACGTTTATAATTACTGTTGTTGTAGCCTTGTACCCCATGCAATGGATTTGTTTGGAAAGCTAGATCATAGTATTTGGATTTCTCTTCAGTTGAATATGCAAGCTGTAAATAAATTTCTGCTTTAGTTGTCGATTTGTCAGCAAACGAAATTGCACGATTCAAAGATTCTAATTCTTTCTTTTTATTGTTAGGTTTAGTAAATTGAAATAGTCTTGCTAGCTTCAAATATAACTCTGCTTTAACATTAAAATCTGGCTCCACTTCTATTGCTTTTTGTAGATAGACAATTGCTTCATTCCATTCAGACAATTGTTCAGAATAGATTGTAGAAATTAAACTAAGGTAAATAGCCTTTTCTTTCAGATTGATACTTTCGTTTGCCAAAAGTATAAAAGAATTTACTAACTCAGCATTTAATTCTTTATGATTATCTAATCGAAAAGTTCTTACATTAAATTTCATTAGCTCAATATAAGCCTTTTGTCTATCGTGACTATTTGGTAAAGTTCTAATCTTTTTAATGATATTTCTAAAGTTTTGAAGACTCTGATTTTTATTCTCCGATTTTAATTCTAAAATTTCTTTTGCTAAACGTTCCCAATTTTTTTCTTCATTCATATGATTACTTTTAGCTTCAAGATAATTTTTATAAAACTCCTTAATAAATTCTCTTTTTTCGAATAAAATTGCTTTCTTTAAAAACTTAATTCCATTTTCAAAATACTCTTTTCTGTCTTTTCTATAATATCCTTCATCTTCTATAAAATATTTTTCAGCAATCATAAAATAGGTTTCTGCTTTATCATCTCCTTCAAAATATTCAGACGCTTTTAACATTAGTTGAAAAGAAATAGAATTAGAATAATAATAATTTAGAGACTTCTTAGCATTCAAATAATAGTATCCTTTCTCTCGATTATTTTTCATATTGATTGTAATTTTTTCATAGGATTGAATCAGGTCTAACTTTAAAGACTGAATCGTTTGTATGAATTCATTGTGCATATCCATGTCTTTGCCAAGACTCAAATAAATTTCTAATGCTTTGCTATAGTATTTACTTACATTTGTTTTATCTCTATAATCATATACATTAGCAAGATTGTAATAAATATTTGCTTCTTGCTTTTTGTTAACACTATATCGAATTGAGGATTGTATGTAGTTATCCACTAATATTGATAAATTATTTTCTAAGCTAGTATCATTTTTATTACTTGAAGGAATATTTCCTTCAAAGCGAATCGTGAGTATTGACATGGAAAGATAGATATCACTTTTTTTTTCATTGGTAGCATTCTCAAGTTCAGTTTCAAGTTCTTTAATTTGAGTTTTATACTCATCTAATTTAGATAGTTGAGGTTTTGTTTCCTCCAAAATTACATTTTTATATTTTATTAATTCTTTAGAGTTCCTAACATAATTTTTTGCAATGTTAAAAAATTCTTTTTTTTCTTCAGCATTCATCCAATGAAAAGTTTCATAATTAGATAAGGATATATCTAGGCAATGCTTGTTTTCTTTAAATGATTTTTTAAGGTAATATAAATAATCTTTTCTATCAAAAATCTTAGAATAGTATTTTTGATATTCATAATAGATTAAACATTTATCAGTAAAATTATCTTCAGCTTTTTTTAGATAAGCAATTGGTTTTTCTAAGTTTGAATTTTGAAAATAATGATAGGATGCAATCTCAAAATATGTATCCAATCTATTGGGATTTTTCTTTAAAGTTTCCTCTAAAACAAGTATCGCATCACTAGTTCTTGAAATTGAATGAAAGTATCTTGCTAGAAAGATTTGTGAACGCAAAGAATTTTTCTCAGTTAAAGAAATTGCTTTTTGTAAATAAATATTCTTTTCATCATAAGCAATATTTGGAGTATTGATTTGCTCCAGAAAATATAAAATCCATGCAGACTCACTGTCAAGTGGATTCAACTTAATTGACTTTTTTACATAGAATAATGAATTAGAATATCCAATTGATCTTTTACTTGAAGCAACTCTAAAATAACAGGATGCAAGAGCTCTGTATCCGAGATAATTTTTAGGATCAACTTCAATTGCTTTATTTGCTAAAACTATAGATTCAATGATTGAAAGTTTCCTATCGCATAACGTTTGACTTAAGTAGGCTAAGGAAGAAGAATGATTCGAATCTTTTGAGACCAAATTTCTGAAATAAATTTCTGCGAGCTCAAGTGACTTAGAATCATAGTTATTGAAAAGTGTAACTGCTTCTTTAAATTCTTCTTCAAAAGAGGAAAATTTCTGTATTGTTTGATTTTTATTGATTAGACTTGAGCATCCATTACAAGCTAGGATGAATACAAAAATACAAAATCTCATGTTTTTATTTCTAGAGTTAGTTATTTTTGCTATACCTTCAGCTACAAAGTTAATGACTCCAGAGATGATGATTTTTTCCATTTTCATACAACCTAATTTCAAGAGTAAAAAAAATGTATCAAGTGTTTTGTTTATTGATAAGATTTTTTCTGGATTAATTTAGATTAGAAATCTGAATATTAATCAAAAGAATGACTTGATGAATTTTTACTATGCAATAACGTAACTAGTCATTAAGGAAACACAAAATGAATCAAAAAGAAAAATTAGATGCATTACTTGCTACAATCAAAAAAGGAAAAAAAAGAAGCATCAGTGCAATTAATGGAATCGTTGGTGATTATCTTCAAAATGAAAATAGTAAGCTAGCAATTCCTTTTGGTCTTTATCATAATTCAGAATTGATTTCCTTGGATAAAAAAAACTTAAAAGAAATCTATCCAAACTTTCGATCTAAAGTATGTATTTTGGTACATGGTCTTTGTGATGATGAATCAACTTGGAACTATAAAAAAGGCTCTAGAGAAACCTACGGTACCTTGTTGGAACAAGAACTTGGTTATACTCATTTGTATCTCCGTTATAATAGTGGTCTTCATATTTCTGAGAATGGTAAAAAATTTTCTGAGTTACTTGAGACGTTACTCAAACAAAGTCCTGTTACTATTAAAGAAATTGTTATCATTGCACATAGTATGGGTGGATTAGTAACTCGTAGCGCGGGATCATTTGGAATACAAAATCATAATAGTTGGATAAAAAAACTGAAGAAAGTTTTTTTTCTTGGCTCTCCACATGAAGGTGCTCCTTTGGAAAAATTTGGTAATGTTGTAACTAATATTCTGGAAATCATTCCAAATCCATTTACAAAACTTACAGGAAAGATTATCAACTTTAGAAGTTCTGGAATTAAGGATTTACGATTTGGCTATATTTCTGAATCAGATTGGAAAGAAAAAGACCAAGATGCCTTTTTAAAAAATAATAAAAACCCTGTTCAATTAATTGAAGGTGTTTCTTATTATGTAATCACAGGTACCTTAACTGAAAATCCAAAAAATATTTTCTCAATCATCTTAGGTGATGCAATGGTCAGAAAACCTAGTGCCTTAGGTAAATCTAAAGATGCTAAATTAAAAATTGATTTTCATGAAAAGAATCATAAAGAATTTCCGGGAATTAGTCATTTAAAACTCACTCATCATCCTAAAGTATATGAGCAAATTCTAATATGGATTAAGGAAAGATAAAATTAATTTTATGACGTTCCTGCAAAAATATAAAAAGAGGAGATTTTGAATAAAATTCTGAAATATTTTATTTACTATGAATTTAAAATAACCAATAAAATATTGTTCATTTGAATTTAAAGAAACGGGGCAAGTGTGGAACTCGCTTTTGCGAAGCAAAAAACTTGTGACCCCACAAAAAGACTCATTACGAAGGGTTTTTGCAGTAGGGTCATTTTATCGTTTTCTCTTAAGCTCTAATAAAAATTTTTCTGCTTTGAACCAATACTCTAAGTCTTTTCCATTTTGGTATCCATCATCTTCAAAAAATTGATAGGCTAATTTTTGTATTTCAAATGGATTGGGTCTATCAAACAGATAAGATTCACAGGATTGTTTTTGAAAATTATATGGAGGGAAGGTAAATTGATCATATCGTCCATAAAATACTCCCGTAAAACGTAAGCATGAGTCCTTAATTGGACAATCTCCTCCTTTGCAAGCTGTTATATCGTAAGGCATAATTTATGAATATTTTATCATAATTTTATTATTAATAATTATGTATAGTAAATTTCAGATACTTTTTTAGCATAATTTCATAATGTATTAATTCAAATTACGACTAACGTTTATTTTACCAAATTATTGGGTAAAGCTAAGTCCGTTTTTCTTTAAAGTGGGTAAAGAATTTGAATGCTGAAAATCTTAGATCAATTTTCCAAATTCAAAACGAAACAATTAGTTATTGACTTTTTTCTAGGGTTTGAAAAATTTTTCCAACTAGGAGAAACAATGAATAAAGGTATTCTGTTTTTAAAATCAATTCTATTGGGCATTCTGCTCATTTCTTTCCAGCCAATTTTTGCTGATAGCACCTGTAAAGGTCTCTCTGAATCACAGTGTAAAGCAAACTCTGACTGTACTTTTGTTTCAGGCTATACTACTAAAGATGGTAGAAAAGTAGATGATTATTGTAGATCGAAACCAGGAAAAGCTGGAGATGATGACGATAAAGCTGCAACAAAAAAAGAGAAAGTAAAGAAAGAAAAATCTGACGATGATAAATCGACTAAAGATAGCGATAAATCAGACAAAAAAGACAAAGACGCTGATGATGATAAGTCTGATAAAAAAGACAAAAAGAAAAAGAAAGACAAAGATTCTGATGACGAGAAGTCTGATAAAAAAGACAAAAAGAAAAAGAAAGATAAAGATTCTGATGATAAAAAATCAGATAAAAAAGACAAAAAGAAAAAAAAGAAAGATAAAGACAAAGAATAACTTGTCCCAACTTCGTTACCCAATTTTTTTTCGGAAGAATGAAACCTTCTCTGGTGAGTTGACACTCACTAGAGAAGAGCAGACTCACCTCAAAAGCTTAAGACTTAATGACAAAGAAAAAATTCTAGAATTTCGGAATGGCCAAGGAAGTTCAGCATTCTTTCGTTTCCTAGAGAATAATCAGAAGGGTCAAAAGATTGAAGAAATTTCGCATAACGTTGAAGAACCTAATATTTCGATCGCAGTTGCTTATGCTAAATCTCATGCTTTAGACTTAATTCTTCAGAAAGGAACTGAAATTGGTGTGTCAGAATTTATATTTGTTGAATTCCATCATTCAGAAAGAAAAGAATTAAATCCTGTTAGGGCAGAAAAAATTTTTTTACAAGCATGTTCACAATCCCGACGACATTCCATTCCAACTTTAAAGACATATTCATCGCTCAAATCACTGATTAAATCAGAAAAAAATTTACTTTATCTTCATCCTTATTCAAAAACCAAATTCAATAAACCAACAGAACAAATAATACCAATCATCGGACCCGAGGCGGGCTTCTCTGATTCAGAACTTTCCCTTCTAGAAGAAAATCAAGTTTCTGGTTTCACACTAGGCAATAATATTCTTAGAATTGAAACAGCTTTTCTTTCTGTTGCTACAATTTTAAACTTATGAACCCAAGACCTAAACTAGCACTGGTCACACCAATATTTTCAATGGAAGCAATGGGTGGTGCAGAAAAAATTGCTTTTGAATACTCTTTACTTTTGAATGAGTTCGCTGATTTAACAGTTCTTACAACCACTGCTAAAAATTATACTACATGGGCAACATACTATGAAGCAGGAGCACAATTGTATCAAGGCATTTCAGTAAGTCGTTTTTCGACTCAATCTGAACGTAGTCCTAAAAAATTTAATCGATTTCATTCTAAATTACTCAAAAAATTTCCTGATATTACTCAAAAGGAATATGAAAAATGGCTTGAACTACAAGGACCAAATTGTCCTGAACTAGTTAAGTTTATACAAAAAAATTCTAATTCATTTGATCTATTTATTTTTGTTACCTATCTTTATTATCCCGTAATCAAATCAATTGGTCTAGTAAAAGAAAAATCTTTTTGGGTTCCTACTCTTCATGATGAAAAAACGGCTTATTTCCAAATCTATAAAAATAACTTAGTAAATGAAATTCACTATTCATTCAATACACCTGAAGAAAAAAATATCTTCCAAAAAATTGCAGGCTACTGCCCCGATAATTATTCAATCATTGGAATGCATGTTGAACTTCCTAATCTCATTCTCAAGACTATATTAGATAAACCTTATATTGTTTATGTAGGAAGGTTAGATTCTGGAAAAGGTGTTGGGGAACTGATTGATTTTTTTATTCAATTTAGAGAATATACCGGTATCGAATTGAATCTTGTATTAGTGGGTGGAGGAGAATATATCTGGGAAAAAAAAGATTATATTCTTACAAAAGGTTTTGTAAGTGAAAAGGAAAAGTATGAACTTATCTATAATTCAGAATTATTAATTAATTCATCCACTATGGAGAGTTTTTCCATAGTAATCATGGAAGCATGGCTTCTTGGAAAATCAGTCCTAGTAAACTCAAAATCAGAAACTCTTCAAAATCATTGTAAAAGAAGTAACGGAGGTTTATACTATAGGGATAAAGAAAGTTTTATCGCTTGTTTAAAATTTTTACTATCACGAAATGATATTAGAAAAAAAATGGGAGTTAATGGAAAAAAATATGTTGAACTAAATTATAATCTCGACGTAATTCGTTCCAAACTTAGGGCTATGATTTTTTCCAAACTATGAAAATGCTTTTTTTATTATTCCTATTTTGCACTTCAAACATTCACTCAGAAGAATTCACAAACTATTCTTTCAAAAAATATAATTTTCAGGTTCAGATTCCCTATTTTTGGAGATGGGAAAAAGCGAATCCCGAAAAAAGAGAGGGTTTGCTTTTGAAGTCTTTCAGTCCTGATCTCAAGAATGAATTTACTGTAAAAGTTGCACCAACTAGAAGTATGAATACAGTTCGTTCTTTTTATAAATATGTTAGGAAATCCAATATAGCAACTAATGAAGAACCGCATACAGTGGATGAAACCTATTTGAATCTAAAGTTATTGAATGGCTATATGTCTAGTGTAACCGAAATTGTAAATTCCCGACCCAAGAAAGGATTCTTATTTACTGCTACCGATGGGGTTTGGATGTTTACGGGAAAAGTTCTAACTGAGGAAAACGAATTTGAAAAAAATTTATCTTCCATGAAACGAATCCTTCAAGGTTTTGAATCTAGTTTAAAACTTCAGCAGTATTGTTGTGCTCGTTGCCTCGAAAAAAAACGGTCTGAAGAAAAAACTTCCTTGGTCTGCTCTGAACTAGTCTCAGAAACCCAGTGCAATCAATTCTTAAAAAATACTAAGCTCAGAATCTCTGAATGTGAGCTATAATTGATTTCCTTGAATCATCCGAAATTAATAATAGTATGAATTTCAAAAAACCCACGAATCCAGGTGACATTCTCGCTTTTTTAGACAACCTAGTTGATAAAATCCCTGATAGAATTTCCAAACCACTCACCAAACTTGTCATTGTACTTTTTGTTATTGGACTTCTTTATACAGCCTATATCTGGGCAAAAAAGGGTTATGCAATGGCTCCACAACAAGGTCAGGAGTTGGGTAAAGATACAAAGACACTTTTTTTGGAAGAAATCGAACGTACTTATAATCGTAAAAGAACTAACGTAAGAATGCCCGACTCATCTACTTTGCTTGGTGATGATGCCTTAAAGGCTGAAAAGCGTTTTGAGTATTATGGAAGGGAAAGACAAGAAGGGGAAAATTCTTTAGTAACTCCCGACCCAAAACTCTTGGAACATGATTCAGCACTTCGAAATTCTAAGTCCAAAACTGGATATCCCGGACTTTCTGAAAATTCTGGAACTGGTTATGTAGAGCGTACTGGAGTAAAGGCTGATAGCTTTAGCTCAGAACCAGTAACTGAAGATGAATTCTATTCTAAGAGCTTAAAAGTTTCAGAGGATAGGGCAAGAGTAATCAATAGAAAAGCTCCTGGAGAACTTCCTGCTGTAAACGAAGATACTGGTACCCTTAAAAATGAAATACCTAAAGAAGGAAAGAAAGAGAAACTTTATAGACCTAAGTCTAAGAGTAATGGACTTTCTCCAATTGAGAACTAGTCTATGAAAAAAATTTTATTATCGTTTCTTCTGTTTTCTATCGCACTATCGAGTGAAGATACTATTCGTCTTCCTTTTCCTGATGATTTGGAAAAACAATATCCCGATAAAATTGCACCACCTACCGAAATCACTGAGATTGAAAAAGCGTTAGACGAAATTCATAAATCTCATGAGGAAGCAAATAAGAAAAAACTAGAACAAGAAAAAAACGATATTCTAACAAAACCTGTTGAAGATAGTAAGATTGTTCCTAAAGAAGAGTCTGTTGGACTAAAAGATAAGAATGAAAAAAAGATTGAACCTTCTAAAAAGAAAGCTCCTATCTTAATCAAAGATATTATTGCAGAAAATGAAAAAAAGAGTAAGGATAATACTGAACCAACCTTAAAGCCTAAACCCAAAAAAGAAATGGATAAAGAAAAAGTTTCCCTTCCTAAAAAAGAAGAATCCAAACCTAAATCCTCAGTAGCACTTCCTTCCAAAAAAGAAACACAACTACCCAAAGATCAAATTGCAACTCTTCCGAATATTGAACCCACTAAGAAAAAAAATGAAAAAGAAGAACTTGCTGGTATCTACTATAGAGCAAACTATCATCTAAATCGTAAGGATGAAAAAAGAGCCTATCCTGATTATACCACAGGAAGTTCAGGAGAAGGTGCCACTGCGAATAAGTCTAAGCTAGAACTCATCCGTGTTTTGGGCAATGAAAGAAAACTCTCCCAAGCAAAATCGATGATTGAAACTATTCCCGATGGTGATGTAAAATGGGAAGCACACTATGAATTTGCAATTGCATTGGATAACTCTGCAAGGAATAAGTCTGATAGAGAAGAAGCAATCAATGAATATCTATACATAGTTACAGAAGCACCAAAGGATCATAAACTTCAAGCTAAAACTAACTGGGCGTTAGGTCTATTGCTATTTAAGAATGAAGACTATGTACAATCCCTTGATCATCTTTCTAAGATCATTCAAAAATATTCTGATACAGAATTTTATGATGATGCAATCTATCTTACTGGTAGAATCTACGAAGAAAGTACTTTTGTTAAACTCAGAGATATTGATAGAGCAAAGAAATTTTATAAACTCTTTTTAAAGAACAAAGACAAAGAAGGATTCAAGTCTAGTCATTACCTAAGAGAAGTGGAAAGAAGACTGAAAGCTCTGGAAACTAATTCTTAGTTAACGTTAGTTAAGTATAAGGTTTTTATGGGCGTCTTTTCCCGCTCTCAGCTCCAGTCAATAAATTTTGCACTTCGAGAACCTCAGTGACCGAAATTTATTGACTACGCTTCGATCGGGGACGCAGGGGTTTTGTTGTTTGCATAGCATGAGTTTTGGTGTAATTGCTCTATCTGTTTGAATTTTGCCCTTCTATTGCTGACTCTTCTCTGGCTGCTCTAGTTGGGGAGCTTTGTCTTGGTTGCAAGGACTTTTCTGTGGTTGGTGCTTCGTAATAACAATTAACTTTTCAATAATTTATTTCGTAATAACTGTTTTTATGAAATTTCTTGACTAAGTAATAACTAAAGTCAGGTTTTTTGTAATAATTGTTTGTTCGGCGAACACACAAAAAAGTCTTTACGCCTAAAAACCATTTTCTCTACCAGAGCGAAAAAGGCGAAGCAAATTCAATCAGATAATACCCCACAAATTCAAGATGGCTGAACTATTACAAGACAATTCATACAAAATAGAGGGAGAAGGCACACTAGTCTTCACGTTGAACATGGGAACTAACGCACGCAGACTATTCCAAAGAAAGCTTATCCGATGTAAAACTCATGCTAAAGCAATGCAAGAACTATTGGATAGATATGAAACTGCGAGTTGGTCGGGAATGATTTTGAAGCCCAATGCAAACATGAAGACCAAATATCAGGTGAAAGCAACTGAGTCTGATGTAGATAAAGAGAACTACAAAATCCAAACAATTCGAGTCTTTTCACGAGACTATTTGAGATTAAAGACCTTAGCAAATTTTTTAAGGATATCCATGTCCTTGTTATTTGCATTCATGCTATCGTTTGACGAGACCAATGCAATGCAATTTTATAGAATGGTGAAAAGATCACAAGCATTAGCAAAAAATTTTTCCTTTAGCACAAAGATTCGATTTTTCAATGGACTAGATTTGGTAGAGTTTTTTGTTAAGACTCCACTAGGACGTGGTAGCTAACGCCTAGGAATGCGACAGGGATTGACTCGGCGTTAATTTTTTGTAAATGCAAAAAATTAATGAGAGGTGTGCCGTGCATGGTAAATGACTATGGGTGAAAGTCCCATTTGGATTAGAGCAGTAGTCCAATAGCTGATAACAAGGGTGTCTATTGTGAGATAGAATCTGAAGGAAGTTTGAAGCAAATTCTTGGTCTGACGAAC
>JANRLP010000018.1:0-2866 GCA_033762425.1 Leptospiraceae bacterium
GAGAAACGAGTATTTATACTTTACTTCTGAATATGAAGATTCTGACTCATCAATTCGACCCTTAGTATTTTCCGATGAGAAAATAGCGTTGGAAAAAGCGAAATCAAAAGGATTTCCAGTCTTTATCGAAAATTCAGTAAATGCAAGTATTAGAATGAAATAAGAAGTGTGGATTTACTTCTGAATTAGTTAATTTAATTTTCAAAAAAAGCATGAGTCAGTTCGCGTTAGAGTAAATCTGACTTGTTATGCTTGATTTTGATAACTACGAATCAATAACCTAAAAGTCTGTAAAATTTTGTTTACTAAAAAGTATATTTTTATACTAATTTATTTATGAGATTAGTATTATCAGTTTTGTTATTATTGAATATAGATTTACAAGCTAAAGAAAATTCTTTCGATATATTTCAGGTAAATGCAAAAGGTGGACTTAGAGTTAGATTAGAACCTAATAGTAAATCAGAAGTTATTAGCAATATTCCGAATAAATCTTATGTATATAGAATTGAGGATACTAAAATCGAATTCATTAGTGAAAAAACTAAAGGCACATGGTTTAAAGTAGTTTATAATTTTACTATTGGATATGCTTTTAGTGGATTTTTGGAGAGTGCTTCAGAAGAAGAAGAAGATAAAATCCCTTATACTTTTATCGATGATGACTCACATATGTATCACCCCGATAATAGTGGAACTAAGTCTATAGATAAATCGGTTCTATTAGCTTCCTCTTATAATTTTACTTACCCACCAAGAATTGGTTCAAAAATTTTTTATTTTCCTTTAGATACTGGAAATAGAAAACCTATAGAGCTACTAGTTAAGAAAGTTGTATATAATGAACTTGATGACACTGGGGATGCTTCCATTACTGGTTACAACTTGCATAACGCTAAGATTGTACATTCTAGATTTGAAGTAAAATTTGAAAATATTACCAATATTGAATTAATCAATTCTTTAGATTTTGATCGAACGTATATGAAAGGCATAATCATTCATCCATTTCCTAAATCTATTGAGTGTTTACCAAAGAAAAAAGTAAAAAAACACCAGCTACCAAATAATTATGAACTGAGTTATCTTGAATATGCCATTGATACGAACAATGATGGAATATTGGATATAGCAAAATTTGATATTACTGATGATTATACAGAAAGATGGGAATTGTGGAAAAAGGATAGTTCTAACTCTTGGGAAATAATAAAAAAAGTCCAGACTAAAAATTACTCTTATGATGAAAAAAAGAAAGGGTTTTACCCCGCACAATATTTATGTAAATAGGTCATGATTTTTTTTAGAAGTTTATCTCTATTTATTATTTTATTCTTTTTGAATAATTGCTTAACTGTGGAGTTAAATATCATTTCTAATCAGGATATTTCAATTGAAGTAGAGCCTGATGAGATCTTTGAAATCAATATTTCTAATAATCGATATTTTTATTTGGTGGCAGATACGTTTTGGGGAATACAAGAAGCAATGTTTTTTCTTTATAGAAGTGATGCTTATCTTTCTAAAAATGATAAAGAGAATGAAAAAATCTTACTCGCGATTTTTGAGGATAATGAATTAGAAAGAATCGAGTCTAAAAATTCTTTGATTCCAATTGAAGAACAAAATATTCTAATTGAATTGGATGAAAAAATTAACTTCCAGCGTCATAACTCTTTATACTTATATTTAGATGAAATTATTAAAGATGCCTATTGGGATACTAAACAAAAAAAATTGTATCTATTGACGAATCAGTCCATTTTCATTTATGAATTGAAAAAAAATAATTTAAAGCATTTTGGAACTAAAACTAGAAATGAACTTCCTTTAAACTTTTCTTTACTCAAGAAGATGAAGATTCATAAAATTGATAGTCCTACTATACTCTTTTATTCCGACAAATCAAATGGATACTTTAAAGTGAAAGCAAGAAACCCTCAATTCAAATTGAAGAATAATTTATTTCTAGTAAATGCAAATAAGAGTCATTATTACAGAAAAGACTACAAGAGACTTCCATTATTATTACTTACACCGGTAACTCTAGTTTTAGATACTTTGACTATTCCAGTTTATGTAGTTCTCTATACCATTGAATCAGTCACTAAAGTAAAAATTTTAGAACCGATTGAAGAAAAATATAAACAATTTATAAAGTAAAAAAGGAAACAATATGAAACTTATACAAATCTTCACCTTGCTTGCAATTTTCTCTTACTGTAGTTCTTCTGACTCAAAGGGATTTGAAAGAGGACAAATTCAACAAAGACCTGAGAATGTTAAACCCTTAGCTGATTCTTATGATGTACAAACTATATTATCTAAAAAACCTCAAATTCGATTTCCATTTAGATTAGGGATTTATTTGGATAGTAGTAGTCAATGGAGATTTAACCAAAGAGATAAAGATGAAATTTATGCAAAATTTTCAATTCTAAAAGAGAAAGGCATAGTATCTGATTTATTTTTCATTTCTGATGCGTTAGTTACTGGTGATGTTTACAACCGTAATTATTATAGTTATTATTCTATTCATGAATATCATACTAAATTAAAGGATATTCGGATAGCCTCAGCGAGATATAATGCAGATGCTGTGTACGTTATTCGAAATTACAATTTCACAGAAAAATCTTCTAATATATTAAGCATATTCTACTTAACAATAATTGGAATGTGGTTATCCCCAGGAACAAAGATTGATTCATCGTTTTATTTGAGTGGATCTCTTTGGGATGTGAGAAACGAGTATTTATACTTTACTTCTGAATATGAAGATTCTGACTCATCAATTCGACCCTTAGTATTTTCCGATGAGAAAATAGCGTTGGAAAAAGCGAAATCAAAAGGATTTCCAGTCTTT
>JANRLP010000019.1:0-26210 GCA_033762425.1 Leptospiraceae bacterium
AAACCTTCAACAGGAAGACCAAAAATTTTAAAGTCAAAAGATAAAAAGTTCATAATTGATATATTAGATAATCCCAACAAAGCAAAAGTAACACATTGGACTGGTATCAAACTACATGGGTATTTGAAAGAAAAAATTAAATTAAAAGCATCTTATTCTACTTTAATTATAGAACTACATTTAGCAGATTATAAGCTAAAGATTCCCAGAAAGATGCCAGCACAACAAGATGAGGAGAAGAGAAAAGCCTTTAAAATCGAACTAGAAAAGCTATTGCAAGACGATAGTAATGAAATATGGTTTGGTGACGAGACAGGTATTGAAGGTGATCCTACTCCAAGAAAAAGGTGGGTAAGAAAGAATCAAAAACCTCAAATTCCCTATTTGGGTAAACATATTAGAGCTAATGTTATTGGTGCAATTTGTCCAGAATCAGGTGAAGTTTCAACGTTAGTTATTGACTATTGTGATACACTTAGTTTTCAAATATTTTTAAATCAATTAGCTGAACAAACAAAGTTGAGGTCTGCAAGAAAAAAAATAATTTTGATTTTAGATAATGCAGCTTGGCATAAATCCTCTAAATTAAACTGGCATCACATCAAACCAATTTATCTTCCACCTTATTCACCAGACTTCAATCCTATTGAACGACTATGGCTACGCTTTAAGAAAGACTTCTTTACTGACTTTATTGCTAAGTCACCTAAAGAATTATATAATAGAATTTGTAGAGCAATCAAATTTTACATTGATAAACCAACGTTAGTTATGAAGACTTGTAAAATACGAAATTCTTTTTGAAAATGGGTATAAATTTATTATACCAAAGTTATATTTCATAACGCCTAACGGCATCAAAGAAATTGTCGCAATCCAGTCGCAGGCACGAACAGTGCCGAGACTACGAGCGTTAGGCGGAGCCGTAAAAACGACTCGGTAGCTGAAACAATTTTTTAATAAAAAAATTGTGAAGCTAAAAAACTCAATAGAATCATAAGACTAAATTGTTTCACAATAATATCGTTACACAACTCAAACGAGGTTCATCCATTCGGATCTAGAATGAGTGAAACAGAATTGTCTCAAGTTTCTGAGGTCGCAATCCTCTCAAACGAGGTTCATCCATTCGGATATTAGATAAATGTTATCAAGGCACTAACCAAACTTCAATTGGTCGCAATCCTCTCAAACGAGGTTCATCCATTCGGATTTTTCTTTAGCAAAAGAAAGATTTTCCATGATTAAATGTGGTCGCAATCCTCTCAAACGAGGTTCATCCATTCGGATACAAGTGTATGGATTAAACTTACAAGAGCAGTCAGAAGGTCGCAATCCTCTCAAACGAGGTTCATCCATTCGGATGGAAGTTAATTCAGTTTATAAAAAACAAAACTTAAGCGAGTCGCAATCCTCTCAAACGAGGTTCATCCATTCGGATTTATGGTGAGTACGCCGAAAGACGAGATGCTGGAATATCTACGTCGCAATCCTCTCAAACGAGGTTCATCCATTCGGATAGTGCTAGTATTACAGTCAGGTTTGCTTGTGTTAGTGCTGTCGCAATCCTCTCAAACGAGGTTCATCCATTCGGATTTCTTGATGTTTTCGGATGCCTATGATTATGCAATTAAAGTCGCAATCCTCTCAAACGAGGTTCATCCATTCGGATTTTCAGGAAAGTTGTTGTTGCACCAAAAGGCTACTCTCTGTCGCAATCCTCTCAAACGAGGTTCATCCATTCGGATAAAATAAGGAGTTTATTATGATTAAATTCGTTTGGTTGCAGTCGCAATCCTCTCAAACGAGGTTCATCCATTCGGATCTCTAATGGTGAATTGCGTTTTACCGTCTTTTTGTCTCATGTCGCAATCCTCTCAAACGAGGTTCATCCATTCGGATTTATGAAAAATTATTTAAATGATAAAATTTGGTAGAAAAAGTCGCAATCCTCTCAAACGAGGTTCATCCATTCGGATAGCACTTTCTCAAATGCCATTAGAACTCACTAGAATTGACATTCAAGCAAAATCTTAGTTTTTCTGTGTAACCTATCCCTTTTTTTAAGGATTTTTCGGTTACACTAAATAACTGTCGCAATCCAGTCGCAGGCACAAACAGTGCCGAGACTACAAGTGCCCGCTGGAAGCGATTAGGCAACTTGGTAGCTGAAACAATTTTTTAATAAAAAAATTGTGAAGCTAAAAGACTCAATAGAATCACAAGACTAAATTGTTTCACAATAATATCGTTACACAACTCAAACGCGGTTCATCCAGTCGGATAGCACTTTCTCAAATACCATTAGAACTCACTAGAATTGTCATACAAGCAAAATCTTAGTTTTTCAGTGTAACCTATCCCTTTTTTTAAGGATTTTTCGGTTACACTAAATAACTGTCGCAATCCAGTCACAGGCACGAACAGTGCCGAGACTACAAGCGTTAGGCGGAGCCGTTAAGACGACTCGGTAGCTGAAACAATTTTTTAATAAAAAAAATTGTGAAGCTAAAAAACTCAATAGAATCAAAAGACTAAGTTGTTTCAAAATAATATCGTTACACAACTCAATCGAGGTTCAACCTTTCGGAGATTACGCTTTTTTCTTTTCTTTGTGTAAAGAAAAAAAACCATCGAGAACCGGAAGCCTTCAGGCGTGAGGTTCGCAGATACAAAATTTCTTACAGAAATTTTGGGACATTGGACGCTTGGCATTGCTCCTTTGTTGCTCGCTAATCTTCCTTTTTAAATTTCTAGTTCATTCTCTTTATAATTGACTACCTACTAAAAAACGGACTTGATTTTAAGCTGCTCGTTTGTAATACATTTTCTTAAAATCTACTGGACTAGTAAAGTTCAATTTTGAATGTAATCTATTCCTATTATAAAATATTTCTATAAAATAGAATAAATCAGTTCTTGCTTCTTCTATTTTATTGTATCTTTTATGATATCCCCTCTCTACTTTTAGTGTTTTGAAAAAGTTTTCTGCTGTAGCGTTGTCCCAACAGTTACCTTTTCTACTCATACTTTGATGAGTTTACTCACTTTATGGAATTGTTTACCAGAATTTCAACAAATCAACATTAAATAATCCAACTTATACTTTATCAAATACATTTACATGGGTTTTAAGAAATAAAATTTTCTAAAAACAGAAGGAAATTCTTCCCTCTTTTATACATTTAAAAAATATAAACACTCTTTCTCTCAAACACTTCCCCTTGTCCTAAAATTTTAATCTCTTTTTCAGTGATTTCATTTAAAGGGTAAATTCTTACTGAGTCCTCAGCTTTTTTCATTACAACTCGAATTCTATTGATCATAGTTTCTAGTTCTTCTTTGCTTCCAAATCTACCTTCAAACACTGAGTGCTGAACTCTTATTCCATGACCCTTTAAAATTCTGATTGTTCTTGTTCTTCTCTTGTTTCCTTCCCTTGTAGCAGGAAAATCATAACAAATTACATATAATTTATTCTTCATAAAATCGCCTAACGCTCCCTTCTTCAAATATCTTTCTAAGCCATCCTATCATTGCTTTAATATATTCCGTAAAATCTCCTTTAACTATTCTATAATCTTTTATCTTTTCTAATTCCTCAGCATATCTTTGGAAAAATTTTTTCCTACTCTCATGCGTTAATCGAATTCCTTCTTCAGTCATTTCAAAGTCTTCACGTCCTAAAATCTTTAGATTAAATAGTCCTAACGTTAACCTGTCACAAAATATTGCTCTAACTGGTTCAATCATATCACAAGCTAAACTTACTCGTCCATATTCCATAGCATGATAAAAACCTATGTATGGATCAAAACCTAGACCATCGATATAAGAAGATATTCGATTGGTAACTAATGTATAAATGAAAGACATAATTGCATTTGCCTCATCTTTTGGTGGTCTCTTAGTTCTTCCATTAAAAAGAGACATATCTTTGAAGAGTAATCCATATACTGAATAGTATCGTTTTGCGAAACTACCTTCTATTCCTAGTAGTGAATCTAAAGAACTAGTTTGTTCCAATTTTTCAATGTATGATTTTAGTTCCGTTAATTCTGAATTTAAGTTTAAGTCATCTCTATTTTTGTTTCCATCCCTTATCAATTGGATACAAGAAATAAATTTTTGTCTAAGTATTTCCTTAGAAAATTCTAACTTGAAATCAGGATTTTTAGAAAGTGCATATTGTTTATATCTTAGCTCTACATTCTTTACATGAATAGGTGTTAGTTGTCCGATGAGCTTTCCTGAATTTGCATAATAAGCAAGTTCAATCCCTCTTTCCATAAATTCCCTAACAACCTGAGTTGTAATGTTTACATTAGCAAAAACCTGCACTGTTTCAATACTCTTTAACTCTATTTCAAATAGAATTTTACCCTCTAACTTCAATTGCACCGACTCAGCGAATTTATTCAAAGAACTTCCATCTTCAGTTAAATACAAATGTGACATGAGTTACCTCTAAATTAATTGTCGTATCTATGCATTAATCTAAATAAATCAAGTCACATCCATTTAAAAGTACGTAAACGTACTATTAAACATTATACTTCTTTAAATTTCGACGCTTATATAACAAAAGTTGGATTGACTGAAAAGGAAGTATGGAAATAGTATCAAATTCACATTCAATTCGTTTTCTAACGTTAGTTGGTTCTATTGAGTAAATTTATTTATTAGGAGTGGGATTTGGATGAGAAGTATGCATTAGTATATGCAAGTATGTTGCATGACCTTGGAAAAATGAGTCAAAGAATTGGCGAAAAATCTAAGTATGTTAACGATGAAACAGTAA
Organism: Leptospiraceae bacterium; assembly: GCA_033762425.1. Classification (GTDB taxonomy): domain Bacteria; phylum Spirochaetota; class Leptospiria; order Leptospirales; family Leptospiraceae; genus JANRLP01. The sequence continues at coordinate 4,802 of JANRLP010000019.1, forward strand.
AATCTCTACTTACTAAAGGTTATGGCTATCTTCATGCCTTATTCACTCAAGAATTTTTTGATCGGAAACCATCTGACAAAAGCTTTTCTTTAGAAACTATCTTCCAACAACTAGGAAATCCTTTATTAGGTGGTGAGTCAGAGGATCAGGTTTCTAATCTTGCTTCAAGACATCACAATCCAACAACTCCTTACCAATGGTTAATTGCAGAGGGTGATAGACTTTCTTCAGGACATGATAGAAAAAGTAAAGATGAGGAAGATGAACTTTCTGGAAGAGAACAATATCTTAAAACTAGAACCAGTTCGATCTATGAACTAATTGACATTGGTAACGGTTCACCTCCTAAGAACGAATACTTTTTGGAGATCCAAAGTTTTCATGGAAACTCCAAAAATCAAAAATTTCCAAAAAAGAAAATAGACCTTTCTCCAAAATATGGAGAGAAGTTAAACTCACAATATAAATCTTTATTTGAGGATTTTTGTAAAGATTTTGATAAGCATATACTTCCTTCTCTAGAATCAAAACCAAACTCTTTAGAAACACTTTATCAATTTCTAACGTTATGCGATAGATACTACTACTCAGTTCCCAGTTCGACTATTGATTTACCTGATATCAATCTATTTGATCACTCTTATCTGATTGCAGCAATCTCAGTAGCCTTATACGACTTTCATATAAATACAAAAACATTTCATGAATCTGCAATTAGAGATAGAAGCATTGAGAAATTCATCCTAGTTCAGGGTGATCTTTCTGGCATCCAATCCTACATCCTAAACTTCAAGCAAGAAGCGACAAGTGGTCTTGCGAAGACTCTTCGGGCAAGGTCAATCTATTTACAAGTCATTACAAAATCTATTGAAAATGAAGTTTTAAAAAGACTTAATTTACCTCCCACCTCTGTTATCATGAGTGCAGGAAGCAAATTTCAAATACTTGCTCCAAATATTGTTGGTGTTTCTGAGAAAATAGAAAAGTTGCAAACTCAAATTGATGAATGGTTACTAAAAAGGTATATGGGAGACATCAGTTTTCAATTGGATGCTAGTCTGAATTTCGCCCCGAAAGATTTGCTATTGAATGATAAAAAGGAAATCCCTTTTAAAGATGTTCTCAAAAAGGGTAGTGAAGCTCTTGAGAAAAAGAAATCTCAGAAAATGAAATCTATCCTTTTAAAAAATGGGAAATGGGATACTGATAAATTTATATTTTCTGAGCAATATAAATCTTATATTGCGAATGGAGTTTGTAACATTCAAGGAAATTATCCTGCTCATAAAGAAGATGAGGATTCTAAAGAACAGAAAAAACCAATGATCGGTAATGTAGCTTTTCAAGAAAGAAATATTGGAAAGAATTTACCTAATTCTAATTATATTGTTTTCGATGAAAAAGCCAGAGAGGAGAACATCGGAGATTTGCCATTTGGAAATTTTTCTTTGAGTGATTCTGGTTTTTTCAGACTCATTCAAGATCCCGAAGACCTACAACCCAGTTTTTCCTTTATTGGACATTTGTCTAAATTTATCTCCGAAAATCCAGATTCTTATGAAAAAGATTTTTGCAAATCATGCATCGAATATAAAAAACAAGAACAGGGCGAAGAAAAAAATTGTTCTATTCTATCTGACTTTCAGAATAGTTTTAAGAATTCTAATAAAAACCCTGCTAGCAAATCATTCCATTGTTTAGCACAAGAAAGTTTGAGAAAACAGAAAAAAGAAAATTCCGAGGAAATGGTTGGAAAATCTTTTCTGGGTGTGCTCAAAGCTGATGTGGACAATCTAGGACTTATCTTTCAAAAGGGGTTGTCCAAAAATCAAAATAGAAAGGAAGATTATTTTTCCATATCCCGATATTCCGCCCTAAGCAAAAGTTTGAATTATTTTTTTTCTGAATATCTCAGTGAAGTCTTAAAGAAGGATTACCCAGAGATATATACAGTTTATTCCGGTGGAGATGATATGTTTCTTCTTGGACCCTATCCCATACTTTTGAAATTCATTTCTAAGTTTCGCAATGATTTCAGTGAATACACTTGCAACAATCCTAATATCACTTTTTCCGCAGGGTTTGCCTTACAAAAACCTAGAGTTCCAATCAGTGTTGGAGCAAGGAAAGCAGAAGAAGAACTGGAAAATGCAAAAGAAAATAATAAGAATTCAATTTCACTTTTTGGTATAAGTCTAACTTGGAAAGAATTTCAAGAATGTTTATCAATTCAAGATACGTTAATTGATTACTTAGATACAATGCATGAATATTTTTCAACGAGTATGATCTATCGTTTACTTCGATATGCTCGTATGTATAAAAATATCCATATAAATCCTACAAATGTTATGTACAATTCTTATTTCAGATATGACCTTGGAAGAAATTTGTATCCAAAACTGAAAGAAGCAAATCTTGATCTAAATAGAAAAGCAAAAATTCAAGAATTAATTTCTTATATAGAAGCACTATTTTCAGAAGAATTTTTAGGAAGAAAAAAATTAGAATTCTTAGAAGTTCCCTTACAACTTGCAATGTATCAATCCAGAGGAGGAAAAGGATGAATTATCAAAACCAAAGTAAAAATAAACCGAATTATTTACCCCAAAATGAATCAATTGGAAGATTTAGTAAAGTTATTAATATCGAATGGTTAGGAAAGATTCTAAATATTTAAGATCTGAGCTATTATCTAAAGAATCAGAAAAATTTGCAGAAGAACTTCTAGAGGATAAGATAAAAGGTAAAAGTATGACTTCGACTCAACTGAGAAGATATTATGGTGAAGTAAAAAACCTTGAGAGGCAATTAATTTCATTGAAAATTAATAAAGAGAAAAAAGAAGAAGCCTGGTTTTCCATAGAACCAATGGTTAAACTATTGAAAGCAAAAGCAAGCTATGACACACGGGAAGGTAAGAGCAGTAGACTCCCTGATTCATTTAAGAACTTCATTCACAGTGCCGTAAATTCCATAGAAACAGAAGATGATTTCAAAGCATTTTTAAAATTCTTTGAAGCTTGTGTTGGATACTATTCAGCGATTGCACCAAAATAATTTAAGGAGAATTATATGTCCAAAATCAGATTAATTAAAATCAAAACAATATCAGGAAGAATTGAAACTCTTTCTGGACTTCATATCGGACAAGGCAATGATTCCATCGAAATTGGTGGAGTTGACATGTTAGTAATTAAAGATAAAAAGACTGAACAACCATTTATCCCCGGTTCATCTCTAAAGGGAAAAATGAGAAGTCTTCTGGAATGGATGAGCGGTGAGTTAGACAATGGCAATGTAAAATTTGAACCAAGTGATGACGACTTGATCGCTAGAGTGTTTGGAAATACAAATAAAAAATTAACAAATGGTCCAACTCGGTTAATTGTAAGAGATTCGAAAATTAATGAGCAATTTATAAAAAATATACAGGAAGGAAATTCTTTAACTGAAGTAAAAACTGAAAATAATATAAATAGAATTACTTCGGTAGCAATGCCTCGTTCTCTAGAAAGAGTCGTATCAGGAACTACTTTTGATTTTGAAATGATATATAGAGTATTTAGCGTTAATAATGATCATGGAAATAAAGATGAAGATTGCTTTTTTCTGATTAAGGAAGGATTAAAGTTATTAGAATTGGATTCCTTAGGAGGCGGAGGTAGTAGGGGAAATGGAAAAATTAAGTTTTTAGACTTACAAGTTTCTAGTTTAACTATCAACTCAAATGAACAACAATTAGAAGAATTAGATTTATCAAAAATTAATTTTTCTGGTTATAAAAGAGTATGATAAAAGCCTTTCTAGCCCAAATTCAACTCAAAACCAATCTCTATACTCCTATGCAAGGTGATACCCTTTTTGGGATGATTTGTTGGATGATCCTTTATCGAGAAGGAGAGGATGTACTAACAAATTTTTTACAGGACTCCAAAAACAGTCCGCAAGCAATATTTAGTTCTGCTTTTCCTTCGGGTAAGATTCCTTTACCTTTGGTTCCCAAAAGTTTGGATGATGAGATTGATTATAGTTATAGAAAGAGATTAAAAAAAGAAAAATTTATTTCTGTTGGGTTATTTCAAAAAATGAGAAATCATTTTTCTATAAAAGAATTCCAAGAGTCCAAGATATCCGAATACAAATTAGAAAAAAATAATACAAGTCATTCTCTTATTCATAACAACCAACATGTTCCACATAATACTATCAACCGCTTAACTGGAATGGTGGAAGAGACTGATGGATTTTTTTTTTCAAAGATTGATTCGGAACCAGATACAAATTTAGATATTTATATCAGTGTGGAAGAAAAATGGGAAACAACCATTCTGGATGCTTTTAAAACTCTAGGAGAATATGGTTTTGGGAAAGATAGTTCCACAGGGGGTGGTGCTTTTGAAATTCTAAAAATTGAAGAAACCAGTTTATTTTCTAATAATTTCAAACATGGAATTACTCTTTCGCCTATCGTTCCAAAAGAAACTGATCCAGTAAATATTTTCTATGATCTATTTACTCGATTTGGTAAAATTGGTTCTGGCTCTGATATTGGTTCTAAAAGTAAGAATGGATTTTTGAAAGTTCCAATTCTCATGATGAAATCTGGTGCATTTCTTAGTTATCCATCTTCTGGTTATGTTGGTCAATTATTAGAAAATGTACATGAAGATAAACGAGTCAAACATTCAGCTTATTCAATAGTGCTTGGATTTAATTTGGAAAATTCAATTATTCTCGGTATTCCAGAATACTAGGACTTAAATACATGATATTTAAAGAAACATTTAGCATAAATGGTATCAAAGTCAGGTTGACAGAGGAAAGATGGAGGTATATAATATTTGAACATATTGAGCTGGAAGGTTGTGAAGATATGATTATGGAAACAATAAATAATCCAGATTTCTTATTTAAAGGACATACAGATGAATTATTAGCAGTCAAAAATTTTACTAGTCTATTTTTTATTATTTCTGTTTATAAAGAAAATGATGAGGAAGGGTTTATAATTACTGCTTACACAAAAGACAGTATTGCTGATTTTAAAAGGACAAGAGAAATTTTATGGAAAAAGAACTAGTAATTAAAGAAGAAATTAATATGATTTTACCTCATATTATACGTATTGGAGCAAACGAGATAAATTTTTCATATGATATTGAAGTTGATGTAATGTACATTTCTCTGGGAAAAAAACAGAAAGCTGATAAAACAGATGATAGCAATTATCCAACTATTTATAGATATGCTGGTTCACAATTAATTGGCATAACAATTATCAATTATAGCAAAGTAAATAAGAAATAAAATGACTATAATTAATGCTTCGATAGAATTTTTAACACCTGTTCATATTGGCTCTGGTGAAACAGTCGGTCCAATAGAATATTTCATCAAAGATGGGAAACTTCATAAACTGAATATGCCCCGATTCATTTCTTCCTTAACTTCTGAGCAACGAAAATCTTTTATTGATTTTCTGGATAGAGATGATCAGGTCAAACTTAGAACTTTTCCACAAAACATAGCTAAAAAAGAAGATTGTGATCTTATCATCCCTGTTTCCAAAGCTATTGAAAATGAGTATGTAGAAAAAGTAAAACAGTTTAATAATCGATTGGAAATCAATTTATTTCCCCAGGATGGTGTAAGGAAAAGACCGTATCTTCCGGGGAGTTCTTTAAAAGGTGCCTTTCGCACTACCATTGTGCAAATGATAGTAAATAAAACTTCTGCTGATCTTTTAAAGGAATTTCTACAAAATGAAAAAAGTTTTGAAGCAGAGGTTGTAGGTTATAAAAAAGATATTCGCAGAGATGTATTTAAAGCACTTAAGATCCCAGATATAGCCCTTGATTCGAAAGATACAGAAATCTTGGACTGCCAGATGTACAATCCTAGAAAACCAACACAAGGTAGCTTTGATCAAAGAATGCAGGTCACATACAGTAAAATTTCTCGAAACCAGAGTACAAATAAATATTCATTTCAGTTTTCTTTAAATGAAAAATTAATGAACGATAGGCGAGCCAATCTTCCAACAAAGTTTACTATCCAAGAACTAGGAAATTCTGCTAACGAGCACTATCTGAGAATCTTTCATTGGGAAAAGAAAAAGTTTTATTCCAATTTACAAAGTCCCGAATTCAATCCTTTTCAGAATCTAAAATTAGAATCCAATCAATTTCTGATTCGTCTCGGTCGATTTGGTCATGTAGAAAGCAAAACAATAGATAAAATTAGAAATCCAAAAATTAGGAATAGACAAGTTGATTGGGGAAAGACAAGAACCATTGGAAATGACAAGTATCCTCTAGGTTGGGCAATCATCACGATTCCAAATATGACGTTTATACAACCGACAATCGATCCCAATTGGGAACCTACTGGAATAGGGAAAAAAGAAGAAGTTAGCAGGTCTTCATCAACTAAGGTAAATACAGTAAGCTCTACACAAAGGACCGAAAATAAAGATAAGGGAAATTCAAATTACCAAACAGAAAAAAAATCTAATAAAGATTTCATAATGAATAAAGAAAAAAATGCAAAACAAAATGATCTCAACAAAAAGGACGAAAAAACAAAACCTAGCCTTGTTGATTTAAAGAAAAAATTTGGTGGACGATAAAGTGAATACGCAAGAATTTATTTCAAAATTCTCCCTTTCTAAATCAAAAAGGGAAGCAATTTCTAAAAAATACGAATTGCTAAAAGAAGTAATACAAAAGAACCACAGTAAAGATATAATAGAAATTTTTCATCATGGCAGTATTGCAAGGGAAACGGAAATAATTTTACCAGAAAAAGGTTCTGATTTTGATGTATTGGTTTTGATCAAAAGAAAAGAGGAATCGGTAATTAAGGAAATACAAAAATCCATAAAAAGTTATACAGAACAAAACAGTTATTCTTATCGAACTCAAAAGAAATCATTAGGAATCATTGAGTTTCCTAGTCAAGAAAGAATAGATTTGGTAATCGGGGTTCCTAAAGAAGGTGTAAATCTTTCACAAAAAGATCAATGGAAAAATCATCCTATAGAAATAAAAGATCATGAAAACGACTTATGGATAGAATCAAATCCATTCTATTTTCAAAACTTAGTAGAAGAGAAAAATAAACAAAGCGATGGAGCTTTTTCTCTAACTGTAAAACTATTTAAATTATGGCAAAACAGAATTGTCAAGTGTAGACCTAGTGGATTTGCTCTAGAAATGCTGGTTTCAAAACATTTTGATACGAATATAAAAAACATACAAGATCAGTTTGAATCAATATTAGAAAAAATACAAAAAGAAAATGATCCAAAGAAAGTTCCTGAACTCCTTCTTCCTAAACTGAAAACAAATGTATTAAAAAAAGTTAAAGATGGGCACTGGGAAAATTTTATGAATTTGGGAAGATCAGCAATAAATGAGTTGAAGAAAGATAAAGAATCGTTCTTTAAAAATATATTAAATATGGAAAATAAAAATGGCTAAGATTTTAATATCGCCTATTGGTACAGGTCAACAAAAAAGTGATAATTCCTCTAGTAGAGAGTATAAAACTGCAAAATATAAAATCGATGAAATGGAATATGAAAGAAGTTTTGTTTCTTCCGTATTGAAAGAACATTTACAAATAGATCATATTATATTCATTGGGACTGTCAAATCAATGTGGGAAGAGGTTTATCGTTTTTATAATGAAGATAAAAAAGATTTTGATTTACAGTACTATGATGAACTGGCCACGAAAATAAACGAATTTAATTATAGTTGTGATCTAAATTTACTCGATTTGGATCGATTAGAAAAATCTTTGAGCGAACGCTCAAAATGTAAACTAATTTATTATGGATTAAATGAGGAGGAGTTACAGAAAAATTTAGAAATCATTATAAATTCTATAAATAATTCATTGGAAGATGGAGATGAGATATTCTTTGATATTACACACTCTTTCCGTTCACTTTCTTTATATTTGTTTCTTGTATTAATGTTTATAACAGATTTATTAAAAGAGAAAAAAATTAAAGTTTCTGGGGTCTACTATGGAATGCTCGATGTAGTTAGAGAAATTGGACATGCACCTGTAGTTGATTTATCTTATTTACTGAATACTGTAGACTTAATTAAAGCTTCTTATGAGTTTCAAAATTATGGTAATGGATTCCTTATAGCAGATTTATTAAGAGATAGTAATCAAGAATTTTCCGAAAAAATTCTAAATCTATCAAAGGCCATATCCATGAACTATACTTCTGATATCATTGAATCTGCAAAGAATTTATCTAAAGTTCAGGCAAGAATTCCATCTCCATATTCCCATTTCATTCCAAATTTTATTAATCAATTTGCAAAAAATATTTCTGCAAAAAGCAATGAGTATGAAAAGGAATACGAATTGGCAAAATGGCATTATAAGAATAAGAATATGTCCTCTGCTTATATTTTGTTAGCTGAATCTATAGTTACATATGTTTGCGAAAAGGAAAATATAAAACCCATTAGAAAAGAAGATAAAAGAAAAGAAGCTAAAGAAAAGTTATTTAATGAAACTAAATTTCGTTCTTTAAAAGATGTTTCAAAGAAGATTTCAGATATAAGGAACAATATAGCTCACAATATAGGTACCGGTAATTTAGATTCCGATTTTGCAGAATTAGGAAACTATTTAGCTGAAGTAAAGAAATTATTTTAGAAGAGAGAGCTACCCCTATGTTCCTAAACATCACAGCACATTCCCTAACTCCAGAGCAAAAAGAGAAGGCATTGGAATATTCGAATGTACTAATAGATTTAAAAGAAGAGGATCCTAGACTTTGGGAGAGGCTTAGCAATTGTCCGCCAGATGTAGAGATACTTAAAGAATTGGCAAAAGAATTGCTCCACTATTTGGAGATCAAGTATAGCGAAGCAAAAGAAAAATTAACTCTTCATTTCCCTATTGGAAGTCCTGCGTTTATGGCATTATTTTTTTTACAATATGATAAAACCAATATGAGGTATCGTATCGTTTTTTCTCATTCAGAAAGGAAGAGCATGGAAGAATTACAAGCCAATGGTTCAGTAATTAAAAAAGGAATTTTTCAGTTTGTAAAATTTATTGAAATTTAATTTCATTACTTTATGATATCTAAAAAGAAAAAACATTTTGTGGATGATCTTTCAAATAAATCTTTTAAAGATTTAGAACTTTTCTTTCAGATTCTAGGTATATTAGAGTTTTATAATATAGAAAGAAAACAGCCAGTCACTTATCAACAAATCAGTGAAATATTAGATAACTTAAATCCAGAGAAAAACTTAAAAGATTTTAATCGTCAGATTCAAGGGACTAGAGAAATAATTAATAAATTATTGAAGAATTTTTCTATTAAAGGCAGTAAAAAAGGACTTAAATTTGAAAATGTAATCAACTCAGAGGTTTCAAAATTAAAAAATGATAAAGGTTACCAAACTATATTTTTATTATATATTAGCTTTCTCTTATACAAATCTGAAATTGAACTTGAACTTTTAGACCAGTTTTTAGAACAAGAACTTCCTTTTTCTTTTTTAATTCATCTTAGTTTTTCAATCAAAAATTCATACTCTATTGATTTTGACTACCACAGTGATAGAAGAGATGAAACATTACATCTTGAAGAGTTTTACCCAAAAAAAATTTATTTTAAAGATAATCATTGGTTACTTATTGGCTTTGATTCTAACAAGAATCAATTTGTTCAGTTTTTAATTCATAGTATTTCTAATTTAAGTCTGAACCAAAAAAGAAACCTTAAAATTCCAAAGTTTAATTTTGCTAAATTTAGAAAGGATTCCTTTAGTCTTGCTGTTTTGTTCGATACAAAACCAATTCATTTTGAAATTTATGTTCCCAAAAGATTTGTAAAGTCAGTCCAAAAACGACGTAAAGAAGGAAGCTGGATTCATAAATCAGATCATTCAATCTGGAAATTGGTAACTTATGATTCTTCAGAAGTGTTTCAATATATTTTTCGTTGGAGAGGTGAACTAAGAATACTATCTCCTAGTGATAGTATTAAAGAATTTAAAAATTTATTGAACGAGATTTATAAAATACACTGACGTACTTGTTATAATCTTAATGACATAGTATATTTAGTTCAAAGAGAAATCTTTGTATTAAACTATTGGAGTTACTATGGAGCAAAATGAATCTCAAGTTTCAGAAAAAAGTAGGGAAACTACTTTGTTTACTTTTTTCATTGGTTTTCACTATTTTTATTTAGAGCAAACTAAAAATGCTTTTCTCTATCTTTTCAGTGCAGGTGGATTTGGGTTATGGTTTTTCTACGATTTATATAGAATCATTTCAGGTAAAATGAAAGATAAAAATGGATTGTTAATCACTAAATGGTATTCTGAACTAAAAATCCTTCTAAAATATTATGGGATATTTTTTTTGATAATATTAATTACAGGAGCTATTAATTCTAGTAAGAATGAAAGAACAAATTCTCCTCAAATAACTGAGAAAAACCAACCTGCAACTAACGTATCCCCTATAGATGAACCAAAAGAGAATGAACCTAAAGAAGATGATTTTTACAAAGTTGGAGATTCTATTCCTCTGGATATTTTAGAGGTAACAGTTAGCAAAATTGAAGAAAAAAAATTTGTAGGAAATGAATACTTCAATGAACCTGCTTCTGAAGGTGCTATTTTGGTTTGTGTTCAATTTAAGTTCAAAAACAACTCAAATACTCCACTCTCTAGTTACAAAAAACCTAAACTTGAACTTGTAGATTCTAAAGGAACTACTTATGATCCTGATATTGGTAAAACTATTAACTATTCGGTTGAAAGTAAAGTTGATACTAAAATTCTTAGTAAACTCAATCCTGGTGTTAGTGTGAAAAGTGTAGAAGTTTTTGAAATCGGGAAAGATTTTTGGAAAGTGGGTCACTGGTATCTTAAAGTGGAATATGATGGTGTTGCAAAGGGTTTGATAATTAAATAATAAATCTAATTTATACCAATTTGCTTTTTGGGAAGATTTACTTGAGAAATTATTCTAATTATTGAATTTCTCTAATTTAAATCTTCCTAAACCAAAAGTTGTTCCTTTCCCAACATGTAAAACTTCCATAGATTTTAGAAATAACTCCATCTTACTATCGAAAAACGATACTAAATAACTTCCTAAGATTCCACCTTGTTCCATAGATTTATTTTGTCTATTCGAGAATCTCTTCCAAGAAGTATAATGCTGATCCTTTAGCTTTAATAGTTGAATATTCCCTAATTCTAAATCTTCTTGTTCAAATTGTCCGTAGAATTCATGAAGTATTTTATATCTTCTAGTCATAGACATTAAGAATGTCTTAGATTCTAATTGGGTAATAACTTTTTTATTTTCTATGAATCTAGCTGGGGTTTCAAAACTAAGTTGAAATTCTTTTTTTAAAGAATCAGAAGATTGCTCTTCAACAAATTCACTTAAACTCCATTTTTTTACATTAGAAATTTCTAATCTACCATTATTATATACTTGGTTGTTTGAATAAAAGTCTGATACTTGATACAACTCAAATTTGTTGCGATTTACACCAAAACCTTTTTTACCCATTAACTCAAAAGAATAAATAAGATACGGCAAATATCTAATTGAATCTCCAAAAATTGTTATGGAAAATTCCAAACTATCCCCATTACTATACTCATTCTTTTTTGGGATTGAGATTATATAAGGGTGCGGTTTATAAAAATATCCTTTCTCTTTTTTTGTTTCATCTAAACTCTCAAAAATTTGAAAATATCCACATGAATCACTTAATAGACATATATTACAATTCTTGTGAGAGACTACACAAAATGCTTGTTTCAGAGAATGACCAAAAACACCTCTAATGGTAGAACCCAAAAATTTTGGAAGGACAGAATGATCTTGGGATTTTAGTTTTACGATAACTTTAGAAAAATTTAACCTTGATTTCAATTTATCATTCATAGTATTTTTTCCCCACCTCCCTTAAAAATTATTTTCTTTTTGCATTTACCCTGCAACAATTCTTTTAACCCAGACTATACCACACTCACGGGACAAAAAACCATCAACCAAAATTTTTATCTACGTCAAAAATTTTTCAAAAAATAGATTATTCCTTATTATCGCTATACTTAAAACTTTTTTTAGCGAATATTGTTAAATTTTCCTTCCCATCTACCCACTATCTCCTTCGAGATGGCTTCGAGATCGCTTCGACAAAAGAAATTCCAATCCAAGAACGAAAATTGAGACGAATAGAGCAAAAAATCAGGGAGTAAAGCCAACTTGGTCGGGAAACGAAGTCCATCTTTGCCTTTAGTCAATTTACACCCCCCTAGAATTATCACTTGAAGGAAAAATAAATCCCGAGAACTTTACCAAAACTAGTTTGTAAATTTTGCAACACAGTAAATCCAAAATTCATCGGAGCTATTTTAATTTGATTTCTTTAAAAAATCCATCCTTGTTTCTGCAAAATGCAATCATCCATGGGGAAAGAGTTTCTAGTAAAGAAACACTTACCATTGTCAATCCCGCCACTGGGGAAACTGTGGGAATGGTTCCCTACTTAGGTGCTATCGAGACACGAAAGGCAATTGATTCCACTAGCTTAGCTCTTCCTTTTTGGAAAAAACTTCCCGCAAAACAAAGAGCAAATATTTTGAAAGAATGGTATAGACTAATTCTAGAAAATTCTGATGACCTAGCTAGTATCATCACACAAGAGCAAGGCAAACCACTTGCAGAATCCAAAGCAGAAATTCTCTATGCTGCCTCCTATGTAGAATGGTTTTCTGAAGAAGCAAAACGAGTCTATGGAGATATTATTCCTTCCCATCGTGTGGACACTAAAATCCTTGTGCTGAAAGAACCTGTAGGTGTGGTTGCAACCATCACTCCTTGGAATTTTCCCGCAGCCATGCTCGCAAGAAAAGTTGCTCCCGCATTTGCTGTAGGTTGCACTGTGGTTTCTAAACCTGCTGAACTCACCCCCTTCACAGCACTTGCGTTATACGCTCTTGCTGAAAAAGCAGGTCTTCCCCCAGGAGTCTGGAATCTAGTCATGGGAGACTACACTGCTATCGGTAAAGAACTTACCTCTAACCCAATTGTAAAAAAAATCAGCTTCACAGGATCCACCCAAACTGGGGCTAAGCTCTATGCTCAGAGTGCTGACTCCATCAAAAAACTCAGCCTAGAAATGGGTGGAAATGCACCGTTTTTAGTATTTGCGGATGCTGACCTAGACGAGGCAGTAAAAGGTGCTATGCTATCTAAGTATAGAAATTCGGGACAAACCTGTGTATGTGTAAATCGATTTTACTGTCATGAAACGATAGCAAACGAATTTGCACTTAAACTTGCCGAAAAAGTTTCCGCATTAAAACTCGGAAATGGTTTGGAAGAAGGAGTCACCCAAGGACCTTTAATCTCTAAATCTGCCTTGGAAAAAGTCCAAACTCATATTGAAGACGCAATCAGTAAAGGTGCAAAACTCATCCATGGTGGGAAACCCTCTTCTTTAGGAAAAACCTTCTTTGAACCAACCGTTATCATGGGACTCAATTCCTCTATGAAAATTTCTGTGGAAGAAACCTTCGGTCCTGTTTCTGCGATCCAAACCTTTTCCACAGATGAAGAAGCATTACAACTTGCGAACTCAACTCCCTATGGACTTGCGGGATATTTTTATACTAAAGACATTGCTAGGATTTTTAAAATCGCTGAAGGTCTTGAAGTGGGCATGGTTGGAATCAATGAAGGAATCATATCCTCTGAACAAGTTCCCTTTGGAGGTGTAAAATTTTCTGGTATGGGAAGGGAAGGTTCTAAGTATGGGATAGACGATTATCTCAACATAAAATATCTTTGTCTAGGGGGAATGAACACTTGAGTAAAAATTCTGATCTGCAAAAAAGAAGAGAAAAAAATATTCCTAGAGGAATCACTACTGCCTATCCCATATTTGCCGAAAAAGCGACTAACGCTGAACTTTGGGATGTAGAAGGAAAACGTTATATTGACTTCGCTGGTGGGATCGGTGTCATGAACACAGGGCATAGACATCCTAAAGTCCTCGCAGCCATCCACGCACAAACAAATAAAATTTTGCACTCAGCCTTCCAAGTGATGGGTTATGAGTCTTATATTGAACTTGCTGAAAAGCTCAATTCCCTTGCTCCCATCTCTGGTGATGTCAAAACAATCTTTTTTTCTACTGGTGCTGAAGCATTGGAAAATGTTGTGAAGATTGCAAAGGTTGCCACCAAAAGAACCGGTGTCATTAGTTTTACTGGTGGGTTTCACGGAAGAACCTATATGGCTATGGCACTCACGGGAAAAGTTGTTCCCTACAAAAAAGGTATGGGACCGTTTCCTGGGGATATCTATCATATACCATTTCCCATGCCCTACCATGGAGTCACAGAAAAAGATTCCCTAAAAGCCTTGGAGTTTCTCTTCAAAGCAGATATAGAACCAGAACGTGTTGCTGCCATTGCCATTGAGCCAGTCCAAGGAGAGGGTGGGTTTTATATTGCATCTAAACCGTTTCTACAAGAATTACGAGCGTTATGCGATAGCCATGGAATCCTTCTGATCTCTGATGAAGTACAATCTGGTTTTGCTAGAACGGGAAAACTATTTGCCATTGAACATTCAGGAGTAGAGCCCGATCTAATTACAACAGCCAAAAGCCTAGCGGGTGGTATGCCTCTTTCGGGTGTAATCGGCAAAGCCCATATCATGGACTCTGTGGAACCCGGTGGACTTGGCGGAACCTATGCGGGAAATCCTGTAGCCTGTGCTGCAGCCCTTGCCATCGTCCAACTCATTGAAGAAGAAAACATCCTAGAACGAAGCTCAAACCTAGGCAAAAAGATTATAGAACGTTTTACAAAGATCGCAAAGACGAATCCGCTTATCGGAGAGATTCGTGGGCTTGGAGGAATGGTAGCCTTTGAAATTGTAGAATCTCATTCTCCCGTAAAACCCTCTATGAATCTAGCAAAAAAATTGACAACAATAGCCCTAGAGAATGGTCTTATACTTTTGTCCTGTGGTGTATATGGAAATGTGATTCGAGTTCTAGTTCCCATCACAATAGAAGATGAAGTCCTAGATGAAGGATTGGATATTCTGGAAAAAAGTTTAGCGAGTGTCAAGGAGCAACAATGAAATCATTTGATTTATGGATAGATGGGAAATGGATAAAAAGCAAGTCTAACCAAAAACTAAAAGTAGAAAATCCTGCAACAGAAGAAACGTTATTCGAAATCTCTGATGCTAGCAAAGAAGATGTGGATATGGCAGTAAACGCCGCCCATAAAGCTTTTTATGATGGAAGATGGTCTAGGCTCACTCCCGGACAACGTTCCAACATTCTTTGGAAATTTGCAGAGCTTCTCGAAAACAAAACAGAAGAACTCGCAAAAGCTGAATCCCTAGATGTTGGTAAACCCTATGCAAATCTTTCCCTAGCGGGGGATATTCCCTTCGCAATTGATAACCTAAGATTTTTTGCTTCCGCTGCCCGTGAGGTTCATGGTGCTAAGGCGGGAGAATATGCTGCTGGATATACTTCTATGCTCAGACGGGAGCCAGTAGGTGTGGTTGCACAGATTGCTCCTTGGAACTATCCATTCCTTATGGCAATGTGGAAAATTGGACCAGCGTTAGCCGCAGGTTGCACTGTAATCCTAAAGCCCGCTCCCAACACTCCTTACACAAGTCTATTAATCGCTGAAATCTCTAAAGAGGCGGGGCTACCTGATGGAGTGTTAAATATAATCACGGGTGGAAATGATACAGGACAAGCACTTGTTGAACACCCACTGGTTAGAATGGTCTCCCTCACTGGTTCTACCCAAACGGGCAAAAAGATCATGAAGACTGCTGCTGATTCCTTAAAAAGAGTTCATCTAGAACTAGGTGGAAAAGCCCCACTACTAGTGTTTGACGATACTGATCTAAGTGTGTTTGCTAAAAAAGCAGCGTTTGGTTCCACCTGCAATACTGGACAAGACTGCACTGCTGCCACTAGAGTATATATCCATAAGTCTATTTTGAACAAAGCAACGGAAGCGTTAGTCGAAATCATGAAGGCGACAAAGCTAGGCGATCCATTTAGCGATACTACTGAAATGGGTCCTCTGGTTTCCAAAATCCAAAGAGATAGGGTTCTTGGGTTTATAGAAAGAGCAAAATCCAAAGGTGCTAAGATATTAACTGGTGGAGAAATCCCAAGTGCTTTCGCCAAAGGATACTATTTTGAGCCGACAGTAATTTCTAACATCCATCAATCAGATGAAGTAATCCAAAGTGAAATCTTTGGTCCCGTGCTTACTATCCAAGAATTTGATTCTGAAGAAGATGTAATCACAATGGCAAATGACGTTCCTTATGGACTCGCTTCTTCCATCTGGACAAAAGACATTTCTCGTGCCATGAGAGTATCTAGTAGATTAGAATTCGGTACTGTCTGGGTGAATGATCATCTTCCTCTTGCTTCGGAAACTCCTCATGGTGGGTTTAAACAATCAGGGTTTGGAAAGGATCTATCTTCAGAGGCAATCTCGGATTATCTAATCACTAAACATGTAATGATAGCTAATTAAATTTATATAGGAGAATGAAATGGGAAAAACAGTAAAAAATTTATTTTTTATTTTTTCTGTTATAGTAGCAGTTTTTACAATTGCTGACTGTAAGAAAAAAGAAGAAAGTAATAAAATTACTTCAGTTGGTCAAGGAGAAGGGACTGTTTCTATCGTAGCCTGGCCAGGTTACATAGAAAGAGGAGAAACAGATAAAAACTATGACTGGGTGACAGGTTTTGAAAAAGAAACTGGTTGCAAGGTTACTGTAAAAACTGCAGCAACCTCAGATGAGATGGTTTCACTCATGAACTCAGGAGAATATGATTTAGTTACTGCTTCTGGGGATGCGTCTCTAAGACTAATTCGTGGTGGTACAGTTCAAGAGATCAACATCGCTCTTATTGAAAACTGGAATACTATCGACGAACGATTGCAAAATGCTAAATGGCATACAGTGGACAACAAACATTTTGGTGTTCCTTATGATTGGGGTCCAAATATCCTAATGTATAATAAAAAAGTTTTTAAAACTGCACCTGAATCTTGGAATGTAGTTTTTGAAGAAATGAAACTTCCCGATGGTAAGTCTAACAAAGGAAGAGTGCAAGCATATGATGGTCCAATTCATATTGCTGATGCTGCTAACTATCTAAAGGCAACTAAACCTGAGCTTGAAATCAAAGATATTTATGAATTGAATGAAACTCAATATCTTGCAGCAATTGAGCTTTTGAAAAAACAAAGACAACTTGTTCCTAAATACTGGCATGATGCAATGGTACAAGTAGATGATTTCAAAAAAGAAGGACTTGTTGTTTCGGGCACATGGCCATTCCAAGTAAATCTACTTACTGCTGAAAAAGCTCCTGTAGGAAGCACTTTCCCTAAAGAAGGTGTAACTGGTTGGGCAGATACAACAATGCTACATACTAAGTCTAAGCATATCAATTGTGCTTATAAATGGATGAGCCATTCTATCAAACCTAAGGTTCAAGGAGATCTAGCATCTTGGTTCGGATCCGTTCCTGCAGTTCCAAGTGCTTGTAACGGTAATGCACTTCTTGGAGAAAGTGGTTGTAACAATAACGGTTTCGATAAATTTGAAAAAGTTAGTTTCTGGAGAACTCCCGAAGAAAATTGTTCAACAGGTAAATGTGTTCCCTATAAAAAATGGGTAGAAGATTATATTGCTATTATTGGTAGCAAATAATTTTAAATCACGATGTGTTGTGTGAAAAGTCAGCTGGTTTTTTACACAACACATAAACTAAGATTTCTAACGATGAGTAAAAAGAATAGGTTAAAAATTGAATTATTTTATAACAAAATGTAAAAAACTGGTTTGGGCGAAGCCCAAGCGATGCACTGAGCTAGTCGAAGTGTTGCCCCCTGTCAAATTAGATTCCAAACTGAGCGTTAGCGAGGTTGGTTCATGAAAGAATCCAATGAAGTTGAATTCCAAAATGTTGTATGTAAGTTTGGTGATTTTCATGCAGTGGATGACGTTAGTTTTAGTATCAAAGCAGGAGAATTTTTCTCCATGCTCGGACCCTCTGGTTCAGGTAAAACAACTTGTCTCAGACTAATTGCAGGGTTTAATAATCCCAACTTGGGAAAAATTTTTATTCAAGGGCAAGACACGTTAGGTATTCCTCCCTATAAAAGAAATCTAAATACTGTATTCCAAGACTATGCACTTTTTCCTCATATGAATGTACTAGATAATATTAGTTATGGTCTTAGAATCAAAAAATTGCCTAAGTCGGAAATCGACTCAATGACGAAAGAAATCTTAGAGATGGTTAGACTTCCCGAAGTAGGGAATCGGAAACCAAATGAACTATCCGGTGGTCAAAGACAAAGAATTGCCCTAGCTAGAGCACTTGTGAATAGACCTTCTGTTCTATTGTTAGATGAACCCTTAGGTGCTTTGGACTTAAAACTCAGAGAAGAAATGCAAGTAGAGTTAAAGCAGATCCAAAGAAAAATAGGGATCACTTTTATCTTTGTAACTCATGACCAAGAAGAAGCACTATCTATGAGTGATCGGATTGCAGTTTTTAATAAAGGAAAGATCATTCAGATTGGATCTCCTAGTGATATCTATGATAAACCTAAAACAGAATTTGTAGCAAATTTTGTGGGTGTATCCAATCTTTTTAAAAATGAAGATGCAGTTAGGATTTTAAAGAAAAAAGGTAGTTATATGATTCGCCCTGAAAAGCTAAATATAACTGAGTCCGAAAAAAAGATTTCAGACAATTCCTTTAAAGTGCAAGCGAAACTAGTCACACAAATCTATTCAGGGGCTAGTTCAAAAATTATTTTAGAAACAAGTTTTGGAACAAAGCTAATCGTTCTAAGCCAAAAAATAAATTCATCTTCTCCAATTGAAGTGGGAAAAGAGTTTTTTGTATTTGGGAATATGGAAGACATCCATCAAATAGAAGGTTAGAGTGAAACAATTCTTAGACAAGCTTTTCTATAATAAATTATTGACTTCCTTTTTATTATTATCACCCTTATTGATTTGGTTAGGTGTTGTATATCTTGGATCTCTTTTTACTTTACTTCTACAAAGTTTTTTTAGTCTAGATTCCTTTAGTGGAAAAATTATCTATGAGTTTAGTTTTGAGAACTACACTCAACTTACCAGAGAATCAAACATAGATATATTCATTAGAACTATCCTAATGTCGTCTATCGTTACTATCGTTTCTGTAATCATTGCGTTCCCAATTGCATATTATATGTCTTTTTTAGCAAAATCAAACTGGAAACCAATACTATACTTAGGAATCATGTTTCCACTTTGGTCCAGTTATATGGTGAAGGTTTATGCTTGGAAACTAATCTTGGCTAAAGAAGGAATTCTAAACTGGTGTTTAGAAAGAATTGGACTGCAAGCAGTTCTAGAATTGATATTAGAATTACCTTATATAGGTGGATCCTCACTTTCCTTTTCCTATATTGGAATTTTTTTAGTGTTTCTCTATATCTGGCTTCCATTTATGATTTTACCAATCTATTCTGCATTAGAAAGAATTCCTAAAAACTTAGTGGATGCTTCTATGGATCTTGGGGCAACCCCATTATACACCTTGTTTAAAGTCATACTACCTCTTTCTATTCCGGGTGTGGTTGCAGGTTCTATCTTTACCTTCTCACTTACCATGGGGGATTATATCATTCCAACAATCATTGGTAACTCAAGTTATTTCATTGGAATGGCTGTTTATACTCTGCAAGGTACAACAGGAAACATTCCACTTGCTGCTTCCTTTTCTGTAGTTCCCATTGTAGTCATGGGAATCTATTTAAGAATAGCAAAAAAACTAGGGGCATTCGATGCGATTTAGAGAAGATATTCTATTTAAGTTCTTAGCACTTGTAGGCTTCATGTTCATTTATCTTCCTCTACTCATCATATTTATGTATGCATTTACTACTGATGAAAAAACGTTTCAATTTCCACTCCCAGGATTTACATTCAAATGGTTTGGTGTTACTTTAGGAAGAGTGGATGTATGGAATGCAATGTTTCTATCCTTACAAGTTGCTTTCATATCTACAATGATTGCCATTGTGCTAGGAACCTTGGGAGCACTTGCGATCTATAGAGCTAGTTTTTTTGGAAAAGAAACCATATCCTTTTTAGTAATCCTACCGATTGCACTTCCTGGAATTATCACAGGAATTGCACTTCGCTCAGCGTTTAATATCCTAGATGTTCCGTTTAGCACATGGACGATTGTGATTTCTCACGCAACATTTTGTATTGTTACTGTTTATAATAATGTAATCGCAAGACTTCGTAGAACTTCTTATAATTTAGTAGAAGCCTCCCTCGATCTTGGGGCAGATTCTTTCCAAACGTTCATAAGAATTGTGCTACCGAACATTGGTAGTGCTTTGTTTGCAGGAGCAATGCTTTCTTTTGCACTTAGCTTCGATGAAGTAATTGTAACTACATTCACTGCGGGAGAACAACAAACCATTCCTATTTGGATGCTCACTGAATTCATTCGACCAAGACAAAGACCAGTTACTAACGTTGTTGCCATTTTTGTAATTATCATTACCCTAATCCCAATCCTAGTTTCCTATTTTGTTTCCTCAGATAATGATACTAAGAGTTCTAGTGAAAAATAATGCCTATATCCATTTATACCGATCCCCCCGATTTCTAATCTAATGGACATAAAACTTTTTACAATATTGATTGAATAATTAGTTTTCAAAATTATGTTACCTAAGACTAATTAAAAAATATAGTTTAGGGGGAGTTTTTATGAATCTTACATTAAAGAAAAGTATCTTGGTAAATGAAAACCAGATTCCAATAGGTGTGTTGATCTCCTACCAAGATTGGCTTTATATTGAAAAGTTAGTTCAGGGAATTTCAGATATACCAGAGCGTAAGATCAATAATGTAGGTGGAATTCTAAAAAAATATGCAAACCCAGAATTAATAGAAAAAGAAAAAGATGCTTGGGAGAATCATTTAAAGAGCAAATATGCAAGCAGTTGATACAAATTTTATTCTGAGATATCTATTGCAAGATGATCTTGAAAAGTATCATCAAACTGAAAGTATTTTTTAAGTTAAGATGATATATTTATACCAGGAGAAATTATCGCAGAAATTGTTTATGTAATGAAAGGTATATATATACTCATTTTCAAAAATTTTTGCGTTTTTTTGATGAATTGATTGTACAAAAAAAGGGATAAAAAATAAAAGTCATGTGAAAAAGATTCAGAGACTACTCATAGAAAATTGTAACGAAAAAGAATTGGAGACTTCA
>JANRLP010000020.1:0-41112 GCA_033762425.1 Leptospiraceae bacterium
TCGAAGCAATATGCACAAAATTTCTGTAAGAAATTTTGTATCTGCAAGCCTCCCGCTTGATAGCTATCGGCTTTCGATGGTCAAAAAATTTCGGTAATTGAGGTTGTCGAAGTAAGCAATTTATTGACCGAAGCTGAGAGCGGGAAAAGACGCCCAAAAGTTATTAAGTAAAATAAGCTAAGTACTAAGAATCTTTTTTGTAATTAACTCTTCATCCTTTGTGATCTTCATTCCAAAAACCATTCTAGTAATTTTAAACTTTGATATAATGATATAGAACAGATAACTCAAAGTTATTACTAGAAACAATTGTACTAATGATTTTAGGTGCATATTAAGTTCTATTTGTAGAAACATAAATCCCAATAGTAATGAAATCGGATGGTGGATTAGATAGATACACATTCCAGATTCTGAGAAGAAACTAGTAAATTTATTTTGAAATTGTAAATAATTTTTTGCCAAACTACAAGTGATTATAATTAAGTTCCAAGCAAGACTACTCTCTAAGAAAATATGAATGATTCTATATAATATAGGTATTGGTTCAAAACGAATTCCCATCCAATATGGGTCTATCTCTTCTAAATAAAGATACACCCCAAACGAAAAGGCTGCCCATAAAGAGCGATGTAACAACTCATTGTATTTAGGTAGAATTAAATCTAAGATTCGTTTGGTATAAATTCTTGTTCCAACGATAAAAAAAACTGAATAATAAAAAAAATGAAAAGGTGAGAGACTCAAAAATGAATCCTCTTTAGTAAATAATAAGTTTACTAAAAATAAGGTAACAAAAGTCCATAGTGTATAGGGAACTGATTCTACTTTAAAGAATAGTTTTGTTTCTAACAGAGATGGAATAGAATCTTGAATTGCAATTCGATTTAGATTAGCACTCTTTATAATCAAATAGATTATACTAAATAGTAGTAAATAGTATAAAAACCAAAGATGGGAAAGTAAAAAAAATTCTCCTGTGAAAAAATATGGAAAAAAATTTATATAACTAAACTCACCAACTCTTTGAACAAATTGTAAATAAGATTCAACAGGAGCAAATAAGGAAATTCCAAGTAATGCAGGAACGACAATTCTCGAAAATCTAGATCTTAGAAAAAAAATCTCACCTTTTTTTTCTAAAGTGAGTGCTGTAAAATAACCAGATAGAAAGAAAAAAACTGGCATCCTAAAAACATGAATGAAATGCACAAAAACTGTATATAAAAAACTCAGTTCTTCAGACTTAACAGTATAACCTACTCCATCAGCATAAGTAATTGCAACATGAAAGAAAAGACCTAAAATCAGTGCAATGGATTTTAGATTATCTAAATAGTGGAGCCTCATGTTTTCTTTATGAGTCCTTCAATATCTGAAATTTCTAAATTAACAGCTTTAATGGAAATATGAATTTCCCAAAAAGAAACTAACATAGATAGAAGTAAAAAACCCATTCCTGCTAAAAAACTGATTTCAGCATAAGAAGTGATTTTAAGAAAAATTAAAAACATGGTTAATGTACAAAATATGATACTAATTGTTCCAAACGCTTGCATATTTCTAATTAGATAGAGTCTCAATTTTAGATTTTTAATTTGTTCAAGAATATTTGGATCCAATGTTTCAAGATACTCTTTATGCAAATCTCGAACAAGTCTAGAAAGTGCTACAAAGCGATTTGTATAGGCTAAGAATAAAAGGGAAATTGCTGGAAATAATAAAGCAGGTGTTCCTAGTTCTAATTGCATAAAGCAAGTTTTTTTTATATTTTCTATGAATCAATTGATTTATTTCAGAACTTTCTATATTTCATCATAATTAATGTTTATTTCAAGCCGAATTTTTGTTACTTCTAAACATTGTCTTTGGTTAATCAAACAGCTTTACTAAAATAATATTGTTGAACGATATTATTTATTGAATTGTGCAATCAGGAATACTTTCATTTTGCAATTCATTATACGAATCAATTTGTATCATAAAGAGAAACAAAAAATGGAAAATTGCTTGAAGAAAAAGATAAGTGAAGTATTGTTCGTTAATTGGAGAAAACAATTGTAAACTATTTTTCAAAATCTAACTTATTTCTCCATTGAATTAATTTTTCAGTCTAACTGAATTTTTACAAATTCATTAAAACAGAATTTTTTTATAGAAACAAAGTTACTAAATTGAAAAGTATTAACGATAATTCTTTTTCTTAAAGGAAAAGTAAAATGAAACAAAAATACTTTATTGCATTGTTAATTTTAACTACAATGATTGGATGCACTCATACAAAGGATAATTCAATCATTGAAAACCTATCTTTACTATTCTTTAGAAAAGATAGAGTCACTATTTCAGGAACTGCAGTAAAAGGTGTTCTCAAAAAAGCTGAAGTCAATATTCACAAACTGAAGCCCGATGGAACCTGTGATACTAGTTCCAATTTAGGAACAGCATTGACTGATGAAAATGGAAACTATTCCATATTCTATAATCAAGGAAATGGAGTTGTTTGTGTTAGAATCCTAGCTAGCAAAACAAATAACACAAGAGTATTTGATGAAAAAACAAAGGCTGATCTTCCAATCACTTCCTCAGATTTTAATATAACTAATACTTTTTCAGAAGATAAGCTAATCAACTCTTCTAGATCCAATGTTTCTATCTCTCCCTTTTCTAAAATGATTTCAAGAAGATTAGCAAATCTAATGCAAGCTTCAGGTGGAAAACAAACTCCAAGTTCTTTAAACCAAAGAGCAAGTAAAGAAGTTGTTATAAGATTTGGTCTGAATTCAGGATTATCTTCTATTAGTTCTAGAAATATTAATTCAGTAAAAAATACTTCAACACCTATTAATGGATCAAGTTATCCCGAGTTGATTGATTTGAATGTGGATTATAGAGATTTGAATGATCCATTCACAGCAAAATCGATAGCAATCTTATCGGGCTTTTCTCAATTAGCAAATCAATTTAAAACGGGAACAAGCGTTAGTTCCAATGATATTGATTCTATTATTGAAAGTTTTGCAAAAGATTTTGAAGATGGGGTTTTCGATGGAAAGGATGGAAGTGGAAAGCAAATTACTATTGGAACTGGCTCTAAGGAAATACTAATGCCCGCCGATAGTATCACAAACTTAATGCTTCCTGCAATCAGAACTTTCTTCGCTGAAGGTGGAGTTTTGAATGTTGGACAAAATTATATTGCAACTGCTTCAAATCCACCTGTAACAATCCCTTCCACTGCATTAAGCCAAATTCAATTTTTAGATTCTGTTCCCATAATCTTTACCGATGCAGATACTTTTTCCATTGGAGGAACAGTTTCAGATTTATACACAACTGGTCTTGTGCTCCAAAACAATGCAGGCGAAGAAATTACTGTTTCCCATTCTGTGGGATTACCCAGAACATTTACTTTCAATACAAAAGTTAAAACCTACGCAGTCACAATAAAAACCCAACCCCTTGCAAGTACTTGCACAGTTCTAAATGGAACAGGAACAGCTAGTGCCGATGTAACCAATGTTTCTGTTTCCTGTTTAACCTATGTAGGAAATGGAGTTTTGAAACCATTGAATAATTTAACGAATACAGTGAGTACTTTCGCAGGTCACCCTACCAACGGGTTTGCGAATCCAGGTACGACAGATGGTATTGGCACTGCTGCAAGATTTCAGGAGCCAACAGGTGTAACTACAGATGGAATAAATATTTATTTAACTGAAGGGCAATATAATCGGATCAGAAAAATTGTGATTGCAACTGGTCAAGTAACTACAATAGCAACCCCTGCAGTGAATCCCCAAGGCTTAACGATTGTAGGCTCCAATTTATACACAACTGGATATGGTAGCAATCGAATACACAGGATTGATATTACAACTAATGCAGTTTCCGTTTTCTCAGGTGATGGCACAAATGCTTTTTTGGATGGACCTGCAGGCTCAGCTCGATTTCAACAACCTGATGGGGGGTTAACTACAGATGGAAAAGATCTTTATTATGCGGATCCTTATGCAAGAAGGATCAGAAAAATAGAAATTCCGTCTGGATTTGTTTCCACATTAGCTGGCAATGGTACTTCTGCATTTGTAGATGGTACGGGAGCTGGGGCTCAATTTACAACTCCTCGAGGACTTACAACTGATGGCACCAACCTTTTTGTTGCAGATGATTGTAGAATCAGGAGGATTGTAATTTCAACTGGGGTGGTAACAACAATTGCTGGCAATACTCCAGCATATGCAGATGGAACAGGATCTGCCGCTAGTTTTGCAAGCAATAACTTCGGAATGGTAACAGATGGACTGAATCTTTATATTGCTTCAACAGGACATCATAGCGTTAGAAGAGTTGTGATTGGAACAGGTGTAGTTACTACAATTGCGGGAAATGCACCGCCGACACCTACTTCTGGTGAAGTAGATGGCATTGGTAATGTTTCTCGTTTTAACGCCTTTCGACATTTAACTTCAGATGGTATCAGTCTTTTTATAACAGATCATAACAACAATAAAGTTCGAAGGTTGCAGTAGCTGCTGCAGTAATAGCTTATGTAAGCGTTATCAATTTCTGGTTGATGCAACAAAGCTCTTTACTACGTTATTCATTCTAAGAAATTACTCTCAGATTATGATACTATCGAAGAAAGATAGTATCGTGAAATACTCGTAATTAATCTGCCCTAAATTTTTGGGAAGGTCTTTTTTTTTGAGTAGTAAAAGTTCAGATTGTATTAATTCCTCTAGAAGTAAAAATT
This sequence comes from Leptospiraceae bacterium, assembly GCA_033762425.1. Lineage (GTDB taxonomy): Bacteria > Spirochaetota > Leptospiria > Leptospirales > Leptospiraceae > JANRLP01. The sequence continues at coordinate 4,757 of JANRLP010000020.1, forward strand.
CAATCACTATGTAAAAGAAGCAATACATTTAGTATAACAGATCACAAGTAACACAATGATGGTAGTTTATCTAAGTAACTAGGGTTCTGAAACACAACGGTAAAGATTGCTACCTACCTTAGCAAAAGAAACCATAGCAGCAGTATCAAAATTTACACTCCATGCCAGAGTCGGACTTGAATGGTTAGTTGAAGAACTCCAATAATTGGAATTAGTATTTGGGAAAATAGAAGTATCAATTGTTGGAGCAGTTGTACGAGTTAAATCAACTATGGACTTTAGCTCTTTTACAGAAGGTAGTCTCCAAGCTCTACCGGCAAGGCTTAGTCCATTACAATTGGAAAGAGCCAGCGTCCAGGAAAATGAAGAAGCAGTGCCTGAGCATGTAGAATCATTATTTTGCCCATTAGAACATTTTTGCCAAACAAGTCCCGTACTTTTATCTTTTACAGTTCCGTCCCCAGTATCAGTGAAAGAACTTGAAGCCTTGGCTTCTCCTGATACACAACGAACATTCGCACCAGATGACTGAAGGTTTGTATTTACGATGCCAACAGTAAAAGATACTAGCCAAGCATTCGCAGGAATGATAGCGTCAGTAGTTGAACTCCAATAACTGCTAGCAACAGTTGCAGGAAATACAGTTCCATTGATCACAGGGTTACTGATTCCATAATCAGGAAGAGTTTCTAACTCTAGTCTTGAAGGAAGTCTCCATATTTTACTAGCAAAAATCAGTCCAGTACAATAAGCCCCTGCTTCTGCCCAGTTTGCTGTAGTTGCTGCTCCCGAGCAAATTGCATCATTGTTTTGTCCTCTAGAACATTTTTGCCAAACCAAATCCATAGCACTGTCTGTAACTGTGCCGTCTCCATTGTCAGTATAACTTCTAGCAACACCTAGTTGAGTAGCTCCATCATCTCCTGTTGCATACGATGTTGTTTGTCCCGACTTTAGAACTGAATAAGAATATTCTGCTGTTGCAACTGCACTTTTAGTAAAACCTGTTTTCAGAGCAATTGCTTTTAGAGTGCGTCCTGCTAAGGATGAAATATGAATTGAGGAAGTGTATAACGTTGAACTTGCACTTGGTTCAGAACCATCTCTAGTAAAATAAATACTAGAACCAGTTGTGGAGGAAATTGTAATTCTTAGGGATGTAGAATAATGTCCCGACGGATTTGAAAAGGTTGGAGTTGCTACTACTCTATTACCAGCTGAAATTTGTTGGCTCAATAGCAAAGCATTTGCGAATCCCGACTGGCTGGATGTATCAAATAAAGATCTTTTAGCCTTTAAACAATTCGTATTTGCAAAAAAGATGACTATTCCCAATAAGCTAATTTCTTTTATGAATAACTTTGTGATTACTATATTCATTGGACAAATTTTAGTTTTCTATAAATACTTTTAGCGTCAACCAGTTAAAATGGAACTTTTTCATTCATTATTCTAATCTTTGATATTGATTTAAAATCTAAATAATCAGTTAGCTTTGCACGGGATACTATTGCAACTCAATACTATCGTAATTAGATAGCATGAATAAATACTTTAAAAACCTTAGTAGAATTCTATAATATAGAATGTGTATCATTCTGAAATTTAATGAATACCAATCATATAGATGTTAGTGTTACTAAGCCAATCATTAAAAATCTTGATCTATGTTTGTCTGGTAATCCCTGCAATGAATGTGAATAAAATAAATATTTTCCTAAGAAAAATTCTACTCAAACATTTAAAAAAGAGTAAAATCTCAATCCAACGATTCCATAATTTGAGCTATTACCCAGATTTCTAATGAGACTGAAAATGAAGTAACAAAATAAAGGATGAAAGTTGAATTTAATTCTAACTAAAAGTTAGCGGGCATGGGCTGCAAGCCCATAAGTGCCACAGGCTCCCTGTATAGTGATAATGCTAATCGAGCACTAGCTAGATTAGAAATCTGAGTATTAGTTAAATTTTCTTTTCAAAAACGAAGGATTTTTCACTTAAAAACCACCTCAAAATCGAGCTTAAAATGAGTCTAAGGATATAGGAATCTAAAAAATAGGTTGTCAGTTTCAGAAACAATCTTATTTTTATCCTAAACTATTCTAGGAGTTGTTCTAGTGAAATTTTTTTTAATACTAATCATTAGTTTTTATATGGGCTGTGCAAGTCTTGCAGAAAAAGCTGCCGATTCTGGGGGGCTCACAAGAATTGAAATGGAACAAGCTGCATTTAAAATTGCGGGTAAAATTGCAGAACATTTCAAAGCAAATCCAAATAAAAATGGAATCTTTGTAGCACTTCTCGCTACCAAAAATGAAACTTCTGAACAGTTTCCTGTTGAACTTTTTGATGATGCTCTCGTGAGACAACTCATCCTAAACAAAATTTATACGCTGAGAACAGATAAAAGACAAGACCAGCTCAAAGAAATTGCTTTCGACCAAAAGATGGGAATCAGTGGGCTTGATTTAGGAAAACTCAAAAGTCCTAACTATTTTCTGAAAGCAAGAATTGATGAGAACGCATTTAGAAGTGATGGAGATAAGATTGTAGAACAAATTCTCACTGTTGAATTTATCGAAGTGGAAAGTCTTGCTGTGAAGGTTTCTGAAAAAGAAGTTTTCACTAAAAAAGCAAAAACTCCTGGAGTGGGTTGGTGATTTTAAAAAAATCCTCACTGTATTTGACGTTAGTTCTAGTTGCGTATTGTGCAACTAGCTACCAAGATCGAATGAAAACGGTAGAAGAAGCTCTTTACTCAAAAAGATATGATGCTGCTGTTCCTGAAATTAGAAACCTAGTTGTGGACTCCAGCAGTAGAGATAAACTTCTCTACTTGATGGAAGCTGGTATCGTACTACACACAAAAAAAGACTTCGAAGCAAGCAATAAAGCGTTTGGAGATGCAGAGGCTTTGATTGATACCTCTAGCACTAGTGTAACCAATTCAGCGCTTTCTTTTGTTCTTTCAGATAATGAATCAGATTTTAAAGGAGAAAGTTTTGAAAGAGTGCTCATCAAATTTTATATGGCATTGAATTATCTATGCTTAAATAAATTTGAGGATGCAAAACGTTACTTTAAGAAAGTTTCTTTTGAACAAAAAGAAATGAAAGTAACTGATGCAAAGTATAAACAAAACCTACTTGCAAGATACTTAGATGCAATTGCTTCTGAGAATTTAGGAAAATTCAATGATGCTAGAGTAGAATATAAAAACCTTATGGAAATTGATGTTTCCAATAAAGAATTTTTAGGCGATAGATATGTTCTAGCAGTTAAAGAAAAGGATGCAACAGATCAGGCAAAATTTGCTGAAGGAAAAAACTACATTTCAGCATTTGATAAGTCGCTAAACAAGACTAGTTATGCAACAACAATGGGTGAACTTATCATTGTAAATCAAGCGGGAAAATCTGCTGTTAAAGAATCTAGAGGAAAATTGTTGGATGATCCAACCTTTGCCACAGCCCTTAAAGGAGCAGTTGAAGTTGGACTCAGATCACAAAGTAATGCTGGACTTAGTTTGAGTGGTGTTATGGCAAGTCTGAGTTTTGCAGAAAATCCAATTCCTATTTATAAAGAACGGGAAAAAGAAAAATCTCAGGAAATAGAAATTCTATTGAATCAAACACCTGTTGGTAGAACTAAAATTTTAAATGATTACTCTGCTGTTGCTATGAATAATTTTAATGAAAATTATAATTCTATCATTGCAAAAAACGTTACTTCCATTGCTGCAAAAGTAATTGCTTCAGCTGCTCTTTCGTATGCTGCAGCAGAAAGTTTATCGGGGGATAAGAAAAACAGTCAAAAGGATCTTGCATCAGCAGTATTAAACTTAATCTTTGGACTTATCAGTGGTGCAGCTACTGCTTCCACTCTATCACCCGACCTGAGATGTTGGAGAACAAGCCCTTCCAATTTCCAAGCGAAGCGAATTTTCCTAGAAGCGGGAGAATACGAACTAAACTTCAAAAGTCAATCGGGGGAAACTCCAGAGCCCATTTTAATCAAAATTGAATCGGGGAAGCCAAGCTTTGTGACATTCAGAAGTTTATGAATCATCTTTTAGTATTGTTGAACGCTCTAAAGTTTTTTTGTATTGTTAGGTATCGTTGAAAAAATTTGTATTCATAGATGTTGGAGATACCCTACTCCATTTAAAAAGATCTCCAAACCAAATCTACTATTCAGTCTTTAAAAAGCATAGGCTTATTCCAGATTCTATCACCGAAGATATTGCAGAAAAAATTTTATGGAATGCATGGAGAGAACTAAGTAAACCGGATGATGAATTTAGAGATAGATACTATCATCATCCGAGAGGAAATAACGGTTGGTGGATCGATCTTATTTCTAGATATTTGAATGATATCCATTCAAACAATAAAGTCCAACCGAATGAGGAATCTATTCAAGAAATCTTTTATGAATTTGATAATCCTGATGTTTGGCATTTAGATGAATCTTTCTTTGAGTTAGAAATTTTTCTTAGATCTAACCAGATTGGACTAGGAATCATTTCTAATTGGGATAATAGACTTAAAAAACTTCTAGAGAAAAAAAATCTACTACGATACTTTCGTCATGTGATAGTATCTGCTGAATTTGGATATGAAAAGCCCTCTCCTAAAATTTTTCAAGAAGCAGAAAGACTAACCTCAGTATCAGGAAAAGATTTACTCTATATTGGGGATAAGTTAGACTTAGATATACTTCCTACAAGAAATCTTAGTTGGAAGTCTTTGCATATTGTTAAAACAAAAATTAATTCAGAATATGAAATCACAAAACTTTCTGATGCAATTAATATAATCAATCAAGAGTTCCTTGTTTAGATAAAATAAGACTGTTTTTATTGACAGATTTGCTCATTAAAAAAAAGTGACTTTGGAGCTAGTTTAATGGCAAATTTAAAATCTTCCAAAAAAGATGTAAGAAGAACTGAAAGAAGAAGAGAGAGAAACTCTAGAGCAAAAGCTGCCCTAAGGACAGTTGCAAAAAATTTCTTAAAAGCAATCAAAGCGGGTAAGAAAGACGAATCTAAAGTTATCCTTAGTCAGTTTTCATCATTGGTAGATAAGGCTGCAAAGAAAAATCTACTTCATAAGAAAAAAGCTGATAGAAGCAAGAGCAGATTCACTCTGAAACTTGCTAATCTTAAGTAGTGCTAACTTTTACTAGACAAAAAACTAAGCGAAAAAAAACATAAACAACATCGGGCGATTAGCTCAGCTGGGAGAGCAGCTGCCTTACAAGCAGCGGGTCGGCAGTTCAATCCTGTCATCGCCCAAGAATTCACACATACCGATGCATAACCAGAATAATGGAAATCTAATGATCTCAGTTTCAGGAATTCGAGGAAAGATTCCTGAAGGACTAGACTTAGAGTCATGCCTTCTCTATACAGAATCTTTTGTAGAAGTACTAAAACCAAAAACCATTGTTCTCGGAAGAGACTCAAGACCCTCAGGACTTTTTCTTGAGAAATTTATTTCTGGGATCCTACTCTCAAAAGGCATCGATGTAATTTCTATTGGAGTTGTTCCGACCCCAACTTTAAAAGCAGTAGTTAATGCAACAAAAAGCTCAGGTGGAATAATGATCAGCGCTTCCCACAATCCAATTGTTTGGAATGCTTTCAAGCTAGTGGGAAAGAATGGATTTTTTTTCAATGAAGAACAAATGAAAGTTCTACTAAAGATTTCATCTGATAAAACTTTTACTCTACCTAAGCATAATCCTAAATCTAGATATACAGAAAATAAATCAGAATTTTTAAGCCTTCATTATGAATCTGTACTAAAAAGAGTAAATGTAAATAAAATCAAAAAGAAAAAATTTCATGTACTTGTGGACGCTGTAAATGGTGGAGGCAGCGAAGTTGTTCCTGAGTTTTTAGAAAAGCTTGGTTGCAAGGTAACAAAATTGTACTGTGATCCCACCAAAGTATTTCCACGTGAACCTGAACCCACTCCTCACTCTTTAAAAAAAACAGCTAAGTTCTTAAAACAATCTAAGGCTGATATTGGTTTTGCCCTAGACCCCGATGCAGACAGACTTGTAATCCTTACTCCAGAAAGAGGATGCATTTCTGAAGAATATACATTTCCTCTAAGTCTTCTTTCCGTTCTTCCGGGAAAAACAAACTCAGCAGTCATTAATCTTTCCACTAGTTTCGTCTCGCGAGAGCTTTTAGCGAAACATAACAAAAGATTGCTTCGCTCTAAAGTGGGTGAAGCTAATGTTGTTTCAATGATGATAGAAAATCGATCCTTTTTTGGTGGGGAAGGAAATGGTGGAGTCATCGATCCAGAAGTAAATTCTTTTGGAAGGGATAGTCTTTCAGGAATTGCACATATTTTAAATTATCTAGCAATCAACAATACTAAGATTGATAGAGTTTTAGATGGTCTTCCTGAAATTTTTATGAAAAAGACTAGTTTTCCTATAAAAGGAAAAAATCTAAACGAATTATTTCAAAAGTTTAAAGACTACTATCGTCATGCAATAGTAGATGAAAGAGATGGTCTTTATCTAGAATTTTCAGATAAATGGATTCATGTAAGAGCGTCCAATACAGAACCAATCATTAGAGTTATCGCTGAAGCTAAGTCAAACAAACAACTTTCAGAAATTTTTTCAGAGATTGAAGGGCTTCTTTACTGATGGAAAAAAGAATTCTAATCGATGAGTCTAGAATCGTTTCAGGTCTTGAAATCCCAACCAGATTCCAATCCTTTTCTGAAATCAGAAATGGAATCTTTAATTCCATAGAAAGAATCATTCATAAAAACCAAAACTGTCATATTTATTACAAGAATGGAAGAACAGAATTCGCTAAAGCATTTCTTTCAAGGCATCCTTTCATCAAATTGTATAATGATGAAGAAATCGATGAAATTCTAGAACCTGATAACTTTGAACCTTGGAAATTAATTTCTAACACATCTAAGTCCATCCAAGAGGATTTAGAAGAATACAAAAGAACAAAGAAATGGAAAAATCAATTCAAAGTAAATACTGATAAATTTCAAATTGTTGGTAAGTCTAAACATCTTTATATTCATGAGACTGCAAAAATTTATCCTAATGTAGTCTTTGATACTAGTTCAGGTCCAGTAATCATTGATAGAGATGTAAAGATTACTCCATTCTCTTTTCTAGAAGGTCCACTCTATGTGGGGAATTCTTCTCAATTGGATAATGTAAAGATTGGTGGTGGAACCATCATTGGTAGTACATGCAGACTAGGTGGAGAAATTGAAAATTCTATTATTGGAGATTTTACAAACAAACACCATGAAGGTTTTCTTGGACATTCTTATGTTGGCTCATGGGTGAATATTGGTGCATTAGCTACAACGAGTGACTTGAAAAATAACTACGGTGTAGTGAGTATTCGAATTGGTGAAAATAAAATTGATACCGGAACAATAAAATTTGGATCTATCATCGGTGACTATAGTAAAATCGCAATTGGTGTAATGCTAAATACGGGATGCACAATCGATGTTTGCTCTAATATTGTTAGCTCAAGAATTTCAGGTTATACAAATGCATTCACTTGGAAAGAAAATGAAAAGTATAATCTAGAAAAATTTCTAAATGATGCCAAAAAAATTATGGCTAGAAGAGATAAAACCTTATCTGATGAATCAGAGATTTTACTCAGAAGGCTTTATGAGTCCTTATGAGTAAGGGCATCTTTGAGCACCAAAGAAATGGCAAGTACGTTTCCGTAGAAGGCTTAAATATATTTAATATAGATAAGGGACAAGGGGAAGTGATCGTACTGCTTCCTGGTTTTTTTTCAACTTCTTATTCATTCAGAAAACTGATTCCCATTCTTGCTGAAAATTTCCGTGTTCTAGCTCCCGACTATCCTGGAATTGGACTATCAGAAAGGACCAGTGCTGTTTATTCCCATAGAATGCTCGCCAATATGATCAAACAATATTTGGATACTGTCACTGAAGAAAGAGTTCATCTTGTTGGTTATGATTATGGTTGTGCAATTTCTTTTCTATTGTTGAATACTTATCCTGAAAAAATAAAAACATTTACTGCAATTTCTCCGTTCACACATTTGGAAAACTTTACTTATTATACTCCTCTCTTTCTATTGCATAAAAAAGTTTTGGGTGATATGCTTGGTTTTACAATGAGCAAAAATCTACTAAAATTTGTCTTTGAAAGATATTTACTAAATACCAAACTAGATGATGAAACACTAGAAGATTATCATTTTTTACTATTTCATGGGGAAGGTAGAAAGAACTATCTTAAAATGTCTCATAATATTGATAGAAGTATTTATGCTAGAAAAGATATGGAAGCGGGAATGCATAAAATGATTGGAGGAAGACAGATTCTAATTGGTGAGAATGATAGAAATATTTCTTTTAAAGAACTAGAGAACATTAAACTATTTCTTAGACTGAGTATGCAATCTATTCTTCCAGGCAAAAGACTACTTATGGAAGATTCTCCTATAGACTGTGCTATTAAAATTGAAAGTCTTGTAAAAACATTCTCCAAGAGAACCTAGATGAGTATCATTCAATCAAACATCAAACCAGAATCTATTGATTTTGTAGAGAACTCATTATGGATGAGAGCGTTATGCGATATTGTTGCTGAAAGAATTCAAAAAGTTAACCTAGGTGGTGGTGAAAAGCAAATCCAAAAGCACAAGGAAAGAGGAAAACTTTTTGTAACGGAAAGAATTAAAGTCTTACTGGATAGTGATTCTTTTTTTCTAGAACTATCCCCACTTGCTTCTGAAGATGTATATTCTGATTCTGTTCCTAAGGCAGGAATTGTAACAGGAATTGGAAAAATTCATGGAACCTATTGTATGATTGTTGCGAATGATGCGACAGTAAAAGGAGGAACCTATTATCCTCTTACTGTAAAAAAGCATTTAAGAGCACAAGAAATCGCCTTAGAGAATAGACTTCCTTGTATCTATTTAGTTGATTCTGGGGGAGCTTTTCTCCCTATGCAGGATGAGGTGTTTCCCGATAAAGAACATTTTGGAAGAATATTCTATAATGAAGCGAATCTCTCCGCAAGAAAGATTTCTCAGATTGCAATTGTGATGGGAAGTTGTACTGCAGGGGGTGCTTATATCCCAGCAATGGCAGATGAATCTATCATTGTTCAAGGAACAGGAACCATTTTTCTAGGAGGTCCTCCTCTAGTCCAAGCAGCGACAGGAGAAATAGTATCGCCAGAAGACTTAGGAGGGGCTGAGGTTCATACAAGAACTTCAGGTGTTTCAGACCATCTAGCGTTAGACGATATCCATGCACTAGAGATTGCTCGCTCTATTGTTAGAACCTTTAGCACTAAACATGAATCTAAGATTGAATTTGAAGAACCTCTATACGATCAATCTGAACTAGAAGGAATCATTCCCAAAGACTCCAAAAAATCTTTTGATGTTAGAGAAGTAATCGCTAGAATCACTGATGGCTCAAGGCTTGATGAGTTTAAGAAAAATTATGCAGAAACTATCATCACAGGATTTGCAGAAATTTATGGGGAAAGGGTGGGAATCATTGCAAACAATGGAGTGCTTTTTTCTGAGAGTGCACTCAAAGCAACCCATTTTATTGAACTCTGTGATTCCCGAAATATTCCCCTACTCTTTTTACAAAATATCACAGGCTTTATGGTGGGAAAAAAATATGAAAACTCTGGAATCGCTAAAGACGGAGCTAAGATGGTAACAGCAGTCTCCACAACCCGAGTGCCTAAACTAACGTTAGTCATCGGTGGTTCTTATGGTGCGGGCAACTATGGGATGTGTGGAAGAGCGTTTTCTCCCAGATTTTTATGGATGTGGCCTAACGCTAAGATTTCAGTGATGGGTGGGGAACAAGCAGCCAGTGTATTATATACAGTTAAGTCCAATCAAATTGCTTTAGAAGGAAAAAAATTTTCCAAAGAAGAAGAAGCAGCTTTCAAAGCCCCCATACTATCGGAATATGATAGCAAATCCTCTTGTATCTATAGCACAGCAAGACTTTGGGACGATGGAATCATCTCACCTAAAGATTCCAGAAAGGTGCTTGGACTTGCACTTTCCATAGTCAAAGACAAACTAAGTTCTGTTCCTAATTTTGGAACATTTAGGATGTAAAGAGTTTCCGATTGAAGTTTATTATCCTAAACACCCCACCCTTCCCAAAGCCTAACCCCAGTCTCACCAATTAGAGCAATCTTACAAAGTAACCCATTCTTTTCGCGAAATATCGAAGTGACTCACCAAGCTCGATTCCATAACTTCTCATCTGCCCAATGCATCAAACATTCAGCCAGTGCGTTGCAACGCACTGGCCAGTCGGTAGCTACCGACTGGCTTTACGAAAACATACACTACACAGTTGGTTACTACCGACTGGCTTTATGAAAACACCAAAAGCTAGGGTCCCGAAACACAACGGACGAAAGAGTAACCTCCCTTACCGCTGTAGGACACGCTGCCAACAATGAAAGAGACAAGCCACGCAACAGTTGTATTCGGTGCATAGGTAGTAGAACTCCAATAAACGCCGGCAACTGTATTTGGGAAAATGCTTGTATTTATACTTGGCGAGGTGGACAGAGTTTTATCTACAATAGATTGTAACTCTTTCACTGAGGGAAGTCTCCAAGTTTTGCCTGCGAGAGTTAGTCCGCTACAAGGGGTTAATGCTGTTGACCATTGCATAACAGAAGCACTCCCTGAACAGGTTGCATCATTACCTTGACCCACGGAGCATTTTTGCCAGACAAGTCCTGTTGCTTTATCCTTTATAGTGCCGTCGCCATTGTCTGTGAAAGGAGTGGAAGATTTCATCTCACCAGAAACACAATGGACGTGATAGTTACCCGTCTTACCGAAGGTGCCAACGACGCCATCAGCGAAATAGACAACCCACGCAGACGACGTACCCGGTGCATAGGTAGTAGAACTCCAATAACCGTTGGCAACTGTATTTGGGAAAAAACCTGTATTGATAGCAGGATTCCAAGTTCCATAATCGGGCAATGTTCCTAGTTCAATCGATGTTGGAAGTCTCCATGTTCTACCACCAGTGGTAAGTGATGTGCAAGTAGTTCCTGTTGCAGTTGCCCATGTCATTCCTGTTGCACTTCCCGTTCCACAACTCGCCCCGCTTTGCCCCACAGAACATCTTTGCCAGACCAAACCTGTTGCATTGTCTGTGATCGTTCCATCCCCGTTATTTGTATAACTTCTTTCAACTCCATTTTGGGTCTCACCATCTTGACCTGTTCCTGAACAAGAAATTGAGTTACCACCATCATCCCAACAGCTGGTTTGACCACTCTTGAGTGGTGGGTAAGAATACGTAAACGTTTGAATAGTTCCTGTTAGAGCTCCATTCACATAAGTTCCGCACTTGATATCTAGACCAGCTAGAAACCAAATATGGGTTGGTGTCCAAGTGGGTGTTGCACTGGTTGGATCAGTGCCGTTTGTTGTGCATCTCACAACTCCACCAGATGCTGTTGTGCTAAAGTTGATCGTTTGAGGAGTATTGTAATGACCCGCAGCAGGACTTGCTGTTGGAGAACCTGCAGGGGGGGCATTACCAGTCCCAGTTGTTGATCCTGTTCCCGTTCCCGAACCTGTTCCAGTTGCATTGTTGGTTGTACCTCTGGTTCCCCCTTGCAATGCTAGAGGAAGCAGAAGAAACTTATTGTCCTTCTTTCCCCCTGTTGGGAGTAAGCTCATGATGATCCCACAGTTTTGCAAAAGCAAAGAAAGGAATAGAAGCAAAGAAATACTTTTGAATGACGAGAGTATTACTCTCGTTTTGTGAGAGTAAACTGGATTTTGGTTTAGAGGGTTTGTTGTGTTTTTCATTGGGTTCTCCTTTATTCAAATAAAACTAAATCGACTCTTTTATTACTGTGTTTTTAAATCTAAGTGTGTTGGACTGAAATACCTTTGTTTTTTCTTCCTCGCTGAGTTTGTTCATGGGAAGCAAAAACAAAACATTATAGATTCGTTTGGAATAGAGTTGATTGCACTCGTTTTCAGAACTGCCTAGTTTGATTGGATTTTTGCTCTCGTTTTCTACCTTGCTCACCTGAAACCGAAATGTTTTTTTTAAAACAGTTGTACTGCAAGAAACTAACAAAAACAGAAATATGGCGGGAATTACTCCCAAATAAAAAGATTTTCTCATGAACATTCGCTCACTTTTAGCTTAAATTCAAAGCAAAAACATTTTCTGTTTCGCTTTTATACACATATTCGATTTAAGGCGTAATTTTGTCATCTATTTTTTGGGTTTTATCTAACACACCACACATCCCAAACCAAACCCCAGTCTTATCTGTTAGAGGGATCTCAGAAAGTAACCCCTTTCCGAACCTAACCCCAGTTTCACCTATTAGAACGATCTCACCAAATTTCCCCTTCCCTTGCGAAGGGAAGGGGATTTAACATGGAACTTCTCTATCATAGAAAGTGGGGTTAGGTTGAACAACGTCGTTAGTCATCACTATAAAAGAAAAACTAGGTAGGGCTTAAAGTACTCAGACGGATAATTTCTTTAGCCTAGGATATGCTTTTGGAAATTAGTGATTCCTATTTTTTTACTAATTTACAGAATCTATGTAGAAAATAAAACTGAAGAGTATGAATAAAATTATACTATATATAATTTTTTTACTGAATCTTTTTTGCTTACAAGCTAAAAAATCTTCCTTTGACTTATCTAAACCTACTTCTTTTCTCTTTGGCTTCTTATTTGCTTCCTCATTTTCTTCAGGTTCGGGAAACTTAAGTATTAGTGGAACCATTACTGGATTCACCTCTGGTTCTTTGATTCTGCAAAACAATAATTCTAATGATCTAACCCTTTCCCCCACAAATCAATTTACTTTCTCAAATATTGCAAAAGATTCAAAGTATTCCATTTCCATAAAAACTCATCCTGTGGGTCTTGCATGCACTCTATCCAATGCAACAGGAACAGTAAGTAGCAATATAACTAACGTCAACATAGCCTGTGTGCCTGCTGTCCTCACTTCTCTATACAATTTAGGAAATGCAACTCAATCTTTTTGGATGGATTATGTAAAATCCGATGGAACTAGTCCCATCAATGCAACTGGTGTTGCTTGCACTGGTTCTGAGACAGGGTTTTATAATGCTTGTATTCATGCGGGTGAGTTCAAAAAATTTGATATCCCAAATCTAACATCCTGTACGGGAATTACTGTTACTGATTCTCTTTCCGCATTTCAATGGAGATGTGTAGTATCGTCAAACGGGAGTATCTTTGTTACTTCCACAGGACTCAAAGAAGATAAAGGACTATCTGACCTAATAGACTTCACAAGTCCCGGAAGTTTTAGAAATAATTCAGCAATAGTATCGTTGAACAATACTATTTTGCTAACCACAACTCCAGCGAAATGGTGGGATAATACGATTTCGGTAAATAATACTGGTGGAAATGTGAATATCTCTGGCAGAATATATCTAGTCAATTCTAGTTCAGGCACAAATATCACATACACAATGGGATCAAAAGTAGCATTATTGGTCCAACCGGGAATTTTAAAGCAATTGGTTGACCCTGCATATATTTTGTTTCCAAATAATACTAATTTTGCTTGGTTGGAAGGGAATTTTTCAGGTGCATCCTCATCAACATATTTATTACACTTTTCAACTGGTGCTAGTAAATTCAATATGGTTAGGAAGTTTCGTGGAGTTCTCGACGAACAATTCACAGTTAGGGCACAAGGAGCAATTGCTTCTTGTTTTCATGATGTTTCGGGAACGAGTCTTTCTCCTGGTCCGAGTGCTGGGAATTTTTTTACTTTAGAAAATACTAAAAATATTTTGAATCATATCCAAGCTTTCAATGTTACAAATAATGGATTGAATATATCAAATCCCGATAATATCATCCTAAATTCTATTGTCATGAATACTGCTACTCGTGGAATGAATGTAGATGGAGGTCAAAATCTTTTTTTAATGAATGCAACTATTTCGAATACATTAGGAACGGGAATACTTTTTGGAGTAACTAACCAAACTAACTTTACAACAACCGGAAATCTAATCAGTACTAATACAGGTATAAATGGGGGAGTTTTTCAGTATAGTATGGTTACACAACCAAAAACAATAAATACTATACTGGCACATGCTGTGAACACAAACTTACTAACTGAAACTAGTAATACTTCAAACTCTTCTTATTTAGGTATTGCTAAGTTTAGTGGGACAAATTGCACAATTGGCAGCAACTTCCCAGGGTTAGGTAATACTACATGTGCTAAAACTGTCGGAAGTCTCCCAATAACTAGTACGAATCCTCTATCAGAAACGACAATCAATCTTGGAAGCTCTTTTGTAGCCAAAGTCACCTCTGATTCAAAAAATGCAAATGGTGCAACTGGTTCGTTTACCTTTGCATCGATTGCTGATTGGTTAAATTTTGAAAATCGATTCAGAGGTTGGGGCAATCAAGGCACTAACTTTCCGAATAACGGAAATATAAGTCGTTGCCAAGGAGCTGCTATTTGCCAAATCTGGGACTGGTCTTTGAAAGCTACTGACACAGTGGCGCGTAACGTCAACCATTGCCCCAGTGGAACGATAGTTGATACCCATACTTGGTCAGCTGTAAATAATACTTCTTGTCTTGAAATTAAAGGTGCGGTTTGGGGCACGACCTGTACAACAACATTTCTTCGCAATGCTGTAGAAATTTTTGGGGATGGTGTCGGCAATGAAAATGGAATCTGTGAGTCCAATGAAGAATGTATATACGCCCCTAACATTGGAGCCTACCAAGGTCATGGAAATTTAGTTCCTGCAAGCCAAGCAACAGCAACCACTACAACTTGTGCTGACATAACTACAGGCACAGTAACTAACGTTAAGCTCTGGAAGTATGAAACAAATGGTTATTAGGGATTTATTTCCATATGCTTTTGCTTAAGCACTGTTAAAGCTTGTTTTTGGGTAATAGCTTTCTAATCAATCTCCAATGAGTTGATTAGTGCATTATTCAATTCTTTTGATTTTATTTTTGATAAAGAACCAATGTAATTGGTCAATTTCGATTTTAAAATACTTACCAATTCATCACAATGGATACTACTATCTTTTTTAAGTCCGAAGTCAGTTCCAATTAAAACTTGTGTGGAAAGTCCATCATGTGAAGAATAAACGGGAGCACAAACCACTGTTGAAAATTTAGAATCAATTAATAGTTGTCTGCTTACAATCACAAATACTCTGAAATCTTTTGTATCAGTATCATTTCCTTTGTAAACTCGATATAAGTCACCTCTTTTCATACTTGAACTTGATAGCTTAATACATCTATTGCTTCTTTATTTAATCGTGAAGCTTTTCTATTAATGATTTTTAAATCAGCTTTTGGTTTTTTTTTATTAACTTTTTTTGAATTAGATTTCGCCTTCACTATTTGCAAATATTTTAATTCCAATAAAATCCGTTCTGCAATAATTTCTTGTTCTGTTTCGGAAAGAACATCTAATTTTCTAAAGGTTCTAGTAAGAAGTGAATTCATACTGCTAATCTTCAATAGAATTTTTTTTTGACAAGTAATTTATTAAGTCAATCGGATTATTGATTCGAGCCCGCCAAACAACAACGACTACTACAACTTATGCTGATATAACAACAGGAACTGTTTCCAATGTAAAACTCTGGAACTATGATACTAATGGATATTAGTGATAAGTTATTTCTTATTGACAAAAAAATGTTTTCTCATAAAATTAAAATATGACTAACAGTATTCTTGAGATTTCAGCTATTAGAGATCAAGTGCTTACACTGACTCGTGAGCAATATTATGAAATTGCTGAAAAATTTGCTTTTGATAAAAACACAGAATTACTAGAAGGAATGGTTTTATTTAAAATGCCAAAAAGTAGCATTCATAATTATTTCATTAATGCAATCTTCAAACTCATACAAAATCTAATTCCCGCAAATTCCTTCATTCAAACAGAAAAAACAATCGCTTACAAAAATTCTGAGCTAGAGCCTGATATTTCAGTTATAGAAGGGAAAATAGAAGATTATATTCTAGAGCATCCGTCAACAGCTCTACTCATCATAGAGGTATCAAAATCTTCCTATCAATATGATCTTGCAAAACTAGCTACCTATGCTGAAGCAAATGTTAAGAATTTTTGGATATTAGATATTAACTCCAATCGATTGGATGTATATACTTTGCCTAGAGGAAGAGAATATCTAAGTAGAAAAATTTTTAGCCCAAATGATCTGATTCCAATTTTTAATCATGAGATTTCTCTCAAAGAAATATTTGAATTTACTCAGAAAAAATAACTGCAACTACTACAACCTGTTCTGATATAACAACAGGAACAGTAACTAACGTTAAACTCTGGAAGTATGATACAAATGGATATTAATAAACTCAATTCATGGTATCAAAATGATTTTTCCAAAATGTTCCCCCGACTCCATATGTTTATGTGCTTCCACTGCAAGGGAAAGGGGAAACTCTTTGTCTAAAATTACTTTGATTTTTCTTTCAGAAAATAATTTCTTTACTTGCTGATAGATTTCTCCTCGTTCCCAAGGTTCCAGACTTCCGAAATTGCATCCAATCAAAATCATTTCTTGGATCAATAATTGAAAAATATCTATGTTTACATTTCTACCTGAAGCAGAACCAATGATCACTAGTTTACCCTGTTTTTTCTTCAATACATTCATGCAAAAAGCAATACTCTCTCCACCCACAGCGTTAATTGCAATGTCCACTGCATTTCCTGAACAGATTTCGATGATTTGCTGAATTGCATTCTTCTCAGTTATGTTGATTGCATAATCTGCTCCAAGTTTCAAAGCTGATTCACAGTGATTTTTACTTCTACTTCCAGCAATCACCTTAGCCCCAAAACACTTACACATTTGAATGAGTGCCGATCCTACACCTCCACTCGCTCCAGGAATGAATACAAATTTTTCTTTAATGTCGCCTAACTTCTCTACAACAGCATAGTATGCAGTAAGATAGGAAATTCCAATAGAAGCGCTTTCTTGAAAACTCAAGCCTTCCGGTATTGCAAAAACTTCTTCTTCAGGAACATTCACAAATTCTGAGTAAGCACCAGGACCACCTAGACCAAGTGTTTCTCCCAAAACTAAGACTTTATCTCCTTGCTTCCATTTAGAATTCTTGGATTTTGAATCTATAACTTCTCCCGCACAATCCATACCAATAACTCTAGGCAATTTCATTTTGGGATAAATGCCTTTTCTAGATAGAATATCAAAATGATTTAAAGAAATCGCTTTGACTTGAATTAAAACTTCACCTTCTTTTAGTTCAGGAATGGGAATATCTTCATATTTTAATTCTTCTGCTTTTCCATGTTCATAGATTCTAACTGCTTTCATTTACTTCTCCAAAATCATTTATCTCAATTTCAACATCACTAACGTCTCAAAGAAACTAGTTCTAGGAAAAAAATCAAAAAGTTCCATCTGCGTTATGCGATAATTATCTTTTAGTTTTTGTAAATCTAATGCAAGAGTAATATAATTACAACTAGAGATTAAAATAGAACTTGGTTTATGCTTTAAGATTGAAGAGATTAGTTTTTTTCCAAGTCCCGCTCTCGGTGGATTACAAAAAATAAATTCTGACTCTAAGTAAATTTCATTCTGGAATAAATCCTTTCTAGAAAAACTAATATTTTTGATTTGTAGGTTTTTTGCGTTTTGAGTAGCATACTCTACTGAACTAGAATCCAATTCCATACCATGAATTTTTTTAGTATGTTCACTTAAGAAAACACTTACTAGTCCTGACCCCGAAAATAGTTCTAAGATAGACTCTGGTTTTTCTTTTTCTACAATTTCAGAAATTCTTCTTATCCATTTGGGAATCAAAAAACGATTCACTTGAAAAAATCCATCCTTTGGAACCAAAATATCTTTTCCAAGAATATTCATTTTTGTCGCAATCTCTGAATAATTGACTATTGTAGAGTCAGTATCTCTAAGCTTTCCATTTTTAGGAAAGTTTTTATTTCCTAATTGAATCTGTTTGATATAATCATTCAAGGGAGTAGATAAATTTTTACATCCTTCTTTTGGAATAGGAACTAACGCAGAACTTTTTTCTGCATAAAATCCAATTTTTTTATCCTCAATTTTCAATTGAACATTATTTCTATAATTTCGCTCTGAATCAAAATGTATTGGAATATCTATTTCGTCTAACGTACCAAAAACTTTTTTGTGAAGTAATTCTTTTAACAAAAGTTCTTTTTTAAAGCTTAGTTCATAATTATAGTCTAAATGTCTAAAATCACATCCACCACATTCTAAGAATACTTCACAATCTGAAGTAATTCTAGTTTCCGTTTTAGTAAGAATTTCTACTAACTGAAAAATTCTATGTCCACCCTCTTTTCTTAAGAAGTTACAATAACCCTCTTCCTCAGGAATCATTCCCTTTACAAAAACAACTTCCTCATCCAAATAGGCTAGACAATATCCACCATTCACCCATTTCACAGCTTTCAATAAAACTTTTTCTACTGACATTTTAAACTATTGAATCTATACCTAAATTTTTGTAATTTCTAAATAAAATATTATCAACAAACATAAAGATTTTTGGTTTGTTACCAGAACTAAAGTAAGTAAGTGGTAAACGAATTTTAAACAATCCACATTTAAGATTTATATAACTGACTTAAAGGCTATATCTAGAATATCTTTTACTTGCAGAGAATGAAGATCTAAATAATTTCTAGCATACTCAATTTCAATTCCGATCACGCTCCCATCTTCATCTAAATCTAAAACCATATCTTTAGAAATTTCTTTTTGTGTTTTTACAGTGTCAATTTTAAATTCAATGTATAGTGTATCTGATTGTTTGAAGAATTCTAATTTCATAATAATGCTACTTTGTCAAGTTCTATAGAATATTACTTGTACAAATTTAAGTAAAAAAGATATTGTCAATATGGAATTTATTCTCAAAGAACATATTGAACTATTTAAAGATTATACTGATCACTTTGATTCGTTGTGGAATCCTAAAGAACATAAAGATTCCGTTGAGAGAATCATAAGTGGTTTTATTACAGTGATAAAAAGAAAGAATATTGAGACATTGGACTCTTTGTATAAGAGCATACGGTCTTTTACCAAATTCAACAGAGAACTCAATATCAAAATCGTTTTCAGTTTCATGACCTGACTTAAAAGTTTTGCTAATGCCATCAGGTGATTCGACTTTGAGTTCAATCTGTCTTCCAAAGATCATTTTAATCCTGGTGAATAAGTCACATATTGAATGGAAAAATCTTGTCCATGGTCAACAATCTTAATTGTGAAATCCTCTCCCCATTCTACAAACTGCCATTCACCACATTCTCTTTGAGTCGTATTTCTGATTTGAACATGCAAATTTGCTCCCCAAGTAAAAACTTTTACTTGAAAATCTTGTCCATGTTCAACTATTTTAACCTTTCCATATAATTTTTTTCCTTTTAACGTGCAATCTTTGGAAATTGGATTTGCTGATAGACCAAAACAAATTGCTAAAATCAAAATAATAAATTTCATGAATAACTCCTATTCATTAGACTAAATCCTCGTAGAGTAAAAAAATACTTTTACCAAAACTTTCCTTGTTCACTAAAATATTCTGAGAAATATCACTTGGCAAATCATCTTCTGAGTAGGGAATGAGTGCAATAGAACTTAGATTTGTATTTCTAAAAATATCTACACCATAAACTAAACGAGTAGTATGTTTTTGCCCGAAGAAATCCATCCTTATTTACTAGATCAGATACATCTGCTTTGTCGAAACGATACTCTCTCATTACGAAAGAGTTTAGTGTATGTTTAAGGAAGTAGAAAGAGGGAAGTTGCTTTTATTTCTTTAGATGAGAATTTTGGAGATTAGGAATTAATCCATTTCTTCAAATTGAATTCCATTGTCGCCTGGATAAGGGGAAGTGTGTTGGACTTTGCCCAACCAAATGTCATCAGGAATTTTTCCGAATGCTTTACAAACTCTATGATTAGTAGAGTGTTTACAACGATAGCATTTATACCCCGTTCCTTTAGGTTCATCGTCCAACTCAGAATCATCTAAACGAAATAACTTACCATTTTTTTTGTTCATATAAAAATCCTTTTTCCTTTGCGATTAATTCCCATTGAATTCTGATTATTTCTTTTTTAATATCACTCTCTTTAATTAGACCTTTTTCTACTTTTTTATCCGATAACTTTTTAGCTTCATCATAAAATTTATCATACGATTTTTTGATTTCGGTAAAGTCAAGTTTTGTTTTTTTGGGATTCCTGATTGAATAGATAAATCCATCTTTTGTGATCACTCGAATTTCAGATAGTTGCCCTTCAATAAAAACTTTCATGTCTTCCAAACTGAAAGGAGAGTTAGTTGGATGGTTGTGAGAAATTTTCTTGCCTTTCAAATTATTAGGCAAGTCCACATAATTCTTGCCTCCAATGATTGTAGTTAAACTCCCATCCTTTTCTTCCACTAAAACGATTTCTAATGGAGAGCCTACAAGCAAAATTTCATTTTTTTTCAAACCCATTTAGTTTGTTCGCCTCAATGCTAGAAGTGATGGCAGTTGCAAACTGAATCTCACTTTCACTTCCTACAATCAATTTACCTTTGTCGGGAGAAAGTCTATTCCCTCTTAAAAAACTTTGGATTTGCTGCCCTGTAGTTTGAATAAATCCAATTGCCTTTTGTAGTCTAGTTTCTTCATTCCCTTCATAATTTTCCACTAGTCCTTGAACTGATTGTGGTCTTCTTGGAGGATCGTTTTTATAGCCCAAATTCGCAGCCTGTTCTGCTGTAAGAAGTTCCATCCAACAATGACAACGATAGTCCTCACCTGGGTGTCTTGCACCTGGTCTAGAGAGATTGGTTACACCTACATTTAAGGAATAAACTTTTCTATCATGAACAGCATGAGAAGGTCTAGTGTTTGAACCAGAGATTCTCCAACGATAGTGAGTATATCCTTTACGAACAGCTCTGACTCTAGTTTGCTCTGCTTGAAAGATTGCAGCTTGATCCTCAGCCCAAAACCTAGCCTTGCTTGCACTCACATTCACCTTGTCTAAAATTTCTTTAGTTATATCGTTAGAACTCTTGCCTGTTAGAATTCCTTGATTGATCAATGGACTACCTACTATTTTTCGAACATTGCATTCTCATCAATCTTTCGACTAACCTATCAACTATTTTTTAAGAACCAACTCTTTTGGAAATAATTTCTACGAGCTATACAATTCTATCTACTCTCATTTTACAATACTATTATCTTGTGATATTGTATCTGGAGGAATATAAGATATTCCGAAATAAAAAAGGGTTTCGGGAAATCTGCCTCCTTTTTTGGCAAGCAAAGAATAGTCTAACATAGAAAATGAATAAGAGATGGAACCATGTTCTGTTTCATTACCGGGTATGTACGTTAGTCCTAGTCCAAGACCTGTGGAACGATTATTCTTTCCATTTTCATCATACTTTCCACCCATCTCTATTCCTGTTCTAAATTTCCAAAGAGAAGTTTCATTCTCTAAGGTAAGAACTGCCCCAGCTGAACCCTTCCATTCAGCCCCAATTCCTCTTTCAAAATCGGGTCGATTCACATTATCATTGATGCTAAACCAAGACCTCTCCCAAAGAATTCTTCTGAGTTCTGAATAGAACATAAAATTTTGATTCAGTGTATAAGATAAACCTAATGAATACGAGTCGGGAAGTTTTTCTTTAAGTGGATCCACGCCTCTATATCTTTTATAAGAAAACTCCCCAGGTCTTTGAAAAGAAAAACCTACAGAAAATTTTTGATAAGTATATTGAAATCCAGAAGCAATACTCCAAGACCAACTTGACTGCTCTCTTGCTCTATAGGTAAAACTTGGACCAATTCCTGCAAAAAAAGAAAAGGAATCACTTAGTGCATACGTTCCCAAGATTTGAGTTTGGTAAGAAGTATTTCTTTCTGAATAGGGAAATTCAGATCCATAGACTGATCGAAACCTAGCACCAATGCCAAATCGATTTTGAATGGGAATATAAAAACCCAAATTGCTGGGTCTAACTGCACCATTTCCATTTCCGCTTCCATGCATATATAGAGACCCAATCACAACAGGAGTCTTAGAATATGCTAAATAGGATGGATTTGCCGCAAGACTAATCTGCTTTTCTTTGATACCCACACCTTCACTTGCTAAGGATGCTGCCTCGGGACTAGAATAGATCATATCTGTAGGGGCATATTGAGAAAAAATTTTCCACGAGAAGAGAATAAAGAAGAAACAAAACGCTTTCACTGTCTTTGTTCCAAGAACAATCTTGACCAATAGAATAAAAGCAATAATCCTGACGCTAGAGGTTTTTTTATGAAAGTTTCCATTCTAGGTGCTGGTGGACTAACTGGTCGTGAACTGATTTCACTCCTCGTGCATCACAAAGAATTTGAACTAGTGCATATTACCAGCAATAAAGAATCAGGAAAAAGTTTAGAAGAAGTATTTCCTTCCCTTGGAATTCAATCCAACTTAAAATTTGCAACCCACGATGCTGAAATCCCAAAGGGAAGTCTAGTTGTGCTTGCAGTTCCGAATGAGGTCTCCTTAGAACTCACTCCCAAACTTTTGGACAAGGGACACAAGCTCATCGATATCTCTGGCGCCTATAGACTTCATAACCAATCCATCTTTGAAAAGTACTATTCCCTTAAGCATGAATCCTTTTCCTTAATGGAAAGAGTGACTTTTGGACTTCCTGAAATTTTTAGAGAAAAATTATTGGGTGCAGACTTTGTTTCAAATCCAGGTTGTTATGCAACTTCTTGTATTCTTCCTATTTATATGCTTGGAGAACTTAGGAAAAAAATTTCTGGGGCAATTGTAATCGATTCTAAAACAGGTGTGAGTGGAGCGGGTGGAAGAACTGAAGATATTGGTTTTACATTTACGAATACTTATGAAAATTTTAGAGCATATAAGGTACTCACTCACCAACATACACCTGAGATAGAAGAATATGCTAAGACAGGTTTAGATAGTCTTGCTAAAATTGTATTCACTCCTCACCTACTTCCCGTATATCGTGGAATCCTATCTACTTTTGTGATCCAATTTGATTCTAAAGAAACCTGTGATAAGGTTAGTCAAGAATTTTCTAAGTTCAATAAAGAACCATTTATCAAGTTTAAAAATAAACCAGAAGAAATTGAACTTAAGAATGTTCAGAATTCTAATTTCATTGAAATAAGTTATAGATCAGAAGAAAATATTTTAGTGATAGTTTCTGCACTAGATAATCTAGTCAAAGGTGCAGCAGGACAAGCACTTCAAAATATGAACCTGATGTGTAAATTTTCGGAAACCTCAGGACTCATAAATGTTTAAGCAAGAAAGAATGGAGAGTTAAACTTTTTGAAAGAGTGGAAGTCATATCTTTTTTGTGGAGCCTTTGACGGTGAGACTGATATACTCAATGCACTAGGTGGACTCAATGTATATAACGTTGGAATCGGTTTACATGATTCTTTGTTTAATATACAAAGATATCTTTCTCGTTCCAGTGAAATCAAAAATGTTATTTTCTTAGGCTCTGCTGGTGCTTATCCTCATTCCACATTGAAGATTGGAGATATTGTTTATTCCTATAAATTTTTATACAAGGATCTCGCTGAGATCAAACAGTTAGCCAAGGTTCCCGATGTATTGACCAAACATGCACTGACTGATATGGATCAAAAAATTGTTTCCATGGTAAAAAAACTTGGATTTACAGAAACAATTACTAATTCCATGAACTATGTTACTATGACGAATCTTAGTTCTGAAGAACTATTTGCTTCTTTATATGATGTTGGTGTAGAAAATATGGAAGCATTTTCCCTAGCATATGCTTGTTCAAGACTTGGGATCAACTTCACTGCATTCTATTATGTTACTAATATAGTTGGTGAAAAAGGAAGCGAGGATTGGGCTAAAAACTGGCGCGAAGGTTCTAATATATTACAAAGAAAAATTGCAAAATATCTGTAGTGAATCAATTTTCCATTTACAAAGTTATAATAAATTTTTAGGTTAGCATTAATGAGACTCATCTTAGTTTTGCTAATTTTCCTTTTTCAAAATTGTTACTATCTAGATACGTTAGGTGTTTCACCAATTGAATCTGTGAAAGGAAATGAAGCTAGAGACATGATTGTTACTTCCGCAATTATTGGTGCCCTTGAAAGCAACACTGAGATTGATATGATTCTACCTTTTCTCCTTGAAAGAACTAGCAATATCAATCCCGACCTATTTTACAAAAGAAAAGAAGTACTAGATTGTGCAAGAAGAGCTGCAATCATCAATGCATATACCATCAATATTGGTGGCTTTCAATGCGATTTAAAACCAAATAAAATTTTTACAGACTATCCAGTTCCAGTGATTTAGGAAAAATTATGAAACTATTACTAACATTATTATTCGCTTCAAATTGCATCCTAATTGATAGTGCTGGTCTAAACCCAACTGGTGAGTCAGTGAGTGGTAGAGAAGCAAGAGACATCATCGTTACAAAAGCAGTCTTAGGTTCCCTTATAGGATGTAGAGTTGATTGTCAGGGATTTAGAGGGTTCTATGCTGATAAACTAGCTTTTATCGATTTGAATTCTTATTATTATAAAAAAGATATTGATGCTTGTGCTAATTCTGCATTACTCCTTAATCTTGCAGGCAAAGACATTGGCGGTGTAACTTGTAATCTTAGAAAACATAAAAAGTTCATAGACTGGCCAATTCCAATTCTATAAATGACTTTCCTGCGAAAATATAAAAAGAGGAGATTTTGTATAAATATATGAAATATTTTATTTACTACAAATTTAAAATAACTAATAAAAATATAGCTCATTTGAATTTAATGAAACGGGGCATGTGGGGTGGTAACCCCACAAAAAGACCCTTTGTAGGGTTTTTGCAGTAGGATCATAAATTTTGTGAAGTCTAAAAACCTAGTAATCTTATATCCAATAATACTTTTTATATTATTATTTCTTATAGATAAAATTTTTTTATTTCCAGAAATCAGAAAACTATTCATTTCATGGAAACGATTTGAAGTTGCAGTTTATGAAACTAGACTTGACTTAATCAAAATGATTAAAGAAGATTCAGAGCTAAAGAATGGAAAAAAATTATTTCTAGTATTAGGATCCTCTAGATCAGCAGGTCTGAATTCTAAACTTCTAGAAGAAAAACTAAACAATAATGCAAGAGTATATAATTTTTCTGTTCCATTTCCTGAGATACTATATTACGATTTCATAATATACCAATTAGAAAAAGAAAAAATTCAAATTGAAGGAATTTTCTTGGAACTAGATTCAATTCTTCTGACTAAAGAATCTAAAATTTACACAAGAAATTTTTCCTTAAGCATTGATTATATCTGGGATCATTATCTCTATCTTTTTAATACTAATTCAAATACAAATATTATATTAAAATATATTATTAAAAAATTATTTATTACTTCTTCTTATCCAATTTCATTTTTGGGTTTAATCGAAAATTTAAAAACAATTCAATGGTGGGAAAAGCATAGATGGATTGAATTAAGAAAGTACCAAATCTGGGACTATACCTATTCTGAATTAAAAAAATTAAACGAGTCACAAAGAGGAGGGTTTAAGGTATTTGCATCTAATGAAAAAATTACTGATATTAGAACAAACGCAATGGAAAGAATATTGAATATTTCAAATCATCAAGTATTAATCCTAGAAAAAACGAAACTACTGGATTCAGACTATAAGATTCTAATCTACTCTCCTCCCCTTTCATCAGAATTTTTAGAAGTTGCTAAAAATGAAAATAAACCTGAGCTTATCCAAAGTTTAACTACAATTTTAGCAAAGAATCAGTATTCAATCAAAAGTAACGTTAAAGTTTTAGATCTAAGAGAAAATAATTTAGGTTGTAGAGAGTTTGAAGACTCAATTCATCTAGCCAAAAACTGTATGGATGATTTTACTAGTAGAGTGGGTAATGATTTTCCCCGATAATGATTATGTAGTAGTTACGAGAACATGAGCGATGAATTAAACAGAAAAATTTCTAGAAAGCTATTCTTTTGGTTTTCAGGAATTATGCTTAGTGTTCCTATATTCTCGTTTTTTATCAAATTCTTAACCGATGGTCTAAACCAACTTCCAGCAATTTTAAGAGCGGGATTTGTTTCTCCCATCTTACTTTTGCTTAGTTTTTTATACTTCAGTTTTCAAACTAGAAAACTAACAGAAGCAATAGAATTAGCAGTAAAGAAACAACATAAAAAAAATGATCCTAGACTCAATATCATTAATTCATTTCCAAGAAGAATTGCATTTTTAATTTGTTTAGTGAATTTATTCACAGCAAGTATTATAGAAATCATAAACTTTAGTTTAGGTTTAGTTTTTTCTTGGCAACAAGGATTATTCTTTTGGATTAGTGATCTAGCGATTGCATTAATCTCTGGATCCTCTTTTATTATGAAGCAAAAAAAGAAATATATCCAGTGATTGAATTCACTAACTATAGACCCATCAGACTATTTCATAAAATTTTGATTCCTGTAATGAGTATTATCTTAGTCTCATTAACTTTTGTGAGTATTGGTGTATATCAGGTGGGCGTTGTGCGACATGAAGACTTTATGAGACAAATCATGAGTCTATCCATCGAAGAGGCTTCACTCTATCTTAACACAACCCTAGAGAAACTTTTGATTCAAGTGGATTCCTATTCTAGAAATGAAATTGTTCGAGAGATGAATCTAAAAAGAATCCAAGAATATCTAAAAGATCTGCAAGAAGAAAAAGAATCCTTTGTGAAATCTTTTTTTGTAAGCAACATGAATGGTGATACAGTAAACAGTCTTGGTTTTAGTTTTAATGTAAAGTCGGGTAAAATTTTTCAATCCATACTCAAGAATGGTAAGTTTGCATTTTCTAATCCAGTTAAGAGCAAAGATGACGGAACTGATATTGTGGTTTGTGCTGTTCCCATAAAACAAAAAAAAGAACTCATTGGAAATTTTGGGATGACTTTCGCAATTGAAACAATAGGAGATGCACTTGCAAAAGCCTCAGAAAATGGTAAATATGATTTCATAATGTATTCTAATGAAGGAACTGTTATTTATAATAAAAATTATAAGTACTTAAATCAAAATTTCAAAAAAGAATTTTCACAATCCCCAAAAGACTTTTCAGGATTTAATGAATTAGAAAATCTAAACTTTGAAGGTGATGATAAATACAAAAGAAAGTTTTTAAATCTAGTATTTGAAGGCAAAAAAATGAGAGCAATGGTTGTTCCACTTCCAAAGTTTAACAGCTACTTGCTAATGTTTATTCCCAAAAAAGTTTTCTATGAAAAACTCAATATCACTCTTTTAGAAATTTCAGGATTTATAATATTAATTACTCTAACGATTATGTTTAGTGTTCGATATATAACGAATCATTTTACAATTCCCATCCAAAATACGATCACTGCTTTTGAAAGAATATCGTCAGGCGACTTAAAAAATATTCCTGAAGATTATGTGCCTGATGAGTTTGGAGATGTGGTGCGCTCCTTAAAAAGATTGATCCTAGTTTTACAAGAAATCGTATCTTCTATTCAATCCTCCTCTAAGGAACTTGAAAAGACCTCAGTTGAACTTTCAGATACTACCATAGCTATGGCGGAAAGTTCTCATCATCAAGCTAGTTCTATTTCTGAGTCCTTAGAATTTATGAATGAAATTTCTAAGTCCATTGAACTTATTGCTCTCAACTCTAAGTCGGCTCACGAGAGTTCTAGAGAAACTTCCAATTCTATGGAAGAACTTATGTCCAAGATCATACAGGTAAAAGACTTTTCGTTACAAGCCAAAGACCTTGCTCAGTCCACAAGCCTTGAAGCAGAAAAAGGAAATGATCTAATGGAAAAGGCAATTCTTGGAATGGAAACCATTGAAGGAAGCACGAAAAAGATTTCAGAAATTGTTGGACTCATTGGTGATATATCTAAACAAATCAATTTGCTCGCATTGAATGCAGCGATTGAAGCTGCTAGAGCCGGTGAGTATGGTAAAGGCTTCACTGTGGTTGCAGATGAAATTGGCAAGCTTGCAGAAAAAACATCCAGCAGAGCAAAGAGCATCAAAGAGTATATTGAACAAGGTCAAGTAGAAGTTAAACAAGGAAAAGAATATGTGATGACAACGGGAGTTGTTTTTTCAAATATAATTTCTGAAATTAGAAAGAATAAAAAACTTATGGAGAGTATTGCTGAATTTACTAAACAAGAAGCTCTTTTTAGTGAAAAGGTTCTTAAAGATGTAAAAAAAGTTTTATCCATGACAGAATCTATTTCACATTCCACAGAAGAACAAACTAGTTCCAACCAAGAGCTTGCAAACTCCATCCAAATGATCAAAGAATTGACTGAGTCTCTTGCAAAAGGTTCTGAAGACATAGCAAATACTAGTCAAAAAATTTCTGATCAATCTATTAGCCTAAATGATCAAATAGAATTCTTCAAGATATAAACTAACGTTAGTAAATCAGATTCTTTAGTTCTGTCTCAAATTAATATTTATATTTTTTTAAAAATTAAAATTATTCTTGAATATTTTTTTAAACCTTGTAACATGCAGTCATAAAAAAATGAACAATAGAATTATCATCACTGACGATGACCCGAGTATCTTAAAAACAATTGAGAAAATTCTTTCCAAAGAAAATTATATTGTAGAGGCTTACAAAAATCCAAAACAAGCGTTGGAAGCATTTAGAGAAAACCCAAGTCTAGTTTTTATTTCCGACTTGCATATGCCTGAGATGACAGGGATTCAACTTTCTCATGAACTTCTTTGTCATCCTGAAAAACCAGTCATCATCATCCTAACTTCAGAAACAGATTTAGGTGTTGTAATTAAACTTATGAGAGAAGGAATCTATGACTATCTTGTCAAAGGCTTTCAGGTTGAAGAGCTAACGGGAAGGGTTAGCTCAGCATTTGAAATTGCAGAGTTCAGAAAGATCCAAAAAACACTGGATAAAGAACGAGAAATCAGAATTGAAAGCCAACTCAATTGGAATCTTTGGAAGGAAACCCTTATCAAAAAAGATACTGATAAAACAGAGGCAAATTTGATTGGAAATCTAAACCATAGTCTTATCCAAGGTGCTGGGATTGGTTTAACGACTAGCCTGATAGGAATGGTTAAGGAAGGCACTAAACCAAATGATGATAGCACTTATATTGTAGATAAAGAAATTTTAGATATGCTATTTGACAATGCTGATTCTGCTAAAGAGCTAACCATGATGCTTGGCGAGATAGACTATGTAATCAATAATGTACTACCACTCAAAAAAGAGAGTCCAAAATTTTTGGAAGGTTTCCTTAATCAAATTAGCAATGAACTAAAACCATTAGCTGAACTTAAGAACCAAAGTATTAAGATTGGAACAAATGCAGGTCTAAGTCTTTCTAATGTAAGCCTTGCCATCAATGAAGAATACCTAAAGCATGCATTTCAGGAAATTCTAATCAATGCATTTAAATTTTCACTCAAAGATTCAAGTATCTATGTATTGACTGAAGTTCATAAACAAACTTTGAACCTAAACTTTCTTTCAGCTCCTGAGGCTCAACTTGATATCTTAGGGATTCGAGAAGAATACCAAAATCTAATCTTCGAACCTTTCTTTAGAATTGCTAGAACTGTACAAGAGCATTATGGAACCCTTGATTTTGGACTTGGACTATGCAATGTTCAAAAGATTGTTCATAGGCATAGTGCAAAGATTAGAGCCTATAACTTAAAGAACTATCTAGACAATACTAGTCCAATCTTAGTTTGTTTTACAGTTGAATTTCCTTTGATATAACTCAGTGTAGCTACAAAAAAAATTCTAATTCAGTTAAATAGTTCAGTCTAAAAGTACATGAAAGGATTACTAAAAAAATTATTTTCCTCAAATAAAAAGAATGAGGAGTCCCCTTCTCCAAGTTTTAAACCCCTAGAATTCACTGAGACTGCAATTCAAAAAATTCAAAACCAATTGAGCTCTAGACCAAATGGAGTGGAAAGTTGTTTCAAGGTTCAAGTAAACTATAAACCTGATAGAGCATTTGTGCAAGTTGGGTTTGATGAGTGGAAAAACCAATCTACAATTTTTGACTATCCCGTGCGAATTCAAATCACAGAAAAAGATGAGCTATTTCTCAGAGGTTTCACGATTGAGTTTTCAGAAGAAGACCAATCCTTCTATATCTATCCTAACGTTGAGTTTATAGCAGAACCCACACCTAAGAAAAACATTGTTCGATTTGTTTTGAATAGAAATATCATCCATCCAAATTCAAAAGAAAAAGAATTTATCTTTGGTGTTGGGATGAAACAGGAGATAAGCTCCCCACTCATTCAATCAATTTCCAATTCAAAAGGATTTAGCTCAATGTACATTACTGAAAACAAAATCCAAATTGAATTTCTTCCTGATTTAGCTAGCTTAGAAAACGAAGAAAAAGTAGCTTCTATTCTATTAGATCATTTTGAAAGAAAGGGTTATCCACTTTTTATTGAAAATGGAATTGCAACTGAGGTATATTAGAAATATCTAATGTTAATCATTGCACATAGAGGTCTGAGCGGGGATTATCCTGAGAATACAATTTTGTCTTTTCGTAAAGCTGTAGAGTTTGAGATTCCAATGATTGAATTAGACATCACACTCAGTTCCGATCTTGTGCCAGTAGTAATTCATGATGATAGTTTAGATAGAACAACGAGTGGTAGTGGACTTGTACGTGAGAAAGAAATTTCTGAATTAAAATCATTAGATGCAGGAGTTTGGTTCCACAAAGATTTTATTGGGGAGAGAATTCCTACCTTAGATGAAGTATTAACTTTAATCAAGGACTCAGAAACGGACTTAAACATTGAAATCAAATCTGGGGATTATGATCTAAGAGAGATTGAAAGAATTGCACTATCACTAGTGGAGAAATATGCGTTAGTAGATCGGGTCGTATTTTCTTCATTTGATAAAGAAATTTTGGTTAAATTAAGAAAGCTTTCCCCAAAACTAAACCTAGCTTATCTAATTGAAAATGAGGTAGATTCAATAGAACTCATCAAGTTTTATGAGGACTTTGGCTTAAGTTCTATAAATATTTCCAAAGAACTAGTAGGAACAGAATTACACAAAAAAATTTATGATCTAAATCTTCCTGTTTTAGTTTATACAATCAACCATTTTGAGGAATATTATGAATTGCAAAAATGGAATATAAAAGGAATCTTTACTAATTATGCTACTTACTTCCAAGAAATTATTTCTTAATCTATTAATCTTACTTCTATTTGTACTGAATTGTTATACTTCTGAAAACAAACCTAAAACAGAAGAAAAACCAATAGAAATAAAACCAACAGAAACTGTTCAAGATAAAAGAGATGATAGTGTTAAAAAAAATTATGAAGAACAGATTTCTTGTAATGCTAATGATTGTGTTGTGCTAAACTATGATGATTATTCAGAACTAGATGATAAAATCTCAGAGGAACTTTCCAAGAATTCTGGAAAAATCTTGATTAAAATGAGAAACTATACTTTGAAGTTAGAGAGTGAAGAGCTAGAAGGTGTAACTCCTTATCTTAGAGAGCTTGCTAAACGTGAAGGTAGGATTTCTTATGAACCACTCTATATAGGTGTGAGAGGAACTGAGAGTCTTGGATTTGGATTTGTTAAAGACTCAAGTCTAGTTGGTTATACTATTTTTCAACGAGTGAGAAATTTAATTAAGTATAGAAAAACTGAGAATTATAATGCAAAAGTGATTTTTCATCCTAAGTATAGAACTGTTACTATGATTTATTTTTTGCATAAATCTTATGGCGATGTTTGTAGCACAATCTATTCTGATTGTAAAGAGATCGAGTATAGTGATGATGATCTATTTGATGAAACCCTCTCTAGAGCTTTGAAAGAAAATGACTCTAAACCTGTGAGAGTAAATTTTAATAATACTAAGACAAAATTATTTGAAGCTAAACTTGATTTAGAAAATCTAAAGAGTTTAAAACAATCTGCAAGGCTTTATAAATGGTTGGTCTTAACAGAGAAAACTGAGAACAAACCAATTTCCCGAGAAAGAATCATTGGAATTGAACTAGCAATCACAGTCCTAGACTATTCAATCACTTTGTATGATAAATTGAAAGAGTATGAAATGTATAAACCAGTATTCAAACTAAAGGCAGAGGTGAGCCATACTGGAAAAGAAAGAGGCGGAACCATTCACTCAGTAATTTTTAATAAATAAGTTATTGATTAATTTTTTTCAATAATTTCTTTTTGTAAATTATAATTTAAGTGATTATTATTAACTCTAAATTTTATATTATTATAATCTTCTATTAATTCAAAAAAATAATAAGAATAGTCTTTAATATCTTTATCTTCAACTGGAATATAAGTATATTCAGATAGAACAAATTCATCTTTTAAATCATTATTAAATTTAAATATTTTCAACTTAAAATTTATCATATAAAATCGAAGGCAAGAATTCTTTATACACTTTTTAACATCTAAATAATTCTTTTTAATGTCTTTACTCATTACTGGGAAATTTATATAATAATCTAAATAATACTTTTTTTCTAAACTGGGTAATTGATAAATAATTTCTTTTCTAAAAACAGTACCTTCATCTCCTAATCCTCCTCTAAATAGAATATTGTCCTCATCTATCCATTTAATAAAATTTAAAGTTCTATCAGTAATATTGCTAAATAACATTTTATTATTTTTATCAAAGACATAAGTATAACATTCAACAATGTTAAAAAATTCACAAGAAGCTTGATGAAGAGTATTATTTTGTTGATATAAATTTCTTCCAATAATTTTTAGAGAGTACTTTGAATTTTCAGTTATCATTATTTCTTTGAATAAGCGAACATTTTCTTGATGCTTATATATTATAAAACCTCCAAAAACATAACCAATAAAACTATTATATCTAATCTTAACAAAATTATCGGTTAGACTTCCAATAGTTATTTTTACTGAGGTTAGCTCTAAAAATTCAACCAATTGACCATTTGGGATAATAGTAATAACTTTAGAATTAAGATTTGTATCTTCTCTTAATCGTAAGCCACCATTAGATTTTACAATTGCAAAAGATTTAGTTGAATTTAGTTCTTTATTATACTGATCATTTTTTTTTGGAATTAAACTAGAATCTTTTCCCTCATTAGTCTTATTATCATTACAAAAAAAATTTGAAAAAATTAAGACTACTAAGAATATATATTTTACTGTAAAAATACCTACCTACCCTACTCTTATAACTTATAGTAAATTAATTATCCACCAATACCCTCTTTCCACGAAAGTGTCTTACAATACTCTATCAATTCAAATACTTTTTAGCAAATTCTTTTTCTTTTCCTTCAGGAACTAGGTTTGCTAGATAGCTTGCTCGATCTAGGTTATCTACCATAGAATAACAATGAGAAAGATTCACTATGTTTTTGTAATTTTTGGGATCTCTAATTCTGATTCTTTCTCCAACTAGTATCGCCTCATGATATCTTTTTATTTTTTTCAGTGTAAAGGATTGAAGAAAAAGTGCTTCTGTATCGACTGGGTTTAGATCAGTATATACTTCTAATTTTTCAAGTGCATTTAAGTAATTTTTTTGAGTCAACAATTTCTTAACATCTTCAATTAGATTCTCTTCAAAACCATTCTGCAAATCATTGATAATTTGAATTGATAGAAGAGAGAGGTCATCTGTGATATCTCCCGTATTTTTAATCTCTTCCACTAATTGACTTAAATCAGCTTTGCTCTTCTCCACTTTTTTTAAAAAAAGAGTATGGTCGTAGTTCATTTCTTTTTGCCCAGTTTTTGGATCTAAGATCATGATATCATCTCTTCCATCAGATCCACTGATTACAATATCTCCTTTCTTCAATTGAAAGATATTCACAGAAACAAAACCTTGAGAAATTTCTGCACCTAATTTATAGAAAGTAACCTCTTCCCCTAAGAAACTTGCTTTTTCATCTCTATATAACACAGGATAAGGATGTTCAGCATTGATATAGTACATTAATCCTGTTTTACTATCGATAAGGCCCATAACTATGGAAACTAACATGGAACCTTGAAAACTCTCGAATACTTTATGCAGCTCTACGAAAGAATTTTTTAACCAACGCTCGGGATATTCTTTGCTTAGGGATTCATTCAAATTAGTTCTTTCTAAGATTGAATCAAAGACAGAGCCAACTACGATTGCACCACCTGCTCCTTGCATGGATTTGCCCATTGCATCCGCATTAAAAAAGACTATCATATCTTTTCCATTCAATCGAATATTTTCTGATCTGCAAAGATCACCACCAAGATCAGATTCTTTCTGTTTAAACTGAAATGTCTTTTTTTGCTTTAATACAAAATCTATATTCACACTATCTTTTTTAGCTCTGTTTCTACCTAAAGGTTTTATCAGTAGAGAGGTTAAAAAATAATCCCCATCTTGAGCAGTTTTTAATTTTTGCACCTCTTGCAAGGTCTTAGATAATTCTTCTGTTCTTGCAATCACTTTTTTCTCAAGTCCTTCATTCAACTCTTCTATTTCTTGGTTTAGTTGAACAAACTTATTCGCTAGTATCACCGCAAGACTCATAATAAAGAATATAAATAAATAACCAAGGATTCTTGGGAAAACTATAATCCCCCTTGTGCTGAGTGAATCGGTCACAGTTCCAAAAACAATAAAACTCATTCCAACTAAAATTAGTATCGCATCTCGATTATTCTCACGAATTTTTTTAACTAAGAAATAAATTATCATACTAATATAAACAAGCCAAAGCGGTTGGATTATGTTTATGTTTAGAAAATTATAATGTTTAATATCAGTTATTAAGAGCGAGTATAATAAAATAATTAGTATAATGGAATCAGCAATTTTTAAAATTAAATTCCATGCAAATCTAAAATAAGATCTAATAAAATGAGTAAAAAGTGGAGTAATAATATAAATTATCAAATATTCCATTTTTTTCATATAAACAAAACTAAAATCAAATTCATACTTGAGTTGATTTCTAAAAAATTGATATACTACTAATAACAAAGTAAACATTGAGAAATAAAGATTCTCAGTTTCTTTTCTTCTTCTAATATATAAGAAAAGAAAATAAATTCCAACAGTAAAATACATCATTAATAAAATGAGTTTGATATATTCATCTTTATAGAATAACTTCCCAATTTCTTTACTTGGACCAATCTCAGTTTTATCTTGTGCAATTCCCATTTCTCCTTCAAAGAAGGATTCAATTTGAATTAGTATAATGTTTTCATTGTCTAGCCTAAGTAGTCTTTGAGGAATTTCATAAATTCTAACCTTATCATAAGCCTGTGGAGTAGAACTTCCAAATTCGCCAGTTTGACCAATAAGTTCTCCATTAAAATATACCTTATCTCTGTCATTGATAATTCCTAGTCTTAGAGAAATCGAATTTGCATGATGTCCACTATTTAGATAAATTGATTTAGCAATCCAAATGAAATTATTCTTTACATTTTCACGTTTATAAGTTGATGGAATTGTGATAACCTTCCAAGTCATTGGGCTAAGTTGAGATTCAAAATAATTTTCTGTGAACTCTTTGGGATTTAGAGTATCTTCAATTTCATACCATTTTGACTTGATGTTTGTATCAAGGCTCGTAATATCGTCTAACGATTCTATTTTTTGGATTTCGAAAACTGTTTCAGAATAGAGTTTTGTTCCTGAAAAAAATACTAGCAACAAATAGAAAAAGATATTGGTTATAAAAGAATTACTTTTATTTATCATAGCCATAATTCTGTTGAATAAAAATATTATTGGATAGTAATTAACTTTTGGTTTGGGTAAATATTTAGTTACAAATCTATTTCAAGATAACTGTTTTTTTGTAATGATTCTCTATTTAACGTGAGTTAGATGTAAGAAGAAAACATAGAAATAATTTGCTCTATAACACTAAAAAAGTTTTTGGGCGGCAAACGGGCTTTCCTATCGAGTAGGAGGGGTGTGACCCCGTCCTCTCACACCACCGTGCATACCGTTCGGTACACGGCGGTTCACCAATTTTCACGAATAGAATTTCTTAGATATAAGATATTTACTAAACCTTGTGCTACGA
>JANRLP010000021.1:0-102163 GCA_033762425.1 Leptospiraceae bacterium
AGTTTTATTGCTGGGGGAACAACCCCATTCAATCCACTACTTTCTATGAATACTAATTTTGGAACTTTGGCAGCTTGTAATGCTGGCACTGGTGTTCTGAACGACTTTCTTGCAAATCCAACACTGACTAATGGATGTTTAGGAAACCCTACCACAAATCCAATTGTAATCAATTTTAGCTTTCCTATGGATCCTATTCCTACTCAATCTGCTCTGACAATTTCCCCAAGTATAAGTGGAACTTTTGCTTGGACAGTTGGGAATACTGTTCTGACCTTCACACCTGATTCAAAACTTAACTATGGGACTCGCTACACAGTAACGTTAGGTGCACTTGCTAAAACTTCCAATGGAATTCCAGTATCATCTTCTACTAGCACAAGTTTTGTTGTAGGTAGTGTAATCACAAGTCCAGCAGTCCAAGCATTCGGAGTATCTAGTCAAGGCTGTTCTGCAACGTTTCCAGGAATTGGAAGTGCAATTGGAGCGAATTGGGCTAGTCCTACATGTTATTGGGATTCAAGCCTTGCTATTCAAACCCCTAGTTTTTATACTTTCAGAGCGGGAGATACAGGTTCGGGTTCCACAGGTTCCCCACTGTCTTGTGCTGATGCAAACACTGATAATTTCAAAATCATCTTTAATTCTTATATGGACTTGAATAGTACTGTAAATGCAGTTAGACTTAGAAGACTTTCCCCTCCAACAACTTCAATCCAACTTGCTTCATGGCAATGGACTGATTGTCAAGGAACCTTTCCTTTTGGTTGTAGGGTGCTTACAGTTGTATTTGCTGAACAAGAAGCATCTTGCAATGGTACTCTTTTTGGTAATGCAGCAACTGGTGGTGATTTTAATTTACTCAGAACCGATAACATGCCTGTTGGTTCTCCATTTTATTTACTTAGTGTGGACACTACAGCAAAAGACACCTCTGGTGTTTCTCTACCCTCAACTTTCAATTTTTCAATGGAGGGGAAATGAGGATTCTATTCCTATTTTTTTTTGTCTCTTGTTTTAATAAGTATTCCGTTGAAATAGCAAAACAGGATACAAA
This sequence comes from Leptospiraceae bacterium, assembly GCA_033762425.1. Lineage (GTDB taxonomy): Bacteria > Spirochaetota > Leptospiria > Leptospirales > Leptospiraceae > JANRLP01. The sequence continues at coordinate 1,058 of JANRLP010000021.1, forward strand.
AAAATCGAAAGTTATCATTGGATATATTGAAAATAGAGATATACTTCTAACTCGTTATACAGCAAAAAACTTTAAGGATATGTTAGAGTATGAATTCTTAAAAGCTGGTTACTCAGTTCCTGATTTTCAGAAACCAATCGAAAAAGAATTAGAAGAAGAAACCCAAAACAAATCAGAACTTGGAGATTTACCAAAAACTCTTAGAAAAGTTGCTGGTGAAAATTCTTTTTATGAAAACAAAGAAGATCGATTTTTAAAAGAAGAGGAAATAGCAAAATTGATTACAACCGAAAAAGCAAACCTATTTCTTCAAGGTGCAATTGCTATTCATTCTAATGAAAGAATCTTAGACAAACGAGATCATAATTTTATTTTCTTAAACATATTCGATAAATCAGGAAAAAGAGTTGGCATGATTTCTTCTGCTTTTGAGGATAAAGTTTTATATGAAGCTACTCTTCTCAGAGAAGTCTGTAGAAAAATTGTGAAAGAATTTCAGGAGTCTTTTAAATGAAAAGTTGTTTTAGTTTATTTCTTTTATTAATTTTTTTATTCTTTGATTGTTCAAGAGATGATAAAAATTTATCCACAAAATATGAAAAAGCATTATCACTTTTTAATCAGCATAAATTAGAACAATCATTAAAAATCTTTCTTGAAATAGAACAAGAGTCATCTAGCTACAGAAACATTGATGTTTATATTGGAAAGATTTATTATTATCAGATTGAATTGAATAAAGCAGAGAGTTACTTCGTTAATGCAATTCAAAAAGATAAAAATGATATTAATCCTTTTTTTTGGTTAATAAAAACCGAGTATCTTCAAAAGAAAAATCCTGAAAAATTATTAAGTAAAATAAACTACTATCTCACTAAAGATAGTAATAATCAAGAAATACTCTATCTTAGAGCTAATGTCTGCAAGAGTCTGAATAAATTTGAAGATGCAATCAAATCTTATGAAAGAATTATTTCTTCATCAGACAAACTTGTTTACTCGTATTTAGAACTAGGTAAAATATACAAGGATGCTGGAGATTTTAAAAAAGCAGATAGCTACTTGAAATCAGCTAAAGTAATAGCAGAGATTAATCCTTATATTAAACAAAAAATAAATTTTGAGAAAGAATCCAATGAGTAAAAAATTTTTTATTGCAACATCAATTTTTTTCAAAAATCTATACATTGAAATTGCTCATTTTTTAAAATTGAATCAAGTAAGTGAAGTTAATCTTTCTGACTATAGTAGAAATTTATTCTTAAAATTGTTAAAATTGATTATGAAGATATTAACTTTATATTCAATTCTTTATATTTTAATTTCATTCATCAATTTTCCTACGACTATTTCTAATAATGAAGTACTTCAAGGTAAATTTCTGGAATCAGGAGGAAACTTATTACTGTATTACTTATATTCAACACCAATAAACATAATCCTCTTGTTGATTGTAGTTATTTTATCAATAGCCTACCTAATATTAATTGGATCACTTCTAATTATAATCTTTGGAGAAAAAAATAAAAGTTTTGAATATAGTTCAGCTTTATTTCTACATTCAACTTTATATTCTGTAGCTGCTTTGTTTCCTATTTTAATTATTAATACTATAATTAATTTATTAAATTCAACTTCTTTTTTTGTTATAGCGATGCAGTTCTTTTTAATTATATTGATTTTTTTCTTATCTTGTCTTTTTTCACTTCGACTTTTCCTTAAAATTGGTCCAAGCCTATTTGCTGTTAATAAAAGTAGAATAGTTATTATTTGGTCACTATCAAATTTTTCCTTGTTTTATTTAATCTTTAAGATATTTAATAAATGAAAGAACGCTTCAAAGAACTAATTGAATTTATTAAGAATAAACCTTATCTAAAAAAAACTTTTATAACTTTAGTTGTTTACTTTTTAATAACATTACTCTATTCAAATTTAACTTGGGATTCATTAAGAGCAAAAGTTCCAATATTAAATACTATGTTTTACTCACAGAGACTCTCTATTGCTAGTTATTTTAACTCTAGTAGTAAAGCCGAAAGCAATGATAGGAATTCATATGATTCAGTTTTAAAAGTTAAAATTTATAAGGTTGAAAAAAAAGATGTTTCTCCAACAATTCAATCATCTGGTTCTATCGAACCAATTGAAAAGGTTGAAGTTTATTCTAAAGTGAGTGGAAGAATTGAAAATTTTTTTGTTTCAGAAGGTGATCGAATCACTATAAAACAAAAATTATTAAAAATTGAAAGTTTATCTAATGAAATTGAACTTACAAAACAAGAAGCAGCATTACAATCATATAAAGCAAAACTACAACTAATTCAAGAAAAGTATAATGAAGCGAAAAAAAGAGTTGAAGTAAGATTTAATGAAGCAGATAAAAAAATTTCAGCATATAATAAAGCCAAACTAGAATTAGAAAGATCTAAAGAAGTTTATATAAAAAAAGAAACTTTAGTAGCAAATAATGCTATTTCAAAAGAAGATTATGAAACTTCAAAACTAGATTATCAATCTAAAGAAAGTGCTTATGAAATTGCAAAGCGTGATTTGAATATTTCACTACTTGGACTAAAGGATGAAGATATTCTGAAAGAAGGTTTAGAAATTCCAAAAGATAAAAATCTTAAGAATCAGTTATTGAAAGATCTAAACACAAAGATTGAAAAATCAGAGGTTGAAGTAGCCAAGAAAGAAACAGAGGCTGCTGAAGCAAATTTAAGAGCAACTAAAATGATGATTAATGAATGTACAATCTATTCTCCAATTAATGGCTTTGTTTCAGAAAGATTAAAAAGCACTGGGGTGCTAATCAATTCAGGCGGTGGTACCGGCTCTAGCCAAGCTATAATGACTTTAGTTCAAATTGATAAAGTTATTGCAAGCTTCTATGTAAACGAACAAGAATCTGCTCAACTTCTAGTTAATATGACTGTCAATATCAAATCAGATACATTTCCAGAGGAAGTTTTTAAAGGTAAAATTAAAACGATTAATCCTGAGATTGATAAAAAAACTCATACAACAAAAATTGGAGTCTTATTAGAAAATACAGAACTTAAACTTAAGCCAGGAATGTTTATTAGAGCTGAAATTATTACAGGTGAAAGTGTAAAGTTGATGCTTGTTCCATTTTCCTTGATAAGACCAATAGAAGATAATTTTGCAGAAATTTTTGTGCTTAAACAATCAAACGAGCAAGGTAAATTTAATGTCTTTAAAACTAGGGTTAAACCTGGTAAAAAGTATGGAGAAGACATTGAAATAAAAGAAGGACTGAATGAAGGGGATATTATTCCGACCAATCATTTATCACAACTGAAAGACGGTGCTGAAGTAAAGCCAATCTTCGAATGATAAAAAGTTTACAAAGAAAAATCCTAGGTAGACCAATAACTACAATAATGTTTTTTCTTGCTTTAGGGATTTTTGGAATTTTATCGCTTAGAAATATCAAGATAAATTTATTACCCAATCTTGAATTTCCTAAAGTAACAATAATAACTAATTTCGAAAATTCCTCACCAGAGGAAGTCGAAAATTTAATTACAAAACCAATTACTGAGAGCATAGGTACGATTAATGGAATTGATAGAACTGATTCTGAATCCATAGAAAGTTTTTCTTTTATAACTGTACAATTTAAAACTGATAAAAATGTGAATTTTGCTTTAATGGAACTTCGAGAGAGGATTGATTTAATTAGGGATATATTGCCTCAAAATTCTGGTAAGCCAATAATTACACGTTATGATCCCTCTATGTCTCCGATTGTTGAGATAGTTTTTTTTCCTAAAGAAGGATCAGACTCCAAAAATTTGAGAAACTTTGTTACAGATAATATTAAGTTATTTTTAGATAGAATTGACGGAGTTGCGAATGTTCAATTAAGTGGTGGAGACAAAAAAGAAATTTTAATCGATATCGATCCACAAAGATTATATTCATATAATTATTCAATTGTTGATTTGGAACGATTTATTGAATCAAACAATAAAAATTTTCCAGCGGGACAACTTCCAATAGGCGATAAAGATTTATTAATTAGAGCAGTTGGTGAGTTTAAAAATATTGATGAAATTAGCAATACAATAATTTCTACAGGAAAAGAAGGTGACCCAGTTTATTTTAAAGATTTCAGCAATATTCAAGAAACTTTTAAAGAAAGAACTAGTAACGCTAGATATAATGGTAAAGATTGCATAGTGGCTTATATATATAAAGAGTCAAGTAAGAATACTGTAGAAATTACTAAACAAATTAATACTACTGTTAATGAGCTTAAAGAAAGATTTGAAAAAGATTTAAATATTCAAATAGTTTATCAGGAAGCTAACTTTATTCAAGATTCTGTGAATAATTTATTTATAAATCTGATAACTGGTACTTTTCTAGCTTTCATAGCTTTACTTGTAATACTTAGAAATTTTAAAAGTCCATTAATATTACTTTTAGTTATTCCTTCAACATTATTGCCAACTTTTATATTTTTTAATTTTTTTAATATATCATTAAATATGATGTCTTTGGGAGGATTGGCATTAGGTATTGGAATGTTGTTTGATAATAGCAATGTTGTTTTAGCAGGAATAGAAAGGAATTTACAACTTAATAACAATAATCCAAAAGAAGCTATTTTAAAAGGTGTAGAAGAAGTTACAGTTTCAATTTTTTCTGCGACCATGACTACAGTGATCGTATTTCTTCCAATAAGTTTTATCAAAAGTATAATAGGATTAGTATTTGCTGAAATGGCAATAGCAATAGTCATTTCAATTCTTCTAAGTTTAACTGTTGCTCTAACTTTGATTCCATTACTTAGCTTTTTATTTTATAGTTCTTCGGACAAAATTCAAAATAAACTTTTCGTTTACTTTGAAAAGAAAGAAAAAGCTATTGAAAAGAAGTATTCTGAAACTTTAAAGAATTTATTAAAAAACCCCTTTAGTTTATTTATAATAATTATTGGATTATTTATTCTTTCAATTATACTAGTAGGTAAAATTAAAAAAGAATTTGTTCCATCTGTTGATACTGGTGAATTCAGAATTGAAGTAAAAGCCCCTAGAGGGTATTCTTTAGATTCAACATCAGAAATTGTTTCAAATATTGAAACTCAATTACTTCAAGAAAATGATGTCAAGAGTGTATTGTCAAATATAGGTTTTGATAGTGATAATTTGCTAGGAAAATCAGGTGGAAATTCATCAACAAATGTTTCTAATATCAGAGTTATACTAAAAGAAAAGAGAAAATTAACTGCTAGAGAATTTGTTTCAGAATTTAGAGAAAAATTAAAATTTGATGAATCTGTGAAAGTTAAATTTAAACCTGGAGGGGATATTATTTCTAGTCTTTTATCGCAAAAATCTGGTGAATTAGAATTTCTAATTATGGGTGATGATTTAGATGAATTAACTGAAATTGGAGAGAAATTAAAGAAAGAAATTTCAATGATCAGTGGAATTGTTGATATAAATTCTAGTCTTGAAGAGAAATCTAAAGAGTTAAAGATTAGTTATGATAAGCTTAAACTAGCTAAGTTCAATTTAAATAATAGTAATGTAGCAGAATTTTTAAAGACTGCAACTGCTGGCTCTGTTTCAACAAAAATAAAACTGAACGGCTATGATATTGGTGTTAGAATGAGAATAATGAAAAAATTCACTAGCACAACTGAAGATATATTAAAGTTAAAAATTAGAACTTCTTTAGGTGAATCAATTGAAGTTTCTCAGTTCAGCGAAATCAAAGAGCAAGTAACTTTAAACTCAATACTAAGAAGAGGTAGTTCTAGAGTAAATTTGATTTCAACAAATATGCATGATAGTAATTCTGATGCAGTAATTCAAAAAATCGAAGATTTGATAAAGAACCAAAATCTACCAAATGGTTTTTCAATTCAATTTTCCGGTGACAAAGAAAATTTAAATAAATCATTAGAAGAATTAGTTTATTCTTTTGTCCTAACCTCTATTTTAATTTATATGCTTCTTGCTGGTCAATTTGAGTCATTAAAATATTCACTAATCATGGTATGCACTATCCCTTTGATATTTATCGGTAGTTCACCTGCACTTTTTTTAACTGGAAAAAGTTTAAATGTAAGTTCATTTATGGGAATTATTTTATTAGTAGGAATTGTTGTTGATAATGCTTCACTATTTTATGAATACTTTCATTCACTTCTTGAAGAAGGTTTTACTCCAGAACAATCTGTTATAAAAAGTGGAATTATAGTTTTAAAACCAATCATTATGAATAACAGTACTACGATACTAGGTCTTTTACCAGTAGTTTTAGGACTTGGTAAAGGAGGAGAATTTCAGGCACCGTTGGGAGTTGTTGTAATTAGTGGGTTATTATCCTCAGTATTTTTTACATTATTTTTAATCCCTATTTTGTTTTATCGATATTCGCAATTCAAGGTGAGCTTAGTTGAGAAAGCTGATTAAGTTAATCTTTAATAGACCAATTTTAGTCACAATGATTTCAATGGCTTTTTTTTTATTCGGTTTATTATCTTTTATTTCTTTAAAGTTTACATTATTTCCTTCATCCATTTATCCAGGATTAGCAATTTCACTTGATTACCCAGGAGGCGATGCAAATAAAATGGAAGAAGTTATCACTTTGCCAATTGAAGAAATGATTTCAGTTGTTGGAGGAATTCGAGAAATTAGGTCATACACAGAGGCTGGTAAGGTTAAAATTAATATTGAATTTGATACTAATGTTGATTTAGACTTCAAGACTTTAGAATTAAAAGAAAGAATAGATTTAATTTCACATACATTTCCCCGAGAAGCACATAAACCAACTATACTAAAATATGACCCTGAGCAAATTCCAATTCTTGTTATTAGCTTTAATAGCCCAACTTTGAACTTAACGAATATTCGTGAAAGTGTTGAACGAAATATTAAAACTGAATTAGAAAATATTGAAGGAATCAGTCAGATTGGTGTTGCTGGCGGTAAAATTCATGAAGTATTAGTGTCCTGTGATAAACAACAATTGGAAGCTTATGGAATTAGTTTAAGAGAAGTATCTAATTCATTAGATAAGAATAATAAAAACAGTATGGTTGGCAGAGTAGAAAAGTTTGGCACTGAAAAAAGTCTATACTCATTCGGAAAATTTAAAGACCTATTTGAAATACAACAAGTTCCAGTAAGTTTAGATTATGGAAGAACACCAGTTTTAATTCAAGATATTGCTGAAGTAAAAATGGCCTTTAGAGATGAAGATAACGCAGCAAGAGTCAATGGTGTTGACACTGTAAGTATGTATATATACAAAACATTTTCTGGTGATGCTCTGGAAATATCCAATGCTGTTTTAAAAAAAATTCAACTTGCTCAGCTTTCAAATATCTCTTATAACATAACATATAATCAAGCAGACTACATTAGAAAAACTTACATTAATTTGATTATCGTTTTTTTTATAGGTTTATTTTTTCATTCAATATACTTATATTTTTCGTTTCATACAAATATTTATACCCCAATAATTAATTTACTTTCGATCTTAGGAGCATTTCTTGTTGTTTGTCTATTTCTAACAATTTTTAAACTACCACTTAATCTTGTTACTGTAAGTGGAATCGGAATTGCATTAGTTTTTTGGTCATTTTTTATTTTTGTAATTAGAGGCTATCCTAGGAAAGGAGCCTTTCCAGAAGGGTTTCATAGTTTTGGATCCTTGCTAATTTTATTATCACTTTCGCTAATAATCATTCCTATTCTTTTGCTTCCTTTCAATAAAGACATGAGCTTTAATTTATTTCAAACAAATATTGTTGCAATAATATTCTTTGGATCTACATACTTTCTTTTTCCAGTTTTTTTTATTATTCTACCAAGGGAAAAATTGAGTATTACAATTCAAATTAATAAAAAGTTTTTTCTTTTTTTTGATTATAAGTTAAAAGATACAAAAATTTATTTACTATCTAAAATTGGAAAATTAAAGCATTCAGCGAAAATTATTAGTTTTTTAACTTTAGTTAATAGTAAGGTAAATGAGAAATTAGAAGAGATTCCCTCTTTACCTAGAAAATTACATGAAGGGACTCTGTGGTTTTATGGAATAGTCATTAAGCATGAAAGAATTTTCTTTTTCTTTCTTATAATACTTTTTGTAGGTTCAATTTATTCTTATTACTTTTCTAAAAAAGAAACAGGTTATTCAATTGAAGAGAAACAGATCATCGCTTTTTTGGAGTTACCCTCGGGCTCAAATTTTAAGTTAACAGATAAAATTACACGTGAAACTGAAAAAAAAGTTTTAGAAGTAAAAGGTGTTAAGGCCGTTGATTCAAAAGTTGACTCAGATAGATCGCTCCTATTTATAAAAGTTTTTGACCATGTTAATATTGATGACTCATTTACTAACTATCTAAAAACTTCTGTTGGTAATACTGATCCTGCGTATTTATATTTTTCATCTGATAACGTTAAAACTGTTTCAAGAGAAGTTACATTTGATATACTCGGTACTGATCTTGAAGAATTACAAAAGCAAGTTGACCTTTCTGCTGAAAGAGCGAAAGCAACTGAAAATATTTCAGAAGTGACTTTGCGATTTAAACCACCTAGAGAAGAGCTAAAGCTTTATATAAGTGGATATAAAGCTATGAATAGTAATTTGAAGTTACCAGAAATTGGGGATTTTTTGAAAATGGCTATTCAAGGAGGAATTTCTACAAAATATATTTCAAACAATCGTGAAATTGATGTAAGAGTAAGATTCGATGAAAAATATAGAAAATCTAAAGACAGCCTTTCTGATATCCGAATCAAAAACTCACTAGGGTATTTTGTGCCAATTAGTGAAATTTCCACCAGAAAAGAAGGAATGGTTCCAGTTAAAATTTATCATAAGAATAAAAAGAGATCGTATTCTTTCTCAGTTAAGTTAAACGATGTTTCTAATTGGAAAATTGAATCCGCCATAAATCAAATTCTTTCCACACCACTTCCAGAAAATTATCGAATAGAGTTAGGAAAAGAAAGTGGAAAGATTTCTGATGAAAGTGAGGAAATTTATGGTTATGCTTTATTAATTTTACCGTTCTTTAGCTATGCAATTCTTACTTGCTATTTTGAGTCTTTTAAAAAACCAATAAAATCTATTCTTGTCATAACGGTAATTTCTTCAATAATGATTTGTTTTATCTATTGGGGAATGTATAAAATTAGTTATCCAATATTTTTGGGTTTATTTATTTCAGCTTCAATTCAAATTTTTTTAATTTCTGTCTTTAAGCACAGAGGAGGAATGAATTTTTCTTATTCATGGTGGATAGAAGAAAAACAAATGAAAAGAAAAAGACCTTTATATTTTTTTCTACCAATTCTTTCTATAATTCCTTTCTTTCTCCCGTTCTTTTTATTCATAAATAGTCCTGCAATGTATGTTTATGAGTCTATGTTAGTCTTAGTAATTGCAATTATTATAGGAGTTTTTTTGATTCCGATTGTATGGTTAGCACCGGAACTAGATCGGATTTATCTTTTTTTGAAAAAATACTTGCAAACATTCAGCAAAGAGAGAGATTTGTGAAATGAAAAACTGGTTTAGTATTTTTTTCTTTGTATTTGGAACACTTTTAGGTGAGGATTTAATGAAAGCAAAAGAACTCAATGTTAAAGGTGTGAGTTTACTTAACACTAATCCATCAGAAGCATTAACTCTGTTTAAAGAGGCGATGGGTCTTGACTCTAAAACTCCTGATTACCCAAGCAACGCTGGAGTCGCTTTACTAAACCAGAAGAACTACAATGAGGCAATCAGTTTTTTTAACAAGGCTTTAGAAATTTCTCCTAATCATACTAGTGCACACTTTAACTTAGGTGTATGTTATCAGGCTATGGGTGATAATCAAAAGTCTGTTCAAGCCTACGCAAAAGCAGTATCATTGAATCCTGAGATGCCAGAGGCATATTTTAACTTGGGGCTTGTCTATTCACGATTGAACAATAAAAAAATGGCTATAACAAACTATCAAAAATTTTTGAAAGTTGCAAATCCATCCACAATGTCAAAACCAATTCAAGACGCAAATAATAGAATCAAACAACTTTCAGAATAAAGAATGGCGATTTTTAGGCTTACAGCAAAAAGAATTTTTTTTTCGTTATACAAACCAGAAGCACTTTTTCTTGAGCTTTCACCTCTAAACCCAAAAGAGCTAAGAACACAAACAACTAGAATTTTTTTGGTTTTTTTTGTACTCGTCTTAATTTTTGTTCTAACAGGAAATTTTATCGGTCAGTTCACTAAGAGTGCAATTGAATATGAATTGAGCAATACCCCAAGTCTTCTCCAACTACAAGGGATTCAGTCTAAATATTTTCCTTTTTTAAAACTCAGTTTTCCAATTGTTTGGATTGTATATGGTTTGATGGCGGGACTAATTCGTTTTCTTTTCATGAAAATTTTGGGTGAAAAGAATCTTACTTTACCCAAAGTTATTTGCTTAGGATTTTATTCAGTATCGTCACTAATCCTTTTTTGTGCAATTGGGAATGTGTTGTTAGAAGTTTTTCCATTAGTTCCAACTCGAACTACTTTTTCCATTTTGCTTCAAACAGGTATTGGAGTTATTCTTTTTTTCTTAGGATTCTTTGTAGAAGCTAGAACATATGTATTTCTTTCCAAAGGTTTTTTTGAACAAAACACAGGAAGAGCAGTTCTTACTTGGTCAATCCCTTCCAGTCTCTTTTTTATTTTAGTTTTTTTAATTATTGTTTTCTATTTCTCTTTAGTTTAACTTTTTTCAATCGTCGAATAGGATAGTCTGCACTTTAATAACATAAAGGAAAAGTGCACAAAGAATTTGGATGTGAGGTAAGTTTTTTTACTACAAGTAAAAAGAAGAGAACAGCTTAGCAAAGAATGAGGATGAAGAGAAGAAATGCAATCGAACTTATTCAATATTATCATAGGATGCATAGAAACCATTTATTGAGTAAGGATGGTGATAAAATCAATGCACTTCAAGTAGTGAGTCGGGTGTTATTTTAGAAAGCTAATGCTCGCTTTCTTTTTCTATTTAAACAATACAATATTCTATCAAAATTTTTTAACCAAAGGTTAGTTTTCATTATTTCTCTAGTTATTCAGGGGTGAATAATTAAAATTTCTCAACCTTGGAAAATAAGTAATCGTTTCTAAGAAATCCTTTTATCAAAATTATAATTCTTCATGAAAATAGATTTTATAAAACTTTCTTCCATCTTTTTCAACTCCTTGTTCAATCAATTCACGATTTCCATGTATATAGATATGAAAGTTTTTGTCTAACTTTAAAACACTTTTAAAAGCACGTGCCTGTTTTTTTACTGCTTGTCGTGAAATTTCAAAATTATCTGTAAGATTAATATCATTCTTCACTCGATATGTTGAATCAAAATTTCTGAATGATTTTATTATCCCCGAATTTTGAAGAACCTTCTTCTCAAAGTCACTCCTATCAAAATTTTCATTCATTTTAAAATATTCAACCGACCGATTTAGTAAGTCTATTTTGTCTGGTTTACTTATTTCAAATTCTTCCAAAAGTTGCTTGGTTACAAATTCTTTAGTAATGTCTAAAAATTGTTTTGTTTGATAAAACTCATTGCTAATAGGTTTCAGTTTTAAAAAATCATCTTTCCAGTATTGTGCTTCATCAGATTTGTTAGAATTACCTACAATCAAAATTTTATAACCATGTTTTGAGGAAGTATTGAAAATAAGACAACCCTTATCTATTCCTTTCAGTTCAAAACCAAAGTCATGAGAAATTCTGAATTTAGTTTTTTCTTTTTTCATTTTAATGAAAGGAACATCTACTTCCGATTTAAAAATTCCGATGGCATCAATTAATTCACCATTTAAAACCACATTCGAAAAATAGACAATATTCAATTCTCCTTCTTTTATTTTGGGATGCATAGAATATTCATAGAGCAACTTAGCAATATTTTGCGATAAACGTACAAAAGACTTTGGCTTTGAAAACATATCTTGAATGATAGTATAAACTTCATTCAAGCTAAGTTTTACTGAATGAGAAAAAGAAAAAAATTCGTCCTGTTTTATAGGCAACAAAAAGTATTTTAAAAGAAAATGCTTGGTTTCTTCAGCAAAAGTAGATTGTTCAATAGAAAGTCGATTTTTTTCATCTCTTAGCTTATTCCCTACATGGTGGGTTATTAAATGTTGAAGTTGTATTTCTGTAAAATCAAAAGTGTTCATATTTTTGAAGTATTTTGTTTGTTAAGATTTTGAAGTTTGCACCATTCATATTTTTGGGTTTTATATTTCTCAAACTCTTTGAATAATTGATTTCTGACTGATGTAATGTGAACACTTGCATACTCATCTTTCGGATAAATACTTTGAATATCTACTACAAACTCAATGTTCCCGATTCTCTTTTTGAAGTAGTTGTTGAAACCAAATCTGATTTTACAATTTCCTTCTACGGAAGGTAAAGAGAAATCATAAATAATTTCCATTTCAGCTAACTCCATGAACTTGTGAAGCGTTTTATCTTTCAAGAAAGGAAGTTTGTGTAATACTTCTCCATTTATATTTAGTTCACGGACTTTGGCTAATTCAAGCCAGTTAATATCAGAAGGTAAATTTTCATTCGGGTCGGGTCCAATATCTAAGAATGTTGCTTTCATGAAACTAAAAATATCATTGCCCTCTGTCATACCCAAAAAGAATTGAATCCTCTCATCATTCTTAAAATTTTTATAAAGAATTCTCTGAATTTCTTTTTGAGGATTCATGTAGTTATTTGCTTTAAAATGCTTCTCTAAATTTTTTGAGACCTTCTCAGCAATTTCAGTTGTTTCAGGTGATGTATGGATTATTTGCAATTGAACCTTGTTATCTTTCGTTGTTACTTTCTCAAAAGTGACTTGTCCTTTGAATTCATTCTTACCTCTAAACCATGGCTTACTATAATTAGTAGTTTCGCATTTGAAGTCCAAAGTAATTTTGTTTGGATTATTCTCAATCATTGTGAAGTTTGGATTTCCAACCACTGTGTATTTAGGAAAATTAGTTTTAATAATTTCCTGAATGTTGAAGTTGTCTGGTATAGCTGCAATCAATGTTTTGCTTGATTCCCAATCTAAAGTTCTTGTAATTATTTTTTCTCTGTCCTCTTTTGCTTGCAGTTTTTCTTTGAGAAACTCAAACTCAGTTGGACTTAAAAGCGAAGTTGTAAGAATTGGAAATGTACTGTCTTCATCAGAATTGTTAACGAACACTCCTTTCATTCTAAGTAACTGTCTTCTTTCCTTATCTTTGATAGAGTCATGTTGTAGAATCGCTCTCAATGATTCACCAAAGGGAAGAAACCGGTTTATGTTATCATTTATTTTTTCCATTAGTTTCTAAAGTTAGAGTTAAAATTTTCAACTGAAAGTGAATTTGTAAAAGAGGATTCTTCAAAAATTTGTTTAGCATTACTTACAAGTTGTTCATGCAACAAACGGTTGTAATCAGGAAACGCAATAACTGTATTTGACTGATAATTGGCAGTAATATTTTTTGCTAATCCTATCAGTTTGATTAATTCTTCTTCTTCAAAGTTTTCTCTTGAGCATAGAATGAGAGTATTTTTCTCAGGATCAGTTTGAACTCTTATAGGAAGAATGTTTGATGCTAAGTATTGAACTGGCATAATATTTCCATTTTTGGGCGTATCATTATCGCTGTTTAATCCTGTACTGAAATAAGTAAACTGAATTGGTTTGTTGAGATATTTCTGTTTTACAAATTCAATAGCCTTAAAAAAGAATTCAATTTTCTTATTGTCAACTAGGAAAATTCCATCATGGTTAAAGTCCTTTGGAGCTTCAAGTTTGGATAGCTTTTGTAAAATATCTTGTGAATCGTCATCAATATTATTCAACCAGAAAATGATTCCTCTATCAAAGGTTGTTTCAAAATCAGAACGGTTGTTTATTGTCTTTACTCTTATTTCTGATTTCTTGAATGATTCAATTGCCATCCCTAAATCCCTATAATGGTCTTTGAATTTCTCAACAGGTGCGTTTGGATATTTGTCCTTACTGTATTTTATAGAAATTAAAATATTTTCTAATGTCCTTGAAATCATTGGACTTTGATAATTAAAGTAGGCATCGATACCATGTGAATTCTTGCCATGTTTCTCTGGATCAATGCTTTGAATGTCAAAATTACGAACTAATTCATTCCAACCAATCAAAGTAAGGAATTCTACCACAATTTCTTCACCAATATCTCCAATACGTTTTGAAAATTCTCCCATTTCTTGATTATCTTTTAAATTAGTCTTAGAAATCAACTATAATATATAATTCTCTATTTCCCTTTTCCAAATATTTTATTGGCTTACTTTATTTATTTATCAATAATATTTTTTGTTTAAAACTCTCAAACAAATTGTATTCTTCATTTTAATATTGTCTTGGTTCAGAGAAAACATTAGTATCTAAAGGTTTATCGAAAGAATTTATACCTAAGAATATTTTTACTCTAACCTATCTAGTATTTGAAATTACATTTCACCATCAGACAGTTAATAGAGTCTTTTAAAAAAAGAATCTTAAACAAAACACAGGAAGAGCAGTTCTTACTTGGTCAATCCCTTCCAGTCTCTTTTTTATTTTAGTGTTTCTAATTATAGTGTTTTATTTCACTTTAGTCTAAGAATTTTTTTAAAAAAAAGACTTTTTTTTCTTGACTTAAATTTCTAAATATCTAAGATTTGGATATTAGTAATTTTAGATTTGAATTTAGTATATTCTGTTCATCTAAAATTTATTGATAGTCCCTTTTGTGTCAAATCATTTATTTGTAACATTGGTTAGACAGCATTTGGGAAACAACCTTTTGCATTTGGAGAACCATTCATGAAAACAATCTTAATTTCAATCATTCTTATCCTTACCCTTTTTAATTGCCGTGAAGAAAAGAAAGACAATACCACAACCACAATTGCTGCCCTTTTCCTTTTGCAACAATCACAGGCACAAGCAGCTGCAAAAGCAAAAGCAGATGCCATTGCAGCAAAGCCAGGTTGCAAAAGTTTGGTTGAATTAACTGGAACAGGTGCGAGCACTGCAAAGTCTCTATCTGGTAGATCCACAACAAACAATGAAATTGCGATTAAATTCACTGTTACAGGAACTCAAAAATTAGTTTTAACTGGTGTTAACTTACCAAACTCTTTGGAAGATCGCTCTTCTGTATTTTATAACTTTGATGCCTGCACATCTGGTGATTTTGCAATTGCAGCTACATCTTATACTGATACAGTATTGTCCAATAAAACAAGACTGGAAATAACTTTTTCACCTGTAGGGAGTTATATATATTATTATGTTTATACTGGTTCAACCAATGAATCAGCCTATATTCAGTAGCGAATTGAGGGAATGAAATGAACTATTTGAAAAAAATTATACTAAAACAAATTAGAAGAATCAAACCTGCTAGAAAGTTGACTGCGTTTTTCACCCTTGCTTCCTTTCTAGCAATGAGTTTTATGCCCTTTTCAAGAGTAGAAGCAAATCCACTTTTTCCTGACATTTTGGTCGGGGAAAGATTCAATCCAAATTCCTTGGAAGAAACCTACAACCAAGCCTGGGGCTTTCGGGATATGAATTCCTGGACAGAGTTTGTGAATGTCCAACTTGGGGTTCTAAGAGCTGACTGGGAAACAAGAATTGATGCACAAATCACTGAACAACTTATGAACGCAACTCAGTCTGATGCCTTTCTTGCAAACCCTGCTTACAAAGATTATTTGGAAAAGGAGCTTCTTTCTCGCAAGCAAGATTTGTTAGAAGATTGGGAACTGGAAGCAGAGATTTCCATTCAAACTGAGAAAGGTGATTTCTTGAAAATGGTTTCTAGCTATCTATTGCGTACTGAGGAAAGCAATTCTCAGACAAAAAGAAGCCAAGCAGAAGAGAGTGCAAGAATCAAGGCAGAAAATCTGCAACAAAGATTCTTAGATGCGAAAGAGCAATGGAGGACAGATTTTAACTCATCTTTTACATCAGGACTGAACAATTTTGGAACAAGTCTTGCAACCTTACAAGCTGAATTCAATAACTTCAATTCGCAGCTTGATGCGAGTGAAAAGCAATTTTTGGATAGATTGAAAGTAATTGATGATTATAAAGCAACCATAAAAACAGCGATTACCCAAAGTGTAAATGGTCTAGAATCATTCCTAAACAGTGCTGATAACAATGAATTGTTCCGTCCTTCAGGAACCTTGAATACTATTGGACAGACTCTAAGCAATCTTATCACAAATCTTCGAACTAGCCTGAACAACACAGACCCTGACTATTCTAATATCCTAACTGACCTATCCCAAACAGTTACTACTTATATGAGTACTCAGTCCAACTATGCAAATACGCAATATACTACTTATAGAGATAAACAATATCAGCTCCAATCATTAGGGCAATCTTCTAAAGTCGGAAGTGATAATATCTGGACATTGGCGGAAGTCGAATCCTATGGTAATAATGGATTGAATGTAAGCAATGTTTATTTCTCAGGTACTGGTGCCCAAAAAGATAAGAATCTAATCAATTATATTAAAACAAAAAATGAAGCTGCCCTTCGAACCTATTTGAGTTCTACTTTAACTGGTGGTCTAGAACTAGAGAATATTCATTCGTATAATCTAATTGCTTATACCAATAGTCGTCAATATGGACAGCCACTAATTGCAAGAGTGAGAACTCTAACAGATGGAGTCCAAACTGATATAGTTCCTGTAAAGAGATATTCTACTCATGGAGATGGTTTTTCTTCTTACAAGGATACAGGTGGTTACTGTATAGCTTTATCAGAACTTGCTTGTTGGAATACTGACTATTATTTCAACCAACAAACTGTTAATGCACAAGTTGTTTTCTCAGTCAAAGATAAACAAGCAGTAACCAATACGAATACATGGTCGAATATATCTCAACAATTATCAGCAGAATTTTCTAAATGGAACGATACAATACTTCCTGCGATTACTAACTGGGAAGCACAGGCTAGAAACTATAAGCAATTTTATGACCAATGGAAAGTGAATGCAGATACTTTACGAGCTCAAGCCCAAGAGAACTACGATTCTTCAGTAGTTAGAATTAACTCAGATAAAGAAGCTTGGGTTCGTCAGATGGAAGAATCGGAACGAGATACTCAGAAAAGATGGCTTGAGCTAGAACGAAAAATTGCTAAGGGCAATATTAGTGAATCAGAGGTTACTAGTTTACTTGCGAACACTAAGCCAAGCAGTTCCCCTCAAGCATCCACACTCAGTGTAGAGTCCATCCAAAGTAGTTTTACTAACTTAAAAGAAACTAAGTTCACTACATCAATTGCACAACAAACCACAACAAATTCTGGATCTAGTAATGGAGGTGGATTTGCAGTAGGAACGATTGGTGGTGGAATTAGTTCTGCCTTAGGTTTTGGTACTTCTATAAAAGTTCCAGAGAATACTCAGTCCTACTCAATATTCAATCCAGTGTTTTCAGCACCAGACTTTTCCTTAGTTGAAAGATTGGACCTAGCAAAACAACTCCAAAGGGGACTTACTGGAGCACAACAATTTGCCTATTTAGAAGGAACGAATAATTCTTTAGATAGAAAACAAGAGGAAGCAAATCGTTCCCTGATTAATATGTATGCATATAAAGTTAAGGATAGTATGTATGCAAAAGACAAAGACGGAAAGTTAATTGAAGACAAAGTGAATGGTGGGTATGTAATGAACCTCACCCAAGAGCAAAAGAATTTGATGAATTCAGGGGAATGTTATAAAGACCCAAGCAAATGCTCTTCCTTTATGGAAAAAAATACTGCATATACTTCTATTGAGATAGTAAATAACCAACTTATTTTAAAGAAGAATATAAGTGATGGTGTCGCAAGTAAGGATGATGGTAAATCTAATAACATGCCAACATCCCAGGGCTATCGTTCAGGATCGCAAGAACAAGTAACTGTAATCAATATAAGCCAAATTTCTCAGGTAAATCTCCCAACTAATAAGGGAATTTTTGATGAATGGGAGGATTCCGACTATACCTCTATAGACAGGGCTGCTTTTACAAATACAAACTCATTTTTTAATAATAGATCTTCAGATATGACTAGAGTCTCTACAGCAGTTCAGAGAGCTAGTGAGGTTGAGAGTTATTATACAGATTTGTTCTATGCTGATGCTAACAAGAAGGCTCAAGATGAACAGATGCTTATGGAGCTTGCCAAAGCCTATTTAACAGGTGGAGCAGCAGGAATTAAAAATTTTGTTACCAACCAAGTTAAGAGCAAGGTAGCAGAGTCGATAGCTGAGGCAACAGGACTACCTTCAGGTTTAATATCAGCACTACTAGGTGGTGCAAAACCTATGGATGCGTTGAAAAGTTATGCAAAACAGGTCGCAACTCAAAAGATAGCTGAGGCAACTGGTTTGCCAGCAGAACTAATCGGACAACTTATGGCTAAAGCGAATGCACCTAAGCCAAAGATGACAGATTCTCCTGCTTTCAAAGTATTTGATACACTAGCAACTGTTGTTGCAGTGGTTGCAGCACCATTCACAGCAGGAGCTTCCTTAGTTGCTTTAGGTGCCTATAAAGCAGCAGTAGCAGTAGTAAAGGCAGCTGAAAATGGGGGATTGAATAATATCAAATCAGCTGTAGCAAATATTGGTGGTGCAATGATCAATGGTGTTGTGTCAGGAGCAACTGGTGGACTAGTTGATGCAAATATATCTTACAGTGAAGAGAATGGATTTGGAGCACAGGTTGGAGTGGAATTAGGTGGTGTAGCCAATGTTGGACTGAGTTATTCTGAAGGGGAAGGTTTTGGAGCCTATGCCACAGCTGAGTTTGGTGGAATTGCGAATGTAGGACTAACTTATACTCAAAACAGTGGATTTGAAGCTCAGGCAAGCTTAGGAATTGAAGGAGCTGGATCGATCAGTGCCAACTACAATCAGGCAGAAGGAGTCACAGCAAGTGCAAACTTAGGAGGTGAATATGGTAATATGAACCTAAATTATTCAGCTCAAAATGGTGTAACGATGGAGGCAAACATAGCAGGAGTAGGAACTGTAAATGCGGGGTATTCACCAAGCGGTGGTTTTACTGCACAGGCTACAGTAAATGTTGGTGGGGTGGATTTGAATGCAGGATATTCACCTAATGGTGGTTTTACAGCACAAGCATCGGTTATTGTTGGAGGAGTAAGCATGGGTGCGGGATATTCCTCCAATGGAGGTTTCGCAGCACAGGCATCTATTTCAGACGGTAATGGAAACTCAGCAAATATTGGAGTTTCAAACTCGGGAGTTACAGCAAATCTAGCAACAACTGATGGAAATGGAAACACGGCAAGTGTTGGAGTTTCCAATTCAGGTGTTACCGCTAATATCACTTCAACTGATGCAAATGGGAATACAGTAACTACTGGATATTCCTCTAGCAGTGGATTTACAGCAGGTGCAAGTTTTACAAATCCAAATGGTGGCACTGTGAATGCAGGATATTCTACTAATGGAGGATTTACAGGCAGTGCATCCTATCCAACAGGCAATGGTAATTCCGTGTCAGCGGGCTATTCCCAAGCAACAGGTGTTACAGCAGGTGCAAGTTTTACAAATCCAAATGGTGGCACAGTGAATGCAGGATATTCTACTAATGGAGGATTTA
Organism: Leptospiraceae bacterium; assembly: GCA_033762425.1. Classification (GTDB taxonomy): domain Bacteria; phylum Spirochaetota; class Leptospiria; order Leptospirales; family Leptospiraceae; genus JANRLP01. Next base: position 20,797 of record JANRLP010000021.1, read on the forward strand.
CAGGCAGTGCATCCTATCCAACAGGCAATGGTAATTCCGTGTCAGTGGGCTATTCCCAAGCAACAGGTGTTACGGCAGGTGCTAGTTTTACAAATCCAAATGGTGGCACTGTGAATGCAGGATATTCTACTAATGGAGGATTTACAGGCAGTGCATCCTATCCAATAGGCAATGGTAATTCCGTGTCAGCGGGCTATTCCCAAGCAACAGGTGTTACGGCAGGTGCTAGTTTTACAAATCCAAATGGTGGCACTGTGAATGCAGGGTATTCTACAAATGGAGGATTTACAGGCAGTGCATCCTATCTAACAGGCAATGGTAATTCCGTGTCAGCGGGCTATTCCCAAGCAACAGGAATTACAGGTAGTGCAACCACTAGTTATGGGACAGTGGGAGCAAATTCCAGTGGAATTAGCATACAACCATCATTCACTACATCGCAGGCTTTGGGAACTCTAGGCAATGTGTTAGGAATTCCAAGCAATTTAACAAGCTTAACTCCACAAGGTGCATTGACAGCAGCAAGCAATGTGTTAGGAATCCCTGCTAATTTAACAAACTTAACTCCGCAAACTCTGTTATCTACAGCAAGTAACGCATTAGGAGTCCCAACACTAGAACAAGTAACAACGAATCTAACGAATCAGGCACAAAATAGCTTAAGCCAAGCTATAACAAATCCGAGCTTGCCAACTGTAACAGAATTAACAACAGACAGCATCCTATCCGGTCTAGGACTCAGTCCAACAAATCTAACTTCACAATTGAGTGCAACCCTAGCAAGTATAGTTCCTCCACAAATCCAAGGAGCAATTGATTTTGTAGCAGAAAATGGTGCAGAAACAGCAGCGGCGGCAGCAATGGCAGCATCTGCAGCTATGATTGCACTACAGGGTAGAAGACGTGAGGATGAGGAAGAAGATCAGAGGACTGGGGATTCGGGACAGGGGAATGGGTATGATGTATCGGGTGACGATACAGTATCGCAAGACGATAGTGTTGAAGGGCATGAGCTAACGTTTGCAGATGGATTGGAAGGTCAGGAAGAGGATAGAGATCAGGGGCTAGAGGCTAGTGAGGAAGAATCACAAGACGATAGCACTGGATCGGTAGTAACTCATAGACAGGGAGTGAAACCATTTGTGGGTGAGAGTGCAGACGAAACGACAACACCTGATGAGGAACCACTTTCTGAACTTGATCTCAAAGCTCTGAGTGATGCTTTTAAGAGCAGAACAGGAAGTCTTTCTGCAACCATGAAACGTCTATCAGAAGAGAATCCAAAGAAAGCAAACAACTTACAAAAAGAAGCAGTTCGATTGGTTCTGGAAAAAGCAGATAGGCTTGCCAAAACCAATGTGGATGCTGCAATCAAAAGCATAGAGGATGCTCTATCTAAAGAGCCGTATAACGCAACTTCCAGAGCTGCTATGCACGGGAAGTTGGATGAGTTGAGAGGTGAAGATGGTCACCTCGATACTGATGAAGTTATTGAGGAAACTGGTTCATCCGATTCTCGTTTTGATTTTGAAACTTTGACAGAAGATGAACTTGCTAAAGCAATAGTAGATGGATTAAAGCCTGAGGAAATAATAAGTGATGATATTGAGCCAATAAAATCTGAAGATGGAAATTTTTACAAATTACCAAATGGAAGATTGCTAAATGCTGAACTTGTTGAAACGAAATTAAAAAGTTTGAAAAACTCAGAAAACTCCTTTACTCAAGTAGGAACTAGACAGGTAAAGGTTGGAAATCCTATTTCAGATTTTTTCGAATCAGTTTATAATTTATTCAAAGGGAAAGGATACAATTCTAATGAAGAATTGCTTGATAAAAAATTTGAGAACTACAATGGATTTCGTCCTAAAGAGTTAGAGCAACTGTTAGATAAAGTTTCAAATCAAGATTCAGATTTTAAACAGTTTAGTTATCCAATGTTTACAACAATTAATCAGTTAATAAAAGATGTAAAAATAGAAGTTGACTCTAAAGCTAAGCTTACTATAATTAAAAATAAAGATATTGCAAAACTTTTTTCAAGTTCTAATGAAACTGACTTAGTTAATATCTTTTGCTATATGACTTCAATGAGAACTTTATTAGATAGTCATTTGGATCAGATGAAACTTCCGAAACCAAGTTTAAGAGAATTTATAATTAATGCCATCAATGATAGAGGTTTAATAAAAGACAATCATGGAAAACTTGAAAATACTGACCCAACACAAATTCTTAAAAGATACATTGAGGATAATGGTTATGAAGTAATTAGGAGTTCAGCACCTTTTCCACCAGAAAAGAGTAATGAAATTAGAAATAAAAAAATTGTAGATGATTTTTTAAAAAGTGACCAAAAATTACTTTCATTTCACACAAATGGGCATTCATGGTTACTAGCAAGAACTCCAATTGACCCAAATGATCCATCAAAAGGTGATAAAGCTGTTATTGTTGATCCACACTTTGCTGAAGATAATGGTTTAGAATGGAATGATTCATCTGCACATAATAGATACAGGACAAGAAATGCTACAACATTTATGATTGCTCCTACTAGAACCAAAAAGTAATGAATGTTCATAATGAAGAATAAAAATTTTATTTATATTTTATTTATTCTTCTTTTCGAAGATTGTATTTCAAAACAAATAACAGAAAAAAAAAGTTTATCATTTTTTATCTTAAGTGAAGATCAAATTCTCCTTGATGCTTCATTAAAGGATACAAAAGAAAAAATTATTTGCCAAAAATATAATATATATCCAGAAATTGAAACTCATTTCAATGAAAGAATAAAAAAATACGTTACTAAAACTGAATGTAAAGGGAAGTTAGGCTACTTATTTAAATTACATGATGCTATTTTCAGAGAAACACTTCTGGAAGCTAAAGAAGATTTACAAGACGCAGTAAAGATTTTTACTTTTATGAAAGAATTGGGAGGCAATTACACTGAAGATAAGAGTGATCTACAAAAGGACTGTGGTATTATAAATAGCAGATTAGAGCTTGGATATATTGATGATCAAGTTGTCAATGAAAAAGAAAAAAAGTTCAAAGCCACTATAGTTATACGCTTTCCATTAAAAGGGAATTTTATCAATGAAGAATCCTTTTGGATTAATTCAAGTAGTCGTTCGAATGTTCAAATATATTTTAATCCAATTAGAATTTCCAGAAACAAGTTTAAGCTCAGTAATCCTTTTGCTGAAGTTATTGCAATTAAAAAAGGTAGATTATTAACTTTATCAATTGTAAAAGATAATAAATTTAACATGAAAGAAATTCAAGAAAATAATTGGTATCAAAAAAATGATGATGGAGAATGTCGTTATGAAGCAGCTGAGGATTACACAAAAAAAATAAGTTATTGATTTTCACATCAGTACCCCACCAATGGTTCGGCAAGCTTGGTTGGTGAGCTTGGTCGAACCACACCCACCAAAAACTCTATCTCATGCTACTTTTCTCCTTTTTGGGTCATCATCCCAATTATCACTTCGAGAGCCTCAGTGACCTAAATTTTTTGACCGAAGTCGAGAGTTAGGTTTTCGATGATATCATAGCAAGATACTGCTATTTAATAATACTATCATATTCCAACTCATACAAAAAAAGAAAGACTTCCCTACTCAATCTCAACAACAGAAAATTTTAAAGGGAGCAGTTGCGAACAACGTTAGAGAAAAGAGTTATGAGCATACAATGTCCCAAAATTTCTGTAAGAAATTTTGTATCTGCGAACCTCACGCCTGAAGGCTATCGGTTCTCGATGGTTCTTTTTCTTACATAAGAAAAAGAAAAAAGCGAAAACAATGGTTTGGAAATAAAGAGCCTAGTGTTAAGGATTTGCTTGCGAATGATGAGTATGGTGTAAAAATTCCAGTCTATGGTGAAATGAGATGGGGTAGAATTAAATATGATTCAAAAGATTCAGTGGATAACTTGCTTTCGGTCTATAACAAAAAATTTAACACTAACTTTACAAAAGCAAATTTAACTTCTGTTCCTGCGAATACGAACCCACCAACGCATTACAATCTCCCCATGAAGGATTCAGCAATAAATCATAATCCAATTATTACTGGAGGTTATGAGGGTGAATTTACATTTAGTTCGATAGATGATCTGCAAAAAGATATTTCCAATTTTAATTCAAAGTATGGAACGAATTATAAGTACGAAGATGTTATTTTTTATAACACTAAAAAAGATAATTCGCTTCTATTAACAAAAGGGGCAAAAATTAGGATGCCAGCTATTGGAGCATACGAGCCATTAAATCCTGATAAATTAGATATATTTACGTTGACAGTGAGTGACTTTTGGAGTAAAACAAAAAGAGGTGATGAGCTGAATCAAATGACAAAATTCTATAATGAAAGATACAATACAAATGTGACTTGGCAACAAATCGCAGAATTTAATGGAATTAAAGATCAGAAGTTAATGAAGAAAGATTTTGTTGTTAAATTCCCTGTTCCTGCAGATGGAATAAATAATAATGTTCCAAAAAGAAATTTGAGTGATATTCTTGAGAGTTACAAAACAAGACTTGATAAACGTTGGAAGAATGAATTAAAATCTTCCTATAATGGAATCGATAAAACATCTGAAGCTAATTCTAAAAAGTTAGTTTCTGAGATGATTGAAAAACCTGATTCTCTTTCTGGTAAAGAAATTCTTGGTTGGAAAGTAACTAGTGCTGTTAAAGGGGAATATCGTAATCCTAACAAAGGAAAAAATGACCCCGAATATATTAAATTTGACAAAGAAGTTGTTTATGAACAACCTGTGTTTGGGACAAATATAGTGAACCTTCATAGAGTAACCCAAACTTATGATTCTAAACTTGGCAAACTTGTGAAAGTATCTGAATTTGCATCTGTTGTAAAAAAAGCTGATGGCACTTATGAAAAACCAATTTATATGCCATTGAACCATGGGGATGCAATCACCTCTGATCCATCGGGAAGAATTAAAATCATTCCTAGTGATAGAATTGCTGATTATATTAAGGAAAATAATATAACTAATGCTCAAGTGAATGTGAATGGTATGGACAACAATGCGTTAGACGCTGTTCAGGCGTTCCAAACTACAACTGCATTTCGTAACCAAGCAGCAATGGGTGTTGGAGATGCTGAAAATCTAGCAAGGCAGGAAACGAAACTAAAGGATTTAGAGAAATCAAAACTTCAAATGGAAGAGAGAATTTCTTACCTTTCTAAACAAAATCGTCTTACCCCATCTAATGAACATGATCTACGTTATGCGAAAACAAGGGTTGAGGAATTGAAGGTGCAACTTGAAAGAGAGAAAGCTAATTTAGAAAAGTTAAAAGCTGGTCCAAATCCTACCAAAGCATTTGTGCCAACGTTTCATATCTTCAAAGATACTACGTTTAAAGATGATCCAAACGATGGATTTGATACTAATACAACTATTCCTGGTGGGTATTTTGGAAGTCATAAAGTAGTGGATTCCATAAACCAATTCATAGGTTCTGGAGCTTTCAAAGACGGTGGAACTCTCACTGGTCACAGTGCGGGTGGTTTCAATATTGGTAGAGCAATCAAGCAATATAAGAAGGTCAAAAATATTGTTACTGAAAAGAAAATTCCTTCAGATAAAATAACAGATGAAAACATACAAAACTTACAAGTAGCAACATTTGGTGGAGTTCATGATAGAATCCCTTCGAGTGGGCTAGGTGGTTGGACAGATTTATACAATGCATCCGATGTTGCAAGACTTCAATGGAGAGCAAATCTAACGATGGAGCAAGACAAAGTCAATGGTGAACCTACTCCTAACTTTGTTCAAGTTGTAGATAATAATGGTTTAATGGGATTAGGTGTGGATGACAAATGGAATAACTTAGAAGATGATCTTGCTAAACATAATTTTTTAACTGAGTATTCAGATGGTTATAGAGTTTTCCAAAGAGATATAATGTGTGAGGTTAGAATGTCATGAGTCAAATAAGAATTCTATTTTTTTACTACTTTGGATTCGTTTTCATCAACTGTCTTGCCTTCCCTATATATGAAAGTGATTTTTATCCTGCTTTCCATTGGCAAAATTTAAAGAATCTAACTTTAGGTTATCATGATGATAGAAATTTTGTGATTGGATACCATCAAAAGGAAAACTTTAATGTTACTGAGGAAAAATGGAACAAAATTCAACTTGGGTCAACTGAAAAAGAACTTTATAGTATTTTAGGCTCAAATAAGAGTGAAGAAAAATTTTCTTTCTGTGAACCATTTCCATATGATTTATTTAATGGAATGTTTATCCCAGTTTATAAAAAAATTAAATTTGAAGGTAATGCTTCTAGAGCAATTTTTTTTTTATAAAGATAGAATTTTCCTTAAAGTGCTAAATTATCGAATCGATAAAGATGAGAAAAATAGTGAATTCATTTCTAGAATAAATCCTTACGAGTTTAAAGGTGATGATCAAGTTAATAAAATAAATTTTCCTCAATTCTATTACTCTTTCCAAAAATTCTATATCATAGTTAAAGGATTAGATATTCCACAAACTTCCCCTTACCCTTGCACAAAGGATGAAAAGCAGTATAGCAGATGGGAGGTGCAATCTTTTTTTTACTGGGAAACTGACTATAGCGATAACCTTAAAAGAAAAGCCTATTGGGAAGAACCCGATTTTGAAGATAAACTTCGCAGGTCAGGCTACTATGATCTCAAAGCAAAACTAGACAAAGACGCTGAAAACAAAACAGGCTACTGGGCTCCAAGGAATTGTTTGTTATTTGGAAAGTATTTCTGTGAGTAAGTTTAAGTCGTTTAGTGATATGCTATCGTTATACGGTAGTATTTGAAGCTTAATATACAGAGATTACTCTCCAGACACACCTGCGAAAAGGATGGAAGCGTGGTCAAAAAATTGTTTTAATTTTTTGACCGAAGCTGACAGCCTGTTTGTCGATGCACTCACAGGACGACAGCACCATGTCGCAACATGGTGCCTACTTTACAAAATAGTATCTCTATACGAAAGTATCATCGACAATTCGCCCAATCGCAGCTTCGAACAGAAGCGAGATTACAAGTCGCCCGTCGGAGACGATTAGGCAACTGGCTGATTGCGAAGTAACTCCCCTATTCCCTATTTTAAACACAGTGTCAGAACTTTAATGAAGTTATATGTTCATAATTTGTTGTAGTAAAAAAATTTATTTTTAAGAGAAATTTACCTAAATCATAAAATTAAAAAAGTTGAAACTTATTGGAGTTTTTAAATAATAAGAACGAGTAAACAAAAAATCGAATGGAACTAAAGTTTACAGAGTATTTTAAAAATTCAGTTACAAAACGACGTCCTGAACTAGTTGGTTATGTAGAATTTGTTTTGCAAAACTCTGTATTTGAAGAAATTGAAGAAGAAGGTAGAATGAGATACTATGCTTTTATTCCAGAACTTGGTACTTGGGTCAGATTGGTTGAAGATATTGATGGTTCCATACACAATATTATGACAGATTCAGATTTTGGAATAAGATGGGAAAAAGGAAAATTATTATGAAATTAGAATACTTCAAGGAAACAGATACGCTATATATTGAATTTAAAGTTGGCACTGCTAAAACTCAAAAAGAAATTTCTAAAGATATGGTTTTAGATTTAGATAAAGATGGTAGTGTAATCGGAATCGAAATTGAGTATGCTAGTAAACATTTAGATGTTCATTCTCTACAAGTAAAAGATATTCTAGATGTAGCCTTTAAAGTAGCTATATAAATATTAAAAGAAGACTTGTGAAAATGTCCTCAACATTACGAATTGACGCCGATACAGTATCGCAAGACGATAGTGTTGAAGGGCATGAGCTAACGTTTGCAGATGGATTGGAAGGTAGTGAAGAGGATAGAGATCAGGGGCTAGAGGCTAGTGAGGAAGTATCGCAGGGTGATACTATTGGATCGGTAGTAACTCATAGACAGGGTGTGAAACCATTTGTGGGTGAGAGTGCGGATTCCTTATCTGCAAGCATTTTAGCACACAACGCTGAGCTACTCAGACAGTTTTACTTTGCAACAACGAAAGAGAAAGCGGGAGAGTTGTTGGCTGAACTTATCAAACGTGATCCTCAGCATGAAGAGGAATACAAACAAGCACTTGCCGATGCTAAGAAAGAATGGAATGCATTACCGTCTAACGTTCGTATCCAAAAATATGAAAAGCCTGCTGAGAGTTTGATGAAAGAATGGTTTGGAAATAAAGAGCCTAGTGTTAAGGATTTGTTGGAGAATGATGAGTTTGGTGTGAAGGATGAGGTTGTTGATGATCAATTCGATTTTGATACACTTACTGAAGATGAGCTTGCACAAGCTATTGTAAATGGTTTAAAACCAGAAGTTTTTGCAAGTCAGGGGGTTACTGGTGTAACTTATGATGATGGACATTATTATTTATTACCAAATGGAAGACTTTTAGATGCTGAAAAAATTAACGAAATTGTTGGAAGTTTTCAAACCCAACAATCTGAAAATGAGGCTATTAATAATTCAGAATTTTTATTAGTAAATGACATAGAAATTCATGACCTAAGTAAAATCGGTAGAACTCCTTCATCAAGAGAAGAGCATGAGTTTAAAAATGAATTAGCAGAAACAAGAAAAATTTTAAAAGGAGCAGGTCTTAATACGACTGTTACTGACAGTATTATTGCAATAATGTCAACTAGTACAACCGAGGGTGCTAAGACCAAAGAAGCGGTTAAAATTCTTAAAAAAGCTGGTATAAATAGTGGTTCTCAAATCAAAACTATCTTAAAATCAATTAGTTTTTTTACTGACAATATCTCAGGCAAAGCTTATACTGCATACAATACTAATTCAGCAATCGATTCTTTAAAGGATACTCAAATGATGAATGAAACTTTAAAATTAGAAGGAATACGCAAGGAAAGGGATCATTTGAATTTATCCTTCAAAATGCTTAATGATGAATATAGTAAGTTACAGTCTGCATTCAATTATGAAAAAGAGTTAATAAAAAAATTTGAAAGTCTAGCTCATAAGAAGATTATCAATTCAGAAGAAATAAACTATATGAGACAAACTTATGAAATGTTTCAAATTACCGCTAAAGAGAATCTCAAAAATTTAGCTCAAAAAATAGTAAGACTTGAGAATGCAAAAGAAACTCTCGATAAAATTGAAATAAAAACTTTAAATCTAGATTCTACTGACAATCGAATTAATAATATCAATAGTCTAGAATATAATTATCTCTTTGAAGAATATTCAAACCTTGCTTATAGTCCTAATTTAGCTAGCCAAAGGTCAAAGCAGTTTATTGAAGAATTTGATAAAATAGATTCTCTCACTAATTACTATCAAATTTCTTCTATTGTTAATGCAGTCGAAAATCCTACTGGTTTTATTCCAAATCCTGTCGTAAATCTTACTATTCAATTTGGAATTTTGCTTGAAAACCAAATCTACAATAGAGATAAAAGATTAAAAGAAAAGTATAATGAATATAATAAAGCAAGACAAACTAGAATTGAATTTGGTGAAGATAACTTACCAAGCTATAATCTAATTTATGAGAAAAACTATGTTCCGAGTCTTCCTTCTAAAATGATACCAGAATCTGTTTTAAAGAAACTTCTTAATAATGAATTATTGTATTTAATTAAAAAAGGTTGAACATGATCGAGTATTCTTTAAAAATATTATCATTATTGCTATTTGTTTTCAGTTTAATGTTTTGTCTAAAAAAAAGAAAACATACAACTATCTTTGCTCCTAGTGAAACTCAATCATCTTTTTCAATCGATTCAAAAGAGAATACTAAAGAATTTACTTTCAAAGGGAAAAGAGTTGGATCTATATCATTTAGCCATGATTCAAAATTATTGGCAATAGGTATTTGGACTAATGGTATTGAAAAAGACCTTAAATCAATTAAAATTTTTTCTTTGGAAGAAGACAGAATTATCGAAGAGTTAGAAACTGGTGTGCTTGATCCACATTACTTGAAATTCAAAAAAAATGGTGAACTAATTGCTGCTTTAAAAGGAGGTATCATTAGAATTTACGATAATAAATTAAAAAAACGTAAAGATTTTTTTTCGAATGAAGGTTCTGAGATAGTATATAATACAAATTATTTAGACTATTCAGAATATTTACAACTTTACTTTATTAAAACAGATGTAGGACTTTATCGTTCAATCAAATCAATAAAAGATGAAAATGGTAATGCACCTAACTTTTATACCAACCTAATAGAAGGTTTATTTCATGCCAGTTTTTCTAATGATGGTAAGCTTATGGCAGTATATAATATTTCATTGAAAGTTATAGATACTGAACAGGATAAGATTTTAAGTTCAATTGATTTAGCATCCGTTTATTCAGTAATTAAATTTGATTATGAATCTAAACTAATTGCTGCAATCTCAAAGAAGCCTACAAATGATCTTTTTATCTACAGCATAAATGACCTTAAAATTGTAAAAAAATTCGGTAATGGAAAAACTATAAGTCATTTTGATTTTTTTAAAAATGAATCTAAAATCGCTATTGCATACTTTGACGGAGTTATTGATATAATTGATGTGAATAGTGAAAAAGTTATTATTTCAGAAAATTATTCTAGAACTGCTAATTATTTTTATTTTGATATTTCACATGATGGTAAATATTTAGCAGCAACAAATTTTATGATTGGACATCCTTTGTTATTGTGGAAGTTAAAATGATTTAATTTCCTTTCATGCTCTTTATTTAAATCTTCGATTGTTAAAGATTCATAGTTTTTTTTCAATTCTAGAAAGTCTTTTCTCATTATTAATTCATCATCCCAGTGAATACTTCGAGAGCCTCAGTGACCATAAATTGTTTGTTATTTGGTAAGTATTTCTATGAGTGAGCCTTAAGTCGTTTTATGATATGCTTTTGTTAGACGGGATTACTTGAAACTTTTTATAAACAGAGAAAACTATCCAACTAGAACTGCGAAAAGGATTGACTCGGTGTCAGTTTTTTGTGGATGCAAAAAATTGACAAGAGAGGAAAGCCTGTTTGTCGATGCACTCATAGAAAGACAGCACCATATCGCAACTTGGTGCCTACTTTACAAAATAGTATCATCGACAATTCGCCCAATCGCAGCTTCGAACAGAAGCGAGTTTACAAGTCGCCCGTCGGAGACGATTAGGCAACTGGCTGATTGCGAAGCTATTAAACCCTATTCCCTAAAACTGATTGTATCAAAAAATAATTTTGATTCATATTCTGTTTGACAAAAGTAAATAAATAAATGAAACTATGACTAAGGTAGTATTATGACAATTCTTTCAGCAATCCTTTTTGGTTGTGTATTTGGACTTGGTATTTATTTTCTTGTGGTTGGTATCGTAAAACTTACACTAAATGAAATCAAGAAAAAAGTTTGAACCCGAGATTACTAATTTTTATCGCCTCAATCTATCTTGGTCTAGGTTTAGCTTTATTACAAACTTACTCTGATCTTAAAGATACTGTAAATGTTATCTTGACAGTTATGACTGTAATTGGTTTCACTGTTGCAGTTTGGGACTTTTTTTCTAAAGAATAAGGATCTGTCATTATTCCCTGTTAGTTGATGCACTCACAGGAAGACAGCAACATAGTGCCTACTTTACAAAATAGTATCTCTATACGAAAGTATCATCGACAATTCGCCAGTCGGAGACGATTAGGCAACTGGCTGATTGCGAAGCTATTAAATCAAGTCCCCCAAAAAGATAAGAAAGAAAATATCAATCATTGATGCTTTTCTCTCTCGATAGCAATTTTTGAATCTATAATCTGCACTCATTAAAAAAATTATATTATATTATTTTAACTATATAAATATTTAGCATATTTTCAAATAGTCTTTATGAAACTTATCCCATTCACTGACAATTTTATTTTCAAAGCTATCTTCAGTCAAAATCCTGATCTGCTTTTGGATCTATTGAATTCATTTCCTGAGTTTCAAAAATCAAAACGAATCGAAAAAGGGAATTCCTATTCTTTTCTTCCCAAAGTGTATTCCATCAACTTTGTGAATTTTGATATGTTTCAATCTAAGCAATACCACCATGTTTTTTTGATTCAAGAAAAAAAGAATCCTGAAATAATCTTGACCGAAGACTTGGAGATTCATACAATTGAATTAACAAAAATTGAGTCAGAGCTATTGAAGATCAATTCAGATTTTGAGAGCTGGCTTTTTGCATTAAAGCAAGGACATACTTTAAAAGGAGAAGAAATGAATACTTTGACGAAGAAAAATCCTAAACTAAAAAAAGTTTTTAAGGAATACAAAGAGTATTCATTAAATCCTAAGAATAGAAATTACATTGAAGCTAGAAAAAAATCAGAACTAGACAAAAACGCAAGTCTGCTACAAGCCAAAAACGAGGGAATTGAAGAAGGAATGATGAAAGGTAAACTAGAAGGCAAGCTAGAAACCTCCATCAAACTCTTAGACTTTGGAATGACTTTAGAACAAGTAAGTAAAATCACTGGTCTATCCTCCAAAGAAATTTTGAATTACAAGAAAAAATCAAAGAGTTAGACGAAGAAGTTTCCAAAGGGAAATTGAAATAACGATGAAGGTTTTAGATGATAGATTTTTTTAGAATCGATACTATGATGTTAAAAAACATTATTTTAATTTTTTTAATGACTGGACTAAATTCTTGTAACCCTATTAATTTAATCCAATCAGATAAGAAAATAATGAAAGACTTCAATAATCAAATTCAATTGATAGAGAAAAAAATAGAGGGAATTGACAATCAACCAAGTAGATACTTTGTTAAAACTGGAAATTTCGATAACTCTTCAATAAACAAATGCAAGTTTTGTAATAAATTTCCTAGTTTAGTGATGTGCTGTAGGGATTGTTACTTAAAAAAGTTCTCAGTTTGCCTAGAAAATGATGAAAAACAAAAATATTACGATTCAACTTATCTACATTCTTGTTGGTATTATAACCAAAATCAATGTAAATGTTTAATTGGAATTTTATCAGAAAATTATGAAGAAACATTGAAAGAAATAAAAATGCTAGATTTTTCAAAATGTAGAGAATTTGATTGAAAGTTGCTTATCATTTTTTTATTCTAGGATTACTTTTAGGATGTAAGTTAGTGAATGTGAATCCAAATTTAAATAATGAACTTCAAGAAATTGAAAAAAATAAAGTCTTCTCAATATTTGATCAAATAGATAAAAAATGGACTAATGATATTTTTGATGAACAATCAAACTCAGAAGATTTTTATTATTATATTCTAGAGCACACTTATAAGTTAGAAAAATATAGATTAGGTCTTTTGGGATACTCATATCGTGCTCAAGATATGATAGCTACACAATACTGTCACAATTTTTCATTCATTTTTCCTCAATTTGATTATAATAAACCTCTTTGCAGAAATAATTCATATTCAAGAATGAGTTTTCAAAGTTATATTTCTCAGAATACAAGAGACATTGCATGTTGGGACATTTCAACGAAAGATCAAATTGGTAAAGGTTATAGAAAATGTAAATGTTTGCTTAGCTTATACATTAAAGGTGGTCGAGACCAAGCACTTCGTGATTATGCTTACATTTATGGACAATGTACTAAGGAAGAGGTTTGTAAAATTTTTAACCTAGATTGTGATAAATAGTATTACATCAAGGTGTTAGTCTTACAGTAACCCACCAATGGTTAGGAAGGCTCCCCAACCGATCACTGCTCAATGAATTTTCCCCTTAGAATCTTTTCTTATGCAATTAACCCAAAATATAAATGGACAAAACTTCTCCTAAAGCTTGCACTAAATTATCAGAATTTACTTCTTTCAATTCAGTATAGTATCGAAAGTTGATAGCAAAAATGGGAATATTTTCCAAATCTGTAATTTTTAGATAATAATTTGGTAATTCAAAAGTATAGAATAGATTCTTAGAACTGAGATCAAAAGGTAAAGCAAATTCTAAATTTTTAAAATCATACTTTTTTTGCAATTTTTCATCTAAAATCAAAGCATGAATGTTAGAACTACCTCTCATAAAATCAGAACCAGATTCTTCAATTTTAGAATGACTTTTTTGCCATTCTGCTTGAGACAAATTAATATTTGCTTGTATCTCATGATTGTAAATTCTATTTACAAGATACCCAAATTTGTTTTGTTCGAAGAAATGACAGATCCAAATTTTATTTTGATTTGCTAGTAATGCTGCATCCATAGTATACCAAACGCCAAAAAAAACTTCCCATTTAGGAAATAAATTGTACATTTAGGTGAACTTAAAATATTGTCCATGTGAAAAATAATTTACAGAAACAACTTTTAGAAATTTGCACAGAAAAAGAAGTCTTAGTAGCGATGGATGCAACTCCATTAAAAAAGGGATTCAGAAGATTAAATGCAATATATCTTCTGATGAAAGGAGTCCCTAAACAAATAGTTCATAGTTCAACAAACAAAAGTAGGAAAACTTTTTATACTTGGATAAGAAGGTTTCTTGAATATGGAATTGATGGTCTGATTAATAAACCTAGACCAGGAAGACCAAGAATTTTACAATTAATTGATACAAAGAATCGATTGATCGAACTATTAGATGAACCTAATAGAGGTAAAGAATCATACTATACTGCAATTAAAATTCATGCATATCTTAAAGAAGAATTTCAAATAGAATTTAGTTATAGAACGTTACTTCGCTATATTCATGAAGAAGATTATAACCTCCGAATACCAAGAAGAATTCCAAATGGAGGAGATGAGAAGTTAAGAAAAGCTTTTAAAATAAGGCTAGAAAAAATATCGAAAGACGATAGTAATGAAATTTGGTTTGAAGATGAATCAGGATTTGAAGGTGATCCAAGACCTAGAAAAAAATGGACTAAACGTGGTAAAAAATCTAAACTTACTTATGAAGGACTTCACATAAGACAAAATATTCTTGGTGCAATTTGTCCAAAAACTGGAGAACTAACTTCTATCATATTCGATTATTGTGATACTGATAGCTTTCAAGCTCTTATTGATGCAATAGCTGAAAAAACTAAGAAAAGAAGTAAGGATAAAAAAATTATTTTAGTTTTAGATAACGTATCGTGGCATAAGACTAAATCATTAAACTGGCATCACATAAGCCCCTTATATTTACCACCTTATTCACCAGATTTCAATCCAATTGAAAGATTATGGTTACGAATTAAAGCTGATTTCTTCTCAAACTTTATTTCAAAAAATCCTGAAGAATTAATCAATAGAATTACTCAAGCAATAACTTATTACTGCAATAACCCAGAAAAGATTATATCCCTATGTAGAATTGGGTAAATATTTTTGGCGTTTGGTATAAATAAAAACCACCACAAATCCAAGTATCTAATTCTCTAAAAAAAATAGATAGATTAAATAAAAAAAATATCTTTAATGAATTGGAGACCAGCCACTTATTATGATAATAATTATAGATCTGTAAGATTAAAAGATAGCTCATAGCAATGAAATATCCTTCACTCTTAGCCTTAAACAAAATTGAGATCTGAGAAATTTTAAAAAATAGAAAAACATAAGGAAAGAATAGTCCTAGGAACAAAAACTGTTTAGTTAGGTGCGTTGAAATTTTTCTAGTATAATGAAATAAAAATGATAAAACAAAAATGAGAATTGGAATAGAATCCAAAGCTAAGGTGATTTTAATTCTATAGAAATGCCAGCTAAAACTTCCTAACCCAATAATTGTGATTAGAATTGAATAATAATGTTTGAAAAAAAAATTTTCACTTTCTAAACGAAATCTTCTATAGAGCAGAAAGGCTGAAATTAGAAAAAAAATATTGCTAATTGAGTTTGTTACTTCAAAATATTCACCTGTAAAAGGTTTTTCGCAATACATAAAATTAAATCGAACTAATTATGCAGATTCCACTAAGTTTGTCTAGTGAAATTACTACCCAGATTTCTAATGTAACTTGAATGAAGTAATGAAATAAAGGTTGAAAGTTGAACACAATTCTAAGCCATAGAATGATTTAGTTTACTTGAGAAACTTGAGTTCAATGTCAAAATAATTTTGATAGACAGATGTGTTGATCCAAACAACATAGCTCGCATGATACTGATAAAAAAATTTTTTCCAATTATATGTAGAGTTTTATTTTATCACGAAAGCGAAATACTATCGTTACAAAAAAATAGTAAATGAAATATTTGGTAATTCAATGAAAAATTTTCTACTTAAAAAGCTAATAACATTGATTGTAGTTTTAGGATACTTAAACTTTAATGTTTATGCTGATGATAATGTGATATGGAAAGAAGATACAAAAAAAATTACTCTCGGAAAGTATATTTCCATTTTTGAGGATAAGTCAGGAAAATTAAAACTAGCTGATATACTTTCGAATCCCGACTCAGTGAATTTCGCAAAATCAGATCAGGAAGTACCAGGTTATGGCATTACTGATACAACTTTTTGGGTTAGGTTTACAGTAGATAATTCAACTCAAAAAGAAATTGACTTAATTTTAGAAGTGGATCATCCACAGTTTGACGAAGTGGAATTTTTTATCAATGATCCTTATTCCAATGAGTTCAGATCTATTTTAACCGGTGATCAATATCCTTTTTCTTCCCGCTCGATTGAACATTATAATTTTATTTTTCCAATCAAACTAGAGGCAAATTCCTCTAGACAAATTTATTTTCGTTTAGTGATGAATGGACCAACTGCAATTCCTATCAATCTATGGGATAATAAAGAATTTATTTCTCATACTCAGGTAGTCATTTATCTTTTTGGAATTTTTCTTGGTCTTCTTGGGGTTATGATTTTATATAACCTGTTTGTCTATTTTATAGTAAAAGACATCACTTATTTATATTATGTACTTCTATCCCTTGGAATTTTTTTTACAACTATAGTTTATATTGGTTTAGACTCTCAAACAATATTTTTAAACTCACCTTTCACAGGTGAGGTATTTCACCATTTTGTGATTATTCTCTCTAGTATTTTAGCTGATCAATTTACGATTCAATTTCTAAATACCAAAGAAAAATTACCTAGATTTCATAGAATATTAATGTTGCATTCATTTCTAGGGATTTTTATTTTACCACTTCCTTTTCTTTTTCATATCACAATTTCTATCAAAGCAAATGTTCCATATATTCTTAGTTTGATACCTATCTATTTAGCAACAGGTGTATATAGTTACACTCAAGGAAATAAGGCTGCAAGACTATATTTAGTTTCTAGAATAGGTGAAATCCTTGGAGCAATCATTTTTGCACTTTCGATACTCAGTATATTTCCCGATGTTTTTCTCACAAGATATTCTATTCAGATTGCTGCTGTATTTGAAGTAGTGGTATTCTCCTTTGCTCTAGCTGATAAAATTAATGTGCTCAAAAGTGAAAAGGAAAAAGCACTCGTTGATAAACTTACTGAGTCAGAGAAGGTTGCATCTTTAAGTAGGGCGTTTGAGAAATTTGTTCCTAAACAGTTCTTAGAGTACTTAGATAGAGAGAGTATATCCCTAGTTGAGTTAGGCGATAACACTCAGAGAGTAATGACAATATTGTTTTGTGATATTAGATCGTTTACCGACTTATCTGAAAAGATGTCGCCTAACGATAACTTTTTGTTTATCAATGAATATTTGAGTAGGGTAGGTCCACTTATTCGAAGTCATAATGGATTTATCGATAAATATATTGGTGATGCAATTATGGCTCTATTTCCTGATAATGTTGAATCTGCAATTGATTCTGCAATTAGTATTCAAAAAGAAGTGAAACAGTTTAATATCAAAAGAAAAAATGATAACCAGTCAATCATCAATATTGGAATTGGAATACACACAGGAAATTTGATGCTTGGAACAGTTGGTGAATCTAGTAGGATGGATACTACAGTCATTTCTGATGCAGTAAATCTTGCTTCTAGACTTGAGGGTTTGACCAAAGAGTTGAATGCACCAATCATAGTAAGTAAAATAGCTTTTGATAAGATTACTTCCAAAACTGATTATACATATCGTTATCTAGGTAACTTTAAAGTGAAAGGTAAAAAAGAAAATATACCACTCATTGAGGTTATTGAAAATTCATTAGATCATTTTGCTCCAGAAAAAATTCAAACTAAAGAAAGTTTTGAAAAAGCAATGAGTTTATATGAGAATAATGAGTTTAAATCAGCAATTATTGAATTAGAATCCATCTTAACGATTTTTCCTCAGGATAAGGCTAGTCAACATTACTTACAAAAATGTAAACTACATATAAAATCCTAGATTCAATTTAAGTATTCTCTTTGATCTAAGCTCGGAGAAACTCCATTGATTCTTTTGTATGCTTTTGAAAAAGCAAATCCATTTGAATAACCAACATTTTTTGCAACCTCCTCAAGATTGAGTTTTTCATTTTTAAGAAGGTTCCTTCCTTTTTCGATTCTAAGACTAGCAAGATAATCCATGGGAGTCGTTTTTAGAAACTGTTTGAATTTCTTTGTAAGAGTCACAGTTGAAATTCCAACTTTGCCAGAAAGAGTTCTTAGACTCCAATCATTTTGAAAATTTGAATGTAGAGCTTCCAGTGCTACCAGTAACTTTTCATCATTCATTACTCTAAGCCAATTTCCTTTGACTAGTTTTTTTTCTAAGATATGTCTTAGGGAATAGTATAGAATGATATCTGCAAATCGTTGGATCAAAATGTCTGAACCGATTCCTTTCTCTAGTTCCATGGAAATTAGTTGAATACTAACAATCAGTGGGTCATGAAAATTTAGACTTTCAGATTTGATTTGGAAAATGGGTGGAAGCTCATGAAAAAATGGATGCAAATAGTTTGGTGTCGCATAACGTATGGAAATGAAACTAGTTGCATCTGATTTATGATTACTCTTGGATTCAAATTTAGTTTTAAATTCTGAAATTGGTATTGCTTTTGAACTTGGGCTAGTTAGTAGTTCATGTTCCACACCTCTGGAAATAAACACAAGATCACCTTTTCTCAGCTCTAACATTTTTCTTTTATGTTTCAAGAAAAGACTTCCATTGAGTGCAATATGAAAACCAGCACTATGCTGACATGGAAAGATGAACCCACAGTTTTTTGGAAATGAACTTCTGATCAAAAGATCAGCTTTCCAATTTGAATTATCAATGATTTCTGATAGTATATCCATAAATTAAACTAATTTTGCTTTTGGATATGTATATTTTTTTATAGGATATTATGCAAATATTTTTTTATTTGTGAGAATTGATGATTAAATTAAACTGTGAATTGGAGGATATTAATGAAAATATTTATCTATGGTGCAAATGGACAAGTGGGTTCTGGAGTTTTAGACGAGTTGCTAAAATCTGGACATGAGGTTTTAGCAGGTACAAGAAAACCTGAAAATGGAAAAAAAGCAAATCAGCTTACATGGGTTTTTGCTGATGCAAGCAAGCCTAGTGAAGGATTGGAAGTACTTTCCAAAGTGGATGCTGCATTTTTTTTGTCACCGCCCGGTTTAACAAATCAATTTCAAATCTTAAATCCTTGGATTGAGAAAGCAAAAGAAGTGAAGCTAAAAAAATTCGTTCTAATGACTGCTATGGGTGTAGAGTATGCACCACCAGAAGT
The DNA here is from genome assembly GCA_033762425.1 of Leptospiraceae bacterium. Lineage (GTDB taxonomy): Bacteria > Spirochaetota > Leptospiria > Leptospirales > Leptospiraceae > JANRLP01. The sequence continues at coordinate 40,471 of JANRLP010000021.1, forward strand.
TCCCATGAGAAAGGTAGAATTAACCTTAATCAATTCCGGTCTAGTTTATAATATCATTAGACCCAATTGGTTTATGCAAAATTTTCAAACTTATTGGATTTCAGGAATTTTAGCTACAGGAAAAATTTTATTCCCTGGTGGAAATGCAAAAACTAGTTTCATTGATGTTAAAGATATATCTTCAACAGCAGCAGCTTTACTTACAAGTTCTAAATTTGATAATAAAGAATTTACCCTGACTGGAGATGAGGCAATTACTCATGACGAGGTTGCAGAAAAAATTTCTAAAGCAACAGGTAAAACAATTACTTATATGGACATCAGTTCAGAAGAATTTAAGAAGGGACTTCTTAGTGCTGGGCTACCAAATGATTACTCAGAATTTCTAGTAATGATCGCACAATCTTTGAAAGAAGGAAATGCAGCTCCAATCACAACAGCTGTTAAAGATATTTGTGGTAAGTCTGCAATTAAATTTCAAGATTATGCAGAAGCGAACAAGAAGGCTTGGAGTTAAATAAAACAGAAATCATTGAGCTTGGATTCAAGCTCAATGAATAGTTAAAAGATTAATCTACTCTTCTTCTTAGATAAGCAGGAATATCATAATCTTCACCTAGACTATAACTTTGCCCACTAGTGATTCTTGGCTTCATAGTTCTACTAGACTCAAGAACATCATTATCTAAAATATTCACTACTTTTGGAGTTTGTTTTGTTTCACTAGACTCTTTGACAACATTTGGTCTTGGAACGATATGCGGCATACGTTTGAAACCAGTCGCAATTACAGTTACTCTAATCCTATCGTTAAGTGTTTCTTCTTCATTTAAACCAATGATGATATTTGCATTAGAATCTACTTTAGAAGTGATAATCTGAGATACTTCATTCCAGTCGCTCATGGAAAGATCTTTACCACCTGAGACATTGATGAGTAGCGAGCTTGCTCCATCAATTGAACTTTCTTCTAGTAGTACGTTGTTGATTGCTTGGTCAACAGCATCATTGACTCTAGAATCACCTGTTCCTTCTCCAACCCCCATGATAGCATCACCAGTATCTTTCATAATAGATTTTACATCAGCAAAATCCACATTGATGATTCCTGCATAGTTGATGATATCACTAATACCTTTCACAGCGTTTAGGAGAACATCATCCACAACTTTAAATGCAAATTGGATAGGAGCTTTTTTATCTACTACCTTGAGCAAGGAATCATTTTTGATGGTAATTAGAGTATCTACATGAGCTCTTAAATTGTTTAGACCGTTACGCGCAATCTCTGCTCTTCTTTTTCCTTCAGTGGAAAATGGAACCGTAACAACACCTACAACTAAACATTTTAATTCTTTAGCGATTTCTGCAATGATAGGAGCCGCACCAGTACCAGTTCCTCCACCCATTCCTGCTGTAACAAAAACCATATCTGCACCTTTGAGTGCTGCAATCACTTTGTCTTTATCTTCTTGTGCTGCTTTAGAGCCCATATCAGGATCACCACCAGCACCCATTCCTCTTGTAACTTTGTTTCCAATCTGAACTTTTGTTTCTACATTACATTTATTCAAAACTTGTTCATCAGTATTAACAACAACGAATTGAACACCTTTTAGGTTAGAGTTACTCATACGAGTGACAGCATTCATTCCACCGCCACCAACCCCAACTACTTTGATTACCACTGGGCTTACTCTTTGTTCGTCCATATACATCATACTTGTAACTCTCCTCTAATATTGTTTAGTAGTACTTTGAATTTAAAATTTGCTATTGCAAACTTAGTGAATTTAATAAAACAAGACTTATAATACTTACTGATCATAAATTATTTTCCACCCATTTCCAAACTTTTTTAAGTCCTGATTCCTTATCAGTACCAGTTGCCCAAGAAGATTTAGAAGAGTCTTCAATGTCTTCGCGATACTCTCCACTTCTTGCCTGGTATTTGATGAGTCCAACTGCTGTTGAATATTCTGGGGAAGCTACCAGTTCATAAAGTCCTGCAAGATTTGCAGGTTTAGCTCTTCCTACAGAAAGACCAATCACATCCTCAGCAAGAACTTCAATTCCCGAAAGAAGACTTGTTCCACCAGTAAGGATAACACCACCAGCTAGGGCAGGTTTTTTTCCTGAACGTTCTAGCTCTAGATGCACATGTTCTAGAATTTCTCTAAGTCTTGGTTCGATGATTCGAACAAGGTCTTGTCTTAGAATTACACGAGAAGGTCTTCCACTGACAGAAGGAATTTCAATTTTTTCTGTAGGGTCAATTTCAGTCCTAAGAGTGTGACCATATTTTTTTTTGAGCATCTCTGCTGACTCAATGGGAGTTTTAAGTCCAATAGATATATCGTTAGTAATATTGATTCCACCAAATGGAATGACTGCTGAATATACAACAGCTCCTTCTAGGTAGATCACTAAATCAGTAATGCCCGCACCAATATCCACAACTGCAGTACCCAATTCTTTTTCGCCAGTGGTTAGAACTGCTTCAGCAGATGCAAAACTAGAAACAACCTTATCCACCATTTCTAGTCCACTAGCAGAAATACATTTCGTTAGATTATGAACACTAGTGATTCCCGCAGTAACGATATGCGCTTCCCCTTCTAGTCGAACACCAGTCATTCCCAATGGTTCCTTGATGTTCGTTTGGTCATCTACAGAAAAATCTCGGGAAAGTACATGAACGATTTCTTGGTCAGAAGGAATGGGAGTAGTATGAAGAATTGCATCTATTACTCGTTGGATATCTTCTTCCATAACAATTCGTTCACGATTGGTGATGGCAACCACATTCTTATGGTTTGAAGAACGAATGGTTTTTCCTGATATGTTTACAATCACAGATTTGATATTGATTCCCGCCATGAGTTGAACGTTAGTGATGGCTTCTCTGATAGAGCGAATAGTAGTTTCTATATTCGTAATTGCTCCATTCTTGATGCCTGAACATGGAGAAGTGCCTACGCCAATAATTTCGATTGCATTGTCTCGTTCAGGTCTTCCTACAACGACTTTGATCAGAAATGAGCCTAGATCCAATGCAACAATAGTATTTATTCCTTCTGTAGCCATTTTATTGAAAGACTGCGTCCTCTCCTCTTAAATCTAAGATGCTTAATGATACTGTTTCGTTTTCTAGATATGCAATAGCGGAATAAAGCTTTCTAATTTGAAGTTTATCAAACGAATTGCCTAGAATCACTTTTACTCTAGGGTTATGAAGGTAGATAAGGATTGTTCCTTCATTCATAATTTTGAATTCAGAAATTCTTGGCTTAAACTCAGGATACATTTGGAATGTCAGATCAATTGATTTTTTTAGATCTTTGAACTTACTTCCCTCAAGTTTACCTTCTTTGAGAGTAAATTCTCCAGTGATAGTAATTAGATTCTCTTCTCGTACATCATCAATCGACAAGACTCTATCGTCCTTATCAATTTCATAGATTGAATCATTCATTCTCACTAGATACACTGCTCTACCCTCTGTAATGCTTATGAGCAATTGATTCTTTGCTCTAAGCGAAACTCTAACTTCCCTAATCCTAGGAATTTTAAGGAGTTTTTTCTCCATCTCTTCAGGCTTTAGGTCTTGGATTTTAGAATTTTCATTCACACCAAGAGCAAAAAAAATTTCCTGCTTAGAAATTAGCCTATGCCCATTTAAAACAATCTTTCCACCACTCACTTCCGATGAGTTTTTACTGAACTCATAGAGAAGAAACGTAAGAGAAAAAACTACAAAACTAGAGCCAATCTTCCAACCATTCTGCTTTATCCATTCTAAGGCATACATAATAATATTATGTCTTATTAAAAAGACTAAAGCTTGTTCCCTATAATAAGTATCGGTCGAACCTCAAAACTAAATCAAAATATTTTGTCTCATTAGTGTAAAGTAAAAAAACTTAGTTTTACAAAGAATTCTTAAGAAAAATTTAGGGTAACAAAAAAATCAATCTAAACTGGAAAAAATAGCATAATTTCATTCACCTAAATATACAAAGTGTAAGTTTGCTAATCAATGAGGGTAGAATCCCCAGAACATAGGACTCATACAGAAAAACCCCAATACATTATACTTCTATTTGAGTTAAGACTTTCCTTAAACTAAAGGAACTTACTAAATCAATTTAAATAATGAAAATATTTAACCTTGTAATTTTCAATTGCTTAGAATCACAAATCTCAAACTGAATTGAGTGTCGTAGTTGAGGATTGATTTACAGTACGCTTTAAATTTATTGATTGATAGTTTGTTCGAATTTTACAAAACCGAAATCTATTATTGATCTCATATCAATTTGAGAAAGAAAACAGTCGAAAAAAAAATATTTGGTTGAATTGAAATCCTAATATACAAAAATCATGGGCATAAAGAGAGAAGATCATGGCTGAGCAAGTTCCACTAGGTGTCAATATTAAAACAATGGAGTCCTATAGGGTATTATTAGTTGATGATTCAAAATCTGACCAAATGCTTTTAAAACAATTTCTTCAAGCAGATATGTTTAAGATTGAGGCTACTTTGAGTAATGGAGAAGAAGCGTTAGTCTATTTGAAAGATTATTCTCAAAACATCGATATCATCTGCGTGGATTTTAACATGCCTAGGTTGAATGGAATTGAAACTATTAAAGTCTTAAAAGTTTTGTACCCAAAACTAATTTCTGTAATGATAACCTCTCAGCCCAGCAAAGATATTGTGAATGAACTATTCAATCTAAAAGTACAATCCTTAATTGTTAAACCAATTAGCAAGGCACAAGTAACTGAAAAATTAGCGCTAGCACTAGGTAGAAAAGATTTACTTGCGAAAACGATTATTGCACAATCAAGTAAAGATACGCTTGATTTGAATGAAATCAAGATACCTCATGTTCCAACTGTAATGATGAAAGTTTTGAAATTTGATGAAAGCACTACTGCTGGAAGTCAAGAGCTAGAACAAATCATTTCTCCCGATAAGGCTATCAGCTTAGACATTTTGCGAATTTCCAATTCCAGTTTTTATGGTCGCTCAGGAACTGTTAAAACTCTAAAGGATGCAATCACTCTTTTAGGAGTGAAGTCTGTTAAGAATTTGGTATTGCTCCAATCTAAAAAACAAATCGCGGGCAATATAACAAATGCAGTATTAAAAAAGCATGTTATGGAAATGCCTATTTTGAATTCCTTAGTATCCTTTGACTTAACAACTCCACTTGGACTAAAATCACTAAGAGAGTCTGTTTTTACATATTCACTCTTCAGAAAGATTGGTGCAACAATACTTGCTGTGAATTTCCCCAAAAAATATCTTGAAGTTGTCAAACTTGGTGAAGCAGGTATCAAGAGTTTCATCGAAATTGAAAAAGAGGAATTTACTCTAGATTCAATTGAAGTTGGGCTTAAAGTTTTTACTCAATGGAAAATGCCTCAAGAATTTATGGATATAATGAGAAATCAGGAATTTTCTATAGATGAAATTGAACAAGTTAGTGACTATGATCGTCTTACGAGACTAGGTGAGTTACTTTCACTAAAAATGCTTGGCATGTTAATTCAAGAAAAGAGTCTAATACTGATTGATAAAATTTTAGATTTTTATCATGCTCCTCATGAATTGAAGGAAGCATTTGGTGAAGATTATTATGATAATATCAAAGAACATCCATATTTTATGTAGTATTATCTTTTTTAGTTTTTCCTGTGTTTATCCAGAAAATAAAATTAAAGAAAAAACAATATTAGCTGACTCTTATATACTTATTCATTTGGAATCGAATCAACGTATTCTAGAAAAAAATACAAAAGAAGTTTATCCTGTTGCTAGTATCACTAAACTCATCACTGCAATCCTTAGTAAAAAATTTATCAAGTCAGATGATTCTATTTCTGTTCCAAATATTGCAGTTGTAAAAAATAATTATGAATCTAAAGCAGGTCTTAAATCGAAGCAAAAATTTAGTCTATCAAATTTGCTTCATGCTTTGATCATTCCATCTGGCAATGATGCTGCAAGAACTCTAGAGCATAAGATTAATGAGAAACATAATTTTCGTAATGAATCCCAAAAAATTTTACAAGAATTAAAGATGAAAGACAGTAACTTTGAAGAGGCAGTAGGCACTTCCTCAAACTCAAAATCAAGCTCAGAAGATCTTATTATTATTTTAAAATATATTGCTCAAAATCATTCTGACCTTATCGAAATTATGAAACTTGAAAAGGGAATCATAAAAAGTTTTGATGGTGATAGATTAGAATTTGATAGTAGAAATAAAATTCACGATTATGAAGGATTTCAAATCTACGGAAAAACTGGTACTACCAAAAAAGCTGGTCAATGTTTTGCTGGCTTTATTCAAAAGGGAAAAGAAAGATGGCTACTTGTTCTACTTGGTTCAAAGGACTATGTTAAGGATATTAAAACAATGGTTAAATCGATTTGATAGCTAGCTTGCAATTTGGTCTATATGATCTAGTCGTTCTATTTTTCTATTTAGTGCTAGTGACTTGGATAGGACTTTATTTCAGCAAAACTGAATCTGGAAATGATTTCTTTCTTGCGGGCAAAACTGTTCCTTGGTATTTTTTATTATTATCACTGATAGCAACTGAAACTTCTAGTTTGACTTTTTTACATGTGCCTGGAATATCTTATAAAACAAATATATGTTTTCTACAATTAGCCTTTGGTTACATCATTGGCAGAACGTTAGTTGCTTATGTTCTACTTCCTATTTACTTTTCTAAAGGTTATTTTTCTATCTATGAACTTGTTGGAGAAAAATTTGGTAATTCTGCAAAAAAGACTATCTCTGGAATTTTCTTAATTACTAGAGTTCTTGGTGATGGTGTTAGACTTTTTGCAACTTCCATTCCAATAACTTTTTTACTCAAAGGATTTTTCGGAGATGGTTATTCAGATCTACAACTAGGTGTAAGTTCCCTTGTGCTAATCACAGTTTCCACAACTATCTATACTGTTTATGGGGGCTTTCGATCTGTAGTTGCAACAGATGTTATTCAATTTATTGTATATGTACTTGGCGGGGTTTTTGTGGTTTGGTTTTTGAGTAAGCAAATTGGAGCAACACATGTTTTATCTAGAGCTATGGAAAACGGTAAGTTAGAATTTTATCTTGGAATGAAGGGAAATTTTTTAAGTTCACCATATTTTTTTATCAATGGTATTATTAGCGGGATTTTGTTGACCATCGGTTCTCATGGAGTGGATCAAATGTTTGTTCAAAGAGTTCTTGCTTGTAAAACAATCTTAGATGCTAGACTAACCATGATCACTTCTGGGGTGTTAGTTTTTTTACAGTTCGTCCTTTTTTTATATATAGGACTTTTACTTTTTATTTTTTATGGAGAAACAAACTCAATTAGTCAAGAACAAGTATTCTCAAAATTTATTGTGGAGAATTTACCCTCACCTCTTGGTGGTTTGATGTTAGCTGCAATCCTCGCAAGTGCTATGTCCACTCTTTCTAGTTCAATCAATTCCATGTCTCTTTCTATCCTTACTGATTGGTCAAAAATAAATTTCTCAGAAGAAACTGAAATTATTGCTAAGTCTAGAAACTATTCAATTCTTTGGGGAATCGTTTTATTTTTTAGTGCGTTAGTTCCTATGTTCCTAGTCTCTGGAATGGAGAGTGGTCTTGTAGAACTTGGACTAAAAGTAGCATCCTTTACCTACGGACCACTAATTGGTTTGTTTCTTATGCTTAGGTTCCATAAAAATATAACTGGAAATTCAAATTCAGTTATTGCTTCTGTTCTATTTAGTGTTATAGCTAGTTATCTAAGTGGTAGTTTTGGAAAATTTACTGTAGGAAATATCCTATTGACTGGTATCATTAGTTTTGTAATTATGTTTAACTTATTACAAGGAACTTGGGTAAGAAGGAATGAACGAAACTGAAAGAAATTGGTATGCAGTTTATACTAAACCTAAGTCTGAAAAAAAATTAAATCAATCCTTACAAACTAAAAAGATTCAAACTTTCTTACCACTTCTATCACAAAAAAAGAAATGGTCTGATAGAATAAAAATTGTGGAAGAGCCAATTTTTAAATCCTATCTATTTGTTAAAATTAATTTTAAAGAAGAATCATTAGAAGTCCTGAAAGATAAGAATGCAATGCAGTTTGTTTTTTTTAATGGAAAACCTTCTACGATTTCAGAAAATGATATAAGTCTAATAGAAATTTTTTTGAATGAATATCCTGAAAAAATTAAGATAGAAGAATTGAATAAACTACAGAAAGGAAATGAAGTAGAAATTCAATCTGGTCCATTCAAAGGAAAAAAAGCGATAGTAGAAAAAGTAAAAAATGCATACCAAGTGATCTTGAATATTCCGCTTTTGAATCGGGTGATTCGGTTAGAAGTTGCTAAGGAAGTATTGGGGTTCTAAATTGTTTTCTATAGTAGTCATTGGTTAATTTCTATTAAAAGTTATAATTGATTATTTCTATTGACTGGAAACAACTCTCATAATTAATAAAATAATTATGACTAGAGATGAAAGTAATTCTGCACTAAGTTCTTTTGATAAGCTATTTAAAAAAGAAATGATGGAGAGTGAACTTCTAAGAGCAAAATTACTATTTGGAATTTTTGGATTCAGTGCTTTTACATTTGGAGTTTTAACATTCTTATTTCCTAATAATCTATTCTATATTTATTCATTTCAATTTCCTAAATATATCCCAGTTAGTTTTTTTTCAGCAATTGCAATGTTTTACTTTTTGCTTTCCAAAAGAATTGGCTTTGCAATCAAAAATAATATCGAGGTGCGAGATTATGTAAGATACTTTGGAACGATTATGGAAACAACTATTCCTTCTATAGCAATTTTTTTCTTGGGTAATATCTATGGTAAACCTGTTGTAGGATTACTCACTCCACCAGCATTTGTTTATTTCTTTTTTATTATACTCTCTACACTTAGGCTAGATTCTAAGTTATGTATTCTCACTGGGGTTGTTGCAGGGCTTGAATATATAGGTTTAACTTTTTATTCTTTTAAGAATACAATTGATATTTCTAATATTGATCCAGTCTTATCGAATCCTCCGATCTATATTGCAAAGTCAGTAATGCTTGTAATTGGTGGAATTATAGCAGGTTTTGTTACTAATCAAATTAGAGTTAGAATATTTTCTTCATTCCATGCTCTAGAAGAAAGAAATAGAATCACAAATATTTTTGGTCAACATGTCTCCCCATTAGTTGTCGAAAAATTATTGAGTCAATCTTCTGAGTTCACAAGTGAAGTGAAACATGTATGCATGATGTTTTTTGATATTAGAGACTTTACAAGTTTTTCTGAAAAAAGAAATCCAGAAGAAGTTGTTAACTATCTAAATTCTCTCTTTGAACATATCATCAAAATCATAAATGAGAATGGAGGCATTATCAATAAATTTCTAGGGGATGGGTTTATGGCTGTGTTTGGAGCACCAATCAGCTCAGGGGAAGATGTAGAAAATGCTGTGAGAGCAAGTCAACAAATTTTGAATAAGATCCAAGAACTAGAATCTAGTGGAGAAATTCCAATTACTAAAATTGGAATTGGTCTGCATTGTGGAAATGCTGTAACAGGTAATGTTGGTTCATTAGAGAGAAAAGAATATACAATCATTGGAGATGTTGTAAACCTCGCATCTAGAATTGAACAATTGAATAAACAGTTTCAATCCAAAATTCTTATCTCTGAAGAAGTGTTTTCTAACTTAAAAAATAAAACAGGAGTCTTGTGCGGAGATGTGATTGTTAAAGGTAGGACAGAACCTGTGAAACTGTACCGCATAGACTAATTTTGTTTCCTACTTTACTTATGCTTAATCTTAAAAAACATACAATTCATGAAGAATCAATTCGATAGATATATCATTGGAGTAAGTTTTTGCTTAGTACTAATTTTATTTGGTTATTTTATTTTCAATTTTAAGCGCGAAATCAATGAACCATACCACGAACTAGTTCTTGGGGACTGGAACGGTAAAGAAGTTAAGTTAGGCAATTTCAAAGGTAAAATTCTTGTCCTAGATTTTTGGGCAACTTGGTGTGAACCATGCAAGAAAGCAGCCCCAGTTGTTGACTTTTTACGCTCTAAGTTTAATCCTGAATCAGTCTTATTCCTAGGTGTGAACACAGATAAGGATAAGTCTATCAAAGAATTGAAGGCAGTAGCCCAAGAGTTTGGAATGCAATATGAAAGCATTCTAGACCCCGACCTAAGACTAGCAGATCTATTACAAGTTGAAGGTCAACCAGCACTATTAATCTTTGATAGAAGAGGAAAATTAGTTTACAGACAATACGGTCTGGTTGCTAATGATGCAACGGTACTTTATAAAAAAATTTCTGAATGGGAGAAGTAAATGAAGTTCAAAACCTTCGATGGAGATAGAATCGTAATTGCAGGAGCTATAAGAACCCCTGTTGGTCAAGCTGGTAAGTCGCTTTCTGATATTCCTACTTATGAGTTGGGATATAGAATCACAGAGGAGATTTTCAAGCGTACGGGAATATCCAAGACTGAAGTGGATGGGGTTGTTGTTGGGGAAATCAATCAAAGCGTGCATGCACCTAACGTTGCTCGTGTGATTTCAGTTAGAGCAGGAATTCCTTTGGAAGCCACTGCAATCACTGTAGCCAACAATTGTGTTTCGGGACTAGAATCAGTTCTAGATGCGGCTAGACGAGTGATGATTGGTGAGGGAGAGTTCTATTTGGCAATTGGTCAAGAGTCTATGTCTCAAAGTCCATTTATCATCGAAGGTGCTAAAGAAAATTCTAAAACTGCTAGTGTTGATAAACTGATAGCAAATTGGAACGATGCACCAGCGTTAGGCGTTAAGGTGATCGATAGTATCGAAGAAGGACTTACAGATCCAATTAGAAAAATGAATATGGCAATGACAGGAGAAATCGCTGCTCAGAACTATAATCTAACAAAGAAGGACCTAGACAATTACGCCTATCGTTCCTATAAAAAAGCTTATGATGCTGTCAAAGCAGGTAAATTTAAGCCTTACCAAATGCCAGTGACTCTTACCGATGGTTCTGTTTTAGAAGATGATGAATATATCATGTCTAAAGTCGGGATGGTAGAGAACCCAGCAAGATTTGATAAAGCGGGTGCGATTTTTGATTCTAAATACATGAGTTTGAAAGAGTTTTATGAAAAGTATGGTGAATGGATGAACAAACCTTACTCTGAAACCTCTGAAGCTGCTGTAACACTATTCAATGCATGTCCTCGTTCTGATGGAGCAGGTGCTTTGTTTGTTACTACAGAAAAGAATGCAAAAAAACTCGGACTAGAGATCCAAGCTGTCATTGCAGGTTGGGGAATGCAAGGTGTTGATCCAGCTTATATGGGAATTGGAATGGCGTTTGCTATGAACAAAGCACTCACTAGTGCTGGACTTAGTTTCTCGCAAATGGATAATTTTGAAATTCATGAAGCTTTTGCTGCAACTGCTATGGGAACTTTTCGCGAGGTAAAAAAATCTTACGGATTTGATCTAGAAGCCGCTGACCAATCAGGTAAAGTAAATCCAAACGGTGGAACACTAGCCCTTGGTCATCCCCTTGGAGCAACAGGAATTAGAGTGATCATCAATCAATTAATTGCAATGAAAGAAACTAACGCTAAGTATTCAATCAATGCAATTTGTGCTGGTGGTGGAGTTGGTGGTTCTGTAATTTTAGAGAAACCATAATCAAATCTTAATGAGGTATGTATCCCATACCTCATTTTAAATATTAATTGGAAATAGGATAATCTTATAGTGAATAAACTTCAAGAAATTATTGAAAAATTTAATAATGGTTTATTAGTTTGTGAAGTTATCCAAGAGAATAATAAGAATAGTTTAGACTACAAAATTTTGGAATTCAATCCTATTCTAGAAAAAATTTTCAATCTATCAAGAGAAAATCTTCTTTGTAGAACGATAGGCGAAATTCAAAACTTTTCAGAATTTTCATTCTGGAAAAATTTTCCTAAATTTGCACTTGAAGCTTTAGATAAAAAAACTTTTTCTTTGGAAGAAAAATTTCCTAATTCCAATCAGTTATATTTGATTCAATTCTCTTATACTGATGAAAATCTATTATCAGTAATTTTCCAAAATATAACTGAATTTAGAAAAGACAGTTTCAATTCAGATGAAACAAGTTCTTTACTTGCATTGAAAAAAGAACTTGAAATCGCTAAGATGAATCATAAGAGTCTAGAGCTGAGAGAAGCTGAACTTCAGAGACTTTTAGATTCCCAAACAACTTATGTAGTAAGAACTGATATTTACGGTAATTATACCTATTGTAATAAAAAATTTAGAGAAGTATTTGGTTATCTCTATAAAGAAATAATTGGTGAATTCATTTTGGACTCGGTGATTCCTGAGGATCATGAGAAAATTTCTGAAGCAGTAAAACAACTCTTTGCAAATCCAAAAGAAAACATTATAGTTGAAATTAGAAAGCCATTGAAGTCGGGAGAAATTGTTCATACTATTTGGGACTTTCAAGCTATCCTAGACACTGAAGGAAATGTATTGGAAATCCAATGTGTTGGATTTGATATTACAGAAAAAAAGCAAATTGAAATCAAACTCAGCCAAAGTGAAGAAAGGTTTCGTTTTGTTTCTGAAAACACTAATGATGGGGTTTTAGTATTTTTGGGAGATGAACTGATTTATGCTTCTCCTGCTTATGAAAAGATAGTTGGCTATACTCTCAATGAATCTAAAAACCACTATAAAACAAATTCCTTACCGATTCATCCAAATGATACAAAACGAATTAATGACTTTGTAGAAGAAAAGTTAAGTACTAAAACAAATTTCTTTAATTATGAATTTCAAATCAGAAATAAACAAGGTCATTACATCTGGCTAGAAGAAAAGGTATCTGTTCAATATGATTCTAGCTTAGTGCCTTATAGCAGAATTATTACTTGTACAGATATTAGCTTTAGAAAAAAAGCTGAACAAGATTTAATCAATTTAAATGAGAATCTAGAGCTCACAAATGATATAGCTGTAGTTGGATATTGGGAAGTTGATCTAGAAGAAAGAGAGATATTTTGGTCTAGTGTAACTAAGAAAATTCATGATTTACCTCAGGACTATTTACCAAGCTATGAAACTTGGGTTTTGTTTTATAAAGAGGGTAGGAGTAGGGAGCTAATCACTCAGTTAATTGCAAATACAATTAAAACTGGGGAGGAGTTTGACGAAAAACTACTCATTGTATCAGCTAGAAAAAAAGAAAAATGGGTTAGGGTGATTGGCAAAGCAAAAAGAAATGGCCCAGTAATCAATAGATTGTATGGAATATTTCAAGACATCAGTAAAGAAATGACTCGTGAGCTAGAGTTAAATCTTGCTAAAAGAAATGCTGAATCTGCAAACAAGGCAAAAAGTGAATTTCTAGCGAATATGAGTCACGAAATCCGAACTCCTTTAAATGGGGTGATCGGTTTTACAGAGCTATTATTACAAACAGATCTTCAAGAAACTCAGAAGCAATATGCAGAGAATATCAATGTTTCTGGTAAAGCGTTACTCGAAGTCTTAAATGATATATTAGATTTTTCTAAAATAGAAGCAGGAAAATTAGAACTTGTCATCACTGAGACTGATCTTTTACAGATTCTAGAAGAGTCAATTGATATAGTCAAGTATCAGGCGGGAAAAAAAGGTTTAGAAATTTTATTTGATATTCCAAATAATTTACCTAAATCTATTTGGATTGATTCCATTAGATTGAAACAGATATGCATTAATTTATTGAGTAATGCTGTGAAATTTACTGAGAAGGGAGAAATTGAATTTAAGGTTCGGTTTAGCAAGTTGAACAGCACTAAAGGAACTTTTGAGTTTTCTATTTCAGATACGGGAATTGGAATTTCTAACGAGCAAAGACTCAGGCTATTCAAAGCTTTTTCTCAGGCTGATAGTTCTACCACAAGAAAGTTTGGAGGTACTGGACTTGGGCTTTCAATCTCTAATTTACTAGTAAAAGAAATGGGAGGAAAGATTGAAGTGGAAACTGAGTTAGATATAGGTTCTAGATTCTTTTTTTCTATTAATGCTGAATACAAAGAGACTGATGTTTCTAGAACTCTGTTTAATCAAAAAAAGATTCTTTTAATTGATGATAATTTAAAAAGCAGAGAAATACTAAAGAGAATTTTAACCTCAGTTGGAATAGAAATTCATGAAGCTAGTAATGGTGTTTCAATAGAAGATAGTATTCAAGGAAAAAACTTTGACTTAATTCTTTTGGATTATTCACTTCCTGAAAAAAATGGACTAGAAATTGCACACAGTCTTAAAAGCAAAAATAATACAATTCCAATCATTCTACTCTGTAGTTCTTATGAGGTTCAACTGGAAGTGTTGGAAAGATCCAATTTAGGGATTATCGCAAAACTTATAAAACCAATTAAACCTACTGAACTAATACAAAACTTAGATATGATATTTAGTTATCAGATTGAAAATAATTCTAATAAAAAAATTCCTGAAGATAATCTATTTCAATATCACGGAACGATACTAGTAGTGGAAGACATTCAAATGAATCTAAATTTGATAAAAAGAATATTTGAAAAAAGTTTTCCAAGAATCAAACTCTTCGAAGCTAAAAATGGAAAGATAGCAATTGATTTGATTAGAGAAAATACTTTCGATTTAATTTTAATGGATATACAGATGCCAGTAATGGATGGAATTGAGGCTACAAATTATATTAGAAATGACTTAAACTTAGAAACTCCAATCATTGCACTAACTGCAGGTGCATTAAAAGAGGAAAAAGACAAGGCTATAGAGTCTGGCATGAATGAGTTTTTAACTAAACCTATTGAAAAACACAAGATAGAAGAGATAATAAAAAAGTATCTAGACAAAAGTATCGATTAAACAAAAACTCGTTTAAATTTATAACTTCCTTCTCCTTTGTTTTCCATCCAAGCAATTAAGTTTTCATTTTCATCTAATAATAAGAATTCACTACTAGTAATATTAGACTCAATAGCATTGATACCATGTTTGATTGCTTTCACAGTTTCTTTATTAACTTTGATTTTGGGCAGATCAATCATCGGTTCTATGGATTGAAATTCAATATTTCCTTCTAAGAAGAATTCTAGTGTTTTAGCATTATCAATTGAAATTTTCCCAATGGATAATCTTCTGAGATCTGTTAGATGCATTGGGAAGTTTAGCTTCTCACTTAAATCAATGATTAACTTTCGAATATAAGTTCCACTAGAAACCCTTACCTGAAAGCAAATTTCTTTTTCATTGAATTGAGTCAGTTTAAAGTTCGTGATTTTAATGTTTCGTTCTTTGGTTTCAAAAGAAATATTTTTTCTGAATAGCTCTGCTTGGCGTTTGCCATTCACTTTTAAAGCAGAAATCTTAGGTGCTGTTTGTTTTTCCCAATTTAAAATGTCCTCGAATGACGATAGTATCTTGGGCGAATTCTTGGAATAATATTCTTTGATTGCATCCTCATCCCATTCTTCAGTTATGATTCCATCAATATCACCCGAATCAGTTGATTTTCCAAAACTTGCTGTTGCTTCATAAGTTTTATCTGAATGTAAAAATTTATCAGCAAAGGATGTTGCTTTACCAAAGGGTAAGATTAATAGGCCTGTGGCAAACTTATCTAAGGTACCTGTATGACCAATTCTAGAAATGGAAAATTTTTTTTTGATCTTAATTACAACATCTGAAGATGTCATTCCAATTGGTTTATCTACTAGAAAAAAACCAGACTTAGTAAAGTTTTCATTCAAGTGTAAGAGTCATTACTCCTGAGATTCAAATTTAGGTAGATTGTCTATCATTTCATTTACTTTCAGAGATTTGATATAGTTCTCATCCCAGATAAAATAAATTTTTGGAGTGTTTCTTAGTTTTAATTCTTCAGCAATTACTTTCTGAAAATAACCAGAACCATTTTTTAATGCACTTAGGAAGCCTCCTTTTTCTTTATCAGAAATATAGGAGGTTACCCAAAGTCTTACTTGGCTTAGGTCTTCACTTAACTCAGCTCTATGCAAAGATACTATTCCAATTCTTGGGTCTTTTACTTTGCCAGAAATAAAAAGTTTAGATAGAGTCTTAATAATTTCAGACTCAATCTTTTTTTTACGAATTGGATTCATTTGAAATTATAGCTTTCTAGCTTTAGTTTGAACCTCATAAAATTCAAGTTCATCACTAACCTCAAAATCATTGAAACCATCTAGCAGGATTCCACATTCAAATCCTGTGAGAACCTCAGTGACATCATCTTTAACACGTTTAAGTGTTTTGATCTTACCATCAAATAGAACGATGTCTTTTCGAATCACCCTAACATAATAGTTTCTATGAGCCTTACCTTTAGTAATCATACATCCCGCAATGTTTCCAAGTTTAGAAATTTTGAATATATCTCTAATCTCAGCACTTCCAGTGATATTTTCAATCTTATCAGGTTCCAAAAGTCCTTCCATAGATTGTTTGATTTCATTTACAACATCATAGATGATATTATAGTATTTAATCTGAACTTTTTCTTTTTCAGCAAGAGCAAGAGTTTTAGGATTTGCCCTAACGTGAAATCCAACAACAATCGCATTTGAAACGGAAGCAAGCATTACATCTGAATCAACGATAGCTCCTGTACCAGAATGGATAACAGTAAGTTTCACATCTTGTGTTGATAATTTCTCAAGAGCTTCTTTGATTGCTTCAGAAGAACCATGCACATCTGATTTGATGATGATCTTTAATTCTTTCAACGCACCTTGTTGAATGATTTGGTTCATGTTATCTAGAGTTACTCTAACTGTATTGGAAGCCTGACCAATTCGTTGATATTCTTTTCTATGTTGAGAAATATTTCTAGCTTCTTTTTCATCTCTGATCTGATCAAACGGATCTCCCGCTTCAGGAACAGCATCTAGTCCTGTAACAAGCACAGGAAAAGAAGGTGGAGCTTCTAAAATTGTGTTACCGAAATCATCAAACATTGCTCGTACTTTTCCCGAGTGAACTCCAGCAAGGAATGCATCTCCAACTCTTAGGGTTCCATTTTGGATGAGCACTGTTGCCACTGGACCACGACCTGGATCAAGTTTCGCTTCAATGATTGTTCCTTTTGCATTTCTTTTTGGATTCGCTTTCTGTTCTAGAACCTCAGCTTGGATGATAATCATCTCTAGAAGTTTATCGATTCCCAGTTTTTCTCTAGCAGAAATTTTACAAGTGATTGTAGAGCCACCCCATTCTTCTGGCATGAGTTCATAATTCGTTAACTCTTGCATGACTCTATCAATGTTAGCAGAAGGTAGATCAATTTTGTTGATTGCAACAATAATAGGAACCTTTGCAGCCTTAGCATGATTGATTGCTTCTATTGTTTGTGGTTTTACACCATCATCAGCAGCAACTACTAGAACCACGATATCAGTGATCGATGCACCTCTTGCTCTCATTGCAGTGAATGCTTCGTGACCAGGAGTATCTAAGAACGTAATTGCACCACGATTCGTGTTTACTTGGTATGCACCAATATGTTGAGTGATTCCACCAGACTCAGTATCAATCACCGCTGATTGTCTGATTGTATCGAGTAGTCTTGTTTTACCATGATCTACGTGACCCATGATAGTCACAACTGGAGGTCTAGTTACATAATCATCATCATTATCTGCTTCTTCTTGTATGACTGTTTCTTCATAAAGAGATACAATCTTAACCTTACATCCATACTCATCAGCGAGTAATGTTGCTGTATCACTATCTACAATATTATTGATGGTAACCATCATACCCATTTTCATGAGTTTAGCAATCACATCATTTGGTTTGAGATTTAGCTTTTTAGCAAGTTCTCCAACCTGAATATTTTCCATTATAGAAATTTCTTTTGGAACAGTTGTTCCCGAAATTGGTGCTGCTTGTTTTTTGGAAATTTGTTTGAAGAATTTAGTATTCTCCTCACTTATTTGGTTATTTCTATCTTTAGACTTATCCCCAGTAAAAGAATTTCTCTTTCTGTTTTGAGTGATTCCTGTTTCTTTTACGATATCTATCGAAGGAGTAGTACTAGTTCCTGCACCGCCGCCGCTATTGGGTCTATTACCAAAAGTTTTTTGACCACCATAACCACCGCCTTGTCCACCACCTTGTTTGTTTCCAAAGTTTCTATTTCCAGGACTTGAGGGACCTCTATTGAGATTGCCTCTATTTACACCTTGTCCACCACCTTGGTATTTCCCGACGATGGTTCTATTTTGTTGGCTACTATCACTAGGCTTGAAAATCTTTGGTTTGCTCATCCCAATTATGGGTGATTGGCTTTCCGATTTTTGCCTAGGCTCAAATTTATTGATTTGATTTTCTCTTGGTTGTAGTTCAGGTTTTTGTGGTCTTGAAACAATTGGATTTTTGTCTTGAGACTTAGGCATTACCCCAAAGGATTTATTCTTATCACCTTCATAACGAATGTCAAGATTACTGGAATCTTTACTTTGATTATCTTTTGGTTTATTGGTATCAGTTTTTGTGATTCCAGAATTAGAAGAAGGAATTTCGGGCTCCTTTTTTAGTTCTTCTCTAACCAATTGACCTAGATCTTTTTTTCCTGAGCCTGAGCTCAGATTTTGTGCAGATTCGTTGGGCTTTTTCTTGATGACTAATTTTTTCTTAGTATCACTGCCTCCGAGTTTTTGCTTGATTGATTCGTTGTTCTTGGTTTCATCCATAAACTAAATCTAATTCTCCTCCACTAGCTCAACAGATTCTTTGAGGAGCTTCATGATTTGTTCAGCAGTGCTTTTTCCGATGCCATCAATCTTTGTTAATTCTTCTTGGCTCATTTCAATTAATGTTTCTACATTTTGAATTCCGCCGTTTTCTAAAAGTCCAATGATACGTTTAGAAAGTCCAGGGATCTCATTAAGTTTAGTTCCATCTTCTTCATCATCTTCGTATTCATCAGTGTAGTCGTTAGTATTGGAACTAAATTTTGGATTGAATAGTCTTTCTAGCTTTTCTCTTGCTTCAGGCGAAGTCATATCTTCGTTGTACTGAGAAACAGATTTGATATCTATTTTGTATCTAGAAATCTGAGATGCTAGTTTTACATTGGAACCACTGGTTCCGATTGCTAAAGAAAGTGAATCATCAGGAACGATGATGAGTGCTTCTCTATTGTCTTGATCAATTCTTACTTCAGCTGGTTTTGCAGGAGAGATTAGATTAGAGATGTATTCAGTTGGATTATCAGAATATTGAATGATATCGATTCTTTCATTTCCAAGTTCTCTGACTATGGACTGAATTCTAACACCTTTCATGCCCACACAGGCTCCGACAGGATCAATGTCACTACGTGAAGCCTGAACAACAATTTTTGTTCTTACAGAAGGGATCCTAGCTATATCAACGACATTTACTAGCCTGTCGTAGATTTCTGGAATCTCCATTTCAAAAAGTTTTTTCACAAAATCTGCTGAGGCTCTAGAAAGTGTAATCACAAGTCCACTGTCCCGAAACTTATCTCTTTTCAATTCTACTCTAGAAATAATTGCTTTAAGTCTATCCCCGTTCTTATACTTCTCGCCGGGGTTTTGTTCTTTTCTAGGCATGATTCCTTCCACCTTGCCTAGGTCGATGCTCATGATATCTTTTTCAATCCATCTCTGGAAATATCCATGAGTCAATTCTCCTTCTCTAACTTTATATTCGTTGAATAGAAGTTCCCTTTCCATTTCTTTTAATTTCTGGGACACCATTTGTCTTGCTTGGTTAGAAAAGATTCTTGTGATTTCGATTGGTTTCTCTTCAATTACAATGTAATCACCAACTTTAATCTCTGGGTTCACTTGGGCGGCTTCTTCAATTGTAATTTCGAGTGGAGAATGAGTTGGTTCTGCGACCACTTTTTTGGAGACGCTGATGAGAACCTCATTCTTGTTGCTAAATTCAACAACAATCGGCTCTGAATCCATAGGTTCTTCGATGCCTAACTGTTTCTTGTAGGCAACCACTAGAGATTCTTTGATTACATTCAATACTGATTCTTTGGGAACCCCTTTATCAGCACAAAACTGTTGAACTGCTTCAAAAACGTTGATTTCTTTTGATATCTGTTTAGCTGCCATGTTTATAAGTCTAAAAATAAATTTCCTTTCACCAGATCTTTTATACCCAAAGAAAAAATTTCTTTCTTCTTTTTCTTTTTGCCATGATAAACTTCTACTTCGAGAGAAGTCTCATCCAGAGTTAGTATCTTCAATACTTCATTCTTCAACTTTCCCTCAGCATCCTTAAAAAAAAGCCTCAATGGCAAAGTTTTAAAACGCTCCAGATCTTCTGGAATTCGAAGTGCTCTTTCTGCTCCCGCTGAGGATACATACAATGTATAGTCAGCATCGAGGAATTGGCTGTCCAATTCTTTCATAAGCTTTTGGGAAACTAACTCACAATCATCTAAAGTTACTGATCCATGTAAATTCTCTAAATTATCAAGGTTCACTTCAATTAGAGAATGATTGTTTTTAGTGGTCAGCTTCAAAGAATACAATACAATTGGTTTTTCTAAAATCCCAATTAGCATTTCATTGATTATAGGCTCACTTATCTTCAATCAGTTTTCTGGAACTCCTAACTTCAGTTTGGAAACTGTGCATGATTTTCCCGACAAACCAGTCCAATCGGGAAACTAGTAGATTGAAATTGATTTTGAATACAATTTGTTTCTAAGGAAAAGAATTTCCTTTAGCTTTCCAAAACCAGACCTTCAATAAACTGGTTTGTAATACCAATTTTAAAAACTTACTTGCTCTGTAAAGTAAAAAAATTGATTCTACTTAGATTTCCATTGGCTGATTATGAATGACTCTAATTTAAAAACTCAAAAAGCAGGCTTTTCTAAGGATTCTATTCCTGAAAACTCCCTAAACGTTCCTTATATTGGAGCATATTTTATTGATGTTTTTGTAATACCCCGTTATTTTATAAGAATAATGAGATCTATAAAAAGTCTTGGTTACACGTTTCTAAAACTATTATTTGGCTGTATCATTTTTACAAACCAATTTTGTTCTAGAATTAAGATTTCAGAACTAAGACCATCACTTTCCACTAAGCTTGAGTTCGGAACAGAAATTGACCAATTAGATTTCAAACAGTCACCAAATTCTTATTCTAACCTACCTATACAGATTGGTTTAAATTCTGGAAGGATTTTCTTTCCTGATATGGAAAAATCAATAATTAAGGTTTTTTATTCTAATGGAAACCTAGATTATGTTATTGGAAATCTTCCTAGTAAAGAAACCTTTCAAAGATTTTATCCAATTAAACTTTCTAATATTGGGATAGTGGAAGCGAGTGAGTCAGATGAGATATATATTCAAAACAGAGTAAAGGTAACAGTTGCATTGCAAAAAGAATCTCCTGAGCTTGCGATCTCTTCGGGATACTTTGCTCCTAGAGAAATGGTATTTGCACCTTCCTATATATTTTCGATTTCAAGAGATAAATCAGAAAATTTTGTAATTGGAGAACAAGGAAGAAACTCTATTCCTTTTGAATACATTGAATCAATTTCAGCAGGTGAGGCGGGGAAATTATTTGTTGTGCATAGAAGGGGTGGGGAGTACATCTTAAGTTATTTTGAAAATGGTGGACTAAGGAATAGAATTTTAGAAAATTCAATCAAAGTATTTACTGAGAAAGAAGATACTGAGTATAAAATTTCTTTAGAAAAATTTTTACCATCCCGTCAAGGTGATTTTGTTTATGTTTGTTTTGGCTTTACAGGTGTCTTAGATGGAAGATTCAAGTTTAGAAGGATTTATAAAATGGAATATGGTAAACTTGATTCTAAAATCCTAATTAAAGAATTCCAAGACCCATCTGAAGTTTTATTTTCCATGGCTCCAAATAGTGGGTTTTATCTTTGGGAAACAGAAAAAGCCGGAACAATAAAATTACTTTTACATGATAAAGATGGTAACCATATCAAAAACATTCGATTGATTCTTCCTTCTCAAAGAAATAGTTTTAGAGAAACTTTTACTAGAAATGATAAGATATATTCAGTTAAGTTAGACTCGGAGGCTTTGGAAATCTATGAATGGAAATAAATTTTTATTGACCTATGAAGAAAGTAGAAGCCTAGACCAATTCACAATTACTGAAAAGAAAATCCCTTCATCGATTCTTATGGGAATGGCGGGGGTTTCTATTTTTCAGGAATATAGAGAAAAATTTTCGGGAAAAAAAATTCTTTGCCTTTGTGGAAGTGGAAATAATGGAGGAGATGGTTTAATCTTATCTCATTTATTTTTCCAAGCAGGATTTTCCGTAGAAGTTTTTGTAAAGAAAGGAAACCATTCGCTCGCGTTTCAGTTCTACAGAAAACTTTTATCTAGAACATTCATCCCCGTTTCCAACATTGAAACGTTTCACCCAAACTATTATATTCAAGAGAATGTTCTAATCATTGATGCGTTGCTTGGCACTGGTTTTCAAACACCAGTCAAAGAAGATATAGCTCAGTATATAAGAGCGATCAACTATCTAAAGAAAAAAAATTCACTTTGTCAAGTACTTTCTCTAGATACACCTTCAGGCTATAGTCCTGATTCACAAGTGCAGGTTCATCCCGACTATCTTGCAGAAATAGGGTCGAAAAAAATGGAGACTTTGTTTTTACGATTAGAGGAGAATCAAATTTCTTTTCATCCAATTGGATTTTCTATAGAAGAGTTTATATCATTACAAAAAACTAACGTTAGATTTTTTCAATTTGAAAAACCAAAACGCGAAGAGTTGGTTTCCATAACCAAAAGAAAGAATGATTCTCATAAGTATTTGAACTCTGCTATCAGTTTTATTGGTGGGTCTGAAGGAATGAGTGGTGCAATATACCTAGCTATCAAAATGTTTCATAGACTTGGAGGCGGAATTAGCAAACTATTCACTCATTCTACAGTTACAAGAAATTTAATACTAAAAGAAGATCCTTCGTTTATGGTAGATATAATTTCTAGTTCCAGTGTTCATGATAAATTTTTGCATAAGTCAGAAGTAGTTCTTATTGGACCGGGATTAAGAATTGAGGAATTAAAAATTTCACTTTCAGAGATGATTCGCATGGATTCATTTGCTATTTTGGATGCTGGAGCGATCAGTTTAGCAAATGAAATGGAATTGAATGAAAAAATTATTCTCACACCTCATCTTGGAGAGTTTGGAGCTTTGGTTGGAAAAAAATTTCAAAACCAAAGAGATGCTTTGAATGATCTAATTAAGTTTTCTAGAACAAAGAATGTGAATGTATTGTTGAAAGGTTCATTAAATATATTAGCTTTACCTAATGGAGAAATTTATTTTGCTAAAACCCCAAATCCAATTCTAGCAGTAATGGGAACAGGAGATCTTTTTGCAGGTGCATTGGCTTTTTTTCTTGCTAGGACTAAAGATGTAACACTTGCTACAAGATATGCAATTTATTTATTATATAGAACAAGAAAGATAGAAAAAAAATACCCAACTTCAATAGAGATATTGAATTATATAGGAGAAGAATTATGAGTAAAGGTTATCATTCAAGATCCCCTGATGAATTTAAAAAATATCTACAAGAACTTTCTGGAGGAGATAAGAAAAAAAACTGGAAACAATTTATTTTATTCTTAGATGTGCTTCTTCTATTATTTGTATTCTATCTAGCTTCCAAAGCATTAAATCCAGGGAGTGATATAAAATTTCAGCCTTCCGAAAGAGTAATGATTGAGGATGTAGAATACTATTTTGTTCGATCAGAATCGATGCTCAAAGATGAACTAACGTACTTTTTATTTACTACAACAAAAAAAGAAAAAAAATTACCCGATAGAAAAGCTAGTTTGAGTTTTGTGACTGAGTCAGGACTAGTATGTTATGGAATCGAATTCACACTCGCTGAAAAAAAAATCCAACCCAATCTAAGAGAATACTATCCCATCAATTTTAATAGAATGAAAAAAGATTCACTAGTTGAAGAATGTTCTGGAATTTATAAAACCCCAAGCTTCCCTAGAAGTTTTAATACATTGTTCAAACCTAAAAGCAAAAGGATCGACGCAGTCCTAAAGATTTTTCTGGAAAAGGAAACCAAGAAGATCATACTCAAAGATGCAAACTGGGGATATGAATTGTAGATGATCGCATAACGTTAGTGGTTTAGTTAAATATAATTTTTATCTTTGAGCCATTCGATTGAAGTATCCCAAAGTTTGTCTTGTAATTTTTCGTTGTAGCTCATTTCTGAACTTGGAATTTGTTTTTTGTTTTCAAAGTACTTTCCTGTAACTTTTTGCAAGGTTTCATCTGTTGCTAGATATACTGAAGTTGCTGCACCTTGTTTGGAGGTTTTGAAGAACACACTCAGGATTCTGTATATGAGTTTAAAGAACACGGAAAAGTCATCACTTCTCAAGATAGAACCACTGTTCACTGCCCCTGGGTGCAATGTGTTGATAGTCACTTGGCTTGTTTTTAGAATTCTTGAAAGTTTGTAAGTAAACAATATGTTCGCTAGTTTTGATTGGTTGTTTGCATTTGCCATTGAATACATATCTTTCAAACTTAGATCTTCAAAATGAATGTTTCCTTTAGAATGGTATGTGCCACTTACATCTATGATTCTGCTTGGACTATTTTTTTTCAATAAGTCTAACAATCTATATACAAGTAAAAACCTAGAAACATAATTTACTACCCAAGTTTGTTCTAAATCATCCTTAGTAAGCTTTCGTGTTGTGCTAAAGGTGCCTGCATTGTTGATAAGCACATTTAGATTAGGGTGATTTTCACGGATGGAATCTGACATTTTGTTTACTGAAGTTAAGTCACTCAAATCTGCTGATATATAGTGAATATTCTTGTTGAGAGTTTTGGATTTTATTTCTTTAACTGATTTTTTGCATGTCTCTTCTTTTCGTCCATGAATGATTACAGTCCAACCCAATTCAGCAAGGCTTAAGGCTGTTGCAAATCCTATTCCCGAAGTTGCACCTGTGATGAGTACAGTCTGGTTCATCATTGATTTATCCAATGAGTAAACTCAGTTTCATCGCCATTAAAATAATTCCAATCCACATGACCTGAGATTCCTTTTACCTTACCTTCATAAGTATATTGCCATAGAACCCAATCTCGTTTTTCAGGGATGGCGGGTTCTGTATGTTTCCATGGATCACTTATCCATAGTGAATAGTCTTTCATCTCTCCGATTAAGTACTTTTCAAACACATCCCAAATTACATATAACATTGGTCTTTTTTTATAATGAGCTTCTAATTTATCTACAAAAATTTGTAATTCCTTCAAGAACTCTTCTCTTTCTGGTGGATTTGCACAATTCTTGAATAGCTCCAGATCTACTACAGGAGGAAGCATTTTATTATCTTTTGCAACAGTTCGAATAAAATTCTTTGCTTGTGAACTTGCCTTCTTACATAAATCAAAAAAATGATATGCACCATAAGGAATTTTGTATTTTTTTGCTTCTTGCCAATTGTAATGAAAACGTTTGTCTTGAAAACTAATGCCTTGGGTTGCTTTCATATAAACAAATCTGATTCCTTGAGGTTTAATATTCTTCCAATTGATTTTTCCTTGGTAATGAGAGACATCTATTCCTTGAATCTTATATTCTTTTGGAATTGCTATTGATTCATTTTTTTGTGCAATAAAATTTGGTTCTTTGGTTTTAAAAAAGAAAAACAATAGCAATGAAATTAGGATTAGAATAGATAAAGCTAAGATAAATTTAAAAAACTTCATTATTGATTTTATTGAACTAAATTTCCTTTAAAGTGATAATAATCTGATATTGCATAACTTGACAATTTATTGATTTTGAGAGATGTCAACTTTGATTGCTTTCTAAAACTCCCTCTTTTTGCTGGAATATTGCTCCCAACGATCTGCCAAATTTATAATATCATCTTTTCTTGCAATTTGACTGATCCAATTTTTAGGGATAGTTTCATAGCCGTAGTAAAGTCCTGCAAGTCCTCCAGTTACAGCACCAGAGGTATCAGTATCTTCCCCTAAATTTACAGCTTTTAAAACAGCAGTGCGATAATCATCTGTTGTTAATAAGCACCAAATGCTAGCTTCTAGAGTGTGCAATACATACCCACTGCTTTGAATCTCTTTTGTTTCTAAATTGAAAATATCATTTTTTAGGAGTCTCTCAAAAACATCAATCTGGCTTTCTTTAATTCCTATTCCATTTAGAAAGTTTGGTATCTCAAGTTTTAAATTTTGGTAGATTGTATTTTTATTTTCTCCTAATACAATCTGTCTTGCGAATTCAAGATAATAAAAACAAGAGATGATTGAGCGAATATGTCCATGTGTAATTGAAGAAACTTGTTTTGTAATTGAAAATCTTTCTTGAATTGGTAAATCTTTAGTATAGCACAACAAGGGAAGAATTCTCATCAAAGAACCATTTCCGTTTTCTGACTCTTGTCTTCCACCCGCTAATTCTGGTTTAGTTCCTTTTTTTAATTTGTCAATTGCTTGTCTTGTTGCGATTCCTATATCAAATACATTTCCATGTGCTGTCCAATAATTATTATAATACCAATTTTGAAAATTTTTAGAAATAGAATCTAAATTAAAAGCTTGGGTTAAGCTTTCTGCAAGACAAAACGTTAACGAGCTATCATCTGAAAATGTTCCCGCTGGAAGATTATAAGTCCCAAAGCCAATCATATCAGTAACAGGATTTTTTGCGATGCTAGTTCTACTTTTAAATTCTACAGGAACACCCAAAGCATCACCTACAGAAACTCCGAATAGTATGTCTTTATAAATATTTTTATTATTCATTTTAATACTCCAAGGTTTTATAGAATCTCAGTTTCGATCAATTGATTGTAAATATTCTTTGCAATTTCTTTACCTTCAGCAAAATCATTGTTAAAATGAATTTCATTTTGGTATTTAGGCCACTTTTCGGTTTTTGTTCTAACCAGAAAAGCAAGTTCAGCTTCAATATTTTCAATCTTGTCCTTATCGATTTTTTAGTTTGACCAATATAATAAACTTCATTATTTTCATTAGTGATTATATAAATTTTATAAACTTTATCTGTTAAAGGGAATTGAAAGTTAGGATCAATTTTTTTGTCTTAAAGTTGAAGATTTCTTTAATTTTTATTTCTGGAAAGGTTAATTTGAATTTATGTTTTTGTAATTCCATAAAACTGTTTTACAAAATATTTTCTCTACGATCAATCTATTTTTATTTCCCGAAAAATCGAATATTTATAAGTATATATTAAAGTTTGCTAATATACCAAATGTATCTAAAAAAGGGGTGTATTGCCCACTGACAGTTCGAGAATAGAAAAGAGTATAAAAATTTCCATCTGAGTCTCTATATCCCAAAGAAATTTCTTGCCTTAAAAAGGATTCTTGTCTTGCCCAATCAGGTCTTTCTTGATATAACCATCTTGCTACCAAAAGACTTTCAATGCTTTGGTTTGGATTTGGTTGAGCTTGACCATTATTAGGGATTTGGGATTCGTTTTGAGCAGGATCAGCAAATGGATTTCCGCCAAGAGATCTTTGTCCTCTATATCCCGCAGCTATGAAGATTTTTTTATAAGGATTATTATAAAGAAATCCTGAATATAACTGATCGTCGGGAACAGGTTTCTCACGTTTTCTATATCCAATATCGCCTAACGTTCCAAAACCATAAAAATTAAAATCTTTAGCCAAGAATAAATTTGTTTCAACTCCACTAGCACCATCGCCTAACGATTGTGGTCTTCTATCATAATCACCTTTTTTGATTCCACCAACACGAAGTGAGATTGTTGGCATCCAATCAAACTTTGTATCCATTTCATCAAATATTTTATATCTAATTCCAAATCTGGAGTCCATAAATCCATGCTTAGTTGCAGTGGGATTATCATACTCTACTCCTGCGAAAGGATAGTAGTTTGAAATTTTAGAAATTTTTCCGTAACCTATTGTCAAATCTAAAGTCAGTCTATCTGTAATTCCATATTGAATAGCAGTTTGGACTACAACAATTCTATATGGGCTTGGTAAAAATGGATTATTGTATTCTGATCTAAATACTGAAGGTTGAACCCAAAGTGCTCGTCCATAAGGAGCCCAAGCTGTTTGAGAAAAAATTGAATTCGATAAAAAAAGCAAGAATGCTAAAAAAATTTTCATTATATTGTATTGATTTGCAAAAACTTTTGCATAGGAACAATCATTTTATTCATGAAACTTTCTGCTATTGAAAAAATTTCGTCATGATTGAAAACAAACATCATTTGGGAATAGAAAATTGTTCGATTTAATTTATCATAAGTATAACATTGTTCATATGAGATACAGATTCTTATTATTATTAATATCAATGAATACAATTATCCTTGGCTCAGGTGGATTCGGAGGTGGGATTGATCAGATCCAAGGTGGAAATGATCGCGAAAAATTCCAATTAGGAAAATCCATTTATAACCAAGAAATTGAATTAAAAAAAAATGATGCTTTGGATGAAGTTGCTCAAAGTGAACGATTGAAGTATTTACAAAATTCTTTACCAAATCCTGAAAAGAAACGAGTTGATCTTCCTAGTCTTGCTGGAAAACTTTCTGCTGCACAATTGAAGTCTTTAGAATATTTTTTGAAGATAAGATTTAATTTAAAATTAGAATAGGAATAAATTATTTCTTATTATTAGAAAATTTAAAATGATACATTATATTAATGATTGCAACTAATTCAATCAACATTACCCAATATGGTAAAGAATAAAATCCATAATTAACTATTGGATTGTTAAGTTTTAGATTTGTAAAAGTAAGGTAAGCCATTTGTGGAACACAAATGATTAACCATATTTTTTTCAAAGTTGGAAAAGAAACAAAATAGAGAGGAACTAAGATTAAAAAGTACCAAGGGTTAGCAATTGGAGTTAAAATTAAATATACTAAAAAAGAGTAGAACATCCAATGAATCCCATTTTCAAAATTTTCAAATATAATTGTATTTTTATAAATAGTGACTAATAGAAAAATAACTAGGATGAATAAAGATAAGTATCTTGCATGATTATAATCCAGAAAAAGTCTAAACAGATAAAAGAAGAGTGGATTAAATTCAAATTCATTAGCAAACTTTATTAACTCAGTCATCCCAAATAATCCGTTATGCGAAATCATAAACTGGAAAAAAATAAATGGAAATAAAAATCCTATTGAACATAACAAGAAAAATTGTAAGAACTTAAGAAAAGATTCTCTCCAATTTGAATATTTAATTTTAGTAAACAAATAAAATGGAAATAAAAATACTAAGAATGGTTTTGAGGAAACTGATAGACCAAATATTAAATTTGAGAAATTAATAAAATTTCTTTTTCTTAACCAAAAAGAAAGCGTTATCAAAAATATACAAATAATTTCAAAATGTCCATTTATATAGGTTTCTTTGATTAGAATTGGAAATAAAAAATATAATATTCCTGCCTTATTATTTTTCAACTTACTAATTAGACTTAATGTTAATAGATCAAATAATAAATATCCAATCTTTAGAATGATGAATGAATATGGACTTATGATTGCACAAAGATAAAAATAGAATAGAATTATTGGGAAATAAATTGTTGTCCATTCTGGATGGTTGATCCTAGATAAAATCTCGATTCCTCTTGATTCTAAATTTTTGTCAAAAACTTTTTGATAAAAATGAATTGGTGAAACTTGGTATGGAGAAATTCCTTCTTTAATCAATTGACCCTCCCAAAGATACCTAGCCCAATCGTCTTCCCATAATGATTCATTAAATGAAAAAAATACCTTTGTTATAATTCCAATACTTACTAGTAATAAAAAATACTTATTGAACAAATCTTCTGATAATTTAAAAAGAAATGAATATAGAAAGCAAAGTCCAAAGATAGAAAAAATATAAATATAAATTCCGATTTCAACCTTTATGATTTGTATTGCACTCAAAATTGAAAGAATCAATAATATTAAAATATAAGCTATCGAAAAAGTTGATGAATATTTAATTAATCTCATAGAGTGATACTATTGTTAGGGGATAGTAAAAAAATAATTTTTGAAATAAACTTTTTAAAATCGAAAAAATGTCTATAGCTAAATTCATAATTTATGTTTGGTTAAGATAGGAATCATTTTTACATTATTGGGTTAATAATAAGTGAATTCAAGAATTAATTTTGAGCATAAAAGCCCTTTTTCAGAAAGTCTATTTTAAATAGCGGAAACATTAGCAAAAATTGATATAGTTGAAGACTATAATTATCTTTCGATAAATTAGTATATTAGTTAAATCTAATATTTAGAACCTCCAGTCAAATAAAGAGTAGTGTCATTTATGATTGCACGAGAAGGTAATTGGAAAGGATCAGCAATACCTAATCCTTTACCTGATTGGTGAGTCACTGCTATACTTACTGAGGTGGAAGATGTTTCATATCCTAAACCAATACTATATCCATTCAGATTCACTAATATTTCTCTATAAGTGGGCAATTCTATTTGAGTTCTTGAATCAATCCTAACTATTGATCCAATTCCGTTTCTACTTTCAGCAAGTAAAGCAGCTTCCAGCCAACTAACTTTTCTATTGTTGGAATAATTTGTAAAATGCCCAAGCCTAACAACAATATTTTCTGTTATATAATATTCAATTCCCATTGCATAGTTGAATGTTTGATTTCGATTATACTCATTTGCAAACGGATCTATATAAGTAAAAGTTTGTGAATTTAAATTGAACTTAGATTGATTTAGAAAAAGTTTATAACCACTAGTATAAATTCCATCCATAGTTATCGTAAATCTACTAGTTGGAAAAAAAGCCCAACCAGCTCGAATTTCTGTGGTCTCAGGAATCTTTGAACTTAAGCCTCCAGAAATTATTGCAAAGTCAGAAGAAGTTATTGCAGACAAATTTTCTGAACCTTGTGCTAAGATAGAAGTAGGTGCTCTACTCAAGGAAGAAGCAGTTGTTATGTTTCTAGTTAAGGAAACATTACCACCAGTAACAAAGATTCTTTTAATAGATAATCCTAAAGAGAATTTAGTAAATGGAACATATTGTATTCCTAGAATTGGAATAACTCCTGATGTTCTTCTTCTATCTTGTTGTTGTACTACAGTAACGCTATCATTGAACTGATTTTCATTGGAATTTTGGGTGAGCTTATAAGTGTCATATAAATAATAACCTGTCAAACCAATCGACAAATTATTTTTAATTAAATAGCCAATTGTTGGACCTGCAAGTAATTGAAAATTTTCTCTATTATAATTAATATCTATTTGAGAAAGATTAGATCGATAAATTGGTAATGTGATTCTATTTGATTGATCGAAACTTTCATTGATAGGGTTGATTAAACTCATCCCAAAATTCCATTTATCATTGATTCTTCTTGTGAAACCAATGAAATTTGGTAAATAATTTCTTGACTCTCTAGTATAATTTTGTCCAGGTCCAAATAAATCTTTAAACTCTTGTTTTCCTGTTTTATAACTACTTGCATTCACTGAGTAATGATTGCTCTGAGTAAATGCTGTTCCTGCTGGATTATAATACGAACCTGAGGCATCATCTGATAGAGCAGTGAATGCACCACCCATACCAGTTGCTCTTTCCCCAAAAAAATTTTGGATATTATGATAGTCATTAGCAAAAATTGAAATAGAAAAAATTGATAGTGTGAAGAAAATAAAATATTTAAACTTTAGTAAAATACTATTGTATAACGAGAGTATTGTGTAAGAAATTTGAAAAATCATTTTAAAATCTTTTGAACCTGCTTTTGCATAGAATCTAGGAACACATTTTCTGTGAATCGGTTTATATTCTTTTGAAAGTTTTGGACACTGAAATCGATCTTGTCTGCTTTCAATATTGCTTGATTTAAGGAATCCACTGTTTGTTCTGAAAATAGAATTCCCGTTTTACCATCGACCACTGTTTCTGTAGCCCCTCCTGAACCATAAGCAATGACAGGAGTTGCGTAACCTTGAGATTCAACAGGAGTGATTCCAAAATCCTCTAGCCCTGGGAAAATGAATGCCTTTGCTTTTTTAAAATAGACCTCAGTTTCTTTTCTTGAAAGTCCACCTAAGAATTCTATGTTTTTGGGAACATTTTGTTTTAATTTTTTTTCTGCTTGCCCCGAACCAATGATGAGTAGTCTTCTTCCATTTTTTCTAAACGCTTCTATCGCAAGATCAATTCTTTTATAAGGAGCAAACGCAGAAACAATTAAGTAATAATCCTCTTTTTTTTCTGAGATCACTTGGAAACCTTCTGGAAGACAAGGGGGATAAACTACTGTTGAATCTCTTCTATAGAACTTTTGAATTCTACTTGCAATGAATTTTGAATTGCATGTGAATGAATCCACTCTTGCGGAGGAACTAACGTCCCAGTTTCTAAGATAATTAGATACAAGTTGGGTTAGAAAAAATTTGATTCCACTCTTTTCGGGAAAATAATCATAATAAAGATCCCATACATATCTCATTGGTGAGTGAATATACGTTATATGTTTACTTCTTGGATCGGGAATAATTCCTTTAGCTACACAATGGGAAGACGAAATCACTAGATCAAATCCTCTTAGATCAAATGTTTCAATTGCAGTTGGAAATAGAGGAAGATAGTATCTATACTTTTGTTCTTTGAAGGGAAGTGAATCAGTGAATGCTACATGAATCTTTCTGTTTTCGATTCTTTCATTCAATTTTCCTTTAGTATAGAACAATGTAAATAGTTCTGCTTGTGGAAATAGTTTCAGCAAGGAATCTAGAACTAGTTCCCCACCTCTCATTCCTGTTAACCAATCGTGTATAATTGCTACTTGCATACTGATGTCGCTATCCTACATTCATTATCATATTTGCTACAAAGTTTCAATGCTTTTTTTTCGGCTATCTTCTGTGAAGTTCCCCAAGCACCACCGTAAGCTCTTTTGGGACTAGTGGCTAGACTAACGCAAGCATTCTTAGCCCAAGCAACAATAATACAATCAGTTTCTTTACAATATCCTTTTGCAGAAGTTTCTGCTTCTTCTTTTGTTGAATAATTTTTTGCATAACCATAAGCTCCTGTAGAAGGAGAATAGGAAATAGCAAAAAATAAATCAGAAGAATCACTTCCAGAAAACACTGCTCCTTGTTTTACTCCATGATCAGTGATTCGGTCATGTTCTAGTTGCATCCGATTGATTCTTTTGACTGCTCTACTATAAACTTTTTCTGCTTCCTTACAGGATTTGTTTTTTGCAATTTGTTTCGCTCTAGTAAATTCATTATATGTTATATTTACATGTCCTTGTTCATGCAGAATTAGTGAATTATAAAATTTTTCCCAGTATTCAGTGAGTTTATCATCTAGACCCTCATCTTCCCATTCAGGCATGGTAACCTTACAAGTGAACGTTAGGTCATTGCATTTATAGCTCCATGTTCTTTCCGTTTGCCCAAAAAAATTTTTTACTACTGGAGTGTTTGCTTCCATACTTTCTAGAATTTCTTTTCTAGTTTTACCAGTTACCTTATAGGTAACAAATTCACAGTTTTTAATCTCGTCTAATGAGAGTAATGAGCTTGAGCTCAATAATATCATCAAGATTATGAATTTCATTAATTTCTCCGAATAGATTTGGAAACATATTTTTGAAGTTCTTCTAGTAGAAATTCACATATGATTGCTTCTTTAATTGTAAATTGTTCACCTAATAAAAATAATCTTTCTTCTAAACGTAGTAGTTTAAAATTAATTAGTTTTTCTTTAGTTGTAGAATTTTTATTCTTAGAAAGTAGAATATACATCCTTAAGGTATCTTCTTTTGCTTCGATGATTTTAGTTTTATGGTAGGCTTCAAAAAAAATCTTTAGATCTTCGAGAAGAAGTTCTTTTGGTTTGGTTATTATATCTGATTGCAAAGAGGATATCCTTTAAATAATAAAACTATGAGCTAGATACTTATTGTCAAGTGATGTTTCCAATCCAAATTCCCTAAACTAGGTTTTCAATAACAATCACAGGTGGACTTTTGGGAAGTTCTTCCAAGATTTTATTCAATTCAAATATGGTTCCTCTCCATTGAATTTCATTTTCTGTGGTTAGGTCTAGTCCAAGAAAAATTTTAGTATCTTTGGAAAAATGTTTCGCAAGAATGGAAATTAATTTTTTATATCTATATGGGGTTTCATAAAACACGAGTGTGTGTTTTAGATTCTTTATTCTTTTTAGTTCTACATTCAACTCTTCTTCTTCACGAGGTAAAAATCCCAAAAAACTAAAGGGAGCTGTTTGGAATCCAGAAAGAACTAACGCTAGTAAAAATGCACTAGGACCTGGAATTGCTTTGATATGGATTTTTTTTGATAATAGTATTTTAGTAAGTGCAAGACCGGGATCGGAGAGTAGGGGAGTTCCCGCATCAGAGAATAAGCAAGAAATTTCTTTCTCAGCAATCTTCTCTGCAATAGAATTGATATCCTCGAATGTTGAATGTTCATTTAATAATTCAAATTCTTTGTCCACAGAAATGGATTTTAAAAACTTAGATGTGGTCTTCCATTCCTCACCAATGATGAGTTCAGAAGATTGAATGATTTCTTTTGCACGAATGGATAAGTCCTTCGGGTTACCAATCGGTATAGATACCAAAAAAAGAGTAGAATCAATTTTCATTAGACTTTAGTTTTTTAAATCTTAGTTTTAGGTAAACTCTCTTTTAAAAATTAATATATGTTTCTTCACAATAAAAGAATTGCTTGATTCTCTGATTAGAAGAAACCTACAATGAATATAATAAGGAAGAAAGAATGGATAAAAAAGTAATTTTAGTTACTGGGGCGAGTAAAGGCATTGGTAAAGCGATTGCTCTTATGGAAGGAAAAAAACATTCGGTAAGTTTATTTTCTAGGAGTGAATCTGATTTGGTATCAATCACTAAGGAAATTCAATCTTTGGGAAATCATTCAATATACTTTGCGGGAGATATAAAAAAAGAAGAAGATATCAAAGCATCAGTCGAAAAAACGATCGCTGAATTTGGTAAGATTGATGTGCTCATCAATAATGCGGGAATAGGCTATTTTAAAAGAGTAGATGAATTCACTTATGATGAATTCGATGAAATCCAAAAAGTAAATCTTTATGGTACTTTTCTTTTTTGTAAGTATGTTGCTCCACATATGATCAAAGCAAAATCAGGATATATAATCAATATTTCTTCAGTTGCAGGATTGAATGGTTTTAAATCAGGAACTGCATATGCTGCCTCTAAATTTGCAATGAATGGTTTCACTGAATCTTTAAGAGAAGACTTAAAGCAATTTGGAATTGCAGTTTCAGTAGTCTGTCCTGGAAGTGTGCTTACTGGTTTTGGAGGATTCGAAGAAGAGAAACTAAAAGGAAGAGATTATATGCTAACTTCCGAAGATGTTGCAAGAACTATCTCTTATTTGGTGGAAGAGTCAGAAACAGCTAACGCTAAACTAATTGAGTTAAAGCCTAGAAGAAAAAAAGAGTTTAGAGACTAATAACCATTGATTTGGTATTTAAAAATCTTTACATTCTGAATCGTTCCTCCTGTTCCAATATCAGAACAGGATTGATCGTTAGGCGTATTAGCACTCACAGTTCCTTTAATGATTGAACCATGTCCTTGGTAAGCTCCAATGTTTGGTGTCCAAAGACAATCTTCGTTGGACTCACAAATTCCGTTGTCATTTCCGACACCATCAAACATCAGTTCTTGTGCATTCCTAAGATATGTGATAGTTGTTGCATCACTCCATGTTTGAGTGTTTGTGCTAGACCCATCTGGACAAGCGTTAGTCGCTCTTGCTTGTGTATCAGTTGAAACTAAAGACCAGTCCCAGATTCTACAGTTATTAGTACAAGCTCCTCGGTTTGCAGCAACAGGAAAGACTCCAGGATCTACTCCCCAATTTCTAAATAGATTTTCAAAACCGTAAGGGTCATTAGTAGGTGTAGAAGCAAAACCATTTGAATCTGCTACATTTATTGAATCATTAGTTGTCACCTTACCTACAAAGGAGTTTGAAAGATTGGCTGTTGTATCAGTAGGCGGAGTAAGTTCACTAGGTGCAATCTTCCCACATGTAGAATTAAGTCCCGGAGTACCACCTCCAGAAATACTACAAGAAGTTGAAGAGGTTTTTAAAATTCCTTTAAAAGTCACACTATTTGTTGTTGCTCTGCTAAAATGAGCGGTATTGTTATGTGCAGAAATTGTGTTTAATAGAGTATTATTACTTAAGTTAGAATTATAATCAAATCCATTAACCTCTCCATTAACCATAAGAACATTATTTAAAGTTGAATTTGTATAAGGTGAATTGATTTGAATATTATCTTGGCTTGAATTAGAACTAGTCAAATTGATATAGAAATTATTGTTTGAAGCGCTAGCAGCAGTATCGATTCCAAAATTATTTTGATTAGCTGTTACAACATTCAAAAAAATTAGATCATTAGAATTAGGAAATATTCCTTTATTTGCGTTAGACGAATTGAGTCCGTTAAAGATAGTTTTTTTTGATCTTACATTAATGTTAACTCCAACATTAGTTAAATTCGCTACTCTAAAGTTATGATAGTATTGCCCAAGATCAACACTAGAACCGGACATATCAATTAAATCATTATTCCCTGTTGCTCTTGAAACGCTTAAATTTCTAAATTGACTAAACTTTCCACTGTTCGTAACACCTGTAAGCATTTGAGTATTTATAGTACAGTTGATCTTTCCTTCTATCCAAGAAAAGTTTGAAGTAGCACTAAAATTAATTACAGTTGAACTATTGGAAAGAATGTTCTCTGGTTTAATTATTAGTCCTACCTTATTTGCACCAATAGTGAATTGACCTGTTATATTGGTAGTAATAATATTAATTGTACTTGAAGTAGTTAGAGTTGCTCCAGCAGCTCTAACTAGAATTGGATTTGTCCACCATTTAGCTGGAGTCGTTGTTGCGATTGTTTGAGATGCTTTAGTCACAGTAACTGAATTATCTTTCCAATTAACATTGCTGAAATCAATTAAATCAGAAAGATTTTTTTCATACTTTAGCCCAGTTGAATAGATATATACCTTTCCACTTTGAACTGCACACACCCAGTTGAAAGCAGCAAGTAAGTCGCTTGCCGATATGTCAGTGCAATCAGTGACATTGCTCAGTTCAAATCTTCGAATCTCTCCAACATGAATGCAGGAATTGTACCATCCCGTCTCCGTTCCATCACAGTCTGTCACAGTTGTTTGTGCAATAGAACTTGGGTTACCCATGTCCCTACGAATATAATCCATCCAATTGCTATTTCCAGTATATGCTGGAGATATAGTTGCTATTATTGGTGTAAAACTGCTAGTCGTGGTAGTTGTTTCAGTTGAAACTGAAGTTTCATTTGAAGTTGAACTTTTATTAGATATCAACAAATAGGAAAAAAAAGGAGCAAGATTTCTATCGAATTTTGGTTTGCAATAGCCCAATAAAAATGGTAATACAATACTCAAAAGAAAAAATCTCACAGTTTACTCTTATAAAAGAGTTTTATTCAAAGAAAATCACTAATTTATTTCTCAATAAAAAAAAAATATTTTTTATACAAACTTCATACAGAAAAAAAATTCATGTTTTAAAAAACTAGTTAAAATACATTTTGGATCAACACATTGCTATCATGAAACGATATCTTTTGTGCATTTCCATTTTTATTCAAAAAAATTCCGAGTGTTGAAGACCTTAACATTGGTTCATCGTTTATAGAATCTCCAAGACTTAGGTCAGGAGTTCTTTGCAGTTCTTTTTTGATTCTATTCACCTTTCCTTCTCGGCAAGGGTATGGCTCTATGAGTTTAGGAAGAAAATAAATTCCATCAGTTTCTAATTGCATTCCATATACTGATTCTTGGGAAATACCAATTTCTTCTGATACAGTTTGGATGATTGTCTCAGGGGATGCTGTAACAATCTTTACGATCCAAGCCTTGTGTTTTAAATATTCAATTAAGGAACTCATTTCGGGATAAACAAGAATTCTATTTTCTTTTTTTGCTTTTTCCCAAACAATTTTTGTGAGTTCTATTTGTTCTTCTTTGGAAAATCCTGAGAAAAGAAATGCACTCCAACGATAGCTTGCTTCTAATCCTTGGGTTTCAAAAATCCATTCATATTCATTCCAAACAAATTGAGTTAGGTCTTTCTTACTTTGAAAGATTTCTTTTGCTTGTTTATTATCTCTAAACCAAATCGAAAAATCTGATTTCAAATGGGGGAGTCCTAAGCTTAGGACTTCCCTCATGAATTCTTCTCCTAGATCCCCTTTGATGATAGTGTTATCAAAATCAAAACAGGCTAGTCCGGGTTTAGATTCAATTAACTCTAGGAGCGTTTCATAGACATTCGTTTCCCATCGTTCTCTGGGAAACTTCATTTAGTTGTCTTTTGCCTGTGCTAGTTTAGTATCTCCAGGGGTTTGGATATAATGCTCAGGATTCAGAAAAATATTTTGGTAACGCACCTCAAAGTGTAGGTGTGGTCCAGTGGAATGTCCTGTGGAACCAGAGAATGCAATCACCTGTCCCTTTTTCACTTGGGAACCTTCTTTCACTACTAAATAGGTGTTGTGGGCGTAAACAGTTTGAAGTTGGTTCAGTTCATGCTGGATCACAATCACATTCCCATAGTTTCCATCAAATCTAGCTGAGATCACCACCCCGTCCCCTGCTGCGATGATAGGAGATTTGAAAGGGCAAGAAATATCTATCCCTGTATGCATCGAATTTTTTCTCATTCCTAGCTTGGAGGAAATCTTTGCATTCACTGAGCCAACGGGCCAAACAAAGTCGCGGTAGTCAGAAATTATTATGTCTCTTCCCTTGCCTTCAGCTAGAAGCTGTTTGATGTAAGCTTCTCCAAATGGGAAAAATACTGGTCTATTTCTAGGAATGGATTCGTTGCTAGGGATGCTATTAAGAGTTTTTACCTCAAATTCTAGGGTATCAATTTCTTTAAGGTAAGCCTCTAGACCTTTACCAAATTCATTTAGAACAATCCATCTTCCTTGCTTTTCTTGGTAAGAATGGAAATAGTCATTGTCCACACGGACAGCTTTTTTCGTTGAACTCTCAATAGTTGTAGCTTTTAGCCACAATATGCTAAGCGTTAAAAGTGATAGTGCGAGATTTTTACGCATTTTTTCGTTTATCCTCGTTCTTCGAGAATTTCTCCTTCGAACTTCCAGACATCTGGTTTAATTTTCGGAGGATTTTCCTGAACTAACCATGAAAGTTTTAATTCATTTCAGGCTATTTCTTGCTATTCAAAGCAGGAAAATCATCCAATATTTAAAGTTGAGTCCATTTCTCAATTGGAAAGGGTTTTTGTCAAGGAAAACGAACCTAAAAAATGTTCAATTGTCTATTAAGTTTTTATAAATAAAATCCGTAATTATAAGTTTAAAAAGTATTTTCTGAAAATTTCTGAGATTAAAGTTTTTCCAAAATCATTCGGATGGATAGGGTCATCAGCGGGATATAGGGAATCCCCTGAGAAACTTTGCAAATTCCTTTCAAGATCGATGACCAAGTTGGGGAATCTTTCTCTTAACTCTTGGTTGTTCTTGGTTCGAATGGGAATGATGATAGGATCTTTGGTAATTGGAGGTATTGCGTAGATAATTCTAGCTGCAGATTTTAGCCTAAGGAGTTCTGAAATTCTAATTAGATTCTTTAGGAAATCATTTCCTGAGTTTTTATAAGCATCATTTGTGCCGAGCACTATCAAAAATATATCGGGGTTAGGATTTAAGGTTCTGTCTAGTTCTAAGAGCCAGTCATTAGTTGAGTAACCTGGAATAGAGAAATCTTGAATCTGATAACTGGGCAGAGAATGTTTTAGTCCAAAAGATTCAGACCTTGTGGAGAGTGAGTCTCCGATTAGATTTAGTTTGATTGGACTTTTCGTTCCGCTCAAAACCAAAGCATTCAAAACTTTGTTCTCTAATGGTTTTTTGGATGAATAACAATTTATGTTGAATAAAAAGAATAATAGGCATAGGTATTTTTTCTTATCCATTTTTCAGAAATTCCATTCCATGAACCTATATCTTCGGGAAAATTTAGTCAATAAGAAACTGCTTGCCAAGTAGAATAGGTCTTTTACAACAAGGAATATGGTCTATAAACAAGCTATTCTAGTTCTATTTACTATAGCCACCTGTGCACCAAGTGGTTTCAAAAAATCTACCTATTCTCCAATAGAATATTCACCGCCTAAAGTAACAGTCTCTAAAAAAGAAACAGTAAACATAACTCTTCCTGAGAAAAAAACAATCTATGCAGTGATAGAGACTTCTAGTGGAACCATGATCGTAGAACTTTTTCATAAAGACGCTCCTGCAACTGTGCAAAACTTTATTGATCTAGCACAGGGAGTGAAAGAAACCAAGGATCCAGAAACTGGGAAACTACAGAAAAAACCTTTTTATAATGGACTGAAATTTCATAGGGTCATCCCTGATTTCATGATCCAAGGTGGGGATCCCAAAGGAGACGGAACTGGTGGACCAGGATATAATTTTCCCGATGAAATCAATGGTGTAGCCCTAGGACTGGATAAACTAAAAATTGCTAGCGCGCCATCTTATGGTAGATATTTGCAAATGGCAGTAATCTATAGCATGGGAATCAAATCCCAAGAAGAATTCAATACCAGAAAGACTGAGGTAGAGGAGAATTTCACCTTTGCTAAAGATAATTTTAGTGTTCTAGAAATACTCCATAGAGCGGGATATAGGTTCAATGATGTTTTGAATAGTCATAAAGCTAAAAAAGGCTCTCTTGCCATGGCAAACTCCGGACCCAATACGAATGGTTCACAGTTTTTTATTAACCAGGTGGATACCCCACACCTAGATGGACTACATACAGTTTTTGGACAACTAGTCTCAGGGGAATCAGTATTGAATGATATTGTTTCTCTAGGAAATTCTAATACAAAGATTGAAAAAATTTCTATAATCGATACACTAAATTGAGCAGGTTGCAATGACTGAAGAGATCACCTCTAGTAAAGAAAACGCTTATGTCCATGTTCTAAACTTGATTGCTGGAACGGGACAAAATGATTCCATTGGAACAGTGCAACTAGCAATTGCTCAGATTCCAGAAGAGCTACGCTATAAAGATGCAATCTTAATCGAGATGGACAAGACTAGGATTTTTCCCGATGCATACATGAATATTATCACTCTGCTTAGATTCATCCAATCTGAAAAAGAAGAAATCAATGTTCATTATGAAGATTCCATGGCAAAGTATGAAACAATCAATAAACTGACTGCCAAAGGAAGACCCACTGAAGATGAAGCAAAGATCAAAAAGACCCTAACTGATTTTATCCTTAAAATTGAGTCTGTCTATGAAACCCATTTCAAAGCTGAAGAGGGAGTTATCAAAGAGCTTTCTAGGCATATGGCTGAACAGCAAATCAGGAGTGGTTCATTCGATAAAGAGGTCATTCAATATAAGGTAACTTCTAGGTGCCTAAATCAATTACAACCTCATATCAATATTCTTTTAGAAACCTATTTCCAATACAAAAAGAATAAAGGAATTATGCGTAGGCTAGTTAGGATTGCCTCTTATATCATTGAAGATGCGGAAAAAAAGCTCTAAGGAGAAAACGTTTTTTTCGCATTCTTTTCTACTTGGGTAGAAACGAGAATAACCGATATTTTAAATATATGCAATTTCTGGCTTTTGTATTTTTATTTAGTATTTCGATATTTTCTTACCCTGATGTAGATGTAAGAGGAAATCGTTCAGAAAACTATCTGGAGATGCAAGGAAGGGCTACACTTAGACTTCCTAAACTCAGCCTAAGTGAAGAAGATGAAGTCTTTTTGGACTTCTCAGTCAAAAATTATGGAAATGAAGTGATTCGTTTCTTTCCTACTACCCATGTTTTAAAGTCATTTCAGTTTACAATTGTAGATGAAAATGATGATTCCCTTTCTATAAAAGATGAATTAAAAATCGAAGATAGGAAACTAAAACGAAGACTCACCACTGTAAATCTAGTCGGCGATGAGGTGAAAGAAATCGTGATTCATAAAGGTGAATCTTTTACAAAAAGATTCAACTTGAAAGATTATTATCATTTTGAAGCGGGAAAAAAATATTTTATCACGGGATATTTTTATCCAAACTATTTAGAAGATAATACGAATTTCTTGAAAACAGAAAATAGAGCAATGTTACTCATTGAACCTAAGAAAAAAGAAATTATTAAAAAGAAGTATGAGTCTTCTGAAAAACTTTCCCATTTTGAAGGCTTAAGTCCTGAAGAAGTAGTTCATCTTTTTCTTTCTGCTGAAATGAAAAAAAATTGGGACAACTATTTTAAGCATCTTCATTTAAGTGAATTTATAAATTCTTATACCAAATTTTCTAAAGAGTATTCTAATTCAGAAGAAGATTATAAAGAACTTGTTTTGAATGAATTCAAGAAATATCTCATGGAAGAGAATGCGGGAAAAATTACTTACTATAAGATTCAATCCAAAGAAATTCTTTCTAGTAGTCTAGCAAGAGTTGTTGTTTATGTTGAGCGTGAACAAAGTAGAAATATTGCTAAATATGAATATGTTTATTCTCTTAAAAAAGGGGATGAGATATTAAAAGGTTTTTGGAAAATTAATTCAGTTACAGTAAAGGTACGAAGATGACAGAAATACTATCACAAGACGAGATTGATGCTCTCCTCAATGCAATTTCCAGTGGTGAGGTTAATGAAGAAGAATATTCTGCTGTAGGTGAACAGAAAAAAGTTAAGATATATGACTTCAAGCGTCCTGATAAATTTTCTAAGGATCAAATCAGAACTCTTCAAATGATGCATGAAACTTTTGCCCGTCTAGCAACAACAGGCCTTTCAGCACAACTCAGAGCACTTGTAGGAGTGCACGTTGCTTCGGTGGATCAGCTGACTTATGAAGAATTTATCCGTTCCATTCCAAACCCAACAACCTTAGCTGTTATCAATATGGATCCACTAAAAGGTTCAGCGATTCTGGAAATTGATCCATCCATTTCTTTTACAATCATTGATAGACTATTTGGTGGAAAAGGTGAGTCCAGTAAAATCAATCGTGAACTTTCTGATATAGAAATGTCAGTAATGGAAGGGATCATCGTTCGTATTCTAGGGAACCTAAGAGAGTCTTGGTCAGCTGTGATTGATCTACGTCCAAGACTTGGAAACATTGAAACGAATCCTCAGTTTGCTCAAGTAGTTCCTCCGAATGACATGGTGGTTTTGATTACCTTGGAAACTAAGGTCGGCGATGTAGAAGGTATGACTAACCTTTGTATTCCTTATATAACAATTGAACCAATTATCAATAAACTTTCCGCACAATACTGGTATTCTTCAATTAGAAGAGGAGAGACAGATGAGAATAAGGCTGTTATCCAAGAACGTTTGGATATGGTTTCTATTCCTCTAATTGCAGAAGTAGGTTCTGTGGATATTACATTTATGGATCTAATGAATTTGCAAACTGGTGATGTGATTAAATTAGAGAACACTCCACTCAAAGCTGATATGAATGTTAAGATCGGTGAAAGAAATAAATTTAAAGCAATGCCTGGAAAAATTGGAAACAGACTAGCAATTCAAATCGGTGAAATCTTAGAAGAAATTCCTGATGAACTTTTAGGTTCTACAAGAGCTGAACAAGAATACTAAACTTTTACTCATTAGAATTCTTTTTTTTGCTTGCTTAATTCGATGAAAACCATTGAATTTCCTTATGGCATTTTCTCATAGGGTTCAAACAGATACGATAATTTTTCAGGTTTCAGGAAGTCTTGACATTTACACTTCAATTGATTTCAGAAACCATATTGAATCCACAGTAAATGACAGTTTCAAAACAATAGTAATTGATATGCAGACATTGAATTATATTGATTCTTCGGGGATCGGGATGTTGATTAAGGTTATGAATACCTATAAAGCATCTAACTATGAATTCATTCTTACTCGTTTGAAACCAGCTATGGAAAAAGTCTTCAAGGTAGCAGGTCTTTCTAGCTATTTTGATTTCATGGGAGAGAAAGACTTTGCAGAAAAATACTCCCCATCAAACTGAAACACCT
This sequence comes from Leptospiraceae bacterium, assembly GCA_033762425.1. Classification (GTDB taxonomy): domain Bacteria; phylum Spirochaetota; class Leptospiria; order Leptospirales; family Leptospiraceae; genus JANRLP01. The sequence continues at coordinate 84,805 of JANRLP010000021.1, forward strand.
TTTCAAGCTCTAGATGGACTTGTAGAAGAGTTACAAACTATTACTGATCGAGGAACATGGTTTCTACCTTCAGAGAAATTAATTTCCATTCTGAATGTTAGAAAAGAAGACTACTATAAAAAATTATATACGCTAAGAAATTCTGATTTTAATCCTTCAGGACTTAGGGGCTTTCATGAGACTGATGGTGAACCTTTATGCAAACTAATTTCTATGCTTTTGAATTTAGATATTCTAATCATTGAAGAATGTTTAGAAAGAGCGGGGATTTTCTTTTCAGAAGATTCACTCACAAAAGTAGAGGACTATTTTTTAGCAAGACTTACAAACTCAGTTCAAAGGCATAAGTTAGACAAAGAGTTGCTTATGCTTCTTACTTCTGCTACTCTTTCGTTTGAAGATGCATTTGATTCCTATTTTGATGATAAATTTGAACTTGAAGTATTCATTGGTAGATCAGTTGATTCTTATCTATTTGAAAACTCCATAGACACAGCTTATGGAGCAGATGAGTTTTTAAAAAGATTTTTATTGAATAGACTGAAGTATAAAAAGTTAAACATTCAAGAACTCAAAGCAGAGTATGTAGATAGATACTATTACGAACTCTATGGAAGATTTCGAAAAAGTCCTAAAAAACAAAATCTGAGTTCTGAAATTATTTTTTTACTAAAATTCTTTCAACTAGATGAGTATGCAGATAGAACTAGTCTCAAGAAACGATACCAAGAGTTATTAAAAAAATTTCATCCCGACATCAATAAAAATGGTCTTGAAAAAACCAAAGACATAATTGAAAAATACAAAAGACTAGATTCAATTTTAGAATAGTCAGTTCTCACTTTTTTCTCATTCAGATTGTAGCAAAACTAAAGAATGAATTTACTTAATAGTTTAAATCCTTACTTTTAGTGATTAAGAACCAAAATATTCAGTTTACATTATCTTTATAAAATCTAAACTATAGAAATGTATTCTATTATTATCATTTTAATATGCTTTCTTTTATCAAGTTGCTATAATCTGGAATGTACTATTGAAACTGGAAAGCTACCTGATAAGTATTTAAACACAGAAGATGTAATTCATGGTTGCCCTGGTTCTAAGGAATATGAAAGAAGCAGATTAAATTGTATCGCAAGAAACATTTTGTTTTACAATACCTTTACTGGTTGTCGTATTGGTGAGTCTTGCACTGGGTCAAATCAATCTATTGGATTCATCTATATAAATCAAATGTTGAATTGTCCCAATGTTTATTGATCCAAAAGTTTAACTCTGTTGTTTACCTTCAATACATTGTAAAAGTATTACAGCAGAAAGCCCTAGTTTTCTATCTAAAGCTCTACTAGTATCTGAGCTAAAATCAACTCTCATCTGAGGAAGAAATGGATTCCAAGTTTGTTTCACAACACCCACAAGTTTTTCACCCATTTTGATTTCAAACTTTTGTGGAACTATACTCAATAAATACTTTCTGATGAGAGCGAATATCCAGCTATCTTCTTGAATTGTTGCAATTTCTTTTTCGTTTGCATCTAGAATCAACCAAGTATCCAGCACAAACGTGGACATCAATCCTTTCCTTCTTAGAGAACCAATCCTTGCACCTGAACTTGCATCTGTTATATCATAGGTTGCACCGAAGTCTATGATACTTCTTGCATTGATTTTGAAAACTGGTTTAGATTGTTCTTCATCAGAATAGATGATGATCTCTTCTTTTAACTTAAAAGCCTTCTGTTTAACATATAACAAAAGTTTAGATTCACTAGCATCAAATATGCGAATAGTATTCCCAAACAGTTTGAAAAATTTCATCTTAGCGAAATAAATATTTTCTTCTAAAGCACTCATTCATTCAATCCTTTGTACTGAAATTTGTACGAATTTCTTTTAGATAAGGAACAAAACTATCTAAAACATCCGTTAGTTCATATTCTAAAAGATCGCCTGCCATGACTAGATCATTTTTTTCAAGGGAATTCGCAACTTCTTTCAATAATGAATGTAATCTTTCCACTGAGTCTTCAAGTGACTTACCACCTACTAAAAGGGAACTCATTTTCTCGGGAAACTTAGCTTTGAGTGAACTAAGTGCACTCAAAAGTATTTCAAGTCGTTCAATTGAATGTTGTAAAAGTTCACTTGCAAGTGCTTCTTTACCTGATTGAAAGTTTTCGTTCACTCTAATGAATTCTTTTTTCAAAACTTCCATATTTTCAGAATAGGCTTTCATTACTTCTTCTATGGTACTCTCGTCAACCGTTAGTAATGAGGTTTTATTCACAAGCCCCATCACAAATAGTTTAAGGTCTCTCAAATTTTCTAAAAAGCTTTCAATCGATTTCACTGTTTCTAGGGAATTCAATTCAGACTTTAAATTACTCAGAATAGTCTTTACTGAGTTGCCTTCAGGAATAGGATGAATTTCCTCTAGATTCAATCTTAGAATGCTGGAAGTATAAGTAAGCATTTCTGAAATCCATTCAAGTCCATCTTTTAAATCCTTCGTCTCATTTTCAGTGAGTGAGTCCCTTCCAAAAAGAGTATTGCCAATCTTATCTATATACTTATCTAGTTCAATCAATGCTGAAACTGTCAGGTCTAAATTTTCACCAATATAAAAATCTAATCTTCCTGTTCCTTGAACATTCAACTGATTCAATTCTTCTTGCAGAGTTTCTTTTCCATCTACAAAACAATGCAAAACAAATTTACCCTGAGACTCAATCCATTTAGTAATCTGAGTATAGACTTCACCTAAGGTTTCTTCTTTTTCAAGAGTAGTATTTAACTCTTCTTCATTGATAAAAATTTTCATGGATTATCATTCCCTTTCATTATTTGCTTTCATCTGTTTGATGCTATTGTTGAGATAGTTACCGATGTTTTTATTCTTTTGAACACCTTGCTCCATATACTCAAACCTTTGCTTGAGTTTTTTCTCATAGTTAGACAAATGTCCTTCATAATCTTTGATTCTTTTGTTATTATCTTGGATTTGAGTTTCGGCTAACTTTACTTTTGTGGAAACAATTCCTGAGGTGAATTGAGTATATGGTTTTAATATTTCTAGAATCGAAATTCCAACTCCATCATCTGGTTTATTATCTGAATTAGTATCAGAAGCAAATAGTTCTTTCACAGATTCAGGATATTCAGTGAGTGCAGTTTGTAGTGAGGTTTCATTGATTACTAGATAACCTTCTTTAGTTTGTTGTAAACTTGCACCAGGGTCACCTGTTGAAATCCCAATGTCAACTAACGCTTTAAATCTAGGTTCAGTGTTAGAAGGATACGAAGCACCAGATGCACTTTTCAAAGAAGTGGCAAGTCTAATCACAGCAGTCTCTCCTGCTAGGATTCCATTTTTCAGTTTATTAGACCAATAGTCTGCTGAAATATCAAGTCCTGGTTGATCATTTGCAGCATTACTCAAATCAATTTTATCTTCTCTATTTGTAGTTGTGATATCACGAGAATACTTCATAAGACTATTGTATGACTCGACGAATTCTCTCATCATGGTAACAGCCTTAGTCGTATCTGCAGTAATATCAATTGTTAGAGGATTTTGAGTCACTTTCATCAAAGTAAGTGAGGTTCCTTCAATTGCATCTTTGATATTTTCATTTGTATCTCTAGTGATTTCAATTCCATCAATTTTAAAAATAGCATCTTGAGCTTCCACCAGAACGTTAGTCGCTGGTGCTCCTTGGATATTTGGAGGTATCTTAATCTTAAAATCTTGGATTGCTATTTCTCTATCCGTGGTATTTGCTAGAATTACTTTTGTAATTGGAGAATCTTTCGCAAACTCATGAATTGCAAGAGAATACTTTCCATTTTTTTGGTCAGCACTGACATATTTAGTCTTTTCACCTTCTTTGGTTTCATAAACAACTCCAAGTCCAATATAATCAGGAAGTTTTCCATCAGCACTGCTTGAAGGAGTGAATTCTAGAATAGAAGATTTTTCCACAGTCCATTTTTGAATAGAAAACTGAAATGCTGTATTAGGTTTTATTAATATTCCTCCACCAGTTTTAGCGGGAGCGTTAGTTGGTTCTTTGGATAGAGGAAACTTTTCTGGTTGGTAAGGTACTGGTGACTCAGGTGCTAGATTAACTGGAATAAAACTTGGAGGTGGCTCAGGAATATTTCCTCCCACTAGACCTGCTGCACTTAGCACCCCATTTTCATCTAAAAATTTTAGCTCAGCATCTTTACCAAACTGAACAGCAGAAAGGGAAAGAACTTGGTTTTCAGAATCTACCTTAGTGATGCTTGGTTTTGCAATTGTTTGTGCATTAGATCGAATTCTTTCCGCTAATTTTTCTAGATCGCCTCCTGGGAACTCAATGGTAACACGTCTATCTTTAGAGACTATTGTGAAATTTCCTGCAGGCAGTTGAGAATTCAGCTTAATCTTGGTTCCCGCAACCTTATGTTTAGTTGCAAGTTGTGCGATTTCAATTTCTTGTTTAGCAACCTTAGCTCCTTTGCTTGCTTCTCCTGTTAGAAATCCTTCTTCGTTTGCGATGATTTTTTTAGAAGCAAAAGGGGCTGTAAAAGAAGTGAGAGCTTTAACTTTGATTTGCAGATTTACTGCATGATTTTTGAGTTCATTCCAAGCTCTCATTTGAACCTTGTTATGTTCATTTTCTTTTTCCCATCGCTTAATAGGTTTGGATTCAACCTCTACGAGTTTTCTAACTAGATCGTTGGTATTTTGTCCAGTGCTAAGACCGGGAATTGTAAATGATGGCATTGTTTACCCCTTCCTCTATTTTCGACTTGCTTTTCAAAAAGATTATCAATCAAAAAATCTTGTTGGTTAAGTATAAGCGGGGTATATTTATATTAATTAAGAATTAATTCAATTAATATTTAATTTGACACAGAAAAAGATATCATGTTAGTATGATTTATGGTTAAAATTTTGAAAAAGTCTTTTGTTTTCTTTATATTGTTCTTATCATCTTCGATTATGGCAGTTGAGGTTGAAATTGGCACCTTAGGTGGTCTTACAAATATTTTTTCGAATGATAGTGGAATTAGGAGGAGTATAGATAAATACAATTTCTACAATACTAAATTTCCTGATGGAAGTGATAGAGCTTTAAATGCTTATTATGGATTGAGAGGAAAAGTAACAAGTAATACAGGAAAATTCGCATTCAATACTAATTTAAATTCTTATGCTTCCCAATCATATACTTATGAAAGAACCGACACATTATTATATTTAAGTTTAGCTTTAGCGACATCAGGTTCTACAGGGCTACTATCACTCTTAGAAGGTATTTCCAAAAGTAATGTTAAAGTGAATTACAATAGAATCGACTATTTTGGGGATGGGGTGTTTTATATTGTTCCAAAGTTTATTGGATTAGGTCTTGGTTATAGAACAATTAATGTTGGCACTAATTCTAGTGTTGCCGGACTCATTAGAGGGAGTTTTATTTCAGACAAAAACTCTTATAATTCTTCTGGTCCACAACTTTCCTTATACTTAGAACTTCCTAAAATAGAAGATAATATTGAATTTAATTTTAGGGTCTCATATTTTAGGCTCGGTGGATTGTATAATCAGTCTTATCAAGATGTTGGACAAGGCTTAATCCAAGTCTCGGATAATTCGTTTCAAGCCTTCAATTACCTAACAAGAGCAAATCTTGTGGGAAATCCTTTTGTGAGAAGAGTGGGTGCAGAACTTGATTTCACAGCATACATTAATATAATTCCTTCTGTCCCAGCTTTCAGAATCTTTGTTGGTTCTACCTACCAAGAATCCAGAGTTTCTGTGAATGACTATGCTAGTCTTTCTTTAACAGCACTAACGATTCCTCAGTCTAGACTTGCAACAGAGGCAAGTATTTCTAGTAGCTATTTATATTCCAAGTTAGTAGAAGCACCAATTTATCAACAAGAAAGAATCGATAGGCTAATTTCCTTTTACTTTGGTGCTTCCTATAAATTTGGTGGAGAAACACAGAAATCACCTGAGAAAAAAGCGGAAGAGAATACAGGTGAGAACTTATAATAGAGTTATTTTTTCTTTGTACTACAGAATATAGTGTGTATAGAAAAAAATTGGCATCACAAATTAGGTAGTAGAATACTGAGTTTTAGAGTAAGAATTAAGGAATGATGGTTTTCAGAATTTGTTGTTCAAGATCCAGTGATCCAGAGAATTGGGCTGTGTAGGGCAATAAATGATTTTGGTTTTGACACTTTAGAGATTAGAGCCAACGCATTAACAGCGTTGGCTTATAGTTTAGCTTAGCGGTTGAACTTCCCCCCACTTCTTTTTTGAAATGGTTTTCTGTCTTCTCTTGGTTTAGCCTCATTCACAATGAGTTCTCTGTTTTTCAGTGCTTTCCCATTGAGTGCTTCGATAGATTTTTCACCATCTTCTTTGTTTGCCATCTCAACAAAAGCAAATCCTCTTCTAAGTCCAGTAAATTTGTCTGTGATGATCTTGATAGAAACTACTTCACCAAATTTTCCAAATGCTTCTCCCAACTCTTGCTCTGAAACTGCATGAGCTAAATTACCAACATAAATATTCATTTTTTCCTCGAAAGTTTGTCTTAAAATTAAACTAGATTATTAGAAAATACAGAGATTGGGGGAAATTTGTAATGACTGGTAATCGAACTCAATTTTTAAAACAATAGTTAGACACCACGATAAAAAGCATTTATTTTCTGTAAAACACTTTAAATTATTTTCTACAAACTATCTTAAGTCTTGATAGAAGTTCATTGGTATAAGTTTTATGGATTCACCAGTTTGCTTAGGTTTTTGTTTTTGTGAACCTATTGACGAAAAGTTAGAATCAAACTAGTTTGACATAAAAAAGAGGTTATCTCATGGAACACAAATTACCTGAACTTCCCTATGCAAAGGATGCACTTGCACCAACGATTTCAGCAGAGACTTTAGAGTATCATCATGGTAAACATCATAATGCTTATGTTGTGAATTTGAACAAATTAATTCCCGGCACTGAGTTTGAAAATATGACCCTAGAAGAAATTGTAAAAAAATCTTCAGGTGGAATTTTTAATAACGCTGCTCAGATTTGGAACCATACTTTCTATTGGCATTGCCTTTCTCCAAAGGGTGGTGGCGAACCAACAGGTGAACTTGCTGATGCAATTAATAAAAGTTTTGGGTCGTTCGCAGCTTTTAAAGAGAAATTTTCTGCTACTGCAATTGGAACCTTTGGTTCTGGTTGGGGATGGCTTGTAAAAAATTCTGATGGATCCTTGGGGCTAGAAAGTACAATAGGTGCAGGAACTCCTCTCAAAGATGGAAAGCAATGTCTTCTCACTTGTGATGTTTGGGAACATGCATATTATATCGACTATCGTAATGCCCGTCCCAATTATGTGGAAGCGTTCTGGAAACTAGTGAATTGGGATTTTGTAAGCCAAAATTTCAAATAGTATAAATAGAGTTTTAAGGATGTGTAAAATTAGTTAATAGACTTTTACACATTCTTATACTTGAAAATTTTTATTTGTTTTATTCAAAAGCATAGTCAATTCTAAAAGTTTTCCTGAAAGTTCAGCAAGTTCATTAGAGTTGCTGGCAATAGCTTGGGTTTCATCGTTGATAGAATTCATGCTTAAAGAAATTTGTTCTATTGCTTTTTTTTCTTGAGTTGCACTGATACCAATTTCACTACTAATCTTAGTCAGTTCAGAATAACTTTTGTCAATTAGAGTGATGCTTTTCTCTTGGGTTGCAACTTCTTCTTTTGCTTCTTGTGCATTAGAATTGATTCTGTTAATGTTTATCGTGACTGATTTTAAAAATTCCACTGCCTTACTCACACTCTCTGTTCCATCAGAAATCGCAGTTTCTGTCTCATCGATTAAACTCTTAATTTGAGCAACACTCTGAGATGTTTTTTCTGAGAGTTTAGAAATTTCCTCTGCAACAACTGCAAAACCTTTTCCACCTTCCCCAGCACGAGACGCTTCAATACTTGCGTTTAACGATAGTAGATGTGTTTGTTTGGAAATTTCACGAATGATGGATAGAATTTTTCCAATCTCTTGGGTTACGCGTTTAATTTCCTCCATGGAAGCTGTAGCTTTACCTACTGTTCCACTGCTTCTTTCTGCTTCATTGGAGGAACTAGCAGAAATTTGTGCGAGTGTTTCAATTTGTTTGGAAACAATCTTATTTGAGTCAATAATTTTTCGACAAAGAGAGCCAATTTCAAGAATATCATTAGCTTCTCTAGAAATAGAGGCAGCAATATTATCGAATGTCACTGAGATTTCTTCTAGTGCTGCAGTAGTTTCTTCACTTCCTGCAGCCTGAGTATTGACTGAGTCAGAAATTTCTTTTGAAATCTTATCCATACCCTTTGATGCATCCAGATTTTTTTCTGAAATATCAATGATTAACCTGATTATGGAAGAAAGATTATTCATGAATTTATCAATAGATATACTTAGTTTTCCTATCTCATCTTTAGAATTATAATCGATTCTTTCATTCAGTTTTCCCGATGCCATGCTTTCAAACTTTACTACAGCATTCTCTACTGGATCAGCTATGCTATGAACAATCGATCTTTGAAGAATCATTGCTAGAAGTATGATGAGTATAACGATGATCAGTGAGAATCTTTGTTCTAACTGAAATTCATTCACTCTTTTTTCTATCAAACTTCTTTGTGAAAATGCTGTGAGTTGATAGAGCTTCGAGATAGAATCTAAAACACTAATTGCTTTTGTTTGAAGTTTATCAAATCCTTCTTTCGTAGATTCCTTGCTATAGGTTTCATTTGTTAGTTCTTGAAAGGATTCAATATCTTTGAAAAAAGTTTGGGTTTCATCATTTAATTCCCCAAAAAGATTTTTATTATACTTAATGGCTAGTTCATAAGAAGTTTTAGTAAGTTTAATATCTTCTGACAATAGTATTAGTGTTAGCAATAATTCTTTTCTAACATCAACACTTGGGCTCATCTTTTCTGAGATTGCTAAGCTAAAAATTTTATCTAGTCTTAGAAGGATTGATGGTAGCTTTAAAAGTGTTGCATCCATTAGATAATAAGAATCTAAGTCAGGGTCTAGGATAAGATTTGAAGTGTCTCCTGCAATTTGATTTAGTTTGGATAAGGAATCTATGACTTTTGAAATTGATTTTAAACTATCTTCTGTTGTCTTTGCTTGATTAAAATCTAACATGGAACTATTAAAGGCGTCTAATTCTTTTTCAGTCTGTAGAATTTTACCAAACTTTTTATGCATGGCATCAATCTTTTCTTCATCAGCCTTTAGAAATTTGAGTTTAGTTTCTTTATCACTCCAGTTATCATTGAATAGTATTTTAGATCTCATCACAGAATTCATGAGTAGTATCACGGGAAGATTGTAGTTGATCCCAATTACTTCTTTGTCTCCAAAATTTATTGCTCTATTTTGAGTCGTGATCGTGAGATAGAGTAAACCTAAAATTGGTATTAGAAGAATCCCAATGCTAAAGTAGAGTTTAGTTCTGATTTTAATATTTTTTACTAAATTAAGCATTCTTTTCCTCAAAAGTTTTTAGGAACTCAATAAGAGTTTCAACACCTTTTATTGGCATAGCATTATAGATGGAAGCTCTCATACCTCCAGCATCTCTATGACCAGCAAGACCATGTAAGCCCAATAACTCAGACTCATCAATAAATTTTTTCTCTAAAGATTTATCTTTCAAATGGAAAACAACGTTCATATTTGATCTAGAATTTTTTTCAATCGGCAGAGTATATAGATTTGAATTTTCTAAGTAAGTGTATAGAAGTTCTGCTTTAGCATCATTTTCTTTTTCAATGACTTCTAGCCCACCTTTTTGCAAACACCATTCAAAAACAAGATTTGCAATGTATATTGAAAAAGTAGGGGGAGTATTGTATAGAGACTTACTTCCAAAGTATTGTTTGAAGTCCAATAAAACAGGTACTGGTCCTTTTTTCATTTCCAATAAATCATTTCTAATGATTCCGACAGTCAAACCAGAGGGACCAATATTTTTCTGAGCACCAGCGAATATATAAGCAAATTTACTTACATCAATTTTTCTACTGAGGAGGTCACTAGTCATATCAGCTATCATTGGAACAGAACTAACGTCAGGAATTTTTTTATAACAAGAACCATAGATAGTATTGTTAGACGTGATAAAAAGATACTTAGAGTCTTTAGAAATATTTTCTTCTGTGATCTTAGGAATCCTAGAATACTGAATCTCTTTTCCATCAAAAATGCAATTCGCCCCATACCCAAGTTTTTTGGCTTCTTGGAATGCTTTAACTGACCAAACTCCCGTGAGACTATAGTCTCCGTGTTCTTCCTTGGCAATTAAGTTCATGGGAACTGCAGAAAATTGGAAAGTTGCCCCCCCAGGGAAGAATGCCACAGAATAGTTTTCAGGAATAGAGAGAAGATTGCGTAAGTTTTTGTCCGCAGAGTTAAGCACTTCTTCAAAATGTTTTCCTCTATGACTTACTTCCATTATGGACATTCCAGAGTTTTTATAGTTTAAAAACTCATCCTGAGCCTTTTGCATCACCTCAACAGGTAACATTGCGGGACCAGCATTAAAATTATATACCTTTTGCATTTTAGCAAAAATAACTTTCATACTTCTTGAATCAAGTTGTAATTTTTCCTTAATAAAACTAAAAATAGAAAATTACTACAGGTTCAGATTTAAAAAAATCTTACTAATTCCCTTGAAACCTACCTTCACGGGACGATAGAACTGGTCTAGGTCAACTCGCATTAGACGTTTATCAATTGGGCCATTCGGGTTGTAGAAGAGAAGAATGAATAAAGAACACTACCTTTTTTGACTTTAGTTGCTTCTCTGAAATTGTGTGAATTGGATTCTTAAGGAATAAAATTATTTACAAGCCATCTATCAATGAGTTCTTCGAATCTATCTTTTAGGATCGGCTTACTTGCATAGTCATCCATTCCTGCTTTAAAACATTTATCTATGTCTTCTTTGAGTGTGTCAGCAGTGAGAGCAATTATGGGAACTCTTTTTTCATTTTCCAAGTTTCGTATTTCTAAGGAAGCTTCAAATCCATTTTTCACGGGCATTTGGATGTCCATAAATATCAAATCTGGTGAATCGTTTTGAAATTTTTCAATTGCTTCTTGTCCATTCTTAGCTTCAATAATTTGAAAGTTCTTGCTGATCTTTTTTAAAACAACCTTAGCCAAGGAAAGGTTGATAAGATTATCATCCACAACTAGAATCTTATAATTTAGATTATGAATATCTTTCTTCTCATGAATATTTAACTCTTTAAGGTCGTTGATCTTGTTTAATTCTGTTTCTCTATCCACCATTAGATTCAATGAAAAATAAAATGTGCTGCCTTTGCCTTGTTCAGAAATTAATTTCAATTTTGAATTCATTAAGTATAACAAACTATTAGATATTGTGAGTCCAAGGCCAGTGCCTCCATACTTTCTGCTAGTAGAACTATCCTCTTGAGAGAAGGCTTCAAAAATTTTGTTTAATTTATCTTTGGAAATTCCTATTCCAGTATCAGTTACTGAAAAAGTAAATTTCATGAGATTATGAGTTTCGATTATATTGTTTGCTTCAATTTTAAGTTCAATACTTCCATTCTCAGTAAACTTGGCTGCATTGCTTAAAAGGTTTAAAATAATTTGTTTGAGTCTCATTCCATCTACCATCACAAATTTTGGTAGATCTGGTGGATAAGTAATGATGAGATCAACTTTTTTATCCAACAATCTATGCTTAATGATATTTGCTGATTGATTGACAATTTCTAAAAGATTAGCTCTTTCAATGGAGAGTTCAAATTTTCCCGCTTCTATTTTAGAAAAATCTAATATATCATTCACAAGTGACAATAAAGTATTGGCTGAACTATAAATTGTATCCACATATTCTTTTTGGCTTTGATTTAGTGGAGTGTTTATGAGTAGATCACTAAATCCAATTACCCCATTAAGTGGAGTACGAATTTCATGACTCATATTCGCTAGAAATTCTGACTTTGCATTGTTTGCATTCTCTGCAATTTCCTTTGCTCTTCGCAAGGCTTCTTCGTCTTCTCTTCTCTTTGTGATATTTCTAAAAGACCAAACCCTTCCTAGAATTTTATTTTCTACCTTGAATGGATTCGAAAATCTTTCATATACATTTCCATTCAAAAGTTCTAGAATATCAAAGCTGGATTCATTGGGCTTTGCATAGATAGCTTCTATTCTTTTTTCAAACTGAACAGGATCCTTTATTTTAATAGTAACATCTTCTATTGCAAGTTTTTCATTATGAGTTTTTAGAGTTTCTTTATCATGTGAAAACATCATAGCAAAAATATTATTATACTGAATGATATTTCTATCGTTGTCCACAATCAAGATTCCATCTGCTGTGGATTCTAGTGCACTCATCAATTGGTGGTGCATTTCTAACTTTTCGATTTCGTTTCGTTTTTGTTTGTCAATATCTTGAATTGTCCCATAGATTCTTGTGCATACACCATTTACATAAACAGACTCACCAATGGATCTTACCCAGACTTCTTTCCCTTTTGCTGTGATTAGCTCTAGTTCTAAATCAAATGGAGTTCCTTCACTTAAAATTTCTACCAAAGCATTTGTGATCTTTTTTCTACTTTCTCCTTTTTTATAGAACAGGATACTTTCTTTTAGATCTGGTTGTTTATCTAATTCAATTTCATGAATTTCTTTTGTGAGTCTAGACCAAGTATATGTACCTTGAGTGATATTCACTTCCCATCCACCAATTCTTGCTACTTTATTGGTCATCTCTAAGATGTTCATTAAATCTTCTAATTCAGAGGTTCTCTCTTTTACAGATTCTGTTAGCAATTGATTTTGTTTGGTGATAGTATCAACAAGTTTCTCTTTAATGATTTCTTTTTCATCATGAATTATATTCAGTCTATTTCCTAGGGCTAAGGAGAATAGGGAAGTTTCAATTGCGATTCCAAAAATCATAGAACTTCTAAAAATATTAGAATATTCTAATGTTCCATTCACAGTCAAAAAGTATAGGCTAATACCAAAGATTAACCAGATTCCACTAACAGTATAATAAATAGCGTTAGGTTCTTTGTATCGAATCCAAAGATAAATCCCTGCACAAAATTGGAAGAGTGAAGAAAATATATTAAATAGTTGAACTATGGGAACCAATTTGTCATGGCGAATGATTTCAAATCCATCTAGAATAGGAAATATTATAAAAAAAATTGTAAAGAATACTATTATGATATTTTGAAAAAATTTTTTATTTTCTAATATAAGAAATTTAACTGTAAATAGACATAAGAATGCATTAGGAAAATTTAACCAAGTAAAGGGATGTTTCACAAAAAATAATTCACTGGACTCTGGGAAAAAATAATTTAGGAATGGATAGTTATTCATATAAAGAGTTGAAGGTGTTGCAGTTAACAGATATAACATATACCAAATATAAATTGGATCTTTTGTAGAGATTAATAGAAATAAATTATAGATAAACATGGCAATCATAAGACCAACAAATCCTAGGATCAATCTTTCATGATTGATTCTTTCTTGGTTTAGAGATTGAATGCTTCCAATACTCAAGGGAATCTCAAGAGGTCTTTGAGTATAAACTTTTATATAAATCGTTTGCTTCTCTGATGAAGATCCTAAGGGTAACCAGAATGTATTGGATGGATAGGCTTTTGCAGTTTCTGGTCTTAAAGAACCGGTCTGGAAAAATAGCTCATACTTTCCGTTCACCTCTTTATAATAATCAATGTACCAGATGAAAGTACTTTTTAATTCTAACCAAGCATCTTCCCTTGATTGATTTTCCAAAGTTGCTTTTAACCAATAAGTGCTATTGGATGCTCTTCTACTAAGAATTTGTTTATTGTTTTGCTTAAAACTTACTTGGTTTACAGTACTAAGAATATCTTCAATTCCTAGTTTGGATTCCTTATCCTCAAACACTAGAACTTGCTTCCCAATTTTTTGCACTGATTTAGAGTTTGTAAAATTGACAATTGGTTCTGAAATTTCATTTGAGTATATAGAAGTATTCAATAGAAATAACAAAAAGATAAAAACATGAAAAGCTAATAATTTATTAATTAAATAATTTATTTCATATTTTAAACTTGAAATCAATGAAGTCACTCCTAATAACTTTATATAATTTTGATGAAATTCAAGCTATTTTTTATTCGTTTGTTTTTCTATTACTATTTAATCATCTGTTTTTCTTAACAAATTATCTATCTTAAAATTGGTAATAATCTCAACTCTTTTGTCATTAATAAAATCATTTATTCTTTGAAATATTCTTATTATTAGAATAAATGAATATTATGAATTCCTTATAAGATATTTAATTAAAGATTGAAGCAAATTTTGTTCAAATGAAATTAAATTATTTGAATAAATCTTATTTAATTCAAGTTATAAATTGGTTTAAAATGATTCATTGGTGTCAATTTTGTAAATAGTGAGCATTCTGTTCAGTAACAAGGAATTCTTTCTTACTATCATCCTTGGTCAACAATTTTCATTTTTAAAGATAATTTCCCTCAGTAAGTTCTTTGCGGTAGAAAATCGAATTGAAAATAAAAAAATTAAAAATTTTTCTTTAAATAATATGTGCACTTATTATATGTATAAATATTATAATCGTGCATACAATGAAGGAGATTAGGATATGTGGTTTACTGAGGTTAGTTTGGAAACAAAAGCAAACAAGGAAGAGATTTGGGCTTTATGGGCGGATGTTGAAAATTGGAATACATGGGATTCTGAGATTGAATATTCTAAATTAGAAGGGAATTTTCAAAAAGATACTTTTGGAATTCTAAAACCAAAAGATGGACCCAAAACTAGATTTCAAGTAACAGGACTTGAATATTTGAAAGGATTTTCAGATAGCACTAAATTACCTCTTTGTACATTAGATTTTTTCCATTCTATCACAGAAAAAGAAAATGGTTTAGTAGTAACTCATAGAGTTGAGATCAGAGGAGCCTTGACATTTTTATTTTCAAGAGTGATCGGAAAAAATATAGAAAAAGGATTGCCAATAGCTGTTCAAAAATTAATTTCTATTGCTGAAAGCAAATCTAAAGTTCATGTCTAAGGCTGATTTTAGATTTAAGTCGGAAAACGATAGTACAGGATTTTTACTTTGGCAGGTAACTAATCTTTGGCAAAGAGAAATCCGCAAATCACTTACTAAGTATGATCTTACTCATTCACAATTTGTTTTGCTTGCAAGCATTTTATGGTTCAGAAATCAAGAATTTGAGATCAATCAAATTACTCTTTCTAATCATACTAAGATGGATCCAATGAATACTTCCATGGTTCTAAGAACCTTAGAAAAAAAGGGTTTAGTAGAAAGAGTGCAACATAATAAAGATACTAGAGCAAAAACAATTGATCTAACTCTAAAAGGAAAGAAGATTGCAAAGCAATCTTTAGAAACTGTAGAAAAATTTGATGAATTATTTTTTCATCCG
Organism: Leptospiraceae bacterium; assembly: GCA_033762425.1. Classification (GTDB taxonomy): domain Bacteria; phylum Spirochaetota; class Leptospiria; order Leptospirales; family Leptospiraceae; genus JANRLP01. Next base: position 100,364 of record JANRLP010000021.1, read on the forward strand.
ATTGGAAATGAAACTAGTTTTTTTAACAAAAAACTAATTTCTCTTTTGTCACGAACAGAATAGTTTAAAGAGGATTAATCAAGTGGTTTTGTTTCTATTTCGCAATAATATTTCATTGATAGTATAGTTGAATCAAATAATCCTTGCTTGGTTAAGTAAATATTTTTAAATATATCTAACGTTATTTCCCCGAGGAGTCAAAGATGAAAATAAAATTTTTTATCACATATATTGCCTTGGTCTCCATAATCAATTGTGGTTTGTCTGATAAAAAAAGGTATATTACCAATTTTAATGGAGTTGTTGTCAGTAAAATCAATTCAGAGGAAGTAATATCTCTTTCTTTTGGTCAAGAAATTTTTATCAAAGAGAAATTGAATTCAAATGATTCTTGGAAAGCTTACGTTACAAGAGGAGATTACTTTCGAATTTCTGAATCAGATTTCGCTGAAAAATTACCTGAATATATTTATAATAAAAAAGTCCAAGGTTTGAAATTAGATTCAGAACAGATATTACCTATTATGGAAAAAGTAAAACTAGTTAGTTTGGAGAAAGTTAATGGAAAAACTCTGATTAAATTTAAATATAACGAAAAAGAGTTTTCATCTTCTTCAGAAGATTTTAGTTCAAAAATCCCCGCATTGTATTTTTTTGTAACTGAAAATTCCGGACTCAACTTGAGAGAGGGAGCGGGGCAATCTTTTAAAAAAATTCTTACTCTACCTTTGAATTCCAAGGGAAAGATTCTTTCTGCAAACCCTGAAGTATTTACAATCCAAAAACAGAAAGGATTCTGGATGAGAGTTCAGTATGAAGACAAAATAGGTTGGTTGTTTTCAGGATTCGTTATACTCACTGAAGACCAAAACTGGGAACCACCTTACAATATAACATCGATGACCTCGACTGTAGAAAATGATACTTCAGGTGATGATTATACTTTTTTAGAATTCAAAGATCATTTAGGAACTGCATCCAGTAAAATAGAACCACAATATTCATATCAGAAAACAAAAATACAATTTGAACCATCAAAAATAAATCCAAATGATTCTAGTGAATGTGCAATGAGTAGCCAATTTTTGCGTATTAAATCTGTAAACTGGGATTATACTATTGGTCTATATGATATGGAGCTAAGTAAAAAAGAGTCTATCAAGGCAGGGTTTATTTTTTATTCAGGAAGAGTTTGTAATTGTTGTTGTGCTACAAGTGAATCAAACCTGCTAGCAATTACAAATGATGCTCCAAAATATTTTAAATATGAAGAAAGTGCTGAAGCATATTGCTCTACAAGGGAAGTATCCTATCTAGTTCCTATCAGTTACAATCAATATAGAATAGATCCTTCCAAGAATACACTTTTCATTTTAAGGGAACTTCCCATTTGTGCAAAAAAACAAGAAGAAGAAAATATAGATACATATAATAAATTTGAAAAAATTGGAAGTAAAGGTTATTTCTATATTTTTCAGATTGATAATGGAATCTTGAAACAAGAAAAATTGGAAACAGAACCAAATCTTGTTCCCGAAACTTGGAAACAAAAATGGGAAGCTGCAACTCCACTTTTGTAAAATGTTTGCAAGCAATCTTTAAAGATAACAATTATAAATAAGAGATTGTGAGTTAAAATTTTTTTGGGCGTCATTTCCTGCTCTCAGCTTCGGTCAATAAATTGCTTACTTCGACAACCTCAATTACCGAAATTTTTTGACCATCGAAAGCCGATAGCTATCAAGCGGGAGGCTTGCAGATACAAAATTTCTTACAGAAATTTTGTGCATATTGCTTCGA